>DATFCZ010000075.1:0-11473 GCA_035252605.1 Steroidobacteraceae bacterium
CGGCACGAAGTCCATCACCGACGGCGGCAGCAGCCAGCGCTGCTCTACGTTCCACTCACGAAAGGTCTTCGCCATGCCTTTTAACCCCACAGACCCTGCTCGCGAGTGTATCGAATCCATTACTCGGACGGGCTCCTAGGAGCTTCAACGCGATGGTGAACACGCAAAGCAGCACCGCGTTGACCAGCAGGTAGCGCACCGCGGCGATGTGGTGGATGGAGCCGGCGAAAAACGTGAACCGCGCGTTGAGCAGATATCCGGCCGCGCTGCCGAGGGCGAACGCCGTCACGTACGCGACCAGATAGTTGACGCCAGCCAAGTCGTGCAATCCGATGAGGACAGCCAAACTCAGCACGAGGCAGGTCACACCGACGGCGCAGAATCGTGCGAGTTGTAGCAGAGGTCACATCCAGTGGGCTTCGGTGCTGACATTATGAAGCAGGTGGGCAGCACTGTGAATTCGACTGATGAGCCCTTGCAATTGACGCGGCGGAATCCGCTTCGCAGCGGCCCGCTCAGCGCCCTTTCGCCCCGGCTTGTCATCTATTTTGCCTGCTCCGCGGCTGCGGTGATCGTCAACTATGTCCTCGGCAAGGACATGATGTGGGACACGCTGGATTACCACCTCTACGCGGGATTCAGCGCCTTGCACGATCGCTTCAGCCAGGATTACTTCGCGGCGGGACCGCAATCCTACTTCAATCCTTACATTTACGTTCCCTTCTATCTGCTCGCCAGGTCGGGAATGCCAGCACTGGTAGCCACATCCATTCTGGCGATCGTGCAGAGCGGGATCCTGTGGCTGACCTATGAGATCGCAACTACGATCGCTTCGCCAATTCCCGGGAAGCGCGTCGCCGTGGGCGTCTGCGCGGTCGCGTTGGCCTTCGCCAATCCGATCCTAATCGCCGAGCTCGGTTCGAGTTATTCCGACATCACTACCGCCGAGCTTGTTCTTGGCGGTTGGCTGCTGCTGGTCCGTGCCATCGGTTCACCGGGAACGGCGACCGTTTTGTGCGCGGGCCTGCTGCTCGGTGCGGCGAGCGCGCTCAAGGTCACCAATGCCGCCCACGCACTCGCGGCTTTCGTCCTGCTGCTATTTGTTCCCATCAAATGGTCCGCGAGACTCCGCGTGGCAGCTCTCTTCGCGCTGGCCCTCGGTTCAGCATTCACGCTCCTTGCACTGCCGTGGGCAATCCAGCTGCAGCGGCACTTCGGAAATCCCGTCTTTCCGTTGCTCAACGATATTTTCCGTTCGCCGCAATATACGACCGGGCTGACCCTGGATTACCGCTTCATACCCGACTCGCTTCTCAACGCCTTGTGGCGTCCATTCGCCATCGCGGCTCCCATAGGTATGATCGATAGCGAGTATCCCTCGCCCGACCTGCGGTACGCGGTGCTCTTGCTCCTATTCATCCTCGGGCTCTTTCAGTGGATGAGCCTCAGATTTCGAGCCTTCTGCTCAGGTACGAACTCGGCACTCCACCTGGCTGGCATGCGCATGCTTGCTGCGCTCGGCTGCGGATTCCTGCTCGATTGGATCCTCTGGTTGACCGTCTCGGGCAACGGGCGCTACTTCATCGGCATGGCGTGCATCGCCGCCGTGCTCGTCGTGGCGCTCACGTTCCGGTTACTCGAGGCACGTCCCTGGTTACGCAAATGCCTGATCGGCATAGTCATGAGCGTGCAGGTGGTGCAGTTGGCGATTGGGGCGGGCTACCGCGTCCATGTTCCATGGGACGGAGGGCAGTGGTTCGAGGTTTCCGTACCGAAGTCTGTGGCGGCGACATCGAATCTGTACTTCCTCTTCGGGAATCCTTCGAATGCCTTCCTGGCTCCTTACCTAGCCCCGGGGTCGGCGTTCGTGAACGTCGGAGGCGCCTATGAGCTCGGGTCCGACGGAGCCACGGGCGTGAGAATTCGGTCGCTGATCCAAAGATACCAGCCGCACATTTGGGTCGTAATGATCGACCCTCGCAGAGGGGCTGAGCGTTCATCTGGGCCGCCGGATCTGACTCTGGTCGATGATGAGCTGGAACGTTTCGGCCTGCGCACGGACCCGAGGGACTGCTCGAGGATCTTGCTCGAAGATACGGCTCCAACCGAGACTCTCATGGGGAGCGGATCTTCCTCGAGCGGGGATACCCAGCCATCCAACGTCTCCTATCTGGCCGCCTGTCGGCTCGTACAAGCACAGGCTCGGTTCCTGAAAGGGGAGCGCTCCGCCAACGTGATATTCGATCGCCTCGAGGATGCCTGTCCCGCGCTTTTTCATCCGCGTCACCCGCAAACCCGAAACCTCAGCGATCCGCACCTGCAGATCTGGGCCAGGGAGTACGCAGGGACGGGCCTCATGGTCTACGTTGCCTCTGGCGGGCACGTGATGCTGCACGCCTTGGATCGTGGAGGGCCTCCCGAAGATCTCGGTACAAGCCGAGAGTGGCTGACGGCAGCACCCCCCGTGGAGTGCGGAAGGCGGAAGGAGCGCTACTACGTCCATGTGTTGCCAGCGGGAAATTGAGGGCTGCCGCTTCGCCCGCCCGGGCGAACCAAAGTGTGATCCGGTGCACCTACCGTTGATCTTGTGAACGTCGAAGCTAATCTTGGGGTATCTTTTACCTAATATCGTCAGACCCGGCGCCCTGCAACCATGCTTCTTGATTGGTTCAACGCGCGTGAAGCCGCCCAAGTCGGCGCTACGCTGGCGGATCACTATTTACCCGAAGGCGACACCGCGGGGGCCGCGGGCCGCAAGAGCTCGCCCAAGAATGGCCGCTCGGATCTTCAGAAATTCCTGCAACGGGTGGCGCGGGAGGCCGGCTCCCTCAAGCTGAATCTGTTCAAGCGCGCCAAGCTCCTGAACTCGTTCAAATGGAGACTGCTGGAGCGGGGCGTGGACCGCAGCACCGCGGATCAGTTGACGGAGTTGGTGTTGCTGCAGCTCTCAGGGGGCTCTCTGGGGCTTAGACCGGCCGGCGGGAGCCAGACCTCTGTCGAGCAGGCGTCCTCCAGGCGCGTTCCCGCACTCCTGTCGGAAGGAGATGCGCTCACAGCGGATGGCGATCACGCCGAAGCAGCCGCACGATATGAGGAGGCGCTTGCGCTCGAGCCCCGCAATGCTGTCGCGCACAACAAGCTGGGATTGGCGTTGCAGATGCAAGGCCAATTTGGGCGGGCGGAGGAGGAGTTCCGGCGCGCGGTAGAACTGAAGCCGACCTACGCCGAAGCCTACTTTCGCCTCGGAACGGTGCTTCGCTGGAAAGGCAATTTCTCGGCATCCGAGACGGCGTTGCGCCGCACGATTAAGCTCGATCCGCGCAGCGCGGATGCGCTCGTGGGGCTCGGCCATACCTTGGCGGGACTCGGCTCCTGGGAGCAGACGAAGAGCTGCATCGAGAAGGCCAGGCGTCTGAAGCCCCGGAGCGCGAACGTGCTTTGCGCGCTCGGTTGGGTCGCGAGCATCGAGGGGCGCTTCGAGGAAGCGGAACGCCTGTTGCGGGAGGCCGTCGAGGTCGATCCCAAATGCTCAGAAGCCTGGGCGTGGCTCGTGGATATAAGACGAATGACCACCGACGACAGGGATTGGTTGGAAGTTGCCGAGAGGATGCTTGCGAGCGGGATCCCTCCCGTTGAGGAAGCCAAGTTGCGATTCGCCATGGGAAAGTACTTCAATGACCTTCGGAACTTTTCCAGGGCTTTCAAGGAGTACAAGACCGCCAACGAGCTGCAAAAACGTGTTGCGAAACGCTACGACCGCGAAGCTCGTACGAGGTTTGCCGATGAGACGATCCGTCTCTACACGCGCGAGCGCCTGGAGACGCGAGCGACGGGTGCCTGCGAGTCCTCGAAGCCGGTGTTCGTCGTCGGCATGATGCGGTCCGGCACCTCGCTGATGGAGCAGATCATTGCCTCACACCCGCAAGCTGCGGGAGCCGGCGAGCTCGACTTCTGGAACAGCGTCGTTCACAGGGAGAAGCCTTTTCTGCAGCGCGAGGCCCCCGATACGCAACTCTTGAAGAAACTTGGGGAATCGTACCTGAGAGTGCTGGATCGGCATTCGCCGCAGGCACTACGTGTCGTTGACAAGGCCCCGCTCAATTCCGATTTTCTGGGCCTCATTCACCTAGCGCTTCCGAACGCGCGCTTCATCTACATGCGGCGTGATCCGATCGATACGTGTCTGTCATGCTATTTCCAGGAGTTCGCCAGCGTTTTGCCTTTCACCCTGGAGCTATCGGATCTCGCACACTACTATCGCGAGCACCATCGCCTGATGGCCCATTGGTGCGAGGTGTTGCCTCCGGGAACACTGTTGGAAGTTCCCTATGAGGAGCTGATCGCTGATCAGGAAACCTGGAGCCGCAAGGTGGTCGAGTTCATCGGACTGCGGTGGGACCCGCGCTGCCTTGAGTTCCACAAATCGGAGCGGGCAGTGGTGACGGCGAGCAACTGGCAGGTGCGCCAGCGTATCTACTCGAGTTCCGTCAGGCGGTGGAAGAACTATGAGAAATACATTGGCCCGCTGCTCGAGCTGCGAAATTTGGCATGAGCATTGACCGGATTCGTCGGTCGACGCTCAGTTGACGCCTGACGAGATCACCCATGAATGCGGCTCGCGGTGCGAAACGGGCGATCGCGCGCACTTTGTACGCCCTCGTAAACCGCGTCGCGCCGGCTGTTTACGCGCAGGATGGACTGATCAGCGTGCATTCGCATGCGTTCATGCAGGATCCAGCATTCCTCAGGGCCTACGCGCGCGGCGTGCAGGCGATTGGTGGGACTGATACCTACCGGTGGCATTGGCGGATTCATGTCGGATTATGGGCGGCCAAGGTTGCGTTGGCGCTCGCAGGAGACTTCGTCGAATGCGGAGTCAATCGCGGCTTCCTGAGCAGTGCGATCATGGAGCATCTCGACTGGAATTCGCTCGAGCGCGACTTCTTCCTGCTCGATACTTTCACGGGACTCGACCCACGCTTCGTCTCCGATATGGAACGCGAGCGCGGCGCGCTGCGTGCGAACATCGAGCATCTGCGCAGCGGGTTCTACGTGCGCGGCGTCGAAAAAGTGCGCGCCAATTTCGCCGAGTGGCCGCGCGCGCGGATCATCGAGGGACCGGTGCCCGATACACTGAAGCAGGTCACTTCGAGCCGAATCGCCTTCCTGCATCTTGACATGAACAGTGCGCCGCCCGAGGTGGCGGCCATTACCTGGTTTTGGGAGCGGCTGGTTCCCGGGGCGCCGGTGCTGCTCGATGACTACGCCTACCTCGGCTACACGCCGCAAAGGCTGGCCATGGACGAGTTCGCGCGTACACACGGCGTCGCCGTGTGTTCCCTACCGACCGGCCAGGGTCTGATCCTCAAGCCTCCGCTTGCACTCAGCGCATGAGGACCGAAATCCCCGGCTCCAGAGGACAGCAGCTGCGATACACGCCGCTCGAGGCGATCGCGCTCAATCATCCGGTAGATCGCATCAAGTACATCGTGAGCGCCTGCGCGGGCCGTAACGTACTCGATTTGGGCGCGATGGATGAGACCGCGTGGGCGAGCAAACGCAGCAGGGGCACCTGGCTGCACGAAGAGATTGCCAGGGTCGCGCGCCAGGTCGAAGGCGTGGACAATTCAAGCATCATCCCCCCGGGCGGTCTTGCAACCGCGCAAAATGCGCTGATTAGGCGGGGCGAGATCGAGGATCTAACGCGCTTGATTACGGAGCTCGACGAAGTGCCTGATACGATAGTCGCGGGGGAGCTTATCGAGCACCTGGAGAATCCGCTGAGATTTCTGAGGAGGTTCGCAGAAATCCCACGTCTATCGGGTAGCCAGCTGATCCTGTCAACGCCCAATGCTACAGCGCTGCACAATTTTCTGATCGGTCTTGCGCGGCGGGAGTCCACTCACCGGGATCACCTATGCATTCTCTCCTACAAGACGCTCACGACATTGTGCCGTCGCGCCGGGTTTTCGAACTGGCAGATCATCCCCTATTATTCGCGCTTCACGGAAATGCTGGAGCGCCATTCAGGACTCGCACGTATTGCGGTGCTCGCCGCAGAGCGAGTCATCAACTCCCTGGAGTGGCTCTTTCCGCTCCTGAGCTTTGGTTACATAGTGCGGATTCAGCTCTAGATCCTACTCGATCCCCAGCTTCTTGATCCGGTACCGCAACGCCCGAAAGCTCATGCCGAGGAGCTTCGCCGCCGCGGTCTTGTTGTAGCGGGTTTTCTCGAGCGCTTTGACGATGGCGTCGCGCTCGATCTCCTCCAGGTGCTCGCCGAGGGCGGCGCCGCCCGCCGCCGCGGAGCCCGGTAGGGATATGGGGGTGGAGGGCCGCGCCGAAGTGCGCAGCTTGATGTGCTCGGCGGTGATTACGCCGCCGACGCAGAGGGTGAGCGCGCGCTCGAGCACGTTTTCGAGCTCGCGCACGTTGCCCGGGAAGGGATACGATTTCAGCAGCTCGAGCGCATCTTCCGCGAGCCGCGGTGGTTTGGAGCCCGAGCGGCGCCCGAGTCTCTCGAGAATCGCCTCGGCGATGTCCGGAATGTCCTCCGGGCGCTCGCGCAGCGCCGGCACGTGCAGCTCGATGACGTTGATCCGGTAGAAGAGGTCCTCGCGAAAGAGTCCCTGCGCGACGAGCTCGGCGAGGTTCTTGTGCGTGGCGGAGAGGATGCGCACATCGACCGTCTCTTCGCGGGATTCACCCACCGGCCGGACTGTCTTCTCCTGCACGACCCGCAAGAGCTTCACCTGCATGTGTAGCGGCAGGTCCGCTACTTCATCGAGAAAAAGCGTCCCGCCCTCGGCGCTTTGCACGAGGCCCTTCTTGTCGGCGACGGCGCCCGTGAAGCTGCCGCGCTTGTGGCCGAAGAGCTCGCTTTCCATGAGCTCCGTCGGGATCGCGCCACAGTTGACGGCGACGAAGGGGGCCTCGCGGCGCGCGCTCGACTCGTGGATCATGCGCGCCACCAACTCCTTGCCGGTGCCGGACTCGCCGAAGATATGCACCGGCGCCTGGCTGCGCGAGACGCGCGAGATCATCTCGCGCAGCTGCTCCATGACGGCGGAGTGGCCGATGAGCCGCGCGCTGCTCGGATCGGTGGCGCTGTCGGGGGAGCCGCTCGCGCTCAACCGGATGGCGCTGCCGACGAGCTTGCGCAGCACACCTAGATCGAGAGGCTTCGAGACGAAGTCGAAGGCGCCGAGCTTCAGCGCGCGAACCGCCGACTCGACATTGCCGTGGGCGGTGATCACGGCCACGGGGACGCTCGAGCGGTTCTCCTGGATCCATGCCACGAGGTCGAGCCCGTCCCCATCCGGCAGCCGCATGTCGGTGAGACAGAGGTCGAAGGGCTCGCTCTTCAGGAGCTTGCGGGCCGTGGCGACATCCGGAGCGGTTCGGGTCCTCAAATTCATGCGGCTCAGCGTCAGGCTCACGAGCTCGAGCAGGTCCGGCTCATCGTCCACAATGAGCACCACCGGCCGTGCCGGCTCGGCGCGAGGGCTCGTCAAGGGCGCATTCAAGGCTCGACCTCCCACCGTCGAGGATCTGCGAATACCAGCCGAAAAACGCTGCCGCCGCCGTGACGCGGCTCATAAAGGAGCGTCGCGCCATTGGTCTGAGCCAGCTCGCGCGCGAGATAGAGACCCAGTCCCGTTCCGCGGCCGGCGCTGAAGAAGGGCTCGAAGATGCGCTCCATGTGCTCCGGGGCCACTCCCGGCCCCCGGTCGGCCACCTCGAGAAAGGGGCGCCCGTTGCTAGGCAAGCGGCCGCAGCGCATCTCGATGGCGCCGTCACGGGCATCGGCCCGGCGCTCGCCGAAGGCGTGGCGCATGGCATTCTCGCAAAGATTCCAGACGATCTGCCGCAGCTGGCTCGGATCGAAGCGAACCTCGATCTCGGCCGAGGGGGCGCTCACTTGCAGCCGCTCGCGCGGCCACTGCATGGTCTCGCAGAATTCCTCGTAGAACTCCTCGCTCCAGGACTGAAGCGGCAGCCGCTCCACATGGGCCTCCTCCCGACGCGAGAGCCTCAGGACGCTGTCGATGATGCCGCTCACCCGCTCGGCGTTGTTGCGGATGATCTCCGTGAGGCGCCGCTCCTGCGGCTCGAGGTGGGGTGATTCGGCGAGGAGCTGCCCCGCATGGCTCATGGCGCCGACGGGATTACGGATCTCGTGCGCGATGCTGGCGCTGAGTCTTCCCAGGGCGGCGAGCTTCGTTTGCTGCACCTTCTCGGTGATGAGACTCGTGTCCTCGAGGAAGACCAGCACGGGCGCGGGCGTCGAGGTGCCAAGCGGCGCGAAATGCGCACGGATAACCTGCGCGCCATCGGCACCGACGAAGGTCTGCTCCGCCGCAGGAAAGATGCCGGTATCGCCGGTGCTCTGCCGCCAGCGCTCCAAAAGATAAAGAAGCCTCGGGGAGGCTTCACCTAGCAGCGCATCCGGATACGCCTTGTCATCTCCCAGGAGGCGTGCCGCCGACTCGTTGATGAGTCGAATGCGATCCTGATGGTCGATGACGAGGATGCTCTCGCGAAGGTGCTGCACGATGTACTGCGAGAGCTGCGCGAGGTTCGCGAGATCGACTTCCTGCTGCCGGATCGCGGCCTCGCTTTCGCGTACGCGATTGGCAATCGGCCAGGCGAGCACCGCGATCGCGAACAACACCGCGCCGAGCGTTCCGGCCGTGGTGTAGTCGGTGAAGCGCATGGGCGATTCGACGCCGACGAAGAACTGCTGCACTAAAACGGCAAGCGCGGCGACCGCAGCGATCAGGAGCGCATCACGCTGTTTCGCGAGCAGCGCCATGGCGGCCACCGGCAGCACGAGCAGAATGCCGAAGCCGCTCGATACGCCGCCGCTCGCGTAGAGGATGACCCCCACCGCCGCGGAATCGACGCTCGAATTCACCAGCGCCACGAGCCGCAGTGTCGACCACCGTAACCGCCGAGCGATCACGAGCAGCACCGCCGCCACGAAGTATGCCCCGCAGGCAGCGAGGAAGACATTGGAATGCGGGACACGGCTCAGCCGAGGACCCGATAGCCACAACGCGCTCACCAGCACCAGCGGCACGAGCAGCCGGTAAAGATTGAGGAGGCCGACGACGCGCCAGGCCAGGTCGGCTTGGACGGGAGCGGCAGGTGAGGTCGCGGCAGTGGCCGGCATGGAGGATCGTGAGTGCGAGGCGCTCGAGGCAAAGAACAGCCGCGCGCGACTCTACCATCTTGGGCCCCGCTGCGCTGGCGGCGGTCCGGCTTTTTAGACACAATGCGAAATTCACGTCACGTTCGAGATCGAGAGTCTAGGACCCCCATGAATCTGCACGAATATCAGGCTAAAGAGATATTCAGGAACTACGGCATCCCGGTGCCCGCCGGCCAGGTGGCCGCGAGCGCGGATGAGGCTGCGGCCGCCGCGAGCGCACTCGGCGGCGCGGTGTGGGTCGTCAAGGCGCAGGTGCATGCCGGCGGACGCGGCAAGGCCGGAGGCGTCAAGCTCGCCCGCGATCCGGAAGGCATCCGCGCCGCTGCCGCCGCCATGCTCGGCACGCGCCTCAAGACTAAACAGACCGGCCCCGAGGGCCTGCCGGTCGAGCGCGTCTACGTCGAATCGGGCTCCGAGATCGAGCGGGAGATCTACCTCTCGCTGACTCTGAATCGGGAGAAGGGACGCATCGCGCTCATCGCCTCGGCCGCGGGCGGCATGGACATCGAGGAGGTGGCGCAGAAGACGCCGGAGAAGATCCTCACCGCCAGCGTGCATCCGGCTGCGGGCCTGCAGCCCTATCAGGCAAGGCAGATCGCCTTTGGCTTGGGGCTCAAGGGCGCGCAGATCGCGGAGTTCCAGTCGATCGCCGCCGCGCTCTACCAGCTCTACCTCGCGGAGGACGCGAGCCTGGTGGAGGTGAACCCGCTCATCGTCACCAAGGCGGGCAAGCTCGTGGCTCTCGATGCCAAGATCAACATCGATGCCAACGCGGTGTTCCGCCATCCGGAGCTGGCGAAGCTGCGCGACTTGAGTCAGGAGGACCCGATGGAGCGCCGCGCGAGCGAGCACGAGCTCAACTACGTCTCGCTCGATGGGGACATCGCCTGCATGGTGAACGGCGCCGGACTCGCCATGGCCACCATGGACCTCATCAAGCTCCACGGCGGGCAGCCGGCCAATTTCCTCGACGTCGGCGGCGGCGCCACCAGCGAGCGCGTGACCGCGGCGTTCCAACTCATCCTCTCGAATCCGAAAGTGCGCGCGGTGCTGGTCAACATCTTCGGCGGCATCGTCCGCTGCGACCTCATTGCCGACGGGGTGATCAACGCCGTGAAGCAGGTGGGCGTGAAGGTGCCGGTGGTGGTGCGCCTCGAGGGCACCAATGCCGACAAGGCGCGGGCGGCGCTTGCGGGCAGCGGCCTTGCCATCACGCCCGCCACCGATCTGACAGATGCCGCGCGCAAGGTCGTTGCGCTAGCGGCCGGAAAGCAGGGTTCTCGAGCATGAGCATTCTGGTCAACAAGCACACCAAGGTGATCTGTCAGGGCTTCACCGGCAAGCAGGGCACCTATCACTCGGAGCAGGCGATCGCTTACGGCACGCGGCTCGTCGGCGGCGTCACTCCGGGACGCGGCGGGCAGAAGCACTTGCGCCTCCCGGTGTTCGATACCGTCAAGGATGCGGTGCGCGAGACCGGCGCCACGGCCAGCATGATCTACGTGCCGGCGGCGGGGGCTGCCGATTCGATTCTCGAGGCAGCCGATGCCGGCATCGAGCTCGTGGTCTGCATCACCGAAGGCGTACCGGTCAATGACATGGTGCGCGTGAAGGCGGTGCTCGCCGGCTCCGGCACGCGCCTCGTCGGGCCCAACTGCCCCGGGGTGATCACCCCGGATGAATGCAAGATCGGCATCATGCCGGGCTTCATTCACAAGAAGGGCGCCGTCGGCATCGTCTCGCGCTCCGGCACGCTCACCTACGAGGCGGTCTTCCAGACGACCAACATCGGCTTGGGCCAGAGCACCTGCGTCGGCATCGGCGGCGATCCGGTGCGCGGTCTCAACTTCGTCGACGTGCTCGCGCTCTTCGAGCGTGATCCGGGGACCGAAGGCATCGTGCTCGTGGGCGAGATCGGCGGCAGCGACGAGGAGGCGGCCGCGCAGTTCATCCGTCACTTCGTCAGCAAGCCGGTGGTCGCCTATATCGCAGGCGTCACCGCCCCCCCGGGCAAGCGCATGGGGCATGCGGGCGCGATCGTCGCCGGAGGCAAGGGCACTGCGGCGGACAAGTACGAGGCGTTCGAGGCCGCCGGCGTGCGCACGGTCAAATCGCCCGCGGAGCTCGGCACCGCCATGAACGAGCTGCTGCGGCGCCGTCGCGCCAGCGCCGCCGCGAAGGCGGCTCGTCCCCGAGCCACCGCGCCTGCCGCGCGTCCGGCAGCCCGGGCGGTGCGAAAGCCCACCAGCAGGCCGGTCC
>DATFCZ010000076.1:0-10025 GCA_035252605.1 Steroidobacteraceae bacterium
GAGGAGTTCATGGCCTGCGCGGTGGGTGGCTGCGCGGGGTGCACGGTGCTCGTGCGCACGCCGGAGGGCGAGGCGATGAAGCGGGTGTGCGTCGACGGGCCGGTGTTCGACGCGCTCACGGTGTTCTGACCCGAGCCTCTCTCTCGAGCTCCGAGCAGAGCTGGCTTCCGAGCGCATCGCGAGATCCCTCGTGCTGCGCTCTCACTCACGAGCGGGCCCGAGCGGTTCCGACGCACCGAGGTTCCACGGCAACTCCGCCGGTGTTCGCACACCCGGCTCATTGACGGCCCACCCCACGAACCACCAGCGCACCCGCGAGACTCCCGGATTCTTCGTTAGCAGTGCATCTGCGAGCGCAGCGCTAAATGCCTCTCGGCCAGACGCTCGCCGGCAGGACAGCCGGCGCGCGAGCCTACAAGGACGTATTCACGGCGTTCTGGCCAAGAGGCATTTTGTGATGCGGTCGGACGGGACACAGTGACTACGAACCGAACAAACGATTTCACCATCAAGATCGCCACGGTGAACGGCACCGGCTCGGCGAGCGCCAACACGCTGCTCATGAAGTCCATCTTCAGGAGCGGCATTCCGGTGATGGGCAAGAACTACTTCCCCTCCAACATCCAGGGCCTGCCCACCTGGTACGAGATCCGCGTCTCGCGCGACGGGCACCTCGCCCGCTCCGGCTCGGTCGACCTCATGGTGGCGATGAACGCCGAGACCTATTCCCGCGACGTGAAGGAGGTCGCATCCGGCGGGTACCTCGTCTATGACTCGACCTGGCCGCGACCGGCGCTCCTCGGTCGCCCCGACATCACCGTGCTCGGAGCCCCGCTCGCCCGGATGTGCAACGAGAATTTCAACGGCGTGCGCACCCGCATCCTGATGAAGAACATCTGCTACGCGGGGGTTCTGGCGGCGCTCCTCGACCTCGACCTCGAGCGCATCCGCGAGCTCCTCGGCCAGACCTACGCCAAGAAGCCGCAGCTCGTCGACGCCAACATGAAGGCCATCGGGCTGGGCTACGAGTTCGCGCGGCAGAATTTCACCTGCCCGTTGCCGCTCAAGGTCGAGAAGATGGACCGCACCGCCGGCCACATCATGATCGACGGCAACACTGCCGCGGCGCTCGGCTGCGTGTTCGCCGGCGCGACCGTCGCGGCCTGGTATCCGATTACGCCGTCGACCTCGCTGATGGACGCGTTCAAGGGGTTCTGCGACCGCACGCGCATCGACCCGGACACCGGCGCGAAGCGCTTCGCCTTCATTCAGGCGGAAGATGAGCTTGCCGCCATCGGCATGGTGATCGGCGCCTCGTGGAATGGCTGCCGCTCCTTCACCGCGACATCCGGTCCGGGCATCTCGCTCATGAACGAGTTCCTGGGCCTCGCCTACTACGCCGAGGTGCCGGCGGTGGTGTTCGACATCCAACGGGTGGGGCCCTCCACCGGCATGCCGACGCGCACCCAGCAGGGGGACGTGATGGAGTGCGCCTACGCCTCCCACGGCGACACGCGCCAGGTGTGCCTCTATCCCGCCAATCCGGAGGAATGCTTCTACATGGCCGCGCAGGCGTTCGACCTGGCCGAGCGGCTGCAGACGCCGGTGATGGTGCTGTCGGATCTCGATATCGGCATGAACGACTGGATGTGCCGGGATCTCAAGTGGGACGATGCCTACCGGCCGGACCGCGGCAAGCTGTTGGACAAAGCGCAGATCGAGAAGTTGGAGAAGTTCTACCGGTTTCTGGACAAGGACGGCGACGGCATTCCCTACCGGACGCTGCCGGGCGTGCATCCGAAGGGAGCCTACTTCGCGCGCGGCTCGGGACACACCCAGTACGGCGCTTACACGGAGGACTCGACCGAATATCAGATCGTGCTCGACCGGCTGCTGCGCAAATGGGACACGGCGAAGAAGCTGGTCCCGCGCGCCATCATCGATGCCACCGCCGGGAGCGATATCGGCATCGTGTCGCTCGGAAGTTGCGACAGCGCGATCCACGAAGCGATGACAATTCTCAAGGGACGCGGCGTCGGGGTGAACTACATGCGCGTGCGCTCCTTCCCCTTCAGCGAGGACGTGGAGCGGTTCCTGGCCGCGCATCGGCTGCTTTTCGTGGTCGAGCAGAACCGCGACGCGCAATTCCGCTCGCTGCTGACGCTGGAGACGGCGGTGGAGAAATCCAAGCTGCGCTCGCTCCTGCACTATAGCGGCCTCGCCATCTCCTCGAGCTTCATCGTCGAAGGCATCCTCGCCGAAGTCCTCCCGAAACCCGTGCCGCAGCACAAGGACGCAGCGAGCGCCTGACTCAAGGAGACGAAGCCACCATGACTTTCATCGCGAAACCCAAGGTCGTCCACCCCTCCCTGCCGCGCAACGCGCTCGGCCTCATCCGCCGCGACTACGAGGGAGCTCTCTCGACACTATGCGCCGGTTGCGGCCACGACTCGATCACCGCCGCCATCGTCGAGGCGTGCTGGCGTCAGTCGCTCGAGCCGCAGAACGTGGTGAAGCTCTCGGGGATCGGCTGCTCCTCGAAGACCACGGCCTACTTCGTCAGCGGCGGCCACGGCTTCAACTCCGTGCACGGCCGGATGCCGTCCATTGCGACCGGGGCGAATGCCGCCAACAGGCGGCTCACCTACATCGGTGTCTCCGGGGACGGCGATACGCTTTCGATCGGCCTCGGTCAGTTCTGCCACGCGATCCGCCGCAATCTCGACATGCTCTACATCATCGAGAACAACGGGGTCTACGGCCTCACCAAGGGCCAGTTCTCCGCCTCGGCCGATCTCGGCACGAAGGCGAAGAAGGGCGAGACCAACTTCCAGCCGCCGATCGACCCGGTGCTGCTCGCAATGACGCTCGGCGCCTCGTTCGTGGCGCGCAGCTTCTCCGGCGACAAGCAGCAGCTCGTGCCACTCATCGAGGCAGGTCTCAGGCACCGCGGCTTCGCTCTCATCGATGTCCTCTCGCCTTGCGTCACCTTCAACGACCATGAAGGCTCGACCAAGAGCTACGCCTATACCCGGGAGCACTACGAGCCCGCCGTGCAGGCCGACTTCGTGCCGCCGGAGCGGGAGATCACGGCCGAGTACGGCGAGGGCGAAGCGCTTGCCGTCACCATGCATGACGGCAGCCGCATCATGCTGCGCAAGCTCGACGCGGGCTATGACCCGACAGACAGGGGAGCTGCGCAGGCGAGGGTGCAGGAGCGGCTGAAGTCCGGCGAGTACCTGACGGGGCTGCTGTATCTCGAGGCGGGCGGCGGTGCGGACGGGGCCAGACCGGAGTTCCACCAGGTCAACGGCACGCCCGAGGAGCCGCTGAATAGCCTCCCTTACGAGCTGCTGTCCCCGGGGTCCAATGGCCTCGGAAAGATACTGGCGCGCTACCGTTAGCCACGGATCCCGAGCTTGTATATTTCCCGCGTCCTGGTATCGTGCCTCCCCGGTCCGTGACACCTTTCCCTTTCCTCCCGCCTGCCGCCCGCCTTGCACTCGGGACCGGCTTCCGAGTCTGAGAAAAGCCGAATCGTTCCCGGCCAGGTCATATCTGTTTCTTGGAGTTTGATTGCATGACGAAGATCTATGTCGGAAACCTCCCGTTTTCGGCCACTGAGAGTGAGGTCCGTGAGCTGTTCGCGCAGCACGGCACCGTCGAATCCGTAAGCCTCATCACCGACCGGGATACCGGCCGGCCTCGTGGCTTTGGGTTCGTGGAGATGTCGCGAGCCGACGCGTCGCGCGCCATTCAGAACCTGAATGGCAAGGACCTCGGCGGACGTCCCCTGCGGGTCAACGAGGCGCAGGAGCGCACCGGTGGCGGCGGACGGGGCGGCGGCGCTCCCAAGCGCTGGTAAGCAGCCGATCCTGAAGGCCGGCCCCAAACTTGGGGCCGGCCTTTTTTTTCCCTGTTTGGCGCGAAGACGCCCTGTCGGCGCCTCGCGCGGCCAAAGCTCCGGCCTGGAGCGTCTCGCCGAGGCGGCCTCGTCCTTTCTTCACTTGCTTTCGAGCGGCCAGGTCGTAGACTTCGCGCCGTTCCAAGGCTCAGCGAGGCAATAACATGGGCAAGGGTGACAAGCGGTCGCGGCGAGGCAAGATCTACCGGGGCTCCTTCGGCAAGTCTCGGGCCAAGGATCCGGCCAAGAAGAAAAAGCGCGCCACCGCCAAGAGATAGGCAGCGCTCCTTAAAGGTCACCGGCGCGACCGGCGGCGGTACGCGGCTTGCGACACTGCTCCGTCTGGCGACTTACTTTCAGAGGTGACCTTATGAATCGCAGCCTGTTGTTGCTATGCGTCGTCGCACTCTCGCTCTCCGCGGCGGCCTGCGGGGGCAACTCGAACAATGGAGACAACGGAAGCTCATCGGCGAACCCTCCGGCCAGTGAGTCGACGAACCCGAACGCGTCGCCGTCCACGAACGGGCAGGAGGCGCCTCCGCCGGCCAACCCAAGCACGCAACCCGGCGGTGCGCCGGAGCAGAATCCGCCGCCTCCGCCCTCGAACACCAACCCCAACGGCACGCCGCCTCCGGGCGGCACCACTCCGCCCCCGCCCCAGAACTCGAGCGGCAACCCGCCGCCGTTATAGATCCGTACGGCCCCCCGGCGCTCTGGTAGAGGCCGGGCTTGCCCGTGTCGGTCGGCGCTCCCGCCTCGACTGCGCGCGAGCGGGGGCGCCGAATCGTGCAGAAGAACGACAACGCATGAGCTCCGACTCGCCGCCGCGCGGTGATCGGTCGCATGAGCGAGGCGACCAGCGGCCTGCGCAGCCGCTGAGTGAAGGAGGCGAGTCGGTATGAAGCGCTCCGGCGAATACCCTGCGATTGCGGACTACGCGCTCATCGGCGACTGTCATTCGGCAGCGCTCGTTTCCCGCCAAGGCTCGATCGACTGGTGCTGTCTGCCGCGTTTCGATTCCGACAGCTGCTTCGGGCGGCTGCTCGATTGGGACAACGGCGGGTATTTCGAGGTCAAACCGGTCGGGCGATTCAACTCGCGGCGCGAGTACCTGGAGAAGAGCCTCGTGCTCGCGACGACCTTCCGCTCGACGAGTGGCGAGGCGAGGCTCATCGATTTTTTCGCCATGCGGACCGGCGGCCGTGAACGACCGCGCCGCGAGATCGTGCGCATCATCGAGGGAGTCAGCGGCACGGTGCGCTTCAAGGTCAGATTCGTGCCGCGGCTCGACTTCGGCGAGGTCAAGCCCTGGATCCACTCGTCCTCGAAGGCTACCTTTGTGGCGGTCGGCAGCAACACGGGACTCGCCGTCTTCGGCGATGCGCCGCTGCAGGCCGGACGCGACCATGATCTCGAAGGCGTTCTCGAGGTGCATGCGAGCTCGCGCCATCGCATCGCAGTGCAGTTCCTGCCGCCGGAGGAGTGCGAGGGTTCGGACATGGGCGAGAAGCTCGTCGCGCAACTCGATGAGCATTACGAGGAGACGCTGCGCTGGTGGCGGGAATGGTCCGCGAAGATCACCTATCGGAACGGGCGCCTGCAAGGAAAGGCCACCGGAGTTGCCGTCGCGCGCTCGGCGATCGTGCTGAAAGCGCTCTGCTACGCGCCCACAGGCGCCATCATCGCCGCGCCGACGACCTCGCTGCCGGAGCAGATCGGCGGCGAGCGCAACTGGGATTATCGTTTCTGCTGGCTGAGGGACTCCATCTTCACGGTCCATGCGCTGAGCAATCTCGGGCTGCAGGCCGAGGCGAGTGGCATGCGACGTTTCATCCAGCGAAGCGCGGCGGGCAACGCCGATGAGCTGCAGGTGCTGTACGCGGTCGACGGCAAGCGCCGGGTGCCGGAGATCGACCTGAAGAAGCTCGACGGCTGGCGCGGCTCGCGGCCGGTGCGCATCGGCAACGGCGCCGCCGAGCAGTTCCAGGCCGACATGTACGGCCTCGTGGTGGAGCTGTCGTGGCGCTGGAGCCAGCGCGGCGAGCGGCCGGATGACAACTACTGGGGTTTTCTGACGGATATCGTCGAGGCCGCCATCGCGCGGCGGCGTCTGCCGGACCGGGGCATCTGGGAGGTGCGATCCCGGCCACTGCACTTCGTGCAGTCCAAGGTCATGTGTTGGGCCGCGGTCGAGGGTGGCATCGCCCTCGCGGAACGCTACTCGTTGCCCGCTCCGCTCGAGCGCTGGCGCTCGGAGCGTGACGGAATGCGGCAGGACATCGAGAAGCGCGGCTATGACCGCAAGCGGGGCATTTTCGTGCGCAGCTACGGCAGCAACGAAGTCGATGCCGCGCTGCTGCTTCTACCCGCGGTCGAATTCGTTGCCTGGGATGACGAGCGCATGATCCGCACGACCGATGCCATCCGCAAGCAGCTGTCGCGCGACGGGCTGGTGCTGCGGTACCGGGCGAGCGACGGCTTGCGGGGGAGTGAGGGCGTGTTTGTCGCCTGCACGTTCTGGCTGGCCGAGTGTCTGGCGCATCAGCGGCGGCGCAAGGAGGCAAGGGAAGCATTCGAGCGGGCTTGCCGCTGCGCCAACGACCTCGGGCTCTTCGCGGAGGAGTATGAGCCCAAGACGCGTGAGATGTTGGGCAATTTCCCACAAGGTCTGACACATCTCGGCCATGTGTCGGCTGCGCTCGCGCTCGAGGAGCTGGAAAGCGCGACCTGAGCTCGGCCTCGGATTGAATGGCCGTCGATCGGCCGCCCGGCACGGCGGTTGCGCGAGCGCCGACATGCTCAACACTCCGGCTTGGCTCGGCGGGTGCGCGCGGGAAATCTGGGCGCTGGTCAAGGACGCGGCCAACGGCTGGAGCGAGCATCGCGCATCGCGCATCGGAGCGGCGCTCGCGTTCTATACCGTTTTTTCCCTCGGGCCGATCCTCCTGCTCGCAGTCGCGGTAGCCGGATTCTTTTTCGGCCAAGGCGCCGCCCGGGGCGAGATCCATCAGCAGATCACCAACCTGGTCGGAGCACAGGCCGCGGCCGAGGTGCAGATGGTACTGGCGCGGGCGCATCGGCCGGCGGCGGGTGTGGTCGCGACCGCGATCAGCGTCGTGACCTTGATCCTCAGCGCGGACACCGCGCTCGTCGAGTTGAAGTCGGGGCTGGATGAGATCTGGAGCGTGCCGGTCGCGAGCCTGCACTGGTACTGGGCTTATCTTCGCACCCGGCTGGTCTCGATCGCGCTCATCGTGTCGCTCGGGGTCCTGCTGCTCGCCTCCCTCTTCTTCAGCGCGGCGTTGGGCGCCCTGGAGACGCTGTCGCGGGGCATGTTCGTCGTCGGCGTGATCCTGCGCTGGACGAATTCGCTCATCTCCTTCGCTCTTGCGGCGCTGCTCTTTGCGACGGTGTACAAGGTGCTGCCCAGCGTGAGACTCGCCTGGAGGGATGTCGCGGTCGGCGCGCTGATCACGGCGGTGCTCTTCATCGTCGGCAAGTACGCGATCGGCGTCTATCTCGGCAGCAGTACCGTGGCTTCCACCTATGGCGCCGCGGGCTCGGTGATCGTGGTACTGCTCTGGGTGTACTACTCCGCGCAGGTCTTCCTGCTCGGCGCCGAGCTCACCCGGGGATACGCCTGCCGGTTCGGGTCGAGGCGGGGGCTGCCACAGCCGGCGCCCATGTCTGCGGAATAGACGCACGAATTCATTGGCGCGCCCGACTGGATTCGAACCAGCGACCTGCAGCTTCGGAGGCTGCCACTCTATCCAACTGAGCTACGGGCGCGCCGCCCGGTGGGGACCCGGAATAATACGCGGAGCCCGGGGCGGGCGCCATTTACGGCAGCGCTCATGACCCACCATTACGAAGGCGCGAGCCAAACGGCTATACTGCGCCCCCTCCGTTCGCGAGACCCCGTGAGAGGCTTCGGTGAGCAAGCAGGACAGCCATTTCATCAACATGTTCAGCCTGGTGATCGGCATATTGGTCGCCATCGCCATCGTGTTCTTCGTCGTCGCACGTGGGATCGGTGGCTCGACGGAGGCTCAGGAGGCGATATCCGAGCCGGACTACGTCAAGAACGTCGAGGCGCGCATCGCTCCGGTCGAGCAGGAGGCGGTCGCGGGGCAGAACAACGCCGCCCTCGCCATCAAGCCCATGGCCGGCGCCACGGCGCAGGAAGGCGGCTCCTCGAGTACCGCCATGCCCACGAGCGGCAAGGATCTCTTCGAGCAGACCTGCAGCGCCTGTCATGGCGCCGGCATTGCCGGGGCACCCAAGGCGGGTGACAAGGCGGCCTGGGCGCCTCACATCGCCAAGGGTCTGCCCACGCTCTATGACCACGCGCTGCACGGCTTTACCGGCACCACCGGCACGATGCCCGCCAAGGGCGGCCGCACCGACGCGCCGGATGCGCTCGTCGAGCAGGCGGTGAACTACATGGTCTCGCTGGTCGATCCCGGCATGGTCAGCGGCAAGAAGAAGTAGCCCGCTCCCGGTCCAGACATCGCAGCATCACCGCCTCGCTGACGTGCGCGTCGGCGATCGCTTCCCGGTCATCGAGGTCGGCGATTGTTCGGGCGAGCTTCAGGATTCGCTGGCGGCTTCGCCCGGAGAAGCGCAGTTGCCGCATGGCGCGATCGAGCAGGGTGCGGGCGGTGCGCTGAAGCATGCAACACCGCTCGACCTGACCCTCCGCGAGGCGCGCGTTGCAGCGGCCCTGACGGGCGAGCTGGCGCGATCGCGCGGCGGCCACGCGCGCGGCGAGTGTCGCGCTCGATTCCGCGGCGCCCATGTGATCGGCGAAATCGCCACTCTCGAGCCGCGGAACCTGCACGTGCATGTCGAGCCGATCGAGGAGAGGACCGGAGATCCGCGCCCGATACTGTTGCGCCTGCGCCGGCGAGCAGCGGCAGGTCCCGGCGGGATCGCCGAGATAGCCGCAGGGACAGGGATTCATCGCGGCGATCAGTTGGAACTGTGCCGGGTAGTCCGCCTGAGCGGCGGCCCGAGAGACTCTCACGATTCCGGCCTCGAGGGGCTCGCGCAGCGCTTCCAACACCCGCCGGTCGAATTCCGGCAGCTCATCGAGAAACAACACCCCATGGTGAGCGAGGCTGATCTCGCCCGGTCGCGCCTGCGCGCCACCACCCACGAGCGAGACGACCGAGGCCGTGTGATGAGGCGAGCGGAACGGACGGCGGCCGAAACCGCCCAGCTTGAATCCGGCGGCACTCACCGAGGCGATGCCGGCACAGTCGAGAGCCTCGGCTTCGGTGAGGGGCGGTAGCAGCCCGGGCAGGCGCTGTGCCAACATGCTCTTGCCGCAACCGGGTGGCCCGATCATGAGGAGGCTGTGGGCGCCGGCAGCGGCGATGAGCAGCGCTCGCTTCGCCTGAAGCTGTCCGCGGACGTCGCTTACGTCGGGCTCCGCGCCGCAGCGCCGCTCCAATGACCGCGCTTCGCGAACCGGTGCGCGCGCCTGCAACGGCTCCTCCCCCGTCAGATGCCGGCAGACCTCGGTGAGGTGGGCGGCCCCGCGGACCGGCGTGCTGGCGGCGATGAGCGCCTCGGCGGCGTTCGCGGCGGGAACGATGAGCTCGTGCCCGTCACGACTCGCATGGGCGGCCGCGAGCAGGATGCCGCGCACCGATTTCACTTCTCCTCCGAGCCCGAGCTCGCCATAGAGCTCGAGGGTCGGCGCATCGCGCAGCTGCGTCCGCGAGAGCTGTCCGGAGGCGATGAGGATGCCGAGCGCGATGGGCAGGTCGAACCGGCCTCCTCCCTTGGGGATCTCCGCGGGGGCCAGACTGACGACGATCCGGCCGCTCGGGAACTCGAAACCCGACGAGAGCAGCGCCGCCTGCACCCGATCTCGGCTCTCTCTCACCACGGTGGCCGCGAGGCCCACCAGGTGGAAGGCCGGTAGACCGCTCGCCACGGTCGCTTCGACCTGGACGAGCGGCGCCTCGAGCCCCAACTGGGCGCGGCACAAGAGAGTGGCAATCCGTTGCTGCAATGCAGCACCGTCCCTGGTCCGGTCGGCGAGCACTCAGTGCCCGAGCGGAGGCTCGGGCGCAATCCCCTCGGCAGTGGCGCCAGCGCCCGCCGCTGCCGT
>DATFCZ010000077.1:0-13136 GCA_035252605.1 Steroidobacteraceae bacterium
CCGCGCGTGCTCGCCCGCGGCTCGCTCGCGCACAGCGCCTTTCTCGCTCTCGAATGGATCGAGTCGCGGCCGGCGGGCCGCGCCGCCGAGCGTCGGCTCGGCGAGCAGCTCGCTGCCCAGCATCGGGTGTGCGCAGCGCACTTCGGCTTTCCCAGCGACAACTTCATCGGGCGCACCTCGCAGCCGAACGGCCCGCTCGCCGAGTGGGCGGAGTTCTTCCGCGAGCGGCGCCTGCGCCATCAACTTGCGCTGGCGAGCGAAAACGGCTTCGCGCCGCTCCTCGAGCAGCCCGGAGCACGGCTGCTCGAGGCGGTCGGCGCACTGCTCGGGGGCCACCGGCCGCAGGCCTCGCTCCTGCACGGCGACCTCTGGGCCGGCAACTGGCTCGCGGACCCGCAGCAGGAGCCGGTGATCTTCGACCCGGCGGTCTACTACGGCGACCGCGAGGCGGATCTCGCCATGACCCGCCTCTTCGGCGGCTTCGGCCGCGCCTTCTACGATGCCTACCTCGCGCAGGCGCCGCTGCCTCCCGGGCATGCGGTCCGTGCCGAGCTCTACAACCTCTACCACTTGTTGAATCACGCCAACCTGTTTGGCGGTGGCTATGCGCGCCAGGCGCGCGCCAGCATCGATCGGCTGCTCGCGGAAGTCAGGGGTTAGGGCCCAGCGAGACTCCCTCGGCCAGCCGCGATTCGGCTATAGTCGGTCGGAAAAAGTCGCCTGCGGCCGACTGTGAGGAGATTGAGTCATGGCGAGCGGGAAGAGCAAGAACATCACCTCCGTCCTGCAGGAGGAGCGAACTTTCGCGCCCTCCGCCGAGTTCGCGGCACGCGCCCGCATCAAGCCCGCGGATCTCGAGCGGTTGCGCCGGCAGGCGGCCGATGACCCGGTCGGCTTCTGGACTCGGCTCGCGCGCGAAGAGCTCAACTGGCACACCCCCTTCACGGTGACGCTCGACGATTCCGCCGCGCCGAATTTCCGCTGGTTCACCGACGGCCGCCTCAACGTTTCGTTCAACTGCCTCGATGTGCATCTTGCGGATCGGGGAGAGAAGACGGCGATCATCTTCGAGGGCGAGCCGGGCGATACCCGCAGGCTCTCGTACCGGGAGCTGCACGCCGAGGTCTGCCGGTTCGCGAATGCCTTGAAGGCGCAGGGCGTGCGCAAGGGCGATCGGGTGGCGATCTACATGCCGCTTCTGCCCGAGACCATCGTCGCCATGCACGCCTGTAACCGCATCGGCGCCATCCACTCGGTGGTGTTCGGCGGCTTCTCCGCGCCCGCGCTCAAGGACCGCATCGAGGACACCGGCGCCAAAATGCTGATCACCGCCGACGGTGGCTGGCGCGCCGGCCATCCGATCGAGCTCAAGGCGGCGGCCGATAAAGCGCTGGCCGCGGGCTGCGGGACGATCGAGCGCGTGATTGTGCTCAAGCGCACCGGCCGGCCGGTATCGATGCAGCCGGGGCGCGATCTTTGGTGGCACGAGGTGCTCGAGGGACAATCGCAGGTCTGCGAGCCGGAGTGGGTCGAGGCCGAGCATCCGCTCTATCTGCTCTATACCTCGGGCTCGACCGGAAAACCCAAGGGCATCCAACACTCGAGCGGTGGCTACCTGCTCGGCGCGAAGCTGACCACGCAGTGGGTATTCGACCTGCGCGACGAGGATGTGTTCTGGTGCACGGCGGATGTAGGCTGGGTGACGGGCCACAGTTATGTCGCTTACGGGCCGCTCGCGGCGGGCGCGACCGTGGTGTTGTACGAGGGCTCTCCGACCACACCCGACGCGGGACGCTTCTGGAGGATCTGCCAGGACCACGGAGTCAGCGTCTTCTACACCGCGCCCACGGCGATCCGCGCGCTCATGAAGCTCGGCGACGAGATCCCCGCCCGCTACGACCTATCGCGCCTGCGCCTGCTCGGCAGCGTCGGCGAGCCGATCAACCCCGAGGCCTGGATGTGGTATCACCGGGTGATCGGCCGTGGCCGCTGCCCGATCGTCGACACCTGGTGGCAAACCGAGACAGGCGTCATACTCATCTCTCCCCTCCCCGGGGTGACGCCGACCAAGCCCGGCTCCTGCACGCTGCCGCTGCCCGGGGTGGAGGCGGACATCGTCGATGAGCGCGGCGAGTCCGTGACGCGCCCCGATGCGGGAGGCTACCTCGTCATCAAAAGGCCGTGGCCGGCGATGCTGCGCACCATCTGGGGCAACAACGCGCGCTATCTCGCCGCCTACTGGGAGAAATTCAACCAGCGCTTCTACGTCGCCGGCGACAGCGCCCACCGCGATAAGGACGGCTACTTCTGGATCATGGGCCGCATCGATGACGTGCTCAACGTCGCGGGCCACAGGCTCGGCACCATGGAAATCGAGTCTGCGCTGGTCTCGCACGCGCGGGTTGCGGAGGCGGCGGTCGTCGGCAAGCCGCACGAGATCAAAGGCGAGGCGGTCTTCGCCTACGTGGTCTGCCGCGGCTCGCGTCCGACGGGCAACACCAGCGCTCTCGTCGGGGAGCTGCGCGACTGGGTGGCGGAGCATCTGGGAGCCATCGCCAAGCCGGACGAGATCCGCTTCGCCGACAATCTGCCGAAGACCCGCTCCGGCAAGATCATGCGCCGCCTGCTGCGATCGATTGCGCGCGGGGAGGAGATCTCACAGGACGTCTCGACGCTCGAGAATCCCACCATCCTCGATCAGCTGCGCGGCGTCGATCCGGCGGCCGCCGCTACCCCCGGGGGCAGCGCCAAGCGGGCAGCGCGCAAGCGCGCGACCAAGAGCCCGGAGCGGCGCGCGAAGAAAGCCGCGCGAGCGAGCCAGCGCAAGCCCGCGCGCGCCGCCAAGCGCAAACCTGCGCGCATCAGCAAGCGCAAACCTGCGCGCGCGAAACCCGCCGGACGCAGCTCCGCCAGGCGCGTGGCAAGAACCCAGCGCGCGGGTCGAGCAAGACGCAGAAGCCGCGGTCGCTAATCTTCCCCGATCGAGCGAAAGTCCAGGCCGAGCGAGCGCAGCTTGCGGTAAAGGTGGGTGCGCTCCATGCCGACACGCTTGGCGAGCTGACCGACCTTGCCGTTGCAGAGCAGCAGCTGCTGCTGCAGATAGGCGCGCTCGAACTGCTCGCGCGCCTCGCGCAGCGGCAGGGCGAGCAGGTCCTGCTTCACCAACGGCTCGCCCGGCGGCGCCTGCACGGCGAGCTCACGCTCGACCTCATCGAGGCTGATCTCCTCGCCTCCGCCCTGGATCAACAATCGGTGCACCAGGTTTTTCAGCTCCCGCACGTTATCGGGCCAGGGATAGTTGCGCAGCCGGTTCTGCGCTGCGACGCTGAACCGCCGAAAGGGCAGTCCCTCGGTGTCCACGATGCGATCGACCTGCTGGCGCAGCAGCTCCGGGACATCCTCCGCGTAATCCCGCAGCGGCGGCACGCGCACGATGAGCGTATTGAGCTGTGCGAGCAGATCCCGGCGCAGCCCCTCGGAGCCGGCGCGCCCCTCGACCCCCGACTGCGCCGAGGACACGACGCGCGCGCGCACCTCGACCGGCTCGCCGCTGCCGACGGGGGTGAAGCGTCCGGATCCCAGCGCGCCCACCAACAGGCGCTGCGCGCTCGGCGGCAGATCCTCGATTTCCTGGATGAAGAGTGTTCCGTCCGCCGCCTGCTCGATGAGTCCCGGGTAGCGGCTCGTGCCCTCCACGCGGCCGAACAATCGACTCTCCGCGTCCGCCTCGCGCAGACCGCTCGCGACCAGCGTGACGAACGGTGAGCCGGCGCGCGGACCACGCTCGTGCAGGTACCTGGCGAACGCCTCGCGGCCCGAGCCCGGCTCGCCGATGAGGAGCACCGAGGAGGCGTGGGTGGCGATCTGCTGCAGCTCGGTGCGCAGCTGTTGCATGAGCTTGCTCTTGCCCGCCGGCACCGCCAGCGCCGGCACGAACAGCTTCCCCGACTGACGGCGGCGCCTGCCGGCATCGAGCGCGCGCTCGACCGTGCGCAGGAGCTTGGCGAGCGAAAGCGGCTTCTCGACGAAATCGAAGGCGCCGAGGCGTGTCGCCTCGACGGCCGTCTCCACCGTCCCGTGGCCGGACATCATCACGACGGGGCAACCGTCGGCAGCGGACGCGGACCACTCGCGCAGGAGCGTAATGCCATCGACGTCGGGCATCCAGATATCGAGCAGCACGAGATCGGGCGTCTGGCGCGCGCGCGAGGCCCGCGCCTGGGCCGCGTTGGCCGCAACGTCGACCTCGTAGCCTTCCTCGGAAAGGATTTCCTTGAGCAGACCGCGGATATCCGCCTCGTCATCGACCACCAGAATGTGTGGAGCGCTCATGCCCGTTCTCTCCGCAATGGTTCTCTTCGGTCACGCGCCCCGGCCGCCGTTCGCGTGCTGTCCACCAGAGGCAGCATCACCGTGATCCGAGCCCCGCCCTCGGGACGATTGTCGGCATCGATGCGCCCGCCGTGCTCCTCGACGATCTTCTTGACGATCGCGAGACCCAAGCCTGTGCCTTTGGGCTTGCTCGTGACGTACGGGTCGAACACTCGGCCGAGGAGCTCGCGCTGAAATCCGGGCCCATTGTCACACACGGTGACGGCGGCGCAGGCCGTCTCCTCGCTGCCTTCGAGTCGGGTGGTGATCTCGAGCCGTGGCTGCGGCGCGCTTTCGAGCGCCTCGAGCGCGTTGGTCACGAGATTGTTGAGGATCTGACGCACCCGCCCGCGGTCGGCCTCGATGGTCTCGAGCCGTTCATCGAGCTCCAGATGAATGGCCGCGCGCGGGTCCTGGGAGCGGTAGAGCTCCGCGACCTCGGTGACGAGCTGATTGAGGCTGAAGCGGCTGACGGACATCTCGGGCGCGCGCGCATACTCGCTGAAGGCATTCACCATCTGCTGCATGGTCTCGACCTGCTGCACGATGGTGTGCGTAGCCCGCTCGAGAATCTCCGCATCCCGCGGCGCCATGCTCGCGAGCAGCCGCCGCCGCAGACGCTCGGCGGAGAGTTGAATGGGGGTGAGGGGGTTTTTGATCTCGTGAGCCAGCCGGCGCGCGACCTCTCCCCAGGCGGCATCGCGCTGCGCCTGCAGGAGCGTAGTGATGTCGTCAAACACGATGACGTAGCCCATGTCACCGCCCTCCCCCGGCAGCGGCGTACAGGCGCACATGAGATTGCGCCGCCCGTGGGCGCCGTGGACGGCGGCGCCGTCGAGATCGAGCTGCTCGCGCCACTCGTCCCGGCCGCGGGCGAAGCGCACCGCGAGCGCCGCGACGAACTGTCCGAGGCGCTCGTTGCTCGCCGAGAGCTCCGGCAGGGATCGACCCGTGGCCGCCGAGAGATCGGTCCCCAGGATCGCCCCGGCTGCCTCGTTCGCCATGCGCACGGTGAGCATCCGGTCGACCGCAAGCACGCCGGTCGAGAGTCGCGCCAGGATGACGCCCAGCCGCTCGCGCTCGCGCTCGACCGCCTGTTGACTGCGGGTCGCCTCCTCGTGCGCGCGCCGCAGCCGCTTGGTCATGTCGTTGAACGAGTGCACCAGGAATCCCATCTCGTCCCTCGAGGGCAGCGGCAGGCGCGTATCGAGGTTGCCCTTGCCGACGGCCCGCGTGCCGGCGATGAGATCCTGCACGGGGCGCGCGAGCCGCTGCGCGGAAAAGATCGCGCCGTAGAACGCCGCCAACATGGCGAGCAGGAGCACGAGGGTGAGCGTCAGGCTGAAGCTGTACTTCAACGGCTCGCGTAGCGCCGCGAGGTTGCCGTACTGCGAGTACGAGCGCTGCACTGCATCGGCGAGCGCGGCGAGCTGCATCGGCACCGGATAAAGCGCCATGAGGTAACGTTCATCGGGGCTCGTAGGCGACTCGCCGAGCGGCGCTCCGATGCGAATGAGATATTGTCCGTCCGACTGCGGCTCGAGGCTCACGTAAGGGCGATGCTCGTTCACGCGGCTGACGAGGTCCGCGGGCGGCGCGAGCGGCACGCTCGCGAGCGGATTCTCGAGACTCGCCGCGAGGATGCGCTCGTGATCGCCGAAGAGCACGATCTCGGAGGCGGCGGTCGCGCGCCGCTCCTCATCGAGCCGCGTCTGAACGGCCACGCCCGAGCGGCCGACGAGAGCGCGGGCGAGCAGCTCCGTGCGCCGCGAGCATTCCTCCACGCGCAGGTCGAGCGCCGAGCGGGAGAGCACCAGCGCGTCCTTGAGCCCCTGACGCACCTCGACGCGAAACCAACTATCGATGCCGCGATTGATGAACTCGAGCGAGGAGAAGTACACGATGAGCAGCGGTGCCAGCACGAGCGCACCGAAGATGAGCACGGTGCGCGCCGTCAGACGCGAGCCCGGCACGTGATTGCGGTAGTCGCGCACGAGCTGCCAGATCTTCCGCGTCAGCAGAACGGTGAGGGTGAGCGCGCCGGCGATGTTGAGCAGCACGATCCATGGCTGCAGGCGGCCGAACTCGGAGGAGTTCTGCACGCTCTTCGCGAGCAGCAGCAGGAGCGCGCCGAGGCCGAGGCCGGCCCAGAGCGCCAGCGACCAGGCGCTGCGGCGGCGCGCCCGCAGCCGCTGGGTCGCGTCGCGATCGTCGTTCATACCGGCAGGGACCATGAGTACCACTTGCTCACGCGTTGCCAGTCATCCGTCCAGAAAAGCAGCATCCGCAAGGAGGCGGGCAGCTTGCCGCGGCGCACGCCGGCGCGCACGCTGATGATATAGCGGCCCCCATCGAGCTGCGGCTCCACGAGGATGGGCCAGCCCTCGACCTTGCCGAGGTAAGCGAGCGCTTCCTTCAGCGTCTCGAAGCTCTTCTCATCGCCGCTGCGGACGTCGCGAACCACGAACCGGTCGGTGACGACGTGATAGGCAAGCTCGCGGCGAAGCGTGAGATCGACGACGTTCGCGTCGAACCAGAAGCGACGCGCGCGATCGACGCGCGCCTCGACGTCGAAGGTGAGCGTGACGCCATCCTGCAGCGCCTCGCGGATCGCCGGATTGAGCGGGTACTGCACGCGCGCATAAAGCTGAATCACGCCCTGATCGAGGTTGACGTAAGCGGAGCTGACTGCCAGCACCCCGTCGAGCGCATTGCCGAAGGCGAGCGCCGTCGAGACGATGAGCAGCAGCGTGCCCCCGAAGAGCGTCAGGGCTCGCGAGCGCCGGCGCGGTCGGCGAGCGGTGCGCGAGTGCCCGAGGCCGTACTCCCGGAGTGAGAACCGTCGTGGCATCTATGCAACAGCAGACCCGTGAGTTTCTCGGAAACCAAGCCTGAGCTCAGGTTCCGCGCGTTGTCTTTTCGAGACAAGCATAATAGAACCCGTCGGTCCCCGCCGCTCCTCCGCAATGAAGCTGAGTGCCGAGCCGCCGGGCGAGCCCCCCGGGGGCCAGCGCCTCCCCCTGGGGCATCGAGGCCGGCCGCGCCTGCGGCTCGAGCTTGAGGAAGCGGCTGATCACGGCCTCGTTCTCCGCGGGCAGAGCCGAGCAGGTCGAATAAACGAGCCGTCCGCCGACCGCGAGCAGGCGAAAGGCGCCCGTCAGGATCTCGAGCTGGGTCCCGGCGAAGGCCGGGACGTCGTCCGGGCGGCGCAGGAGCTTGATGTCCGGGTGGCGGCGGATCACCCCCGTCCCGGAGCACGGGGCGTCCACCAGAACCCGATCGTAAGGTCTGCCGTCCCAGAAGGAGCCCGGGTCGCGCACATCCGCCGCCACCACCCGCCCTGCGAGCCCCAGGCGGCGAAAATTCTCTTCCACGCGGCGCAGCCGGCCGGTATCGATGTCGATGGCGGTGAGCTCCAACGGACCGGGCGCGCGCTCGAGCAGCTGCCCCGCCTTGCCGCCCGGAGCCGCGCAGGCATCGAGCACCCGCATGCCGGGAGCGGCCTCGAGCAGTGATGCGGCCAGTTGGGCTCCTGCATCCTGAACGGATACCCAGCCGTCCCTGAAGCCCGGAAGGGCCGTGACCGCCACCGGCCGATCGAGCAGCACTGCCGCTGGAGTTCCGCGAGCCGCCATCCAGTCGATGAGCGTTCCCGATAAACCCGCGGCTGCAAGGTCGCTCAGGTAGTCGGCGGGCGAGCGGCGGGCCGCGTTCACCCGCAACACCATCGGTGGGTGCTCGTTATTCGCAGCGACGATGCGAGCCCAATCCTCCGGCCAAGCCGCCGCCAGGGCCTCGAGCAGCCAGCGCGGATGGGCGGCGCGCGCGGCCGGATCGGCGTCCACCCGCTCGAGGCATTGCTGGCGCTCCTTCACGAAGCGGCGCAGGACGGCGTTGACGAGCGCCGCGGCGTGCGGCTGACGCAGTGCGCGGGCCGCATCCACCGCCATGTCCACCACCAGCGCCGGCGCGTTGCGCGAGTACTCGATCTGATGCGCAGCGGTGACAAGGAGCGCGTGAACCTCTGCCGCGAGCGCCCTTGGCCGGTCGAGCAGCCCGTCCAGGGCCGGACACAGGCGCAGGTACCAGCGCACCGTGCCGAGCGCAATGGCGCGCACGACTGCCCGCTCCGGGCTGGCTTCGACTGCGGATAGCGCCTCTTCCGCGGAGCGTCCCGAAGCGATCGCAGCGACCGCGCGCGCAGCCTCGGCGAGGGACCGCGCGCCCGGGTTCGGCGGTCTGCGGCTCAAGTCCCGCTGCCCAGGCGCATGTGCGGCTTGAGCGCGAGCGTTCCGCGGGTGAGCACCGGAGCCGGCAATCGCGGCCCTCCCGGTCGCTGCAGGGTGAGGAGGTCGAGGCAGCCGGTGCCGCATTGCACGCGGATATAGCCGTCGCGATGGTGTCCATTTACCGCGACGATGTAGCCCGAAGGACCTGCAACCGTCGCAAGATCCGGTGAGAGTCTCGCGGCGTGCACCAGCAGGCGCTCGGCCACGCCCCGTGCGGGGTCTCGCCAGCTGGTCTCCGCGACCGGCCAGGGCTCGAATGCCCGAATCTGCCGCTCGATCTGCATCGCCGGGCGGCTCCAGTCGATGGGCGCCTCGCGCTTCTCCAGCTTGGGCGCGTAGGTGACGCCCTCGGTGCTTTGGGGGCGTGGACGGAGTGTCCCCTCGGCGAGGCCGCCCAACGCCTCGAGCACCAGCGAAGCGCCCAGGGGCGCGAGCTTCTCGCGCAGGCTGGCGCCGGTGTCGGTGGCCTCGATCGCCATGGAGCGCTGCAGCAGCAGCGGTCCGGTATCGAGTCCCTCGTCCATGAGCATGATGGTGACGCCAGTCGTCTCGTCACCCGCGAGCAGCGCCCGCTCGATCGGCGCCGCGCCGCGCCAGCGCGGCAGTAGCGAGGGGTGGACGTTCACACAACCGAGCCGCGGGATCTCGAGTACGGCTCTGGGCAACAGCAGGCCATAGGCGACGACCACCAGCACGTCCGGCCGCCAGGCCTCGAGCGGCGCGCGATCTGCCGGAGTTTTGAGCGAGGCCGGCTGATCGATGGGCACCGAAGCCCCGGCGGCTACCTTGACCGCCGACGGAGTCAGCCGCTGGCCTCGGCCGCGCGGGCGGTCGGGCTGGGTCAAGACGCCCACGAGCGAGTGCGGCGAGCGCATCAGCGCCAACAGCGTGGGGACGGCGAATTCCGGCGTGCCGGCGAATGCGACGCGCATGCTTCCTTCATTGGCTGCAAGGCGCCTGCGGCGCTTGCAGCGAGACCCCACCCTGCGCCATCACAGCGCGCTGCGACGCTCGCGGGGCGCGGCCGGCCGGGCCGCGCGCTCCTTGCGTTCCTTCTCGAGTTTCTTGCGGATGCGCTCGCGCTTGAGGTTGGAGAGATAATCGACGAACAGCTTGCCGTCGATGTGATCCATCTCGTGCTGGACGCAGACGGCGAGCAGGTCCTCGCAATCCCTCTCGAATACGTTGCCGTCGCGGTCCTGGGCGCGCAGGCGGATCTTCGAAGCGCGCTTCACCTCATCGAAGTACCCGGGCACCGAGAGACACCCCTCTTCGGTCTCGATCTGTCCCTCGCGGGCGAGAATCTCCGGATTGATCAGGATCAGCGGAGCGCTCTTATCGGCGGACAGGTCGATGACGATCAGCCGCTGATGAACGTCGACCTGCGTGGCGGCAAGGCCGATACCCGGCGCGGCGTACATGGTTTCCAGCATGTCGTCGATGACCCGGTGAAGCTCGCCATCGAAGCATGTGATCGGCTGTGCTCGGGTGCGCAGCCGCGGATCGGGAAATTCGAGAATCGTTCTAATCGCCATTGATGCGTTTGTGGGGGCGGGTCGCAGAGGTTTCAAAGGGCCCGCGAACCCTCGGCAGCGGGTCGCGGGCGCGTGACCGAGCGCACAACTTGACATTAAGCTGCCCTGAACCCGGTGACGGCATGCGATTATAGCCCGCCCATTCAAGCTGGTCGCAGCCCGCCGGTCGCGGCTGCGAAGCAGGTGAGTAGCGGCGCAGGGGCCGTTCCCTGGGCCGTGAGGTCGACAGAGTCGCAGGCCCAGGATGGGCCGAGCAACGCGGCGTAGCCGATACACGAAGGGGTGGAGGATGGTCTCGAATCTAGCTTTCCGGGCCCGCTTGGCTGCAGGTCTCGTCCTGTCGGTTACGCTGGCCGCATGCTCGTCGCTGCATGGCTCCCACCGGACCGCGCCTGCCGCCCCGGAGGACAGCGCGTCGCAGTCTCCCGCGCCCCAACAGGCCCCCGATGAGGGGCAGAGCGCGACCGAAGCCGCAGCCTCGGCGGCGCAAGCCTCGCCCCAGGCTTCGCCGGCGCCCATGCCGCAGGTCAACCCGAATGCGCCCATGACCTACACGGTCAAGCGCGGCGATACGCTCTGGGGCATCGCCTCCATGTACCTGCGCGACCCCTGGGACTGGCCCGAGGTCTGGTACATCAATCCGCACATCCGCAACCCCCACCTCATCTATCCCGGTGACAAGCTGGCTCTGGCCTATGACCGGCACGGCCGGCCGCAGGTCCGGATAGTCGAGCAGAGCGCGCTTCGGCTCGAGCCGCGGCTGCGCAGCACGCCGATCACGGCCGCGATCCCGACCATACCGTACGCGACCATCGCCGCGTTTCTGGGCCGGCCCACCGTGCTCACGAACGAGGAGGTGCAGGCAGCCCCGCACGTCATCGCCTTCCGCGACGACCATCAGATCGCAGGCTCGGACGTCATTGCCTACATCAGGGGGCTCGGGCCGAGTCCGCACAGCCGCTACAGCGTGATCCACGTGAGCGAGCAGCTGCGCGATCCCGACACCGGGCACGTATTGGGCTATCTCGGCATCTACACGGCAACGGCGCTGATCACCCAGCCGCCGACCCATCCCGCCCGCGCCGCGCTGATCGACACGGCGCGCGAAACGCTGCGCGGCGACAAGCTGATCTCGACGGACATCCAGGCGCCGATCAACCTCGAGCCGCGCGCACCCGCCACCCAGATCAACGGCAAGGTCGTCTGGATCGTGGGCGACACCGGAGTCAGCGACCTCGCGGGCCAGTATGACATCGTGGTCATCAACCGCGGCTCGGACGCGGGCCTGGAGCCAGGCAACGTGTTGGAAGTGGATGAGGCCGGTCAGGTGGTACGGGATACCTACGCGCACGCCGGCGCGAGCGACATGAACGAAGTGGACTCGGTGTTCGCACCGCGGGTGCGGCTGCCGGACGAGCGGGCGGGCACGGTGCTCGTCTTCAAGAGCTATCCGCAGCTGAGCTTCGGACTCATCGTGGGCGCTTCCAACACGATCTCCGTCGGCGACATCGTCCACAATCCTTAGTCGATGGCGCTGGATCCGGGCACTGCCCGGACCGGCGCGCCCTCGGGCACAAGGCGTGGTTTTGCTCGAGGTTCCGCCAGCTTCGGCGGCGGGCACATCCCCGTGCCTGAGACTCAACGATGCAAACAACTCTCGAAGCGCTCGTTCACCCGCCGGGCGTACCAGCTCGTGGTCAGGGGTCTTTCGATCTTGGGACCTCCGAGCCGGATCTGCGGCAGCACGGCTCGAGGCAGCCGGCGGCCGCTCTTGCGGTCCGCGAGCGCGAATACCCGCCGATAGAGCTGCGTCCCCTCGAAGCTCTGTGAGTCGGACTGCGCGAGCGCCGCGTGGATGTCGGTCTTGCTCAGGCGCAGCCGCCCCGAGAGCGCAGCGAGCAACCGCTCCGTGCTGCCGGCGCCCTCGGCGCCGGGGTCGCCCGCCAGCAGCGCGCCATCGGCCTTGAGCGGCAGGCCGGCAGCGATGCTCGCCGCGCGTTGGAAAGCTGCATTGCGGCTCGCGTATTGACCGGCGTTGTAGTCGGCAAAGCGGAAGAGATAACGATCGTAGGACGCCGGGTAATCGAGCAGATGGGCGGTGCCGAAATAGATGCTGGCGCGGCGGCTGAAGAGCTCCTCGCGCAGGTCACGCCGCCGGTCGTGATAGGGATAGGGCTTCTCCTTGTCGAACCGCTCGGCGAACACGACGCTCACCTGCATGGGGCCGCGGGTGCGAATGGGATTCCAGCTGGCGAACAACCGCCGACCGAGCGGCACCCGACCGGTGAAGTCCTCGTAGATATCACTCAGTTGTCTTTCGGTCCGCGCCGCCTTCACTCGCTGCAGATAGGTGCGTCCATCGGAGGATCGCAACTCGAGCGCCGCGTGCACCAGGGCTACCGGGATCCCGGCATGCGCTGCGCGCTCATCGAGCGCGTGCAGCGCGATCCTGCCGAGGTTGGGAGTGACCGGCTCGACACGAAAGCCGGACTCCTGCGCGATCACGGCCACCACCGCACAGGCGTTCTCGCGCGTGGGCGGGATGCTGAGCTTGGTGAACGCCACGGCGATATCGGCGCTCCAGCCGGCGCGATCGGAGATCGCCCCGGGAAGAGCCTCGTTGATGATTTCTCGCGTCTGCACCGCTTTCTGGCGCTCGCGAGCAAGCCTCGGTCCCGGGTTGGCGCAGGCCGCGAGCAGCAGAAAAGTCAGAGTCAGGAACGCGGCGCCGAAGCGCATGCGCCCGATCGCGCCGCCGGAGCTACTTGAGGCCGCGCGCACGCCCCGGCGCAGCTTTGCGGGTGCGCTTGGGAGCGAGGCGCTTGCCCTTGACGGGTTTCTTTGCCGCCGCGCGGCGACGGCCGCCATCTGCCGCCGACCCGTTGGCTCGCTCCGTGGAGGCTTTCGCGCGCCGCGCAGCGCTCGCGTGCGCCGCTTCCGG
>DATFCZ010000078.1:0-16759 GCA_035252605.1 Steroidobacteraceae bacterium
GGCGACGGCGCACGCCGTCACGGCCGCTAGCAGCGACACACCGATCAGCAGTTCAATTGAGCGTCGTGACCACATCTGACATCCACTCCGTCTTGCCGTAGCGCGCAGGATCCAACTGCGCGAGGGCCACGAAGCTCTTGCGCACCCATTGATCGTAAGTCCCCTGACTCGCCCGCTGCGCGTTCAGGGCATGGACCTTGATGGCCTGCTCCTCGAAGGGGAACACCTGATCCTCGAGCAGCGAGTTGTACTCATCGAGCTCCTGAGCGGTAAGACCCCGCGGGCGCTCGGAGGCGAGAACATCCCGCGCCAGCGTCTGGTAAAGATCCGCCATCTCGTAAGTCGCCGCCGTCGTGACCTCGGCGACACCGTAGGCGGCGGCCAGCCGGTAGGCGGCGAGCGCGCGCTCCATCGCGCGGCGCTTGGCCTTCAGCGTCCGTGCGAGCGGCAGGGTGAGGCGGATCGCGCGAAACTCATCGCGCGGCTCGGCCGCGAGTGCGAGCTGTGCCTTGGCGGCGAGGTAGTGCATGCGCGCGGTGCGCTGCGGGCCGGCTTGCGCGTCCGCCCGCACCATCTCCCGATACCAATGGTCACGGGCGGTGAGATCGCCGCCCGCGGCGGCATAATCCACCAGGCGCTGGCGGATCTCCTGCGCATCGCCCAGAGAAGTCGGGTATTGCTCGATGAGCTTCTCGAGCATCGCCATCGCCTGCGGAACCTCATGCGCTTGGGCATATAAGTCGGCCGCGCGGCGCAGCGCCTCCTTCCTGATCGCCGGCGCCTGCGCCGGCTCCGCCGCGATGGTCTCGAACTGCTGCGCCGCCTGCGTGGGCTCATTGGCGCCGGCGTACGCCACGGCGAGCTTGTCGTCGACATCGGCCGAGAGGGCGTGATGGGGGAAGCGTCTGCGAAACTCCTGCAGCACCTGAATCGCGCGGCTCCAATCCTGCAACTGGATGAGCTCGGCGGAGGCATCGTAGAGGGCCGTTGCGCAAATGCTCGAGCCCGGCGCGACCTGTGCGACGCGCAGGAAATCGCGGACCGCCCCTTGGCCATCGCCCGCCTGCCGTTTTGCGGCGCCCTGCCGGTACACGGTGGCGGCGATGCGTTCCGTGAGCTTGGCGCTGAGTTTGGCATCCGAGGTGGCCAGCTCGCGCGCCTGGATGAAGGCGGGTTCCGCCTGCGCGTACTCTCCTTGCTTGTAATCCGCCTCAGCGACGATGGTCCAGGCGATCCGCCGCTTCGCGTCGTCAGCAGGTGGATGGCGCGCGAGGAGTAGGCCGGCAATCTGAACGGCCCGCGGCAGATCACCCGCGGCAAACACCGCCTCGTCCGCCCGCGTCAGGACACCCGCGCTGTCGGGGTGATCGGGAAATGCCTGCGCGAATCTCACGCCGGAATCGATCGCACGCCGCTCAAGGGCCGCGAGAGCGGCGCCGCTCAGTCCCGACTTCGCCTTCTGATAGGCCGTCAACGCGGCGTAGCCGGCGCTCTCAGACTGCGGATTCCTCGGGTAGTCATAGGCGGTGTGCTCGTAGGCGGTCGCCGCCTCGGCGTAAAGATGGGCGGCGAAGAGCGCATCGGCAAGCCGGTGATTCAACTGCGCGGCATCGGGCGCTGCGGGAAAGGAGTCGAGGTATTCCCGATACCAGCGCGCTGCCTGCGCGTAGTCCCGCGGGTCGTGGGTGCGTTGCGCCATCGCATGATCGTAAGTCGCCACGTCCCGCAGATCGGTCTCGAGCTCCGCGGCCACTTCCGGGTGAGAGGCCCGCGCGTGGGTGCGCCAGTACGCGGAGCTGAAGCCATAGTGCTCGACATAGTCGCGCTTCGCCTGGAAGACGAGTTGGCCGAAGCCTCCTTTCGAGTACGCGCGGATGGCTTGCGCCGCGAGGTCGGGTGCGGCGTTCGATTGCGGGTGACTGTCGACGTAGGCGAGATACGTCGCGGCGGCGTCCTGATAACGCTGCTTCGCCACGAGAAGATCGCCCAGCGTCGAATAAAGGAGCGCATCGTACGGGCGGGCGCCATAGTGGCCGACGAATTGCTCGATCGATTGCGAGCCGGCGTCCTGCGAGAACGTGATGCTCATGACGCGCAGCGAGTCCTTGACGAGCTCCCGATCCGCGCGTCTGAGCTCCGACAGCGGCCGCACCCCTCCGTCTTCGCTCAACAGCTCGATGTCGAGCAGTTTCGCGAATACCGGCAGGCTCTGCTGCGGCAACGACTCCTTGTAGAGCGACCAGGCGCCCTTGTACAGGCTCTGCACGTAAAACGGCGAGGCGGCACCGCGGGCGATGACCGCCGCATAGGCCTGCTGCGCTTGCGGGTAGCGGCGGGCCGAGAAAAGCAGCTCGCCGCGCCGGAACTGCACCTCATCGATATCGCCGGCCCCAGGATAGCGCTGCACGATGAGGTCGAGGGTGCGAAGCGCCTCATCGGGCTGGCCGGTGGTGTCGTAGGCCCGCGCGAGCTGATAGAGCACCTCGTCATTGTGCTCATAGTCGGGGTAGACGGAGAGCAGCGTCGTGTACAGCTTGATGGCCTCGGCGCCGTGGAGGTCGACCGAGGAGAGCTCGCTTTCCATGCGCTGCAGCTCCCCGGCATCGAGGTTGAGATCCCCGAGCCGGCGCAGTGCCTCCGCCCGCAGCCTCGGGTCGGTCTGCTGCAGCGCGAGGAAGCGCTGGTAGCTCGCCATCGCGGTCGAGTCGCTGGCGGCAACCTGACCTCCCCTCACGATCTGCACCGGGTGGGATTCGAGGTCCTGAATGGTCGGCGACTTCGCGGGGTCGGCTCCTCCGCGGGAGTCGGCAATCTGACACAACCCCAAGGAGGCGGTGAGCACCCCGAGCAGCGCGGCCATCGCACGTGCCCCTCTCATCGCTGCGGCTCCGCGGGCACGGGGGCGACGGTGCTGTTGCCGGCCGCATGAGCCGCCTGATCGTAGATCGTGGCGAGTGCGAACTGCGCCTGGACACGATAGCCCTGCAGCCGTTGCTTCTGCTGCTCGAGATCGTGAACCGCGAGCTCCGCGAGTGCTCGGCCCTGTGCCGTCTCCGCCGATGCAAGCCGCACTTGCAGAGCGCCGATGCGCTGCTGCAGCATGCTCACCCGTCCGGCGAAATCGCCGGTCTCGACCGGCAGCGCCTGCCGCCCGCTCTCGAGTCGGGTCCAACCCCGTTGCGCCTCCGTCAGCGCCAGATCGAGTCGTTGCAGCCGCACCCGCTCGTGCCATAGCCGCGCGGCGAACTGCTGATCCATTTGGTAAAGAAGAACGCCCCTCACCAGCGCCAGGCGCTCTCGCAACTTGGCGTAGGTCGGCGTGTCGGGATCGTGGGCGAGCGTCGCCTGAACGCGAAGCACCCGCGCCCACTGCGCCGCCTGCTCGGGCGTGGCGAGCGCCGCGACATCCCGGGTGCGCTCGACCTGCGCCAGGCGATCGCCGAGCGCTGCCCGACGCTGCTTCAGGCTCGAGAGCGTGCCGGAAGTCAGCAGCGCATCGACCTTGGGCAGATGTTGCGAATAAGCACGATGGCGGACCGCGATCATCTCCTGGAAGGCACTCATGGTGGTCGACCATTGCCCCAGCATCCGCCCCATCAGCTTCAGGTCGCGGTAGTTCCGCAATCCCTCCTGGAAGTCCGATCCGGCAAAGACGCCGTAGAGATAGTGAGACTCGGGATCGTTGGGAACGCGGCCGAGCTGCCAGAACCAGCCGTAGTTCAGCCGGTCCGGCAGCGAGTCGTCATCGAGCGGATCGTTCCCCACATCGCCCGAGGAGGCGGCATCACCTTCGCGGGCGAGGAGCGCCGCGATCAGGCCGCCGGCCCGGATGCGGGCAATGGCGCCGTCGATCTGCGCCGACTCCTCGTCGTAGGAGTTGAGCGCGGTCCGGTAGTACTGCGCCGCCTGCCCGGCCGCCTTCAGCTCGACGAAGGCATACGGCACGGTGAGGTAGGCCTCCTGGACCGATGGATCGAGCGCGCTGCGCCCGTGAAGCGCCAGCCAGGGAGTGAGCGCGGCGCGGTAGTTCCCGTCCGCCGCCTCTGCCCAGCCGGCGGCGAGCAGCGCTTCGCCGGAGAAGGGCCCCTCCAGCCGGACGCGATCGATCGCCTCTCGCGCCCGGGCGGGCTGCTTGGCCTGGAGGTACGCGAGCCCGAGCGCGAGATTGGCGCGGTCCTTGAGGGCGAGCATCTCGGGCGCGAGCGCGTACATCGTGCCGACGGACTCGAGAATGGGCGCCGCTTCCGCCAGCCTGCCCTGACGCACCAGCGCGATCCCGAGGTTGAGTCGGGCATAGGCCGTCCATCCCTGCTGCGCGCCGCGCCAGCGCTCGAGCAGCTGCGCGGCCTGGTCGAACCGACCTTCCCGCATCCACACGTTGGCGAGCAGCAGCTCCTTCTGCGCCTCGAGATCCGGTGACATCCGCGTGCTGATGCGGGTGAGATCCCGCTCGGCCTCGACATACTGCCCGCGGGCATAGAGCGCCTGGCCGAGGTAGAACCACGCCCGGTTGCGCACGCCCGTGGGCACGCCGCTCGTCAGCAACTCCTCGAACGAGCGGTTCGCCCGGTCATACATGCCGAGTGAGAGATATAGCCCCGCGAGCAGCAGGTGCGTGTCGGTCTGCTGGTGCGGCAGCCCCTGCCAGTGCTCATAGGCGAGGAGCCGCGTGGCCGCCTCGAAGTCCTTTCCCTGGTAGTAATAAAAGAGTACGTCGCCGTATGGCAGGTCCTGGATCTGCACCTCGGGAAGCGCCTCCGGATCGTGAAGTCGTGCCGCAGCCGGCGCCGCTGCGGCGAGCAGCGTCACGGCGGCAAGCACCCACAGGCACGCCGGGCGGGCCATGCCTCAATCCCAGTCCTTGATCCGGAACTGCGGCTGGAGCTTGCTTTGATCGTCGGTGATCGTGAGCTCGAGGTACTTGGCGCCGATGTCCTTTTGGAATTGCAGAGTGGCGCCCCGGGTATAGTCGAGGTGGTGTGGTCCCTTGCCGGTGAAGAAGGCCACGAGCTCGTGCTTGCCGACTTTGAGATTGCCGACGTAGAGCCGCTGTACGCCGCCCTGGACCAGCGCGTGGACCTCCCTCGGGGTATATAGATAGTCGGCAACTTCCTTGCCGTCGAGTTTCAGCTGCACCGAATCGAGGGCAAACAAGGTGCCCGCATCCATGGAAACGAACACGGCCACCTGGGTGTTGGCTGGATAGAGCAGTTCCTGCTCGAGAACGAAGAGATCGCGGTTGAGATCGAGCACGTCGCTCTTTAGCGACTGAACCTGCTCATCGACGGACCCGGCGGGGACCTGCGCGCCGGTCGCCGCAGGCTGCGGTGCCGCCGAGGTGGGTGCCGGAGTTTGCGCGAAGGCAGCGGCGCTCGAGAGGGCGGCGAGCCCGGCGAGCAGCGCTGCTGCGACGATCAGAGACCTGCCTGTCGGCCGGCGTGCGAGAGGCAACGGAACTTCGGGCATGGCTGCGGTCCGTTCATTCGGCGAGAAGCGTTCGCAGCTCATTCTCGCAGGCCCGACGACTCGTTTCGTTGAAGTCGCGCACTACCTGGCGAATTTTTCCGTCGCGATCGATCAACACCGTCATCGGCAGATTGTCGACGTCATAGAGCCGGGCGACGCTCTTGCGTGGATCGAGCAGCAGCGGAAATGTGACATGGATCGCGCGCGCGAAGCGCAGCGCCGCCGTCGCGTCGTCGGCCACCTCCACCCCGTAGATGCGCAGCCCCTGAGCCCGGTAGCGGCTGAAATCCTGCTCGAGCGCCTCGAGCTGCGCCCGGCAGCCATCACAGCCGCTGCCCCAGAAGGAGATCACCACCACCTGCCCGATGTGCTCCGAGAGGCGCACGTTGGGGCCGGCGACGGCGTGTAGGGCGAAATCCGGCGCCGGCGCGCCCGGCAGCGCCCGCGAGCGGGCAGCGAGCGCCGGCACGGTCCAGACGATCGCGAGCAGGGTGATCAGCAGGCGGCGCAGGCCGGGCGCACCGAGTCGTGCGGGCTGCGGCATCTCAAACGATCGCGGGGAAGGCGATGAGCGAGGCCTGATCGCTCGGGGAGCCCAGCCCCTGCTGCGGGAAGAGCGTGCTGAACTGCCCTTCGACCCCCTGCAGTGCCATGTAGTTGAGCACCACCATCTCGACCAGCTGCACGACCGAGTTGGCGCCGGGGCTGGAGGTGCTCACCACCGAGCCGTCGGAGCTGAAATAGCCGATCTGCTGGCTCGCAGCCCCGCCTACCGGCTGCGGTCGGCCCTTCGGGCTGTAGGCGAGGAAGAAGGTCGAGGCGACCGCCGAGGAATCGCCCTGCCAGGCGAGCTTGTTGCGGCCGGCGGGGGTGCTATCGACCATGCTGCTCGAGGTGAGCGAGCCGTCGCTGAAGACATAGATCATGACCGGCTTGCCGAGGCGCGCGGCGTACTCGAGCACCGCACCGATCATCTGCCCCGCCTGGAAGTTGCGCATCTCACCGGTAGCGCGCGTGTTGTCGTGATAGTCGAAGCCGCCGAGGGAGATGGTGCCCGCCCCCGCAAAGCCGTTCAACACCAGCTTCATGACCGTCGCGGTCATGGCGACATCGTTGTCGTTGAAGTCGGTGGCCTGGAAGATCGGCCCGACGATGTTCGCATCCTGCCTCGGGTCGAGGTCGGAAGGATTGCCGAACTGCGCCGAGTTGCTCGCGGCCTTCACGTAGCCGCAGCGGACCTGGTTCTTGAGCTGCGCATCGGATGCCGGGTCGGTGTAGAGCTGTACGCCGGGCGTACTCGTGCCGGTGTTGGGCTCGGTGAGAGCGCCGCTGAAGGAGGCGGCGGGATCGGATGCGCTCGGGTTGTAGAGGCTCGTGCCCGAGCTGATGCGCTCCTGCGACTCCTGCACCGCCACCGAAAGCGAAGTGGCGTTCGCGCCGCCCGAGCTCACCAGCGCAATCGCATCGCTCGGCTGATCGATCGTGCTCGGCTGCAGCGCGGGATCGATCATGACGCCGCCGAGATTCGGCGGCGCCATGGAGTTGCCGCCGGAGACGGTGGGCTCGGTGCCGACCAGCGTGAGCAGCGAGCCGTTCGCCCCCACCTTGGCAATGCCGTACATGGGGTTGTGAGGATTGATGTCGGTGTCGTTCTCCGAGAGCGCGGGGAACACCGCCCCGTTGGTGCCGGCCGCCGTGGCCGCGCTCACCTTGGACAGGATCCCACGCAGGATGGCGCCGTCCGAATGCCAGAGGAGCCCGAGTGCATTGCTCACATTCGCTGCCGAGCTCGGCACCATGTTGCCCGGAACCCCCATCTTGCCGTAGCCCGCGGTGGAGAGGAAATTCGCCTGGCCGCCCTTCACGCCGACGATGACCTCGGAGCCGACCAGGTTCGCCCCGCCGGCGAGATCGAAGCAGATGAAGGGTATGAGCCCCGCGCCCTGGGTGACGTTGCATTGATTCTGCGCGAGCAGCGCCTGAATGTCGCTGTCGAGCGGGATCTGCTGCGCGCGCGCCGTGCCGGGCTTCAAGAGCGCGGCGAGCCAGGCCGGCGCCATGACGAGGCCCGAGGCGCCGAGGAAGCCGGCGGAGAGCAGCTCCCGCCGCGTGACCGGGCGCGGGTGATTCTCGTGCCGGAGAGGCTCGTGCAGAGCGTGCGGGCGGGGAGGCTTCTTTCGAATCAGCATGGCATGGATCTCCTCGTGCCCCGGCTACTTCAGTTCGAGAACCGCGCTGCCGAGCGCCGCCTGGCACGCCGCCTGGGTGGCGGTGGCCACGGTCGGCGCGGGGCTCACGCTCAGGGTCGGAATCCTTCCGAGCAGCGCCCCGAGCTCGTTCTGCAGCGCCGTCGCGTAGGTCGGATCGACGGTCGTGCCGACGGCCAGCGAACTCACCAGCGGCGTGATCACGATCGACCTGTTGGAAGTGGTATTGAAGAACGAGGCCGCGCCCGACAGATTGGCATCGAGAGTCGGGCTGTTGAAGAAGGCGTCACGGTACTGCTGCTTGTTCACGAGCTCGCTGCAGTAGGCGCCGGCGAGCTGCGACACCGCCGTCTGCTCGGAGGCGGTGAACGAGCTGATCTGCGGCACCGCCGGCAGGGACTGCTCCTCCGCGGCGTAGACCGCCGCAACCGCCGCATCGTTCACCGGCACGCCGGTCACGGCCGACATCGAGGCGTTCATCTCGGCGAACAGGTGCACGCCGAGGTCGGGCTGCGGCGTGTTGTCCGTGGTCGGCGGATTCGGCGGGACGACCGGCTCGACGTAGACGTGCGTCTGGCTGCCGAGCTGATCGAACGACAGGAAGAACATGTCGTTGGTCACTCCGAGGTCCACGCCGATCACCGCGCCGACGCTCGAGAGCAGCTGCCCGTTCGCGGCCGTGTACGCCGGCGGACCGATGCTCGTATCGAGGGTCGAGAACGACTGTCCGACCGTCGGAATCGAGCCGTTGATGCCGATGCGCAGGCCCTTGACCGCGATGTTCTGCGGCTGCGCGTTGGCGGTGAGGGTGATGAAGGTGGGATCGTAGAAGAGATAGCTGTAATTGTCGTACTGGCTCGCGGTCATCATGATGTACGACTCGGGAATGCCGACGACGCTGCTCACGTCGAAGAGCAGGAAGTACTTCTGTCCGACGCCGGCATTGAAGTTCTGCAGCACCTGCGCAGGCGTCAGGGCGGAGTCGTGGATGGCGAGGAAGCGGATCTCCCCCAGCCACTGCCGGTCGCCGGTGGTCTCGTTGCCGAGCACCAGGGCGAAGGTGTTATCCCAGTTGGCGAGCGAGCCGCCACCGTTCGGGTCGGCATCGCCGGTGAACTGGCCGTTCACGTAGATCTTCTGTCCATTGACCGGATCGTAGGTGAGCACGATGTGCTGCAGCGCCGCCTGGGCGAAATTCCCGGTCATGGAGGTCAGCAGCGGCGGATCGCCATTGGTGTCCGTCTTGCTGCTGCGCGTCTCGGCCTGATACTGCGTGGCACTCTGGCTCAGCGTGGCATCGCGCGCGGCATCACTGCCGGAATAGCCGACGATGTCGGCCTTGGTCTGCGTGATGTTGGCGGGCGATGCCCACACTTCGATCGAGTACTCGCCGGTCGTCTGGATGAGGTTGGCGATCTTCTGGCTGGTGGTGGTCAGTGCCTGGGCGCGGCTTCCCTCTCCGAAAATCACTCCCCAGGCGTTGTCCCAGGTGGTGTTGCCGGAGACCGTCAGATCGGCCTCCGGGCTGACGCCGCTCGTGTCGTACGCGATGCTGCCCGAGCCTTCCTTGAACTCGTACTTGGCGATGGTATCGGCATCGTAGCGGCTGCCGCCCGAGGCGATGATTCCCTGCTGCAGCAGCAGCGCCTTCGAGATCACCAGCGTCGGGTCGACCGTAGTCACCGGAATGGTGTTGGCGTAGGCGGTGATGGCCGCCAGCATCTTCGCGGCGCTGCCCGGACAGTCCGGACCGCCGCCGGAGGTGGTCGCCCAGCAGTGATGAGACTCGTTCGCCAGACGCTCGACGAAGCGCGACGACGCCGGGTCGTCCAGGTTGATCTTCGGTTGCGCCTCGAGATACGCCTGGTTGGGATCCGAGCTCGCGAAATAGGGCGCCTGCGGCGTCGGCGAGTTGGGATCATGGCACTGCCAGCAGAACTGTCTCAGGATCGGCGTCCACAGGAGCGTCTGGAAAGCGGTGGAATCGGTCGGGAAAAGCTTGGTGCCGCCGACCGATTGCTGCGGCGGCGGCACCAGTTGGATTTTCTCCGAAGCGCCCGCGCCGCCGCCGATCCAATTCTGGATCCAGGTGAGCATGGTATCGGAACACGCCTGCGCCGAGGCCACCCAGCAGTTATGCCCGCTGCCCACCTTCAGCACCAGCGTCGACTGGCCCGGCTGCGAGGTGTTCACCAGCGGCAACGCCGCCTGGTAGGCGAGGTTCACGTCATCCGAGCGCGCGAACATGGGCGACTGGCCGCCCTGGTGATGGCAGCCGCCGCAACGGTCGGTCGAGCGGATGTTGTTCCACAGACTCACTTGGAAGTGCTGGACATCGACGGTCTGCGGAGCCGGCCCCGTATAGTTGCTCGTGGGCACTGTGCCCGTCGGCTGGTTGACCTGGGTCGCAGGACCGCTCGGCCCGCAGCCGGCGAGCGCCAGAGCGAGCAGCGCGACGGTGGCCGCTGCGAGCGGTGTCGAGACCCGTGGGATCGCTTCGAGGCGCTTCATGGAGCCTTTCCTCCGGCGTGCGGGCTCAAGAGCCCGCGCACGCGGCAGCCGACTGCTGGAAGACCTGCTTCAAGTCGTAGTTGCTCTGCTTGAAGAGGGCTTCGATGTTGGCGACGGTCGATTGATCGGTGCTGCTGGTCGGTGCGCGCAGGCACACGGTCTGGAAGACCTTGGCGACCTGGCAGCTGGCGAACGCTTCGGTGTTCTCGAGCTCCTGGCCGAGGGACTTCGCGCCCTCGCCGCTGCCCGGAAGGCTCGCGTCCCAGCCGAGGTCGGCGTTCGGACCCGAGCGCCAGCGGTTCGACCAGTCGTCGTTCGTGGTGACGAAGCCCCAGGGGAAGTTCTGCGGGTTCTTCAGATACTTCGGCTGCACCTGCCCGGCGGTGTAGACGAGCTGGTTGCTGGTGGTGCTGAAGTCGTAGTAGGCGAACGCCTGCGCCATCGGATCCATGCCGCTGTGGCAGGCGGCGCAGTTGTTGAGGAATACGCGGCTGTCGCCGCCGGGGGAGCGCGCCACGTCCTGGCGGATGCGGTCGGTGGGGCGCGTGTTGTCCATCACCGTCTGCATGTCGTGGCAGAGGTAGTTGATCATCGTGAAGCGGAATTGCGCCCGGTTCGTGCCGAGCACGAAGAACGCCGCCGCCCCCGCCCGCGTCGTCCACACGCCCGCGGTCGCCTGCACCGGCAGGCCGTACTCCCCCGACTGAGTGGTCTGCTTGAGCGCGGTCGAGAAATCGACGCCGTCGGCCTCGGCGGTCGCGTAGTGATCGTTGTTGGCCGCGGAAGGCGCCGGCAGCCCCGGCGCATTGACCGTGTAGAGAATATCGGCCGACAGCACCGTATTGAACGGCACGTCGTCGCGGATCATGCCGATCACGGTCGCCGTGTAATCGTTGAACGGGACGAACGCGGACTGATTGCGGTTGGTCCAGGGATTGACGAACTCCTTCAGCGTCACGTCGTAGAAGTCCGGCGCGTACTTCGGATCGGTGGCTATGACCGCCGCGTCGAGCAGCCCCTGTTGTCCCGGCTCGGTGGCGATCTTGTTCTCCATCATCTGCAGCACCGTGCTTGAAGGCGGCACGCCCGCGAGACGCATGTAGATGCGCCGGGCCTGCTCGTACGGGCCGGCCAGAGCGGGAGGAGCGGCCTGCGCCGCCAACAGTGCGAGGACGCACGCGCCGCAGGTGGCGCGTCGCGCGAGACCTTCACGATGACGTCGATTCTTGGATCGATGCTTCATGGCACCCGTTCGCTCCCAAATGCAGAGGCGCGAGCGGCACTATACCGGCTTGAAAACAGCGAAACCAACGTCGCAGGACGCCGACAACGATGTTGTTTGGTGTCACTTGCAAGCCTTCTTCGTCAACACGACGAAGAACCTCGCGTCTGACGGCGCCGATGCGCGCCAAAGTGCGAGTCCGGTCACGGCGGCACACTGACATAACAGTGCCTACTAGCGGAGCGCTACGCCGCAATCGGCCGGAATCGTGACCGGATCGACACGGCCGGCAAGAACGGGGGCGGCGGTCACCAGGGTTATGTTACGTTCGCGCCTCACCGGATTCGGCGCGATGGGGTCCGTCCGGAGTGGTTGCCATGAGCTTGCAGCGTGAAATCGTGACGCCGTTCTCAGATCGATCGGACGTGCGCGCGCCCGGCGCGCGCGCCGCGGCGCTCATGCTGTGCCTCGCGCTGGCGCTTGCCGGCTGCGGCGGCAGCGGCGGCGGCAGCGTCAACCTCGCCAACAGCCAGGGACCCGATCCGGGCACGGTCGACTTTCCGATCTTCTACGTCAAACGCACGATCCCGCAGACCGCGACCGGCACCATCGTGCAGGACGACCTGCGCATGATGCGCGTCACCTCCCCCTCGGCGGACCTCTACATGCGCTCGGCCGCCTCGCCCGATGCGCCCGAGAGCAATATCACCGCGCGCATCACCGCCGGCGCGAGCTATGACGTGAAGGACGTCGACGTTTCACCCGATGGCACCAAGGTGGCGTTCGCGATGCGCGGGCCGCTCACCATGAACATGAATCCGAAGGATCCGCCCTCCTGGCGCATTTACGAGTATACGATCGCGACCAATACGCTGACGCCGATGATCGACCCGACGGCCGACACCGCCCCCGACACGGTGAACGATGTCTCGCCGCACTACCTGCCCGACGGCAGCATCGTCTTCTCCTCCACCCGGCAGAGAAATTCCCAGGCGGTGCTCATCAACGAGGGCAAGCCGCAGTTCGTCGCCGAGGACGAGGCGCGCACCGAGCCCATCTTCAACCTGCACGTGATCAGCCCCGACCGCACCAAGATCGATCAGATTTCCTTCAATCAGAGCCATGATCGCGACGCCACCGTGCTCTCGGGGGGCCGGATTCTCTTCACGCGCTGGAACCACGCTCCCGGCAAGGATCAGATGGACCTCTACAGCATCAATCCCGACGGCACCGACCTCGAGCTCTATTACGGCGCCCAGAGCCATATGACGGGCACCAACGGCAGCGTGATCGAGTTCTCCCATCCGCACGAGATGCAGGACGGCCGGATGCTCGCGATCGCGCGCCAGTACACCGGCGTCGATTTCGGCGGACAGCTCGAGATCATCGACGGCAGCCAATACGTCGAGAACACGCAGCCGCTGCTCGCCGATCCGACGCTCAAGGGACCCGCCCAGACGGCCGCGACCCCGAACCCGGTGAGCACGCTTCCCGGCCCTTCCGCCGGCGGCCGATTCAACTCCGCGTGGCCGCTCTGGGACGGAACGGGGCGCATTCTCGTGAGCTGGAGCGAGTGCCGCTTGCTCGACAACACGCAGACTCCCCCGGCCATCGTGCCCTGCACCACGCAGGCGCTGCAGAACCCCACCGCGCAGGCAGCCCCGCCGCTTTACAGCCTGTGGATGTTCGATCCCGGCCGCAATACCTTCACCCCGATCCTGCAGCCGACCGAGGGGGTGATGATCACGGACGTCGCCGCCGCGCAGCCGCGGCCGATCCCGAAGATCATCCCACCCATCACGCCGGACCCCGAGCTGCAGGGCGAGGGGGTGGGCGAGGTCGACATCAGGAGCGTCTACGACTTCGATGGAGTCGATGCCGCTCCCGGGGGCATCGTCGCCCTCGCCGACGGCAATACACCGGCGAGCGCCCGGCCGGCGCGCTTCATCCGCCTGGTGAAGGCGGTTTCGATTCCCGACCGCACCGTGGTCAACCTCGCCCAGGAGGCGTTCGGCGCCTCCGATTACATGCGCGAGATCATGGGCTACGCCCCGGTCGAGCCCGACGGCTCGGTGAAGATCAAAGTCCCGGCCGACGTGGCCTTCGAGATCGAGATCCTGGACGCCAACGCGCGCCGTCTGCCCGGCTTCCCCGAGCACAGCGACTGGCTGCAGGTGCGGGCCGGCGAGCTGCTGCAGTGCAACGGCTGCCATGCCCCCCCGAGCGCGGCCAAACCCTACTCGCATGGCCGCGCGGGCCTCTTTCCGGCGGCCTACTCCGGAGCGGCGGCAGGCGCACCGTTTCCGGACAGCGTCGCCACCTACCTGCCCGAGAGCGGCGAGACCATGGCCGAGGCGCGCGCTCGCGTGAGCTGCCAGGGCAGCGCCCTCTCGACTGCGCAGTGCAGCATGACTCCGAGCATCGACGTCTTCTACACGGATGTCTGGACGTCGCAGGGGCTGCCGGCGAACCCGGCGATCGCCTATCAGTACTCCGCCTTGCCGGCCGGCGAGCTCGCACCCATCCCCGCGGCCACTCCCGGCTGCGAGAGCGCCTGGGCTTCCAACTGCCGCATCGTGATCGATTATCCGGAGCACATCCAGCCGATCTGGGACGAGCCGCGTACCGTGACGGTGAACGGCGCCACGGTCGATCACACCTGCACCCAGGGCGGCTGTCACAGCCCGACCAACGCGGCCGGTGCCCCCGCGCAGCCGGCCGGCAACCTCGACTTGTCCAACACCGCCTCGAACGCCGATCCGGTCGAGCTGGTCTCCTACACGGATCTGCTCTTCGCGCACAACGTGCCCGGTCCGCCCGATGCCAACGGCAACCCGACCACGATCTCCGTCGGGCCGTTTCTCGATGCCGGCAGCGCCGACGGCCCGAACTCGAGCGCCTCGCTCGCGCTCTTCGCGCCGGGCAGCGGTGATGCCATCCACGCGGGAATCCTCTCGCCGGACGAGTTGCGCCTGATTTCCGAGTGGCTCGACATCGGCGCGCAGAATTTCAACAATCCGTTCGATCCGAACGTGCCGAAGAATTAGGACGAGCTTGCGCTGCGCCCCCACCGCCCTCGTCCTGCTGCTCGCCGCGCTCATGGCTCCCGCCCTGTGCAGCGCGCGCCCGTTCCCGCATCTGTTCGCGCACCGGGCGCAGCGCTATGCGCAGGTGTTCGTCACGACGCCCTACCTCGAGCTGCGCACGGGACCCGGCCGCGGCTACCCGGTATTCGATGTGGTGCCGCGGGGCGAGAGCGTCCTCGTGCTCTTTCGCCGCACGGAATGGCTCAAGGTCCGCACCCGACGCGGAGTCGAGGGATGGGCGTCGGAAAATGACATGCTGCGAACGATACTCGCCGACGGCGAGCCGCTGCCGCTGCGCGTCGGGACTCGCGCCGGCTTTACCTCGCACCCCTTCGAGGCGGGCGCCTTCGCCGGCGTGTACGGCGGCGCGAACCTCGTCTCCGCCTACACCTCCTATTCTTTCAACTCGCAGCTCGCCGTCGAGGCGTCGGTCGGCCAGTTTCTCGGTCGTTATTCCAACGGCGTCACGGCCGATATCGGCCTCGCTCACGTGCCGATGCCGCAGTGGCGCCTGGCGCCCTTCCTGATGCTGGGCCTCGGGGTGCTGCACATCGAGCCCAAGGCCACTCTGGTTCAGCCGGCGAACCGGACGGAGCAGACGGCGTACGTAGGCGGCGGGCTGCGGTTTTACCTCACGCGCAGCCTGTTTCTGCGCGCCGAGTACAAGACTCACATCGTGATCACGACGCAGAATCGAAACCAGGTGGAGGACGAATGGAAACTCGGGTTCGCGGTCTTCTTCTGACGGCGGTGCTGCTGTCGTTGCCGCTGCTGCCGGGCTGCGCCTCGGTGCATCGCTGGCGCGAGCACCGCGCCGAAGTACGCGCAGCCCGGGAAGAGGCGCGCGCCGAGGCTGCGCAAGCGAGCCCGTCGGCCGGCAGCGACAACGTTCCGCCGGGCGTGGTCCAGCCGCGGGTCACGCGCCGCCGGATCAAGGTGCCGAGGATCCGCAGCTCCAACGTCGAGCTCGGCGTGCACTACGGCCTCATGTCCATCGAGGATTTCGGCTCGCATCCCGCGTACGGATTCGACCTCGCCTATCACGTGACCGAGGACTTCTTCGTCCGGGCGGAAGTCGGCCGCTCCACCGGAGGACTCACCAGCTTCGAGACGCTGGGCGGCAACGTCCGCCTGCTGACCGAAGGTGAGAGGAGGTTCACGTACTACGATCTCGGACTCGGCTACAACTTCCTGCCGGGCGAGGCCTTCTTCGGTCGCAGCCGCGCCATGACGAGCTCCTTCTACCTCGTCGGCGGGGCGGGCGGCACGCAGTTCGGCGGTGACAAGAAATTCACCGTGACCGTCGGCGCCGGCTATCAGGTGCTGCCGTTCGACTGGCTGGCGGTTCGCCTGGGCGTCGAGGACCACATGTTTCAGTCCTCTCTGCTGGGCAGCAACAAGCTGACCCACAACGTCGAGGCAGGTCTCGGCACCACGGTCTTCTTTTGAGCTCGGAGGATAAGACATGAGGAATCGAATCGCGGCCCCCGCGGCCGCCCTGGTCTTCGCCCTGGCGCTCGCGCTGCCGAGGTGGGCGGCAGCCGCCGACGTGCAGGCTCCGGATTTCACGCTGCGGTCGCAGGACGGCAAGGTGGTGAGCCTGGCGCAGTTCAAGGGCGATGTCGTCATGATCAACTTCTGGGCGAGCTGGTGCGGTCCGTGCCGGCAGGAAATGCCGCTGCTCGACAGCATCTACAAGCAGTACAAGGACATGGGCTTCACCCTGCTCGGCGTCAACGTCGAGCCTCATGCGAGCAGCGCCAACGCGTGGCTGAAGCAGACACCGGTGAGTTATCCCATTCTCTACGACCCGAAAAGCCAGGTGAGTCAGCTCTACCAGGTTCAGGCCATGCCCACCACGGTCATCGTCGATCGCAAGGGCATCGTGCGCTTCGTGCACAACGGCTACGTGCCGGGCGACGAGAACCAGTACATGAACAGCATCAGGTCCCTGATCGTGCAGTGATCCTCATGAGCACCCGAACGGTTCGAGCCATCGCTTTGCTCCTCGCCGCGGCGCTGCTCGCCCTGGTCAGCGGGTGTGCGCCCATCGAGCCGTGGGTCAAGCCGTACGAGCGCGAGCATCTCGCCGATCCGATCATGGCGCTCGAGCGCAACCCCATCTCGAGCATCTACCTCGACCACGTGTTCGAGACCCGCGAAGGTGCCCGCGGCGCCACCGGGGCGGTGGGCGGCGGCTGCGGATGCAACTGAGCGGCACACGCGCGGGGCGGCAGGCCGCTTGCCGCGGGCGTTGCCGGCGCGGG
>DATFCZ010000079.1:0-2349 GCA_035252605.1 Steroidobacteraceae bacterium
CTCCTCGCCGCGGGGGTGCTGGGGTGTGCCGGCTACATCATCCTGCTCGATCGCCTGGTAACGCACCGGTTCGAGGGGCTGCGCTGGACTTTGCCTGCGCACGTCTATGCTGCGCCGCTCGATCTTTACGCGGGCCTCGATCTTTCCGCGCCGCAGCTCGAGCACGAATTGCAGCGCCTGTCCTATCACCCTGCGGCGGACCTTGGGTCTCCCGGCACTTACCGGCTGGCGGGCGAGCGCCTCGACATCGCGCTGCGGGCCGCGCAGTTCGCCGATGGCAGCCGGCCGGCGACCCTGCTGTCGGTCCTTTTTGGGCCGACCGGCATCCAGGACCTGCGTGACGGCTCCGGTCGCGAGGTGCCGGTCATACGGCTCGACCCGCTCCTCATCGGCAGCCTCTTTCCGAGCGATGGCGTCGACCGGATCGTGCTCACTCCGCAGGAGGTGCCGACGCTGCTGCCGGCCGCCCTGAAGGCGGTCGAGGACCGCAGCTTCGATACCAACCGGGGCGTCGATCCGCTCGCGATTCTGCGGGCGCTCTGGGTCGATCTGCGCTCGCATCGGATCGAGGAAGGGGGCAGCACGCTCACCCAGCAGCTCGTCAGGAGCTACTTCCTCTCCAATCGGCAAACGCTCGGGCGCAAGGCGCGCGAGGCCATCATGGCGATCTCCCTTGCCTCGCACTTCAGCAAGGCCGATCTCATGAATGCCTACATCAACGAGATCTTTCTCGGCCAGGACGGCAACCGCTCGATCCACGGCTTCGGGCTCGCGAGCGAGTTCTACTTCGGTAAGCCGCTCGCGGAGCTCGATCTGTCGCAGATCGCAACCCTGGTGGCGATCGTGCGCGGACCCACCTACTACGATCCGCGCCGGCACCCGCGGCGCACGCTCGCGCGTCGCGATCTGGTGCTGAAGATTCTGGCGGCGCAGCGTGTGGTCGAGCCGCAGCAGGCGCAGCTCGCGGCGCGCGAGCCGCTCGGGGTCACGAGCGGTGCCTCGGGCGCGTACTATCCGGCGTATCTCGATCTCGTGCGCCGCACGCTGCAGCGGGACTACCCGGAGAAGGAGCTGACCGAGGCCGGTCTTCGGATCTACACGAGCCTCGAGCCGCGCGCGCAGGAGCTCGCGGAGCGCTCCCTCGATGCGCAGCTGCAGGCGCTCGATAAGCGCCATCACCGCCGCGACGCGAAGCTCGAAGGGGCGGTCGTCGTGACCTCGCCGCAAAGCGGCGATGTGCTCGCGATCGTCGGTGGCCGCGATGTCGATTTCGACGGCTTCAACCGCGCGCTCGATGCACGCCGCTCCATCGGCTCGCTGGTGAAGCCTTTCATCTACCTCACGGCGCTCGAGACCGGGCGCTACAACGCGGCCACCGTCATCCAGGACCAGCCCGTCAGCATCAAGCTCGCCAACGGGCGCTACTGGCGGCCGGAGAACTTCACCCGCCGCAACTACGGGCCGGTTCCGGTGGTGCGCGCGCTTGCCGACTCGCTCAATGACGCGACGGTGGGTGTCGGCATGGACGTTGGGCTCGATAGGATCGCCAACACGCTGCAGCGCTTCGGGCTCGCGCAGATGCCCGATCAGGTGCCGGCGATGCTGCTCGGCGCGATCGACATCTCGCCGCTCGAGGTCGCGCAGCTCTACAACGGGCTCGCGGACGGCGGCTTTCGCACGCCGCTGCGGGCGGTGCAGGCGGTGGTGAGCGCGGACGGCAAACCGCTGCAGGCCTTTCCGGTGCAGGTGACGCAGGTCGCCCCTTCAGCGGGCGTTTATGAAGTCGAAAGCATGATGGAGCAGGTGATGACGCATGGCACGGGACTGCCGGCGTTGCCCCTTCTGCCGCCGGGGCTCGTCACGGCCGGAAAGTCGGGCACCTCTTCCCAGGACCGCGACAGTTGGTTCGCGGGCTTCTCGGGAAGCGAGCTCGCGGTGGTGTGGGTGGGCTACGATCATTACCAGCCGACGGGGCTCACGGGCTCCGAGGGAGCCCTGCCGGTGTGGGCGCACTTGATGGCCTCGCTCGGGACGCGGCCGCTTGACCTGCCGCCGCCCGAGGGCGTGACCGAGACGTGGATCGATTACCTGAGCGGACTTGGGGCGCAGCCGGGGTGTCCCGGGGCAGTGCCGGTGCAGGTGGCGCTGCCGACCGGAACGCAGGTGGCGGCAATGCCGGGCTGTGCCCTGCAGACGACCATGGGAACGACGGCGGGTACGCTCTTGAACAAGGCGGGGCAGCTGCTGCACCGGCTGCTGCATTGAGGAGTTGAAAAAAATGAAGCTGCTCTTCGGGGTGGTCTTGCTGGGCGTGCTGGCAGGGTGCGTCATATTGGCGCCCCCACAGAC
>DATFCZ010000080.1:0-8879 GCA_035252605.1 Steroidobacteraceae bacterium
TCGCGATGCCGTCGCCGGCCGGCTGTGGCGATGGCGCCCGGCCGCAGAGCGCCTGCCCGGTCCTCGCGCTGCCGCGCTCGATCGACCGTCTCGGGGCGACCATCCCCGCCGAACGGCTGCGCAAGCTCCGCATGGCACGGCATCGCGCCGAGCGCCGCGGCGGATTTGCGGTCGAGAACGTGGGCGCCGAAGGTCTCGGCCGGTTCCTGCGCGAGCTTACCCGGCTGCACCGCGCCCGCTGGCAGGAGAAGGGCGGCAGCGAAGCGCTGCGCGGTGGCCGGGTCGAGGACTTTCTCACGGCAGCGACGCCCCAACTCCTCGCGAGCGGCCTCGGTCGGCTGTTTCTGCTGCACCTCGACGGCCGTTGCGCCGGAGCCTATTACGGCCTGAGCAACGGCCGGCGCGCCTACGCCTGGCTCGGAGGCTTCGATCCGGAATTTGCGTTCGAAAGCCCGGGCACGCTCCTCATCGCGCACGCGATCGAGTGCGCCGTGGGCGAAGGCTGCGCGGAGTTTCACTTCCTGCGCGGACGCGAGCGCTACAAGTACGATTGGGGCGCGGTGGACCGCTGGTCGCTGTGTCGCCTCATCTCGCGGGAGGCGGCTCATGCCCGATACGACACGCCTCGATGAGGTGCTTTCCCGCTGCGCGGCCGGCGCTCTGCCCGCGCGCATGGCCGCCATGCATCTGTTGATGGAGGCGCAGTCCCCCGAGGCGGCGCAGGCCGCGCTGGCGCGCGCCTTGAAGCTCTCTCCCGCGCCGGGCGCCGGCCGCCTGCGCGAGATCGCGAGTCTCGTCGCCCAGCACCCGCAGGCCTGGTCGACGGTGCGCGCCATCCTCGAGACGGCGCAGCATCGGCCGGTCCCCGGGGATTCAGTGGCGCGCTGGGCCGGGCTCTTCGATGCCGCGGTGCGCATCTCGCCGGAGGCGAGCGTGGCGCTCTATTCTCTGGGCTCGCCGCGACTGCTCACCGCGGCGACCCTCGAAATCGTGTCGATGCTGTCGGACTGGCGGGTCCTCGGGCTCGATCGCACGGTGCTCGATATCGGCTGCGGCATCGGGCGCCTGGTGGCGGCACTCTCGCCGTTGAGCGCCGCCGTCATCGGGCTCGACATCTCGCCGGGGATGATCTCCCAGGCGCGCACCCGCTGCGCGGGCTTCCCCAATGTGAGCCTGCGACTCGGGAGCGGCCACGATCTCGCGAGCATCGCGGTCGATAGCATCGACCTCGTCGTGCTGGTCGATACGTTTCCCTACGTGCTCCTCTCGGAAGGAGAGCTCGCGGACCGCTACCTCGCCGAGATCGGGCGCGTGCTGCGCGAGGGCGGGGACGTCGCGATCCTCAATTTCTCCTACCGGGACGACGTCGCAGCCGATTGCCGCGAGCTCGAGCGGCGGGCGGCGCCTTGCGGGCTGTCCCTCGTGCGGGTGCTCGAGCGTCCCTGCGCCTCCTGGGACGCGCCGGCGTATCATCTCGTGAAGCGCGCTTGCGCTGCGATCGGGCACCGCTACGCCCCTGGAGGCCTTGGATGGTCCGCCCAGCTAAGATCCTGACGGCTTTCGCCGCCGCCCTGCTGCTTAGCGCCTGCAACGCGAGTATCACCGGCTCCTCGGGGATGCCTTCGACACCGAAGCCCGGCGATCTGCTGCAGGGCCCGCAGAAGACCGGCTCCTACTCGGTCTCCGACCTGCTTTCGATGTTGAGCGCCAACAGCGACGCCGCGCAGCTCCTCACGCTCGCCGTCTTCGCGCCGGTCTGCTCGGTCGATGTCTATCATTTCGAATACGAGACCGCGGGCGGCCAAGGCGAGGCGACCACCGCCTCGGCGGCGCTGATGGTGCCGCGCGGGCTCAACTCTCGCTGCCTCGGCGCGCGTCCGGAGCTGCTCTACGCGCACGGCACGAGCACGGACAAGTCCTACAACATCGCCGACCTTGCCGGCGGGAGCAACGCCGAAGGCGTGCTGCTCGCATCGGTGTTCGCCGCCCAGGGCTACCTCGTGATCGCGCCCAACTACGCGGGCTATGACACCTCGACGCTGCCCTACCACCCCTATCTCGTGGCGAGTCAGCAGTCGCAGGACATGATGAATGCGCTCACTGCGGCGCGCAGCGCCCTCAGCCGCGTCGCGGCGCTCGGCGACAGCAAGCTCTTCGTCACCGGCTATTCCCAGGGCGGCTACGTCGCGCTCGCGACCCTGCGCGCCCTGCAGTCGGCCGGGGTGTCGGTGACGGCCGCCGGGCCGATGTCCGGACCGTATGCGCTGTCGGCGTTCGCCGATGCGATCTTCATGGGCGAGGTGGACGGGGGCGCCACGGTGAATTTCACGCTGCTCGTGGACTCCTATCAGCATTCCTACGGCAACGTGTACACGAATCCGACGGATGTCTTCTCAGCGCAGTACGCGACCGACATCGGCTCGCTCCTGCCCACCACCACCACCAGATCCAATCTCTACGCGCAGGGTTTGCTGCCGCAGTACGCGCTTTTCAGCAATACACCGCCCGCTCCGCAGTACGCCTCGATGACTCCCGCCACCACCCCCGCCGATCTCGCGCCCGCGTTTGCGCTGGGCTTCGGCTCGAGTCCGCTCGTGACCAACAATTACCGCCTGAGCTATCTGCAGGACGAGCAGGCGCACCCGGACGGCGGCTTCCCGACCACCACCACCGACCAGCCGCCCACGAGCCCGGCAATCGGCTTGCGGCAGGACCTGGCGAAGAACGACCTGCGCGACTTCAATCCCTCGGTTCCGGTTCTTCTCTGCGGCGGCAGCACCGACCCGGAGGTGTTCTATTTCAACACCCAACTCATGCAGGGTTATTGGGTGGCGCATGCGCCCGGCGCGCAGGTCACGCTGCTCGATGTCGACTCGCCGGTGGGGGCGAACGATCCCTACGCCACCGTCAAGCAGGGCTTCGCGGTCGCGAAGGCAGCGGTTGCCGCCGCCGCCGTGGCGGGCGGAGCCGGGGACGGTGGCGCGAGCGCCGTGCTCTCCGACTATCACGCGGGTCTGGTGCCGCCCTTCTGTCTCTATGCGGTCGAGTCGTATTTCGATGCGCACTGACCATCGACAACGCGTATCAACAAGTAACTGTCGAAGGAGTTGGCGCAGTAGCTCGACAGCCCGCGCAGCCTCGAGGAGGCGCGCTCAATTCGCGCGCGCGCTGTAGCTTTCCATCATGAGGCCGGTGCCGCCCCGCGAGACATGGGCGACCACGGCGGTGCGCCGGTGGAGCTTGGTGACGGTGCCGAGGTTGATCGCGAAGGAAAGTACCACCGTCTGGCCCTTGCGCAGGCCCAGGTTCGAGGTCTCGATGAAAACTCCGGTGGCGCTCAGGTTGACGGCCTTGCAGAGCCTCCGGCACCCGCCTGGAACGGTGATGTAGACAGTCGTCCGGGCTCGGTGCCTCGTATGCAGGCGGCGTTCCACTATCAGCCTCGCGGAGTTCTGGCTTTTCTGGTTCGCGGACAGGGGCAATTATGCCTCGGCCCGGGCGCAAGAGCAGCCCGGTTGAACTTAATTAGAGGGCTGCTGGACGACGGTATCGGGCAGTTCAGCTCAGAAAATGGCGCAGCTCCCGCCCGAACCGCTCGATATCGACGAGGAAGGAGTCGTGGCCTTCGATGCACTTCAAGGGCGCGAACCGCATGGTGGCCCCGCCGGCCTCGAACGCCCGCGCGAGCGCGCACTGCTCGGCGATCGAGAATAGAAGGTCCGACTCCACGCCGATCACGAGCGCCTGCTCGATCCCTGACTTCGCAAGCACCTCGGCCGGCTCGCCATGGGCGCCGAGATCGAAGCGATCCATGGCCCGTGAGAGATAAAGGTAACAGTTGGCATCGAAGGCATTCACCCAGCGGCGGGCCTGCGACTCGAGGTATCCCTCGACCGCGAACTCGGCCGAGAAGGGCTCGGCCCGCTTGAGATCGGCCCGCACCGGCTGGCGGTCGAAGCGCTGCTGCCACTCCTCCGCCGAGCGGTAGGTGACGGTGCCGAGCTTGCGCGCGAGCCGAAGTCCCGCGCGCGGCGGCCGGTCGGCGGTGTAGTTGCCGTGGCGCCAGTCCGGATCGCTGATGACCGCTTCCCGCTGGATGGAGCGCAGCGCGATGGCAAACGGCGAGGCGGCGAGCGTGCCCGAAATGCTGACCAGGCGCCGGGCGGCTCCCGGAAAGAGCGCCGCATACGCGAGCACCACCATGCCACCCAGGGAAGGCCCCATGACGGTGTCGACGCGCTGGATGCCGAGGGAGCGCGCCACCTCGTGTCCGGCGCGCGCAATGTCCTCCACCGAGAGCTCGGGGAAGCTCAAGCGGTAGGGGCGGCCGGTCGCCGGATCGACCGAGGCCGGGCCGGTCGATCCGAAGCAGCTGCCCAATGAGTTGACGCACACGACGAAGAACTGATCGGTATCGACTCCCAACCCCGGTCCCAGCATCCGCTGCCACCAGCCCTCGCGCGGGTCCTCGGGCGAGGAGGCCGCGTGCGCGGAAGGCGAAAGCCCGGTGAAAAGCAGCAACGCGTTGTCGCGCGCGGCATTGAGCCGGCCCCAGGTCTCGTAGGCAACCTCGGCGCCGTGCAGTACTCCCCCACGCCACATCGGGAACGGGTCGGAGAGTTTCGCGTAGCGCCGGGCGTCGCGCTCCTCGGGCTGGGTCACGGGGGCGGCCATGCTCAAGGCTCGGGATCTCCGCCTTCGGCAATGCCCTCGAAGAGCGGCGTCGAGAGATAGCGCTCGGCGGTGTCGGGCAGCATGGCGAGGATGACGGAATCCTTGGGCGCGCCGGCCGCGACCTTGAGCGCTGCCGCGAACGTGCCGCCCGAGGAGATGCCGCAGAAGATGCCTTCGCTGCGCGCGAGCGCCCGGGAGGTGTCGATGGCCTCGGCATCGGTTACCGCGACGATCTCGTGGGGAACGCTGCGATCGAGCACCGCGGGCACGAAGTCCGGCGTCCACCCCTGGATCTTGTGCGATGCGAACGGCTTGCCCGAGAGCAGCGCCGCCGCCGCCGGCTCGCAGGCGATGATCCTGACCTCGGGGCGCGCGAGACGGATGACCTGGCCCGCGCCGGTCAAAGTGCCGCCCGTGCCCCAGCCGGTCACGAAGTAATCGAGTCGGGCGCCGGCGAAATCGCGCAGGATCTCGGGGCCGGTGGTGTTGCGATGGTAGGCGGGGTTGGCGGGATTCTCGAACTGACGCGCGAGAAACCAACCGTGCTTCTTCGCGAGCTCCTCGGCCTTGCGGACCATGCCGGTGCCGCGCTCCGCCGCCGGCGTGAGGATCACCTTCGCGCCCATCATGCGCATGATCTTGCGCCGCTCGATGGAAAAGCTCTCCGCCATCACCGCGACGAAGGGATGACGCTTCACCGCGCAAACCATCGCGAGGGCGATGCCGGTGTTGCCGGAGGTTGCTTCCACGACGGTCTGGCCCGGGGCGAGCGCGCCCGTGCGCTCCGCGTCCTCGATGATCGCAATCGCGAGCCGGTCTTTCACCGAGCCCAGAGGATTGAAGAGCTCGCACTTGACGTACATCGCGACGTGCGATGGCGCGAGCCGATTGATGCGCACGATGGGTGTGCTGCCGATCGTGCCCAGAATGCTTTGGTAGATCATTGTGCTCCCCTTGTACGCTCGGTACCGCCGCGGCCACAAACAACGGGGGGCTATCTCCAGAGACCCTCGGGTTATGACCCTAAGGCTCCCCGCGACCCGCTAGACTCGCGGCCAGTATGCGGCAGGCTCTCTTCTTTCGCCAACTGCCCGAGCGCGGCCGCGGATGAGCATCCGCCTGCAAAAACTGCTCGCGGCGGCCGGCCTGGGCTCGCGCCGCCAGGTCGAGCAATGGATCAGCGAGGGCCGGCTCACCGTGGCCGGGCGAGTGGCGAAGCTCGGCGATCGCGCCACGGCCGGTGATGAAGTCTGCCTCGATGGCCGCAGGCTCGATCTCGGCGCAGGGCACCCCGCGGCGCATCAGGTGCTGCTCTATCACAAGCCGGTCGGCGAGGTGACCACCCGTCAGGATCCGCAGCGGCGGCCCACGGTTTTCGACCGCCTGCCGCCGCCGGCGCACGGCCGCTGGATCGTCGTCGGGCGGCTCGACGTCAACACCTCCGGTCTCCTCCTCTTTACGACCGACGGCGATCTCGCTCACCGGCTGATGCACCCCTCGAGCGGCATCGAGCGGGAATACCTGGTGCGGGTGCGGGGCCGCCCGGTCCCCGATGCGCTCGCCATGCTCCTGCGGGGCATTCCCCTCGAGGATGGCGTTGCGGCCTTCGATCGCATCGTCGAGAGCTCGGCCGAGTCCCGCAACACCTCTTATCGCGTGGTCCTGCGCGAAGGCCGCAATCGGGAAGTGCGGCGTTTGTGGGAAGCAGTCGGGTACGAGGTCAGCCGGCTGCTGCGCATCCGCTACGGACCGATCGAGTTGCCGCGCGATCTGCGACCTGGGCAATGGCGGCTCCTCGAGGCGGCGCTGACCGCGCAGCTCGTAGCCGCCGGCGCCGCGCCGGCATAGTCCTTGCGTCATGCACTTCGCGGGCCGTCGCACGCAGGCGACAGCGATTGCGGAGGACATATGCAGGTGTTGGTCAACTCGGATCATCACATCATCACGGGTGAGGATCTGACGGAGCGGGTGCAGGGCGTGGTGGAGGGACGGCTCGATCGCTTCAGCGAGCGCATCACGCGCGTCGAGGTTCACCTCAACGATCTCAACAGCAGCAAACTCGGCGAGCGCGACACGCGTAAGCCGCTGCGCTGCCTGATGGAGGCGCGCGTCGGCGGCATCAAGCCGATCGCGGTGAGCCACGAGGCGCCGACCTTGACGGAGGCGATCCACGTGGCGGCGGACAAGCTGGAAAGAGCGCTCGATCATGTCTTCGGCAAGCTCGAGGACACGGCCGGGCGCGCCGCGGAGCGGCGAGCGCCGGCGCAGGATGCGAAGCCCGGGGGCCCGGCGGGCACGGACGGCCACCTGGCAGGGCAGGTGGCGAGCATCGAGGCGCTGCAGGAGCTCGAGCGCACCGAGGCGGACCACAGAGGCGGACCTTAGATGGCTGCCGCTGCGGCCTCGCGGCCGACGACGGCCGACCTGCGCGCATTGTTGGCCCCCCACCAGCCGCCCTGCATTTCGCTCTACGAGCCGACGCACCGCAGCTACCCCAAGAGCAGTCAGGAGGACCCGGTGCGCTATCGCAACATGTTGCAGCGCGCCGAGAAGTCGCTGCGCGAGCGCTATCCGTCGCGCCTCATCCGCCCCGTGCTCGAGAAGCTCGAGCGCTTCGCGACCGACACGGACTTCTGGATCCAGGCCGGGGCCGGCCTCGCGGTCTTCGGCTCCGCCGACGATCTCAAGGTCTTCAAGCTCGAGCAGCCGGTGCCCGAACTCCTCTCGGTCGCCGACCGCTTCCAGGTGAAGCCGCTCATCCGCTCGGTGCAGTGGGACGGGCGCTATCAGCTCCTCGCCCTCACTCTCGCCGAGGCGAGGCTCTACGAGGGCACGCGCGATACGCTCGAGCCGGTGGATCTCGGCGATGCGCCGCTGACGATTGCCGCCGCCTTGGGGCCGGAGCTCACCGAGCCCTACACGAAGGTGACCCGCGGCTATGGCAGCGGCGCGCGGGGCAACTCTCCCATGCATCACGGCCACGGTGACCGCAAAGACGAGCGCCCGTTGGATCGGGAGCGCTTCTTCCGGGCAATCGACCGGGAGATCCTCCAGCGCGCCTCCCGAATCTCGGGTCTGCCCCTGGTGCTCGCGAGCCTCCCGGAGCACCAGACGCACCTTCGCACGCTGAGCCACAACCCCTTCCTGCTCGCCACGGGCCTTGCGGTCAATCCCGGGGCGCTCAGTCTTGGCGAGCTGCGCCAAGCGGCGTGGCGGGTGATCGAGCCCTATTATGAGGAGCGTCTGCAAGCCTTGCTCGATGCCTACGGCGAGGCCCGAGGTCACGGTCGGGCGTCCGAACGGCGGGAGGAGATCGCTGCCGCCCTGGCGCAGCGCCGGGTGGGGACGCTGCTTCTCGAGGCGGACCGGAGGATCCCCGGGAGCCTCGATGCCGAGCAGGGCACCGTCAGCTACCCCCAGGGCGAGCAGCCGGGTGCCGCGATGGACGCCGGGGCATCGGACGTGCTCGATGACCTGGCCGAGGCGGCTTTGCGTACCGGGGCAGAAGTCATCGTGCTCAATGCCGAGCGCATGCCCTCCAGGAGCGGCGCGGCGGCCGTGTTTCGTTACTGATCGGGGCTCCAGCCCAGCTCAAGGCACTAGCAAATAGCGCGCCAGGCGCATTGACACTCGAACGGCCGGAAATCACAATACGCGGCTCGTTTTCGCGGAGGGGTACCCAAGCGGTCAACGGGAGCAGACTGTAAATCTGCCGGCTTACGCCTTCGTAGGTTCGAATCCTACCCCCTCCACCAGTTAGAGGCTGTGGGCGGGGTAGGTCCGGATCTGCGCCGGATGGGCCGGTGGTGACGGCGACATCAGCGGGTGTAGTTCAATGGTAGAACCTCAGCCTTCCAAGCTGATGACGTGGGTTCGATTCCCATCACCCGCTCCAGGATCCCTTCGAGCCAAGCCCACGTAGCTCAGTTGGTAGAGCACGTCCTTGGTAAGGACGAGGTCAGCGGTTCAATCCCGCTCGTGGGCTCCAGTCTGTGGTTGGTGGAGCATTGATCTTTCGATCTTTCCGGGCGCCGAGAGCCCTGCAGATGCCTTGAGGAACATTCCATGTCCAAAGAGAAATTCGAGCGTACGAAGCCGCATGTGAACGTGGGGACGATTGGGCACGTGGATCACGGGAAGACGACGCTGACGGCGGCCTTGACGAAGGTGATGGCCGAGACGCACGGCGGTCAGTTCATGGCGTA
>DATFCZ010000081.1:0-161313 GCA_035252605.1 Steroidobacteraceae bacterium
TAACGCCATCAGGGCGCAGCGTGTTCCGTGATCTGTTCCCCGCGGGCGAGGCAGCGGAGCTCGAGATTCGCTCGACACTGCTGCACGGGCTCGAGCAGTGGCTGGCGAGGAGCGGTATGACCCAAGTCGAGGCCGCCAAGACCCTCGGCATCACCCAGGCGAGAGTTTCTGACATCAAGCGGGGGAAGATCGGTCAGTTCAGTCTTGATCTCCTGGTCCGCATCGCCGCACGCGCTGGCCTGCGCCCAACGCTGAAGCTTGTTGGGTCGAGCGCACACGGCGCATCACCGCGTATCAAGCCATCAGCCGGTCTGCTGGGTAACTCTGAGGGTAACTCGACACGCAGAACCGTCTAACTCATTGAGGTGGGCGGAATCTTCGTCTACTTTCCGGTACTCTCCCGGGCACCAAGAATTCTTTATATTTCAATAGATTAGTTCCAATATTCAAATGACTTCCGAGGTGCCTGACGGCGTCTCGGAGAATGAGCGCGGCCGGTTCATTACTTTTATTCTTCACCTGGCCGCGGCGCCATCCTAGCAGGGCTTGATCGGGGCGGGGTGGGGGAAATTCAAATTCGCGAGGGTCCTCCTCCTCTCCCGACTGGGGCCACAAGGTCTCTTTGGTCGCAAAATTGGCCCGGCATCCCGGCTCAGTCCTAACACTTCCCGCTTCGGCCATCCGCGACGCCGCCGAATGCGCCAGTCGCGCGAAGGAATCCCAAAAGTGCGCCGCGCTTCAAGCCTCCGAGCGTCGCACGGCGGGTCTTCGGGTTTTTGCGCCTTTACGCGAGACGGTCCGCCGGCCGGCTTCGTTGTGGATGCTTTGAGGTTTGCCAAGGAGCTCGACCAACCGCGACTCGCATGGGGAGAGAGCGTAACCCCGGCGCTGCGAGATCACGAACGTCAGCGGCCCGAGGTGCCAGGCGCGACGCTCAAGTTCGACAAGCTGCCCGCTTGCCAGATCCTCGCCGACGAGGTGCCGCGGCAAGTGTCCCCAGCCGAGACCGGCTTTGAGAAGATCGCGCTTGGCGCCTAGATCATTGACCAGCCACTGGCGCTTGCCGGCAACTCCCTGTTGAGTCTTTTCTGCTCCGGGCTGGTTATCCGTCACAACGATCTGAACATGTCGGCCAAATTCGTCCATTGAGATAGGCCTCGGTGTCGAAGCGAGTGGGTGGGACGGAGCACAAACCGTCACCATCTCCGCCTCGCACAGCCAGCGGCGTTCTATGGCTTCCGGGTTCACCTCCGGCACGTTCTGGATCGTGACAGCCAAGCCACACACCCTTTCGACTACCAGGTTCTCACCGCCCTGCATGGTCGTGATTCGCAGGTTGATTGCTGCGGTGCGGAACCCCGCCTGCAGCGTCCTCAAGCAGTCGATCAGGTGGGCGCGCGGAAAGTAAGCATCGACCGCAACCGAGACCTCAGGCACCCCGGCGCTCGCGATTGAGCCGGCGCGGTTCTTCATTTCTTCCGTGCGCGAGATTATCGCCCGTGCGTCCGGCAAAAGGCTGCGGCCCGCGGCGGTGAGCTGCGCCTTCCGTGTGTTGCGCTCGAACAATTCGACATCGAATGCACTTTCCAGCGCTTTGACCGCGTGGCTGATGGCGGACTGCGCGCGCCGGAGTTTGCGTGCCGCACCCGAGAAGCTTCCCTGATCGCATACGGCAACGAACGCGCGCAGTTGGTTGATGGTGACGTTGTCGAGCACGGGCATCTAAAGAATAGATCTTATTAAGCAATATTTCGCCAATTGTTTTGATGTGTCAAGGGGTCCACAGTTGGCTACAGCCCCAACGGAGGATGCAATGACATGAAGAGACTGACTGGAAAGACCGCCGTGATCACCGGTGGCGCTACCGGCATCGGCCGCGCCGCAGCAAAGCGCTTCATCGAGGAGGGCGCGTTCGTCTTCATCTTCGGCCGTCGGCAGGAAACGCTCGACGCCGCCGTGGCCGAGCTTGGGCCCAATGCCCGCGCGGTGAAGGGCTCAGTCTCCAATGAGGCCGATCTCGACCGACTCTACGCGGCGGTGAAAGCCGAGCGCGGAACCCTCGACATCGTCTTCGCCAATGCCGGAACGGGAAGCCCGCTTGCTCTCGGCAAGATCACCGCCAAACACATCGACGAAACCTTCGACACCAATGTGAAGGGTTCGATCTTCACCGTCCAGAAGGCACTGCCGCTGATGGTCAAGGGCGGTTCGATCATCCTGACCGGATCGAGCGCCGGTACCACCGGCGCCCCGACAATGAGCGCCTACAGCGCGAGCAAGGCGGCCGTGCGCAACCTCGCGCGGACCTGGGCGGAGGACCTGAAGGGCACCGGCATACGGGTAAACGTGTTGTCGCCCGGGGCGACGGCGACCGAGCTCGCGAAGGAAGCGCTCGGTGAGGAGGGTCAGAAGGTCTTCGCCTCGATGACTCCGCTCAAGCGCATGGCCGACCCGGACGAGATCGGAGCGGTGGCCGCCTTTCTCGCGTCGCCGGACAGCAGCTTCATGACCGCGAGCGAGGTCGCCGTTGACGGCGGCTTGGCGCAACTCTGACGCGCTACGACCGGCTGGTCATGCCATTCGATATTCGCAGGCCTTAGGGTAAGCCGAGGGAGGATATATGAGCTACGCAATTATTGGCTTCGGCAAGATCGGCCAGGCTCTTGCTAAGGCGTTTGCCCGAAGCGGCATCGAAGTATCCGTTGCAACCACTCGTGACCCGGAAAGCCTTGCATCCGATGCGGCCGCGATTGGACCGGAGATCACTCCCAAAAAACTGGGGGACGCCGTCAAGGCGGACATGATCATCCTAGCGGTGCCGTTCTGGGAGCACCCGCAGATCGCCAAGACTCTCTCGAACTGGCAGGGCAAGACGATCATCGACGCGATGAATGTGCTTGCTCCCGCCGAAGATCTCTCCGGCCTCCCGTCCTCCGCCTTCGTCGCCAGGGCCTTCCCCGGCGCCCGGCTCGTGAAGGGCTTCAATCATCTCCCCGCGGGAACCTTGGCGGCCGATCCAAACGTCACAGGCGGCCAACGGGTCGTGTTCCTGTCGAGCGATGACGAAGGTGCTGCAGCACCTGTGGCGGCGCTCGCCGAAGAACTCGGTTTCGCGCCCGTCAATCTCGGGAAGCTCGAAGAGGGCGGCGTGCTTGTCCATGCGCGGGATAAACGCTGGGGACCTCTGATCTTCCAGGATCTGTTCAAGAAAGCCTCGTGAGCGACGCACGCCCTCAACGACAGATCGTGATCGCCCTACAGTCCGGATCACTGCTGCGGAAACGCTGGCTCATCTGTTAAGGAACATCTCATGTCAAACTCACTCGATCTCTCGAAAGAGCTTATCGGCCGCCGTGCCCTGGTCACAGGAGGCTCCCGCGGCATCGGCGCAGCCGTCGCGCAGCGCCTTCTCGATGCCGGCGCCAAAGTCGCAGTCGTTGCGCGTACACGTAACGACGATATGCCCGCGGCGGCGACGTTTGTCTCCGGCGACCTCACCACGAGCGAAGGCGTGGAGGCAATCGCGAAAAAAGCGGTCACGGCGCTCGGCGGCCTCGACATTCTCGTGAACAACGCCGGCGGTGGTCGCGCGTTTCTGCAAGGCTCCTGGACGATTCCCGACAATGAGTGGCATGACAGCTTCGCGCTCAACCTCTTTGCTGCGATCCGCCTCACTAATGCGGTCCTCCCGGCGCTGCGGGCATCCAAGGCCGCAGCCGTCGTGAACATCTCTTCGGCGGCCGCGACCATGCCCTTTGGCCCCTTTGCGCACTACGGTGCCGCAAAGGCGGCGCTCGAGTACTACTCCCGGACGCTCGCGATGGAACTCGCGCCGAGCGGCATTCGTGTGAACGTCGTATCTCCCGGGGTCATCGCGACGCCGGGGTCCGACGAGTTCGCCAAGACGACTCCGGGATTTTCCTCCAATGCCTGGCTGGCCCAGATCCCTCTGGGCCGCATCGGCGCCACCGAGGACATCGCTGAGGCCGTCGCCCTGCTCGTATCGACGCGTGGGAAATTCGTGACCGGCGTGAACTACCGTGTCGATGGTGGAATGACGGCGCGCTGACGCATCTGGAAGAAAGAATCGATGGCCCTCGCCGTCTACCGTCAAAAAGCAACCTTCTGGAATGTCACCGATCGCGGATCCGGTTTGAATTTATCTCTAGGGCACCGCAGACTGCGCGGGCACAGCGTACAGCCAGTGAGACTTGAGCGAGCCAATGAGCCCGACGCCGTTCAAAATCGAGGTTCCGGAATCCGAAGTCACGGACCTGAAGCGGCGAATCCGAGAAGCCCGATGGCCGACCACCGTGTCAGGTGCGGGGTGGTCGATGGGCCTGGATCTCGGCTATCTGCGAACCCTCGCGGATTTTTGGGCCGAGAGCTTCGACTGGCGTGCGGTTGAGGAACAGCTCAATAGCTATCGACACTTCATTACGGATACATCGCTCGGCCCAATTCATTTCGTACGAATCCAGAGCCGCGGCCGACGCTTAGTGCCGATCGTCCTCACGCATGGGTGGCCGAGCACGTTTGCGGAACTCCTTCACTTGGGAGATCTCCTGGCACGTCCCGCTGCTCAGGCGATGGACTTTGGATTCGATGTCGTGATCCCATCACTTCCCGGATACGGCTTCTCCCCTCCTCCGCGACGCCTTGGTAACAGCGTTTGGGTGATCGCCGACGCTTGGGTCGAACTCATGAAGACGCTAGGCTACGCTCGCTTCATCGCGCACGGCGGTGACATCGGGGCTGGCGTCTCCACAGCGATAGCGTTGCGCCATCCGGAGGTGCTCGGGGGATTGCATTTGAACTACATTCCGGGGTCCTACGAACCGCACGTGGAGGATTTGCAACTGCTCTCACGCGAAGAATCGGAATTCGTCGGTCGTAAGCGCGAGTGGACGGATGCGGAAGGAGGTTATGCACACATACAGGGAACGAAGCCCGATACCTTGGGACCTGCTCTCAACGACTCGCCAATCGGCTTGGCCGCATGGATCGTTGATAAGTTCGAAAGCTGGAGCGATTGTGGCGGTGACATCGAAGGCCGATTCACGAAGACCGAGCTCCTGACCACGATCTCGATCTACTGGTTTACCCAATCGATGCCTTCCGCCATTCGCCTGTACTGGGAGGGTCGGCGGGCACCCATGCGATTTCGCAAGGACCAGAAGATCACCGTCGCAACGGCCATCGCGCACTTTCCGCGCGAACTTCCCGTTCCGCCTCGACACTATATCGAGCGGGGTTACAACGTGACCCGCTGGAGCGAATTCCCGCGCGGCGGACATTTTGCAGCCGCCGAAGAGCCGCTATTGCTGGCTACCGACATACTCGCATTTGTAGCGGAGCTTGGCTGACGCCCCGCCGCGTCGACACAAAAGGACATCGGAGCTTTGAATCACGCGGTCTCCATCAGGAGGATGACCGTCGAGATTGCGCGCGGCGAAATCGAGAGCTTACGTCGATGAGATCCGCGAGCCGGGACGTATCACGGGACGACAGACGGTCGATTCGAAATCAAGTCGCGGGCGGTACTCGTTCCCGATGACGAACCCGAAGTAACCCCGGCGAAATCACGGTAAACGCGCCCCTCATATCCGACCCATGTTTCTTGATAGCCTCAAGTACCATCCCGGCCTTTTTGGTCCCAGGTATGCCCGTCAGCCGGATCAGAACGACGCCGGCATGCAGCTGCCGCTGCCGGAACACAAGCTCGCCGAAATCCTTGTCACACGTGAGCAGAAGGCTCTGGACGTCGTTAGCGACCGCCAGCACTTCTTGGTCCGTCGACCCGCCCCCGTCCTCAGCAAAGTATTGGACGCTGAACCCGTCGGCCCGAAGCGCATCGACAATTGCTTTGTCTACGCCCTCGTCTGCAACGAGGTTCATGCGGCCGAAAGCGGATAGATGACATCCGCCCGCAGGGCTTGGGCGCCAAAATCAATGGCCGCCAGGATTGCCGCGCGGGTCAGCCGCGGGTGAGCCTCCAGAATTTGCTCGATCGTCTCACCCGCCGCGAGTTTCTCGAGTATCAGCTCCACGGTGACTCGCGTCCCTTTGACGACCGGCTTACCCATCATGACGTTGGGATTGCTCTCGATCATTGGGTTCATCGTGTAATGCCCCCTACTTCCTGGTTCGCGACGCCGTCGACGTTTACTGGCGACTGGGCCAATTATACGCGGACGGGACGCGCGGCTTACGCGGCAGGCCGGGAGGGTAACTTTGAGGGTAGCTCAGAAGGCGTCACTGCCCAAGCCTTTGTTACTAGAGGCCTTTCTGGCCGAGTTCGAGTCCTCTCCCGGGCATCAAGAATTCTTTGTTTTTCAATAGATTAGTTCCAATATTTGAGTGACTTCCGAGGCACTTACCCGCGCTTCGGAGGCTGACCGCGGCCGGATCATTACTTTTATTCTTCACCTGACCGCGACCATATCCTAGCAAGCCTTGATCGGGGCGGTGCGGGGGAAATTCAAATTCGCAGACTCGCAGCTCCTCTGCTCCTCGCGCCGAGGCGGGATTCGCTGTGCTCAACGCTCTACGAGCTGACTCGAGGAGGCCGTCCGATCCAACGGTACGCCGATTGATCGCCGGTGCGTAATTTGAAGGAACCGGCGAGCGCGAGGAAGCGCGGGCGATCGCGGAAGGGGATTAGGTCGCTCGCAACGCACCGGAAGTCATCTCCCGGTGATGAGCTCGCAGTCCGACGAGCACGATCGCGATGCTCACCACTACAACAGCGACGCTCATCCAGAGGACTGAGGAGAAATCATTTCGACCGAGCAAGCTTGCTGCTGCTGCGGGACCCAGGCCCGTGCCGACGGTTTGAATGCACCCCATCGAGCAGACGATTCTGCCCCGCGCGTCTGCGGCGGAGCACATACCGGAAAGGAACGGCATGGAGAAATTCCACGCGGCGTTGAACAAGATGCCGGAGATCACAAATCCAGCTCCCGAGACGTGTCCAAGCAGCAAGACGAAACTTGCAATCGAGACACCGGCACTGACAACGAGCGGCAATCCCCGATTGAAACGAGTCGATAGCAGCACAGCGAGAAGCGCTCCACCGATGCCCGCGATAGAGGAGATTGCCAACGCCTGCCCGATGAGTGCCGGTGTGACGCCGCTTGCGGCACCAATCTCACCGAAATAGCTCCAGACGGCGCCTTGGGCAAGAAAATAGAGGAAGACGCCCAGCAGACCCCCAATGGCCAAACGCCAATGGATGCCGGACGAAGTGGTCGTCGCCGCTGAGGAAGTCGGGGCTCCAGCAGGAAGCCACCGAGCTAAGGCGCCCGTGGCCACTGCCGCGACGCCGATCGCAATGAAGAAGGGCCTGGTGCCGATCTGTGGCTCAAGCACCGGAATCACCAGCAGAATTGCCGCGGCCACGGTAAGGCCGGCGACAAGATAGATGCCAAACGCCCGGTCCGGATTGTGGCTTCTGCCCAGGGCCGCGAACGAAACGCCGATCGCGAGTCCTTCACCGGCACCCGCGCAAAGGCGCGCCGCCATCAGCGTCCCTTCGCCATGGGCCTGGGCGGTGGCGAGGCTTCCGACCGCGATCAGCGCCGTGGCGATGTAGGTGAGCTGTGACCACTTGAAGCGTGTGATGAGGAACGTTGCGACGGCAATTGCTGCCGCCGTGGCATTGATGTCGACGGAGATGAGGTAGCCGGCCCCGGCTTCGCCGAGCTTTCCCTGATCCGCCACCAGGCCGAGAAAGCCCGGAGCGATGAAGATGGTCAGCGCGCCGATGATTCCAAGCGCTGAGGCGGAGACAAGTACGCGTCGCTCGGTCATCGCTTCTTTGTATGACATGCTCAGAACCTCCGTATTACCGGATTGATTCGTCCGAATCGAGCTGCTCGAGCACGCGGCTCGCGATGCGAAATGCCTCCACCCCAGCTGGAATACCGCAGTAGATCCCCACCTGGATCAGCGCGTCCTCGAGCTCGGCCGGCGTCAACCCGTTGCGCACTGCCGCCTTCACGTGCAGCGCGAACTCCTCGGGACGGTTGAGCGCCGAGAGCATGCCGATATTAAGGAGACTGCGATCACGCCGGCTGAGCGCGTGACGCCCCCACCCCGCTCCCCAGCAGAACTCCGTGATCAATTCCTGAAAGTCCCGATTGAAGTCGTCGGCCCCATCGAGGCGCCGACGCACCGTTTCCTCGCCGAGCACTTCGGCTCGGATCTTGCGCCCCTTCTCGAACCGCGCACTCATCTTCTTCATAACAGTCCCGGCTGGGGTCTCACAAGAACACGGCGCGAGAGAGCCCGCCATCGACGGCGATGGACTCGCCCGTGATTCCGCTGGCGCGCTGCGAGGCGAGGAAAACGATGCAGTCAGCGACCTCGCCGACCTCGAGCATGCGCCGAATGGCAGCCGGGTCCGCCGCTTCCCGCTTGATGATCGCATCGACGGTCGTCCCCTCCGACCGAGCCATCTCGGCGAACCAGGACTCGACGTGCTCGGTGCGTGTCACGCCGGGATGAATGATATTGACCGTTATCCCGTCACGGCCCAGTTGATCCGAGAGAGTCTTGGTGAGATGCACCAAGGCCGTATTTCGCATCCCGCTCAGCGCCTCGGTGCATCTAGCCGTCAGGCCGCCGACATTCACGATGCGACCCCAACGTGCGGCGCGCATGTGCGGAACACAGGCCTTGCACATACGGAAGTATCCAACGAGCTTTGTGTTGAGGTCGAGAAGCAGCGCGTCCTCGTCCGCCTGCTCGATGTTATTGCGCACCAAACCACCCGGTGCGGCGGCGCAATTGACGAGAATGTGCACGGCACCGAACTCACTCACCGTCGCGGCCACGAGATCCCTGACCGAGCGGGAGTCCGTGGCGTCCATGGCTTTCGGCATCACTCTCGCCCCGGTCTCCGCGCGAATATCGGCGGCCGCCCGCTCGAGGGTGCCGAGCGTACGCGCGGCAATGACTACGTTAACCCCCTCGGCGGCGAGCTTGCGGGCGGTCTCCTTGCCAATACCGACGCTTCCGCCGGTCACGATGGCCACCTTGCCGCCCAATCCCAGATCCATGCTCATGTCATCTCCCCGTTTCTTGGTTCTGCCGCATTGAACTCAACCGCGGCACGCGCCGCCCCACCGAACGTTGCGATCACCCTATCGTCGGACGCCGCCTCGGTAATCCCGGTGCAGCTGCCAGTTGCAATGAGCTGGCCACGACGTAACCCTTCTCCGCGCGCCGACAGCCAGTTGGCAAGCCAGGTGAGCGACTTAAGAGGATGACCGAGCACACGGTGGGTCGAGCCCTGAACGACCGGCCCTCTTCGATGAGCGAGCGTGACGGATAGATTGGCAAGTGTCTCATAGCTCCAGTCTGCGAGCGGCTCTCCGACCACGAGCAGGTCCGCATTGCTGTTATCCGCCACCACCGAGGCGAGCGGCGGGTCGTCAGTGTTGCTCAGGCGGGAATTGCAGATCTCTATCCCGGCGAAGGCGGCCCGGATGCTCTGCTCTACCTGGGATTCGGTGAATGGCAGATCACCTGCATCGAGGTCGTGGTCCATCTCCAGGATGATTTCCGCCTCCACGATCCGCAGATGCTGTTGGCCTGCCGCCACTCGCGCGGGGCTTCGCAGGATGTCCCCGCATGCGAGATGACCGACGATCGGCGCAACCGCGCCGGCGGCGCGTTGAGCTTCTGCGCTCGTCAGGCCGATCTTGAACCCCGCGAGGGACGAGGCGCGAAGCCTGAATGCCGCAAGTTGGATGTCGTAACCGTGTTCCAGTGTTTCCGGAGCCAAATCGGGGGGCAGAGCGGGTAAGGGCGCACCCTGCCGGCGTGACCATACGAGGAGCTCGGCTGCCCTGGCGACACTCAGGGTGCTCATTTCTGGGCAGTCCGACATCTCTGAGGGGAGAGATTCGGGTCCCCTGTTCGCGCTGATGAGGTCATGATCCAGTCTATTCCGCGGACCAGTGGTCCGAAGGCGCGCAAAGCATGCGCTAATTGTCCCGATCTCGCAACAGTATGACTTGTTAATCTACTATTGTTCGCAAAACGTTATTCGGCTACAGTCGCGATCGGTCGGCCGATGACCGATCAGCCGGAGTATTGATGATCGCGATTTCAGCAGTCGAGCGAGCCGAGCGACTGAAGAGTGAGCTGGGTGGCTCCGTGCAGAAGCTCCTGATCGCGGGTGAGCGCCTGGAATCGAGCTCCGGCGCGACCTTCGAGACCTTAAATCCGGCGACGGGCGAGATCCTGGCCCGCGTCGCTCGCGCGAGCCCCGCTGATATCGAGGTGGCGGTCTCTGCGGCGCGCCGGGCGTTCGAGGATCGTGCGTGGCGGCGGATGAGCGCCTACGAGCGCAGCAATCTCCTCCTGCGCCTCGCTGACCTCATCGAGCGCGACGCCGACGAGCTGGCCGTCCTCGAATGCCTGGATAACGGCAAGCCTGCGCACCTGACGCGGCTGGTGGAGGTGGAGGGCTCAATCAAGACATTCCGCTACTTCGCCGGCTGGCCGACGAAGTTCGGCGGTGAGACTCTGCCGGTCTCGCCGCGTGGCGGTGCCCAGATCCTCAATTACACGACACGCGAGCCGGTCGGCGTGGCCGGCCTCATCGTTCCTTGGAACTACCCGCTTTCCATGGCGGCGTGGAAAGTAGCGCCGGCGGTGGCGGCGGGTTGCGCGGTGATCCTCAAGCCCGCGGAGCAGACTCCGCTCACCGCCCTTCGCCTAGGGGAGCTGGCGCTCGAGGCGGGATTCCCTCCCGGCATCCTCAACGTGCTGCCGGGATTCGGAGATGCGGGAGCGGCGCTCGTCGCCCATCCCGGAGTCGATAAGATCGCCTTCACCGGCTCGACGGAGGTCGGCAAGGAAATCGTGCGCGCCTGCGCCGGAAATCTGAAGAAGGTCTCTCTCGAGCTCGGCGGCAAGTCCCCGCACATCGTCTTCCCGGATGCCGATCTCAAGGCCGCAGCGGCCGCCGTCGCCAACGGCATCTTCTTCAATCAGGGACAGACCTGCACTGCGGGCTCCCGGCTCTATGCGCACGCGAGTTGTTTCGATCGAATCGTGAGCTCCGTGACCGAGATCGCCCGCAAGCTCAAGGTCGGCGATGGACTTCTGCCGGATTCGGATTTGGGTCCCTTGGCCTCAAAGGAGCAATGGGAACGGGTCAATCGATACGTCAGTATCGGGCGCGAGGAAGGCGCGAAAGTCGTAACGGGCGGCAAACGACCGCCGGGCCTCGAGCGCGGCTACTTCTTCGAGCCGACGGTGTTCACCGAAACCAGCGCTCATATGCGGATCGTTCGCGAGGAAATCTTCGGGCCCGTTCTGACGGCGCTTTCCTGGAGCGAAGTCGACGATCTCATCGCCATGGCGAACGATAGCCCGTACGGCCTGTCCGCAGGCATTTGGACCAGCGACATCAAGCATGCCCATCGCGCCGCCGCAGCGCTCAAGGCCGGTACGGTCTGGGTCAACTGCTACAACCTCGTGGATCCCGCCACCCCTTTCGGCGGGTTCAAGCAGTCCGGGTGGGGCCGCGAGCACGGGCGCCAGGCGATGGAGCTCTATAGCGAAACGAAGAGCATTTGGGTGAACCTGTCCTGAGCGGAGATGCGCAAGAAATGAGTACTCCCAAAACATTTCTCGTCGCGACCGACGGCCAGGCGGTGTTGCGCAGTCATGATGAGGGCGTGACGTGGCGGCGGATCAAGGTCGATCAGGATCTCGAATTCGATGATTGCGTACGCTGCCTGCTTCCCGATCCGCGCAAGCCAGGCGCCGTATTCGCCGGCGCCGAGACGGGCCTCTTTCGCAGCGAGGATTGCGGTGTTAGCTGGCATCGGGTCGACAGCGCCCTGAATCCGTACGCCGTCTGGAAGATCGTGGCCGACAGCAACGACCCGAGCATAATGTACGCGGGCACCGGCTCTCCTAGCCGCTCGGCATTCTTCCGGTCCAGCGACGGGGGGCAAACCTGGCAGAAGGCCTCTCTCGAGATGCCACCCAAATGCGCCGGTGTCAGCCGACCGCGCATGCTCGCCATTGCCATCGATCCAGACGACGCGCACGACGTGTGGGTTGGCGTCGAAGAAGGAGGACTTTTCCGCACGCGCGACGGCGGCGATTCCTGGACGCGGATCGACCGCAAGCAACCCGGTGGGGTCCGAAATTCAGACGTGCACAGCATCGTCATCCTGCGGGGCCCGCCCAAGACGGTGCTCGTCATGGTAGTGAACGCGATCTACGCGTCGACGGACGGTGGCGAGACCTGGAACGAGACCATTCCGCGAGACAAATGGGGTCTCTATTATTCGAGAGTGCTGGTGCGCAAGCCCGGGAGCGACCAGGAGCTGTTCATGGGGATCGCCGACGGCACGCCGGGCTCGACCTCCATGTTCCTGCGCTCCACTGATCGGGGTACCTCCTGGGTGCCCTCATCCTTTCCGCTGCAACCGAACTCCTGTCTGTGGACCATAGGAACGAACCCCGCCGACCCGAACCTGATTCTCGCCGGGACCAAATACGGCCATCTCTTTCGCAGCCTCGATGGCGGGCTCAGCTGGCGCAAGGAATGGCGCGAGTTCAGCGAAATCACCGACGCCACTTGGATCCCGGCGGTGCCGGCAAGCAGCGAGGCCCCTCATGGACATTCCTAGAGTAAAGCGCGTTGCGCACGTCGTTCTCTACGTGCGCGATCCCGAGGCCTCGGCCCGCTGGTACCACGAGGTCCTCGGAATGCAGGTGAGCGCCCGGGTGGCGGAGGGGCCTTACCGGGGAGGAATCTTCCTCTCCTTCGGAGAGCACGACCACGATCTCGCTCTCTTCGCGAGCACCTCGACCGCGCAGCGGGGCAAGGAGTTTGAGCACATCGGCCTCGAGGTCGATTGCAGCGGGAACCTCGATGGGCTGCGCCGCCTCTACGGCTCGATGATCCGGAACAAGGTGAGGATCCACGAGATCCTGGACCACGGAGTATCGGTGGGAATCTACTTCTTCGATCCAGATGGCCATCAACTCGAGGTGTTCTGTCAGCTCATCTCCGCCGCGGGCGGCGCGGCGATCGCCGAGCTCGGCCGAAACCAGGGGCAGGCAAACCCCATCACGCTCGAGCCGCTCTTCGAGTAGCCTCCTCGCTCGTGAGTCGGCAACTACCGTAGCCATTTCGCAACGCCTCCTGTGAGTCACCCAAACCTGAATTTGGCGAGGCCTGCGGACCCGGCTTGCCTGGTTTCCCCGCAACGGGTGGAGTCGCTCGCTCTTGAGCGATTTGGCATCGCGGGAGCCGCCGAAAGGCTCACGGGAGAGCGCGACGAGAACTTCAGGCTGCGCCCGGATGTCGGGCCGGGCTACGTTCTGAAGATCGCCAATGTCGCCGAATCCCCCGGGATCACCGATCTCCAAATAGCAGCCCTCCTCCATCTGGAGAGAGCCGATCCGGGTCTTCCTTGCGCCCGGGTTCTCCGCTGCAAGGACGGTCGGACCCACACGCGCTTCACGGATGAGAACGGCTTCGAGCGCACGGCCGTGCTCTATACATTCCTGCCGGGCAAGCTTCTTCTGCATGCGCACCGCTCGCCTGCCCAGCGCTCTGCCTGCGGTCGACTGCTCGCGCGACTGGGACACGCCCTGCGCAACTTCACGCATCCCGCGAGCCACCGGACACTCGTGTGGGATCTGCGCCAATTGCCAAGATTATCGGCACTGTTGGATCAAGCCCCGGTGTCATTCAATCCCGAGGTCATCAGGACCTTCCTGACTGAGTTTGCCGAGCAGGTCTCCCCACGGCTCGCGACAGTGCGCACTCAGTTCGTTCACAACGACTTCAATGCGCGGAACGTGATCGTCGATCCGGCGGAGGAATCCCGGATCGTGGGAATCATCGATTTCGGCGACTCGGTGCATACGGCGCTCGTCGCGGATGTGGCCGTGGGTGCAGTCGGTCAACTTGCTACGCCGGAGACCGCGGATGAGTCGATACGCGAGTTCGTCTGCTCGTATTGTGAGGTCGAGCCACTCAGTACCGAGGAGCTGGCAATACTTCCTTGGCTGATTGCGGCCCGCATCATGCAGAACGTGGTGCTGACTTCCTGGCATCGGGCGCATAACCCGAGCGGCGCGCATTTCGATGGGTTCGACGCAAGCTACTTCGAGTGGCGCGTCGCCCTTGCAAGGCGGCTCGTGTCCCGCGTTCCTTAATCTTGAACTGCGATCCGGAGGCAACGTTCATGAATACCACGACGCCTTCGACGAGCGAAGCGCTCGCCCGCCGCCAGCGCGTTCTCGCGCCAACCTACCGCCTCTTCTACGACCAGCCCGTGTACGTTGTTCGTGCCGATGGCGTTTGGATGTACGATGCGGACGGCCGTCGTTACCTGGATGCCTACAACAACGTGCCGGTTGTCGGTCACTGTAACGCGGAGGTGGTCGCGCGAATGAGCAAGCAAGCCGCGACGCTGAATACCCATACCCGCTACCTCACCGATGGGCCGACGGAGCTCGCGGAAAGACTTCTGGCAACCCTGCCGCGCGAACTCACCTCGGTCACATTCACCTGTACGGGAAGTGAATCGAACGACCTCGCCGTGCGCGTAAGCAAGGCGGCCACCGGCGGCAGCGGGTTCATCGTCACGGAAGCCGCCTACCACGGTACGACCGAGACGCTCGCGGGAATGTCGCCCGTCACGGGGGTGGAGCCCGCCCCCAACGTATTCACCGTCGAGGCACCCCTTACCGCCGAAGGCGCCGCAGCCTTTGGTAAAAATGTGCGGGCGTGCATCGAGACAATGCGCGCGGCCGGCGTCAAGCCAGCCGGACTCCTGGTCGACACCATTTTCGGCAGCGACGGCGTGATCTCTCATCCCGTCGGCTTCCTGAAGGCCGCCGTCGATGAGATTCATCGAGCCGGAGGTGTGTTCATCGCCGATGAAGTTCAGCCCGGGTTCGCTCGAACGGGCGATGCGATGTGGGGTTTCCAGCGTCACGGCATCACACCCGACCTGGTCACGATGGGCAAGCCCATGGGCAACGGCCATCCGGTAGCCGCACTCGTCGCGCGTGCGGAAGTGATGACCGAGTTTGCCAAATCCCGGCGCTATTTCAACACCTTCGGCGGCAACACGGTATCCTGCGCCGCCGCGCTCGCGGTGCTGGATATCATCCAGCGCGACAAGCTCATGGACAATGCGCGCGATATCGGCGGCTATCTGCAATTGGGGCTGCGCAGCCTCGCCGAGAAAGTCGCCGGGATCCGGGAGGTCCGCGGTGCTGGCCTCTTCGTCGGAGTACAGCTCGGCTCGCGAGAGCGGGCTGCGAGCGTGGTCAACGGCCTCAGACGCGAAGGGGTACTGATCGGCTCTGCCGGACGCAACGCCGATGCCCTGAAGATTCGTCCGCCGCTCACGATTACGCGGGGCGAGATCGATTTTCTCCTCGCGGCGCTCGAGAGGGTACTTCGCTCAGCGATTTAGTTCTGCCCGCGATCAGGCTCGCGCCGCGGGTGCGGCGCGCGCGGTCCTGGCCGCGCTGCGGGGCTCGGTTGGTTTTTCGTTGAGCGCCAGAGCCAGGAAATCGACGAACGCCTTCACCTTCGCCAGCACGTAGTGGCCCTTTGGGAAGATGACGTACAAGGGCAACCGGGCCGAGACGTACTCAGGCAGCACGGCCGTGAGGCGCTTCGAAGCGAGGTCCTCTGCCAACAGGAACCGCGGCAGGTACGCAATTCCCATCCCGGCGAGGATTGCCTCCCGCGTCAATCGGACGCTATTTGATGTGAGTGGCCCGCGGCTCACCGCGATCGTCTGGTCCTTGGACAGCTGCCACTCGCCCGGGCGCGAGAGGTGGGTCTCGATGATGCAGTCATGCTCTTTGAGATCGGCCGGAGTCGCAGGCTTGCGCTTGCGCCGGAAGTACTCCGGTGCTCCGGCGAGTACCATCTCGTACTCGCGCAGCTTCACTGCTTCGAGGGCGGAATCATAGGGCTCGCCGACCCAGAAGGCGGCATCGAACGAGCCGTGCAGGAGATCGACCTTGCTGTCGGAGAGGTTGACGTGAACGCGCACGTCCGGGTACTGCTTGATGAACTGAGGAATGATTTCGGTGATCCGAAAGAGCGTGGATACCACCGGCGCGTTGATTCTCAAATCACCGCGCGGCGCAGTCAGCATTCCGGCCATGATCTGATTGGTCTCGTTGACCTCATCCACGATTCGCGAGCACCGCCCGTAGAGCTCCCGTCCGGCAGGGGTGAGGGCGACGTTGCGGGTGTTGCGTGTGAGGAGCTTCAGGCCAATCGCGCTCTCCAGGCGCGCGATCTGCCGGCTCACGGCCGCCTTCGAGCAATTGAGCTGTTCCGCCGCCGCAGAGAAGCTCCCCGTGCTGACCACCGCCGCAAACGACATCATCGCGACGACGTTACCGACCTGAACTTTGTCTCGCATATTCAACAATTTTGCGGTTTTTGTCTCACGCATTGCAACAGTGCCTGATAATTGTTGACGGCAAGTAACTATTATCCTATTTTTTGCTTATTGTTGCATAGTTATACGACTCACAAATCCGGGATGGGGCGAGTGCCCGATGCCCGGGCGCCCGTTCACGCACACTCGGAGATCGACGATGCCGGTTTGCCCCGCCAATTTCCACGGGCTGCACATTCGCAAGTGGTATGAGTTTCGGGAAGAGACGCTCGCGCTCGAGACCGGTCCCCTGGCCGATGGCGCGCCGCTCGTGAAGATCGTGGTCGCAGCGGCGGTGCACAATCCGCACGCCGGCACGTACGTCGACGCCTTTGATGAGCTGATCGCCCGCTCGCAGGAGCTAGGCATGGAGTTCGGCCGCCGCCTGCGAAGCGCTCTCGGGCGGTCCGCCGCAGAGAGCTATGGCAAGGCCGCGCTGGTCGGGGTCAACGGCGAGTACGAGCACGGCAATGCGTTCCTCACGAATAACTTCGCCGATCCGATTCGCGAGGCGCTGGGGGGCGGCAAGGCTTGGATCCCCTCGACCGGCAAGCGGGGCGCACCGGGCACCATGATCGACATTCCGCTTGCACACAAGGATGCCCTTTACGTGCGCTCACACTACGACACCGTCTCGGTGGCTTTTTCCGATTCCCCGGGGCCCGATGAGGTGGTCGTCGCGGTGGCGGTTGCCACCCGGGGACGTTTGCATCCGCGTTTGGGCGGCCTCAAGGCCGCGGAAATCGCAGGCAAGGATGGCCTGCGCTGAAGCGAGTGCTACAGTGGACGGCCACGGCATAACGAGCAACGCGCCGCCGCAGCCGGCATTGCAGCTTGCGGATGAGCGCACCGAGGTACTCCGCGTCGCCGGCCTGCGGTTGCTGTGCCGGCACTGGGGCGAGGCGAGTGCGCCGGCGGTCGTTCTGCTTCACGGGCTGCGCGGCTTCTCGGGCACCTGGCGCACGCTAGCTGCAACCCTTTCGCGCAAGTACCACCTCATCGCCTTGGATCAACGCGGTCGCGGTGAGAGCGATTGGGACCCCGGCCAAAATTACTACACGGACGCCTACGTCGCGGACTTGGAGAGCGTCGTCGAACAGTTGGGCCTCACCCGATTCGCGCTCCTGGGGCACTCCATGGGCGGCACTACCGCATACGTGTACGCGGACCGGCACCCCGAGAGACTCGCGGCGCTCGTGATCGAAGACATTGCCCCGGGCTCCTCGACTCGCGGGCGCGGCGCACAGCGCATCGTCTCCGAAATGTCGGCCTTGCCTGCGAGCTTTCGCAGCTGGGCGGAGGCAAGAGCGTACTGGCGCGCCAAGCGTCCGGGCATGAGCGACGACGCACTGGAGCTCAGAATCACGGACACTCTTCGCGAGGATCGCGATGGCGCGATCGTGTGGCGATACGACGCCCGAGGCATCAGCCAGACCCGCCTGCGCCCCGACCCAAGCCGGATCGTGGATCTGTGGCCGGTAGTCGCCCGAATCGCAGTCCCGACGCTCATCATCCGCGGCGAGCACTCGGATTTCTGCCCCGCAGAGACCGTCGAGGAAATGCGCAAGTGCAATCCACGCATTACCTCTCTCTCGGTCCCCGGCGCGAGCCATTACGTACACGACGACGCACCGGGTCTCTTTGCCGAGCACGTGCTTCGCTTCCTGAGCCGCTGCGGATGGAAATCCGCGACCGAAGCCAACTCCCTTTGAATTGACTGACGGAGATTCCATGACACTCGACCGGCAGCGCGCCTCCCAGATAGACCGCAACAGCGTGTTCCACCCCTTCACCTCGATCGCCGATCACCTGCGGGATGGGCCGATCGTAATGAGCGAAGGCAGCGGCGTGCGACTGAAGGACATACAGGGGCGCGAGTACCTCGACGGCATGTCCGGTCTCTGGTGCGTTAATCTCGGCTATGGGCGCCGGGAAATCACCGAGGCTATTGCGGCGCAGAGCGCTCGACTCTCGTACTTTCACGCGTTCAACAGCATGTCGACGGACGTGGTCATCGAATGCGCCGAGGCCTTGCTGGCCCGCGCGCCCGTACCGATGGCACGGGTTTTCTTCGGTGCTTCCGGCAGTGACGCCAACGAGACGCAGCTCAAGCTCATCTGGTACTACAACAATCTGCTCGGGCGCCCGAAGAAAAAGAAGGTCATCGCACGCTGGAACGGCTATCACGGCTCAGGTGTGGCGACGGCGAGCCTCACGGGGCTCCCGGGCATGCATGCGCTCTTTGATCTACCCCTCGGTCCCATCCTTCACACCACCTGCCCCCATCATTACCGCCAGGCTCCGGCAGGCATGACCGAGCGAGAGTTCTCGCGGCATCTGGCCCGCGAGCTCGAGCAGCTCATCGAGCGTGAGGGATCGGACACGATCGCGGCATTCTTCGCCGAGCCGGTCATGGGCGCAGGCGGTCTGATCCCCCCTCCTGAAGGCTACTTCGAGGAGATCGTGCCCGTGCTTCGCCGACACGACATCCTGCTCGTGCTCGATGAGGTGGTCTCCGGCTTCGGCCGTCTGGGCACCTACTGGGGAGCGCAGACCTTCAAGTTGGAGCCCGACCTGATCACCGCCGCCAAAGGCGTCACGAGCGGCTACTTCCCGATGTCGATCTGCCTCGTCTCACCGAAGGTATGGGAAGTCATCGAGTCCGGTTCCGCTAAGGCCGGCCTCTTCGGCCATGGGTACACGTATTCCGCCCATCCGGTCGGCGCCGCCGCTGCTCTGGCAACCTTGAGAATTATCGATGAGGAGCAGATCGTCGCAAACGTTGCGAAGCTCGCACCGCATCTGCAGAGCGAAATGCGCGCAGCCACGGCCGAGCATCCTCTGGTGGGAGAGGTGCGCGGCTTGGGCTTCATGATTGGAATCGAGCTCGTCAAAGATCGTGCGACCAAGACCTCATTCCCTCGAGAAGCGCTCGTCGGCCGCCGGCTCCTCAAGCGTCTCTTCGAGCGTGGGCTCATCTCCCGCGCCCTCGGTGACACCTTGGTTTTCGCCCCACCCCTCGTGATCGAGCGCCGCGACATCGATCGCCTGGTGGGGACGTTCAAGGCCGGACTCGAGGATATCGCCAAGGAGATCGCGTGACGGAGGCTCACAGCGGTGCGCACGTCTTGCTCGCGACCGCTCAGTTGCGCGGCATTCGTGTCTGTTTCGCCAATCCCGGAACCACCGAGCTGGCTCTGGTTCGCGCGCTAGATGATGTTCCGGGCATCCGGGCGGTCCTCGGACTGTTCGAGGGCGTATGCACCGGCGCCGCCGACGGATACGCCCGCATCTGCGGCCTACCGGCTCTGACACTCCTTCACCTCGGCCCGGGATTGGCCAATGGACTTGCCAATCTTCACAATGCGCGTCGCGCGAATTCACCGGTCATCAACATCGTCGGGGATCACGCCTCGTGGCATTTAGCGTACGACGCGCCGCTCACCTCCGACATCGAGGGTCTGGCCAGACCTGTATCCGGCAAAGTGATACGGCTGTCTTCCCCGGACACGACCGCCGCCGCGGTGTGCGAAGCGTTCGAAGCAGCGATGACCCCTCCCCGGTCCGTGGTGACGCTGATCGCCCCGAGCGATGTGGTGGAAGAGCTTGTCACTGACTCGCGCAAATCGACGGCGCCACCAAATCCGCCACCCTCGCCTCGAACCGTCCCGTCCGAGCGAATCTCTGACGTCGCCGCCCGTCTCGATCGGCAAGGTTGTGTACTTCTGCTGGGCGCCGAAGCGCTGAGCGAGCGTGGGCAGCGGGCGGCGAATCGGATTGCCTCCGCCACCGGAGCACGGCTCTTCATGCAGTCGTACCCTGCCATTGCGCTTCGCGGCGGCGACCTGCCCCGGCTCGAGCGATTGGCCTACTTCCCGCAGGACGTGAGAGCCCAACTCCGTGAGGACCTCGTGATCCTCGCCGGCGCGCTCGCGCCGGTGAGCTATTTTGGTTACGCCGGTGAGCCGAGCGAGCTCGTCGACCGGGAGCGGCTGATCACGCTTTCGGCGCGCGGTGAGGACGGCGCTCTCGCGCTCGAGGAGCTCGCCGACCGCTTGGCCGCTCCATTGCAGCCGAAGCGCTCGCCCGCGGAGTCGGAACCGACAAAGCGCGATTCGCGGCTGACCTCTGTCGAGATCGCCGAAGAGCTCGTAAGCCAACTTCCCGAGGACGCCGTGGTCTCTCTCGAAGGCTCCACCTGTGGAGCACCCTTTTTGCAGCGAGCCCATCGGGCCAGGCGCCACTGGGTGATGACCAACACCGGCGGGGCCATCGGCCAGGGCATCCCCTGCGGGCTGGGCGCCGCAATCGGAAGGCCGGGGTCCCGGGTCATCTGCCTGCAGTCCGACGGCAGTGCCCAGTACACGGTGCAGGCGCTATGGACGCTGGCGCGCGAGCAGCTCAATGTCACCGTCATCATCTGCGCCAACCACCGGTACGGAATCCTGCAAACCGAATTGCAGCGTGCGGGCGCGCGGCTCGATGGACCCGCTACCGCGGGCATGACCCGCCTCGATACGCCCCGACTCGACTGGGTGAGCCTCGCGCGCGGCTACGGGGTGCCCGGCAGGCGGGTCACGACCGCCGCTGATTTTCGCGGGACCCTGCAGGAGGCGCTGAGGTCGACCGGACCCAATCTGATCGAATGTGAGCTGCCGTAGGAAAAAGGCGATGAATCTGCAGCTGGCGGAGAAGATAGTGATCGTGACGGGCGGTAGCTCGGGAATCGGCTATGCGATTGCCAAAGCATTTGCGGCTGAACGAGCGCGCGTGATCATCACCGCTCGTCGTCCCGATGCGCTCGAGCAGGCAGCCAGAGATCTCACGGCGGAAACGGGCGGTGAAGTCATCGGCATTCCCTCCGACACCCGAGATCAGGCCCGTATCGATCGCATGGTCGCGCAGGTGGAAGAGCGATTTTCACGCATTGATGTGCTGGTGAACTGCGCCGCCACGCCCGCAGGTCTCGTCCGCAACCGGATCGAGGATCTCGACGCCTCTGCGCTGCTCGAAGACCTGAACACGAAGGTCGTAGGGTACGCCCGCTGCTGCAAAGCCGTGGTGCCGGTCATGAAGCGCCGCCGCTGGGGACGAATCATCCACATCGGCGGTCTCACCGGCCGCAGCTCCAACGCCCTAAGCGGCATGCGTAATGTGGCGCTCTGTCATCTGACCAAGTCCCTGTCGGATCAGCTCGGGCCCGACGGAATCACCGTGAATTCGGTGCATCCGGGTGTCGTTCGGACACCCCATCTCGACGAGCTATTCGCTGCAGAAGCCGCGAAGCGTGGGGGGCGCCCCGCGGAAGTCGAAGCCGACTTCGCCGCCGAAACACCCATACGCAGGATTCTGATGCCCGAAGAGATTGCCCACGCCGTGACATTTCTCGCCTCTCCCCAAGCCGCATCCATCACCGGGGAGTCGCTGGCGGTTGATGGGGGCATTACCCGCGGCGTTTACCTGTAACGCGGGTCAAGTCATCCGCGAGAGCACGTCGTTCGCGCGATTGCGGTCGAAAAACCGGTGCTTGAGGGCGCCGAGCACATGAAATGCCAGCAGCCCGAGCAGCATAAACGCGCCGATCCGATGCAGTAGCCAGAACACCTGGTATTGCGCATCGTTCTTGGGCAACAGCTCAGGCAGGTTCACGCCAAAGAAGAACTCGCCATCGCTTTGGGTGTAGGTACTCGAGAGCGCATACCCCATGCAGGGCACGAGGATCATGAGCGCGTAGAAAAGAAACGTTCCCGCTTTCACCGCCCTCCTCTCCCACCCGGAAATGCCTGCCGGCAGAGCGGGAGGGTGTTTCCTTGCGCGCACCCACAGACGGGCGATCACCAGAATGAAGGCCAACAGGCCGAACGACTTGTGCCAGGGAAAGAGCAGCCCGAACTTGGCGGGAACTTGATCGTCGAGGCGCACCATCGTTATACCGACGGCGATCAGGGCGATGATGATGATCGCCATGAGCCAGTGCAGAATCCTCAGGGACAGCGGGTATTTTGCGATCGGTGCCATTCCCGGCGACCCGGTCATGGACGACTCGGATGCCGGACTTCGGCTCGCGCCTTCGTACACAGACGCCACCGCTCGTGCCTCCTGGATCACTCGCTATCAATGACTGGCCGATTACGATAGCGCATCCATATGGAAGATACAATATGGCAATTATCGCCGATATTGTTTCCTTATCGTAACACTCGGATGTGCCGCATCGGCAGATCTGCTTCGCCCAGAAGGCAACATTCGGGTGAGTTGAAATGCAGGTCTATAGTTGTTTTTTTTCAACAATCAGTCGCTCAGAAGCGCTATTGTGTATTTTTTGTCGCGTGGCTAGACTCCGTCGAATCGCTCTGCACACATCAAAGATCGACGGGGGTTGAGATGCGCTTGACTGCCACAACGGCCATCCAGAAGGTCGTGACCGAGACTCTTCGAGGCGACAGGCTCGGGAGGCTAGCTTTCATCGCCTGCTCCGTCGCGCTCGCGTGCTCAGGCCCACTGGCGCTCGCCGATTCGCAGCCGACGGAGTCCTCGGTACTGCAGCCCATTGTGGTCACGGCGACCCGTCAGCAGACCACGGTTCAAACGACCCCGATCAGCATCTCGGCAGTTACCGCCGCGCAGATCGCCTCCCGGGGCCTCGTCGACGTAGATAGCCTTGTGCGCTCGATACCGGGAATCGCCGTTCGCAACACCGGCGGGCCGGGCGAGGAGGAGTACGAGATCCGCGGCCTGAATTCCCAGGGCGGCAGCTCCTCCATGGTGGGCATGTACTTCGGGGAGATACCGCTGTCGACGGCCCTGAACTCCCAGGTTGGCAAGGACATGATGAGCCTCGGCCTCTACGACGTCGAACGAGTCGAGGCGCTGCGCGGGCCACAGGGGACGCTTTACGGATCGAGTTCCATGGGCGGGACCATCCGGGTGCTTCCCAGACTCCCCGAGCTGAACACCTGGTCGGGCAGCACTGAGGAGGTCCTCTCCGACACCGTTTCCGGCGGTGGCTTCAACCACCAGGAAAACGGCATGATCAACATGCCGTTGGGCCAAACCGCTGCGGTGCGGGTCGTGGGCTCCTTCAGCAACAGCAGCGGGTGGATCCAGCGCCGCGTCATACAGGACGGAGCGGTCGCGGTTGATGCCGGCAGCTTTCCAGACGTGAGCCGTCCGAGCAATTTCTACACTGCGCCCCTGCAGGAGAACTTGCAGGGCGTGAACACGGCCCTGATCGATTCAGTCCGCGCGGAACTTCTCTGGGAGCCGACCGAGAATCTCACGATTCAGCCCACCATGCTTTACCAGCTGGTGCAGCAAGGAGCCCCGCCCACGGTGGATGTGAACGGCACGCCGACAAACCCAACGACACCGAAAGTCCTGGCGCACTGGGAGGTCTACGACGAGCCTGAGCCCCAGACCGACAGCCTGAGTCTCGGCAGCTTGAACATCGTCTACCGACTGCCGACCTTCTCCGTGACCTCGGCGAGCGGGTTCTGGCACCGAAATTTCCTCGACATGCAGAGTGACACGGAGAACGTCGCCGCCGTTTTCGGCATTCCAGTGTACGACGCGGCCGCTGGCGGAATCGGATTGCAGCAGAGCAGCAGGGGCCCGGGCACGCTGGAGCAGGATTATTCCCGGCAGCTTTCCGAGGAGTTTCGTCTCACATCCACCACTTCCGGACCTTTCCAATGGGTCGGAGGCTGGTTCTACCAGGACCTCTACTCCGAAGATGCTAACTCCGCACTCGCGCCCCAGGCCGTCCCGATCTTGGGCGGTCCTAACGTGATCGTCGAGAGCAATCCCGAGGTCTTGATCCAGAACGCAGTGTACGGTCACGTGTCGTGGCGGCCCTCGCCGCATTTTGCCGTGGCGGCCGGGGTCCGGCACTACCACTACAGCCTGAACGAGACGTCAACCGAGTACGGCTCGAACACGGTGTTGGCCGCGCTGGGCAATACCGTTCCCTACAACTTCGCGACGTCGATATCGGCCAGCGGCACCGTGCCGAGTATCAATTTTACGTACAACGTCGACCAGAATCATATGGTGTACGTGAGAGTCGACAAAGGATTCCGCCTCGGCGGCGCCAGTGCCGACACCGGACCGGTCCCAGTGGCCCCCATCGGCACTACCAATCCCGTCCTCGGTGTCCAGGTCGCGAATGAATGCGGCTTGCAACAGAAAGTTCTTCTGATCACCACGTGCACCCCAAACGTCTTTTTACAGGCGCCGATCACCTACGGATCCGACTCGCTGTGGAGCTATGAGCTCGGCGAGAAGTCGGAATTCTTCGACCATCGGTTGCTCCTTAACTTGGATGGGTATCTCGAGGACTGGTACCACCCGCAGATCGCCACGAATGTCGCCGGATTCGGCTTCAATGTGAATGGCGGCAATGCGCAAATCAAAGGTGTCGAGGCCCAGTTGCAGACTCTGCTGCCCGGGGGATTCGATCTGTCCCTGAATGGCAGTTACGTCGACGCCAAGTTCATCCAAACCAACGCTCTGACCGGATACCCCGCCGGCACGCGGATCCCCGACTCGCCCGAAGCATCCGGCTCCGCGATCCTCGGATGGAAGCATTCCCTGAACGACAATCTTTCGCTCTACGGCTCGCTCGAGGATGACTACGTAGGCAGCAGAACCGACCTGCCTTTCGGCGTGACCGCGACGCTGCTCACGATGAATCAGATGCTGATCCGCATGCCAGCCTACAGCATTGCCAATTTCCGCTTCGGAATCAAAGGGGAACGGGATAACGGAGATCACTGGACCGCCACGCTTTTCGTGAACAACCTGACGAACAATATCGTGCTGATTGATCCACAACCTCAGATCTCATTACAGGATGACGCATTCTCACGTTATGTCGTCAGCCAGCCGCTCACTGCGGGCATCGATGTCAGTTATGAGTTCCGATGAAAGGTAAGCGCGCGTGGAGGCAACTCCGTAGCCCTGGTAAGCGACGGGCTAGGCGAGTCGCCCCTTCCAGGGCAATATCAGCCGCGTATCACGCCGTCGGCTGTTTTGCTGGGTAACTCTGGGTAGCTTCGGCGGCAGATGGCCGACGGAGGTCACCGCGTACTTCGCTTGAATCGTACTCGCAGATCAGGTAATCTAGTCAGCGTGACTAGATTGACCAAATCCAGGCTATCACGCGCAAAGCCGGCCAAGCCGCGCACCAAGCGGCCGGCGGGTCATTGGATTTTGCAGGACGCGAAGGCCCGCTTCAGCGAGCTCGTTCGTCGAGTTCGCAGCGAGGGACCTCAGCATGTCACGGTGCACGGCCGCGATGAAGTCGTCGTCATCGCCGCCGACGAATTCCGCCGACTCAAGGGCAATCACACCGGTCAGGCGTTGATCGAAGCCATCCAGTCGTCACCTTACCGCGGAACCGAGATCGAGCCGCGGCGCACTTCTCTGCCCGTCCGTGACGTATCGTTGTGACTGGATGGCTGCTCGACACCAACGTGATCTCCGAGCTTCGGCGGCCGAAGCCTGACGATAACGTCGCGGCCTTCGTCCGCGCCCAGCCGCTCGAGACGCTTCACATCAGCGTCGTCACGCTCGCCGAAATCCGCTTCGGGATCGAATTGCTGCCGGAAGCGACACGCCGCTCGGCACTCAACGACTGGCTCACCCACAAGGTGCGGCCCATGTTCGGCCAGCGTGTTCTGGCGATCACCGAAGACATCATGCTCAAATGGCGGCTCATGGTCGAAGAGGGCCGTAAGTCGGGCCATACCTTCTCCCAACCCGATCTCATCATCGCCGCGACAGCGCAGCACCACGGGCTCACGGTCGTCTCGCGCGACACGAAGGAATATGTTATCGCGCGGGTCGAGGTCTTCAATCCCTGGACCGATGCGCCGCTAGCAGGATGAAGTGAAACCGGGACAGCGCTGCCTGGAAGCGAAAATACAAATTGTAAGTTGAATCCGAGGCATCCATGGATCCCTCGGGGCGAATGACTGCGGCCGGATCATTAATTTTATTCTTCCTCGGGCCGCCGCGCCATCCTAGTGTCCTGAACCATTAATTATTGAACAGTTACTCTTCCTCGCGGTCCAAGCATAGACTGGGATCTCGAGGAAGAAGCGATGCAAAGTGGTCCGAAGCCGAAAGCGATTGAGTTGAGCGTGGAAGAGCGCAACAGACTGCTTGAATGGACTCGCCGCCAGAAGACTTCTCAAGCCCTGGCGCTGCGCGCACGGATCGTGCTCGCGAGTCAGGAGGACTTGTCCAACAGCGAGATCGCGCGCCAGCTGCGCATCGCGCGCGGCACGGTGGGCAAGTGGCGTGCGCGCTTTGCGACGGCGCGTCTTGATGGGCTGCTCGATGAGCCGCGCCCGGGCGCGCCACGTACCATCTCCGACGAGAAGGTCGAACGGGTGATCGCCAAGACCCTGCACGAGCAACCCAACGATGCGACGCACTGGAGCAGCCGGATGATGGCCAAGGCGACAGGGCTCTCGCAGACCGGGGTGATGCGCATCTGGCACGCCTTTGGGCTGCAGCCTCACCGTACCGAGACCTTCAAGCTCTCCACCGATCCGCTGTTCATCGAGAAGGTGCGCGATATCGTGGGGCTGTACCTGAACCCACCGGATCGAGCGCTGGTGCTCTGCGTGGATGAGAAGAGCCAGATTCAGGCGCTCGATCGCACGCAGCCGATTCTGCCGATGATGCCGGGAGTGCCGGAGCGGCGCACGCACGACTACAGCCGCCACGGAACCACGACCCTGTTCGCAGCGCTGAACATCGCCACCGGCAAGGTCATCGGTGAGGTGCACCGTCGGCATCGGGCCAAGGAGTTTCTCGCCTTCCTGCGCACGATCGATGAGGCTACGCCGGCAAAGCTGGACGTACACCTGGTGATGGACAACTACGGCACCCACAAGACCCCGTCGGTTAAGTCTTGGATGAGGCGCCATCCGCGCTTCCATGCCCACTTCACCCCAACCTCCTCCTCGTGGCTCAACCAGGTCGAGCGTTGGTTCGCCACTCTCACCGAGCGACAGATTCGCCGGGGTACTCATCGCAGCACTGTCGAGCTCGAGCAGGCCATCCGCGACTACCTCGCCGCCAATAACCGCAATCCGAGGCCCTTCGTATGGAGCAAGACCGCGGACCAGATCCTCGAGAGTATCAAGCGATTCTGCACGCGAACTTCTAACTCAGGACACTAGCAGGGCTTGATCGGGGCGGGGTGGGGGAAATTCAAATCGGCCGAATTCGCCGCCATCCCGCTGAGCCATCTGCGTCGCGGCGGCTCCGGGCAAACCAGCGCGCTCTAACTCGGCTGGCACGTTCCCCGCGCATGAGTTTCCGGGATCCGGAAGATACGACCGTTATGGTAGTCAGTTAGCCAGATGGCCCCGTCGCCAAAGCGCACGGCATCACCGCCGCGACCAAACCATTGGGTGAGAGCGTTACATGCGATGTTCAGGCGCGTCAGGGGAACCCCGACGATGGTCGCCCATACAGCACCGGCTCCGTAGCTTATATCTCCGCCCCCGCCGGGAATGCCGGCTGGAATCACGGCGACGAGTCGCTTGCGCTTCATGTCGATCTTACTGATGGAGCCGTCGCCCTGATCGAGCGTCCAGAGCATACCCCCACCCGTAGTGAGGAACCGCGGCTTCGAACCAACGCCTATGGTTGAAATCAGCTTGCCCGAACGCGCGTCCACCGCAATGACGGTATCGCTTGCACCGCTGGTGATCCAGACGATGCCGTGACTATAGAGCGGGTTGAATGAATCTCGTGCAATCGCGACAGTCTGTCGAATACGGCCGCGACTCGGATCGATCCGCGCCAGCGTTCCGTCGCGTGTGACGAGCCACACGCTGTCCGCGCTCGCCGTTATGCCGCCTTCGGAGAGCGCCGGCGCGATGGGAAGCACCCGGGCCACGGCATTCCTTTTTGGATCGATTCGCACAAGACCCGGATGCATACCGCAGATCGGCGCCCACACGCTCCCAAATGCGTAGGTCAGACCGGAACACGGCTCTCCCGGCACGGGGACAACCGCTTCGACTTTGCTGTCCGTTGGGGAAATTCGTTGCACCGCCTTCAACGCGTCATTCGCGACCCACACTGCGCGCGGCGTGACGGTCAGCCAGTCGGGAGTACCGCCGACGCGCAGTGTTGCGGGATGAAGCATTGCAACGCCTTGAGCATTCGATTTGAGCGCCACGTATGATTCGCTGATGATTCTCCAACGGCCTCGCTCCTTCTTCCACGAGGCAAAATAGCGTCCCAAGGGAACCGGTTCGGGACTCGCAAAGACGCCGATCCATCTGCCATATTCCGCCGCTTGAGATCGATCGGAGCTCACGGTGATGCTTTCCGGTATTCGAACGTATTCGACGAACTCCGGGTTCTTGAATTCAACCCCTTCGTAACTCGCGATCAGCGCAGACGCACCCGAGAACATCATGTTGCCGCAGCAGATGAGGTGAATGTCGGTCGACCAGGCTTCGCGCATTCCCGACACGTCGTGCCGGGCAATCGCGCGATTATTCGCCAACCGCAGCGCACGAATGTCGTCCGAGTCAGAGCCGTGCGCACTGCAAATGCCAATTGCTGATGCGACAATCACGAGGCCGATCACAACCGGGGTGAGGCCCCGATAGCTGGAAGCCCCCCTCGTGCGATGAAATGCTGCGTATCTCAACACCACTCGTCCCCCATCATCCATCGAGGCGCTTTGGCCTGCCGTCGTGTTCCACATTTTCGTCAATCTTGTCAACACATTCCTGGAATGAGCGAGCAGATCTTAGCGCGCGTGCTGACGTGATCGAACCATTCACCGTCCGCGTGGCGTGCGGCCACCGAGGCGGGAAGGAGATCCGAGATGGCCATCGAGAGACTGCGGCCGCTGCATCCGGGCAACATTGGCGGCTTGCGGCTGGTCGCCTGGGTAACTCTGGGTTCTGATGCATCAAGGACAGAGCCTATGCTTTAGGTCTCCAATCGGAGATCCAAATGGCCTCAGCCGCTCCCGCGACCCGATTTTGCGGTTGTGCTCACGTAAAACCATGCGGGACTGTAGAACTTGCGACCGAACTCGAGCCAGTGCATAGCAGTCGCGTGGAAGTCTCTGAAGTTGGAAGCTCGCAACGAATTCGACGCGCCGACGCGGCCATGGCCGCCTTCCATAGTGCAGCCCGTGACACAGATTCTGCTGCATAGCGCGTGACGGAATCCTGCTGTGATCGCTATGGCCGCGCCCGCTGCTTCCACGAAACCAGGCGTGATTGTTGCCGGGCAGATGGCCGGAAAGCTTACAGGAATACGACGTAAGCTCAGATCGGTTTCGCGTTCCGGACCAGGTGCGGCGCCTCGTATCGCCGCACAGCGGGGCGAGGAAGGCAAGGGCTATGCGGTATAGTTGGGTGTGGTGGTGGTGGTGGATCGGTTTCTTTCTCCTCTTCTTTCTTCTGCCGCTCGCGTACGGCTGGGGCTATAGGGGATGGGGACCCTGGTATCGCCGTCGAGCCGGAGCGCGCACGCGCGTGAACCCCGACCGCTCGCCCCTAGAGAAGGCTACTGACCGCCTTGAACGGAGCGATATCGGCTGGGGATGGCTGGGAATAGCGCTCTGGGTAGCGCTGTTCATCGCGATCGGCTGGGCAATAGCACTGCTTTGGGGCGCGTAGGCGGGCGGCGGTCGGGCGATTCTGGCCGAGGCGGGTGAATTCAAATCGGCTGCAACAGCCTCAATCGGTGGCCCGTGTGGGCTCATCCAAAAACCCGGAGAATCGTCGCTCGCGAAGCTCACCCGGCGATTGCCCATAGCGATGGCGAAAGACACGGTTGAAGTAGGACAAGTCGTTGAATCCAACCTCGTACGCGATTTCGCTGATGCGAAGATGGTCGAAGCGGCGGCTGAGCAGCTTCGACCTCGCTTTCTTCAACCGCTCCTCACGAACAAATTCAGTGAAGCTCGTCCCTTCGGCTTCGAACAGCATTCGAAGGTAGCGCGGGCTCAATGCGTGTTTGGCGGCAACATCACTGGGCGAGACTTTGGAGTGCAGAATGCCGAGGATGTCGGCCTTGATTGCCTGAAGTCTCGCTGCGCGCACACCCCGACCCCTGGCCATTTCCTCGGCCTCGCGGCTAGCGCCGAGCGCCAGTGCAGCAAGATCGTAGATGTGGGCGACCGCGAGCGGCTGCAGGGCCAATTCGCTCAACCCGCTGCTGGCGTGCAGCGCATTCAAGTAGCCCCAAAGCACCCGGAGGGTCGGGGAGCTGCGGGGGACCCGTCGGCCACAGCACATCCCGACATCCGCCAGTCTCGGCACGAGCGCGCCGCGCGGAAATTCCAAGGTCGCGATCGGTCCTGTCCGTAACGTTGTCAGGCTTCCCGCGTCCATACCCGACAAAGCGATCGCATCGCCGGGCTGCAAGAGGATTTCGCGACCAAACTGTTTGGCCAGGGCCTCGCTGCCGAGACTGAATATGAGCCTGTCATGTCCATCGGCGAAATCTGAGCGTAAAGCCGAGCGGCGGCCGGCAAGCAGTCCCAGTGCCGGCAATTTTATCATCGTCACGTCAATCTGAAGGGGCTGCCCGCGCGAGGGCTCCACCCGGATGCCGTCGCCGCCAAATCTTTCGCGAAATATGGCCATCCGATCCCGCTCCGGCCACTCATCGGTGCGGATCGTTATCGACCGGGGAGCCGCTCGCGCTTGCGGATTGTGCGGTGTAGCGTCGGCCACGGGATAATCCCATTGCAATGCGTCTACTCTAGCGCGCTCCCTTCCCCTCTGTCCAAGTCCGCTTCCGCGCCGTCCAAGAACGGTGCCCACAGCTTCGGTAAAACTGCTCGTCAGCAAGCTGCATGGGAATTGCGCAATGTACAGTGCTGTCATCGATACGCCTGCGGTCCAGAAGCCGCTCCGTCGAAGCCATGAGCACCAGTTTTTCTGCGGTATGTCGCTCCTCATTGCGCTGGTCGTCTTCGTTGGCTTCGCCCGCACCTATTTCCTCGCGGGCCTCTTCCATGCAAAGCCGCTCCCCGCACCCATCGTTCACGTCCACGGTGCAGTATTCACCAGCTGGATCGTCCTGCTCGTCACTCAAGCCTCACTTGCCGCGCGCGGCCGCACCGATCTTCATCGACGACTGGGTCTCGTGGGCCTTGTGCTCGCTCCCTCGATCATCGTTCTTGGCTTCCTTGTCGCACATGAAATGCTAGAGCGCACGTGGGCCGTCCCCGGTTTCGACGCCAAGGCGATTTACGCTGTCGCTCTGAGTCAGATTCTCGGCTTCGCCGCACCTGTACTCTTGGCATTCCATCTGCGTCGCAAGGCCGCATTCCACAAGCGGCTGATCCTAATCGGTACGATCGCGATGATGACGGCGGGTTTCGGAAGATGGCCGGTGCACTTCCTCCTGCATAAGCCGCTCCCGGCCATGACGGCGACTTTCAGCCTGTTGCTGCTGGTTGCCGTGTATGACCTGCTATCCATGCGGCGAATTCATCGCGCCACGGCTTTGGGTGCCACCTGGGTCGTCCTCATCGAATTGACCGCAATTGCGATTGGTCACACCGCCGCGTGGCAAAGCTTCGCAACCATCATGCACTCGTCCCGTGCCTGAACTGAGGGGTTCCTGGTGGAAGCTCATCGCCATAGTCAAACGGCACTCGTAATGGCTGCCATCCGTGCGGTTCACCATGCGGGGGGGCCGCCACGGATCTTCGATGATCCGCTTGCGCGAGCGCTATTGACGCGCTCGGAGCTGGAGGCTTTCGAAGAACGTCTCGCGAAGAACCTTCAGCAGCTCAGACCGAATCTCGCCGCCTCATGTTTGGACAGAGCCGCTACCCTGCGCGAGGCGATTCGCATCAGCGCCGCAGTCAACGTACTGGCACGAGCGCGCTACACCGAAGACTCCTTGCTCTCCTCACTGTCCGATGGAATTCGCCAATACGTGATCATCGGTGCAGGGTTGGACACGTTCGCTTGTCGTCATCGAGGAGTTGCGGATCGGCTGCGAGTGATCGAGATGGACCATCCAGCGACGCATGCTCTCAAGCGCGCGCGAGTGGCAGATGCCGGATGGGTTTCGCCCCAGGGGCTGCAGCTTGTTTGTGTAGATCTCGAACGGGAGCACCTATCGGCGGCCCTCAAGCGCTCGAATTACGAGGCGGCCGTTCCTGCCTTGTTCGCATGGCTCGGAGTGACACCCTATTTGACCCGACATGCGGTCGTCGAAACCATCCGTTCCATAGCGGGTATCGTCTGCCCGGGAAGCCGCTTGATCTTTGATTACTTCGAGCCTGGAGCATTCTCCGCCCAGGCACCCGCGCGCCTTCGGCTTGTTTTGGAGCAAGCCAGGCTGCTGGGTGAACCCATGATCTCGAATCTCGAAGCCGAGGCTCTGCCGTCAGAGTTGGCTGGCGTCGGCTTTCATCTTCGGGAAGACTTAGCTCCGAGTCGAATTCAGGATCGCCTCATGCCCAACGAAGGATTCGAGGCGGTCGCGTACTGGCGCCTTGCGCACGCCATTCGTCTCGACATTTGATAGCTATTCAAAGCTCCAGTGACTCCACTGCGCCGCTCTGCGACAGCAATCAGCGATACCAAGCCGTCGGCTGCGGTCCGCTGGAGCCAGACACTGCGACTACCGAATGGAAGTCCTCGTCGAACGTGCAGGACATATCCGTTCGCTCGAGGGTGCTCGGTAGTCCCAAAGCACCTGACGTACGCGTCCGACGGGTTTCGGCAGCGTCAGACCTCGACGAGGGCTTCCGCGCTGGGTGCAGGCGGGTGACCCCAATCGAGCGGCGCGAGCGACGGGAGCATCGCGACCCACCCGATCAGTCCCAGAGCGCTGACGGCACCGGCGACCAGGAACGCAGCGGTGAAATGGCCCGTCGCCTGGATGATGAAACCAGTCACGGCGGGAGCGACGATGCCGGCGAAATTGCCGAGGCTGTTGTGGATGCCAACCCAGCGACCGGTGGCCGCGGGCCCGGCGAGGATCTGGGGGATCGCGTAAACGCCCGGTGTGGCGGCGCCGCCGATCACCTGGTAAATGAAGATGCTTGCGAGCACGATGGGCCAGGAGCCGACGGCCATAGCGACCATGCACGCGACGGAGCCCACGGACGCGATCGCCATGATCGACTTGTACGCCACGCTCTTCGAGTGGGCCCCGCCGACGAAACGGTCGAGTATCCAGCCGGCGCAGAACGCGGAGGCAGCCGTGACCAGGTACGCGACACTTGCGATGCGGGCCATGTGCGCTGTCGAGAATCCGCGTTCGTGCACGAGGTAGTACGGTAGCCACGATAGGATGAAATAGAAGCCATAGTTCATCGAGAAGAGGCCGAGACCGGTTCCCCACAACGAGCGCTGACGCAAGATTTTCCGGTACGCCGGCCACGTGCGCGCAGGCGTCCGTCTGAGCGAATCGGACTTAGGCGTGCGCGACCATGGCCAGAGCCACAACAGTGACAGAAATCCAAAGCCCACGAACGTCGCGCGCCAGCCGAAGAACGCCATCGCATAACCGCCGAGAAACGTGCCAATCGCAGGTCCGAATAGAAATCCAAAGGCGATGATTCCGTTCGCGGTGCCGAGTCCCCCTATGGGCACCGCTTGTGCGACGAGCTTCGACACTGAGGGGAAGCCGACGCTCTCACCCAGTCCAAGCAGGAGGCGCAACGCGAAGAGCGCAGCGAACCCAGAGGCTACGCCGAAGATTGTCGTCGACGCCGCCCACAATACGAGGCCCGCCGCGAGCACGCGATGAGCGCCGAAGCGCTCCGCGACCCAACCGACCGGGATCTGCACGACTGCGTACGTCCACCAGAATGCGGAGAAAAGCAGGCCCAGTTGGTGCGGTTCGAGGCCGAGATCCTTCTGCACCAGCGCGCCGGCGACCGGGAGCAAGCCGCGGTCGATGTAATTGATGCACAGGATCGCCGCCAGCATGTAGACGAACGGATCGCGGGCGGCGTGGCTCGCAGCGCTCATCGGCGGCGGCGCCGACGCCGCGGCTGCTGCGCTTAGCACCGGCTCCCTCAACTGGCGTAATCCGGCTCGCTACGGTCGAGCAGACGCTTCAGGGCAGAGAAGTGCAACGCTGTGCGCTCATTGCCATCGACCTTGCAGCCGATTTTGAACTGCCTCGCCGTTTCGCGCACGATTTCCTGCGGGATCAGCCGCAGCGGCCGGCCGGTGGAGAGCGCGAGAACCTGTGCCTGACAGGCGCGCTCGAGGAAGTACATTTTCTCGAACGCCTCAGCGACTGACTCGCCCACCACGAGCACGCCGTGGTTGCGCATCATCAGTACCGACTTGTCGCCCAGCGCCCGCGCGAGCCGCTCTCCCTCGGCGGCGCTGTACGCGAGACCGTGGTAATCACAGTCGTACTCGATCTCGTCGTAGAAGCCGACAGCGCTTTGCAAGGCCATCTCGAGACGCGGGTTCTCGAGCATGCACAATGCAGTCGCATGCAGCATGTGCGTGTGGAGGACGCAGCGGGCCCGGCGTGCGTACTTATGCACGGACAAGTGGATAAAGAGTGCGGTGTCCTCGACCGGCCCGTGGCCGCTCGCGATCCGGCCGTCGAAGCCGATCTCCATGAAGTCGCTTGCGCGGACTTCCGACCAGTGGAGGCCGAATGGGGCGAGGTAAAATCGGTCGCTGTAGCCCGGGACGAGCAGCGTCAGGTGGTTGTCGATACCCTCATTGAATCCGAAACGCGCAGCCAGCCGGTGGCACGCGGCCAGATCGATTCTCGCCTGGCGCGCGGCCTCGGGCTGCGGGAGCACTGAGCGGAGGTTTACGCTCACTGCTATTACCTCGAGGATTGGATCGATGCCGTGCAAGTATAGCTGGGTTGGGGTCGCGCGGCGTGGCAGTTCCTTGATCTTGGTATCGATCCAGCCGAACGCAGGAGGGAGCTTCGCCGCCGGCGGCGCGGATCTGAGCGGAAGCTCACCAAGCGGTCGCCGCAACTTCGTGCACTACTTCGCCACCGCCTGCTGCGTGCCCATTGCGGAAATCGACTATGTCCGCTTACAAGCTGGCCGGAGCTCTTTCCCGGCCATCCGCTGCTGCCACCGGCTAGAAGGCTAGCGGATCCAACGAAAGCTCTGGTATCAGAGCTTGTACGCACTCTGTGCGCTGCCAGAATTCCACTGAGACGTGTATCTGGAAGAGGCTCGGCGCCTCGCACGAGCTCGCAGGGTCCGCCAACGCCGGAACGCAGCCTGAACCAGAAATTGGGGGCGACTGAAGTTCTTCGTTACCTGAGCGATGTGACCGGACTAGGCGCCGCGCCCGCCGGTCAGCCGGCGAGTCCCTCGAGCGCCCGGATCGTTGCGAACCATAGCGGCGTGCCGGAAAAGGGAACGATCGCGAGCGTCCAGAGCACGACCGTCGCGCCACCGTAGATGTACACCGGATGCACGTGGCCGTAGCGCCGCCGTTCGTAAACCATGGCAACAACGATCAAAAGCGCTGCCGTAAGCGTCGGCGGGATCACTACGAAGACCGGCGGCGGACCGACCGCACCGGCCGGCTTCAGCAGCACGAAGAAAATGCGCGCGAACGCCGGGATCATCAGGCAGACCATCACGAGATACATCAGCCGCTTGTGGAGCTCCGCGCGGCGGGTGTTGGCGAGCGCCGCGGCAAAGAGCCCGATTAGCAGCGGTAACGTGCAGATCGCGAGCGCCGAGAAGCGCCGCCCGGCATCACCGAAACCTGCGTGCACCTCCGCGTGCAGCAGGATCAAGCGCGTGGCGACGATCGAACAGCACATTACGCTGAAGAGCGCGATACCGAAAAGACCCAGCGCCCGGTGGCGTGCCGTCCGACCGGAGGCGACGAGGGCCGTCTGCGTCAGGTACAGAAGGGTCCAACTGAATAGCAGGATACCGTGAACGTGCACGATTGGCGGCCTGGAGAACGTGCCTGAGGCCAAGGGCAGCCAGTAGGTCGGTGTGAAGCTACCGAAAGCGATGATCACGAAGACCACCGCCATCCGGAAGTGAAAGCGTGTCGTATCGAGGCCGTGCGCCGGGTGCGCACCGACGGTTGCCGACATGGGCATCCCCCAACGTAAGTTCTGTTAGTTCTCTTGACGTCCGCCGCACCACATGCTAGCCCCGCGCCCCCAAAAGGTCAAAGGGATACCTGTTACGACTCGTCCGTAGGGAATCACGGAAAGAAACCGCCGCCCCTGTATGTACCGATTGTCGGCAGCGCACTCTTTCGCGCCACGACTGACCGCTTGGAGCTCTCGGCGCGATCCGGCTATTCAAGCAGTCTCGGCAGATCTGATACGCTGTCACGATTACTCAATCGACAAGGTACAAAGATGCGGATTTCGACTGTCGCCGCTATCGTAACGTTCGTTGCCGTCACGCCTTGTGCAACCGCCACAGATAGCGGCGGACACCTGCTTGACATCGTGAATCGCGTCCCGAGGTTCGAGAAGTTCTACGCGGACGCCAAGGGACTCGATGAAGCTGCACGATGGACCTTGTGGAAGAAGGAGTACGGCATCGCCGCGGTACCCCCGACGGCCCAAGGCGACGCTCTGGCGCGCAAGCAGCTCGATGCGGCGTGGCCGCGGTACTCGGCACTCATCCCGAGGTTGCCCGCGCTCGAAGCGCATGCGGAGGAGAGTGCGCGCGCGCTGTTCGCTGCGACCAACAGGCTGTACGCGACGGCCGGCCTGCCTATCCACACCAAGATCGTATTCTTCGTCGGGCAATTCGATGGGAACGAGTTCACCATACCCGCAATGAACGGTCAGCCCCCCACCGTCGTCATGCCGGTCGAGAACCCGATGCTCAACGTCCAACTGGCCCACGAGATGTCCCATTCCGTCAATTTTCAGTTGGCAGACGTCAAGAACAGCTTCGGCGCACCAATTGGGGAGACAGTCTTCCTGGAAGGGTTGGCCATGCATGCCAACAAGGCCCTCGTGCCCGGCTTGCCCGCCGCAAAGTACAGCGAACTCGCCAGCGAGCCGGGCTGGTTCCAAAGATGCACAACAAACCGCATGAAGGTTATGAGGGGTATCCTGTCTTACCTTCACGATTCGGGACCGAAAGTCGCGACCAGGTTTACCTTCGGCAGTGGTACCACCGGAATGGACCGAGAGCTCTATTGCGCCGGATGGTTCGCCGTAGGGCACATGCTTGCCTCCGGCAAGACATTCCCGCAGTTGGCTCGCATTCCCGAAACCAACATGGTGCACGAGGTCGCCGGCGCGATGACTCGATACCTCGAAGAGGGTCGAGGCGGTGACTGAGATGCGTTGAGTACAGCTCCGGCCGGTCAGCGCGCGCATCACCACACCCTTGGCCGCCTCGACACTCGCTCGAGCGGCTTTTTACGCCGATGCGATCTGCAAGCCCGACCAGGACGTACCACAGGATACCAAGCCGTCGCCGGGATCATGGGTAGCCTTCTCGTTCGCTGGAGGCGAAGATCGAGCCAAGCTCTTGATCCAATGAGAGTTCTCACGCCTCCCACGCGTACGCAGAGTCGATGAGCACACGGCAAATCATGGCGATGCCCGTGCGCCGAGAGGTACGGATTTATACCGATGGAGACCGGCCGACGCCTGCCTACAATCCCCCCGTCTTCCTGGCGCGGCACCTGCGCCGGTGGCACATATTCAACGTGAACCGCCTGATTCCCGATCAGGTGTTCAACAAGAAAACGGTGGCGGCGACGAATGTTCGGCCGGGCGTACAAGCACGAGCGTCTCATGGAGGAGTCTGAGCGTTGCGTCGAGGCGACCGCCCGGTCGGGAACATTGGAAAGCCGCCTCGTTGCCAGCCGCATTATCCAGCAACCGGCCGCCTATCAGCGATGGGTATCGGATCATGACCGCCTCGTGCGGGGCGTGTCGGCCCAGTGGAAGCGTGAACGGCAGATGCTTGCCCTGAGGCGCTGCACCTTCGGCCTCATCCATCGCGCCGCATTGTTCGAGTATCTGCGCGACCAGCACGTCACCGGCGAGCGCCGTCATCGTGTATTTGGTTTCTTCTATCGGACAAGGGACTACGCCGCTAGCGTGGTGGCCGAACATGGCAACTTCCTGCGCTCCACCTCCAGCTATCTCTGCACCCGCTATATCGCCGACGAGTTGATGCACGACCCGGCAATGCAGGCGCCACTCGAGCATTACGAGGAATTGTATTCGGAGTACTTCCGCGTCTTCTGCGATATCGCGCTTCCGGAAGCGCCCCGAGAGACGGAGCACGCGAGCTCGCTGCTGGCGATGCAGCACTATCTCAAGCTTCGCTTGATCGAGGTGCGCCAGGCAATTCTCGAGTTGCCGACGAAGGCAGACGGCACCACGCCCCCTCGCTGGCTTCGGCAGTCAACCGGAGACACGGTGAAGCTTCGCATCGGTTCTCCTGGCGGCCGAAGTGCATGCTAGGAATAGGTGGCTGAAACGCCGATGAGCGCCGCCGCGCGGCCCGCGGCACCTCGAAGAGAAGAAAATGCAAACCCAGAAAACAACGGCTCGGTCAGCGCTGGATCTCGATGCTACTGACGAGCTTCCCGTCTTGGATGCCACTGCGTACGAGGCAGGACTACTATCCCGCGAGCCGGAAGGACCGTCCGATGGCGCCGTCGAGAAGTCCGATCCGCCTGCAGCGGAACTTCCTGCTCCCGAACATCGAATAGACAATGCTGCGCCTCCCGTGGTCGACTCGGACGTGATGTTGGCGGTCGAGCACTGGATCGTGCAGAAAACCGAGGAGCTGCGCGCCCATCATGACGCGCTGAGCCTGGTGCAACGCGAACGCAGCGCGGCCATGGAGCGCGCTGACAGGCTCGATCGCGAGCTTGCTGAAGCGAGCACGAATCTCGAGGCGCTGCGCGGCCGCGAGCGAGCGCTTGCGGAGGCGCTGACCACCGAGCGAGAGGCGGCACAGCGACGAACCGCAGAATTGGATGCGGCACGGGGCGAGGCTGCCCTGCTCGCACGGGAACTGGCCGAGCACGAAGCTCGCCTTCGCGACGGTGAGGCTCGCGAGCGCATGGCACAGCGCACCATCGAGACGCAGAACCATCGTCACGCCGAACTGACGCAGCGCGTGCAACGCGAAACTGGCGCTCGTGAGCGTCTTGCTGCAGAGGTCAAAGACCTGCAGGCTCAGCTCGCGAGTTGCCTCGAGAGCCTGCACAATCGGGAGTCGTACCGCACGATCTACGAGAGCACCCTCCAGGAGTTGCACGTTGAGCTCTCGGCCACCGAGCTCCGGGCAGCCGAGCAGAAAGCGCGAGCCACCCAACTCGATGCTGAGCTCCACTCGCACGATCAGCGGCTTCACGATGCAATCCGCGAGCGTGACGAGGCGCGACGTTTGCATCGCACGGAAACCAGCCAGTACGCCGCCGAGCGAGGCGAAGGGGAGCGAATTCGCAGTGCGCTGGAATCACAACTTGCCGAATTGACAGCCAAGCATGCCCACGCGTGCGCGCAACTATCAGCGATGGAGGCGTCGCTGACAGCCGCACAGCAGCGCGCCGAGGCCGCGGCTCTCTCGAGCAGCACCGCCGCGCAACGGGTGGGAGAGCTCGAGGCCGAGATTGCATCGCGCGAGGCGGAGTTGAGCAACGAGCAGCTCGAGATCGAGCGCAACCGTGAGATGCTCGCGGAACTGACGGCGGCGCTGGTGCGGAGCCAGAGCATGCTCTCCGACCAGGCGCGTCTGCTTGAGGAAAGAGAGGCTGCGGCGAGCACCATGGCCGCCAGTCACGCCGAGCAGACCGCGCTGAATGCGTTATTGCGCCGACAGATCGAGGAACTGACCTCCCGACTCGCGGCGCCGGAGGGCGAGCGGCGCGCGCTCGAGGAGCGGGTCGTCGCATTGACGGAGGAACGCGCGGAGCGCGACTCGCGTCTTGCCAGTTTCGAGTTGATGAACGGGAAGCTGCGCGCAATGGTGGAGCAACTAACCACATCACTGTCGGAACGCGAGGCTGAGCTCCAACGGGCCACCCAATTCGCGTCAATGAACGCTTACGCCCTCGTGCGGGTGCAATCGAGCATCGACGAGCTGGGCCGTAGCTTGGCTCCCTCGGAGAGCGCGTCCGCTCACGTCCCGGTAAGCATTCTGACACGTATCGACGGCGGCCAGAACCACAGCGTGGTGCTGCGCGGGCGGACGACGATCGGCCGCGATCGCGACAACGACCTTTCGCTCGCATTGGGATCGGTCAGCCGCCGTCATGCGGTGGTGATCCCCGCCTTCCGAACTGCATTCGTGCAGGATCTAAGGAGCACAAATGGCGTTCTTGTCAACCAGCGTCGCGTTCGCTGCGCACGACTCGAGCATGGCGATGTCGTCAGTTTTGGCGAGGCGCAATTCCGCTACACGGTAGCGCCGGCGCCCGCTGCCGATCCTACCGGGTCGACCCCTTCCGCTTGGACACGTGCATCCTCGAAGCACGCGCCCTGAGTCTCGTGATCCAGGGGACCGATCCGTCCGCGATCAGTAGCTCGCCAAGACCGCGATTCTGGAAGCAAAGCGGGGCGGTATCGTGATGGTGCCGTCAGGCGTGAAGCGTCTCCATGCTCTGCCATTGACCGCGACCGCCGTGAGTTTTCTCCCGCCAGGGACGCGGAGGCGGATTGCCGCAGTGGCTTTGAAATCGGCGGGAAGCCGGAGTTTCACTTCGACCGTACCCTCGGCGAGATGGGATGTGCTGGCGAAGGCGACGCGGCCGAAGCGGGTGGGGGCGGCGGCAATGGAGACTTTTCTTCCCTCCTCGAACCAGCGTTCCGGTATGGCTTTGCCGAACCACACGGTATTCGACAGAGGGTCGTCGAAGACCAGGATCCATTTGGCCAGAAGCGGAACGATGAGCTGAGCGGGGGTGCAATACGGGGCAGCAGGCGTGTCATTGAAAACCGGGCGCGTCTCGGGAGCCGTCCACGTGCCACGCGTATATTGATGCGCCATGATGGAATACAGCAGGAGCAGAGCCTGCCGGCTCTTGCCGTACTGGATGAGCCCGTAGCCGTGGCCCCAGGCGAGAAAGCCCGCAAGGTCGCCGGTGTTGTACCCGTAGGCCGTGGGCACTCCCAGGATGACGTCATGATGGGTACTGCGATAGTTGACGATCTCGTCAACCTCCCGTTTCGTGAGCAGTCCCGAATACATCATTTCAGTGTAGGCGCGGTAGGAACGAAACTGCGGATCGGCAGGATTACGGGGAACGACGACGTTAAAGGGCTCCTTGACTCCGGCGATGGCGGGCAAAACGGTTTCGTCACCTTCGTGCAGGAGCGACCGGCCTATGGAGGTCTGAATATCGCTTTGAAGCTCCTTCGATTCATGGATGAGGTGTTCTCCCCAGTGCACTAATTCGGGGGAGTGATTCCGGATCCCGATCCGGGTCCAGACCCTGCCCAGGTCGCGGAAGCCTCTGGCCGCCTCGGTGCTGTTGGAAAAGTAGGGCTGCATGTAGCGAGCAAGGTCGGCATCGAGGGACGAATCGGCTTCGCTCCAGCCGGCCAGCATGCCGTAGGCGGGATCATCGCGCGGCAACCGTTTAGCCTTGTCCCTCATCCCCAGCAGCAACCGGGTAATGGCGTCGATGCGCTTGCGATAGCGAAGCAGTAGCCGCGGGTCGCCGCCGTAATTCACGTATTGTGCGAGCACGGTGAGCATTTGGCCGTACTGCCCGGTCTCCGGCCCACGATACAAAAGAGAGCCGTCGTCGCGAACGAACTTTCCGAAGTAGTTATCGATGTATCGACCAGCGCGACCGATCAGGCCCCATTGCAGCATCGCCTCCGTGTCCACGGTAAATGTGTCAGGGAAACCGTCATGCTCGCTGGCGCCGTAGTTGCGATCGACGACGCCATATTTCGGGTAGTCGCCCATTCGGGTCATCATCTCGCGAACGAGACTGAACCGGGCCATGTTCTCGAGGCGCGTGTCCGGCACATCGATCTTCATCGCCGGCGCGAGAATTCGGCTCCACCCGGCCTGAAGCGCGACCAGATCGCGGTAGAAGCGACTCGGATCATCATGCGTTCGAGGGGGGAAGAGATGGTAGGAGTCGATGTAGCGCGCCCAGACCAGCGCGCCATTCTCAACGTGAGCAATGCGGTACCAGATCGGCTGAATGCGATCGTTCCCGTTCACGGTGCGAAAGGGAGCGAAGGCGATCATCTCCGTCCACTTCTCGGGCGATTCGGGATAGACGAAACGCAGGATCGGCAGCCATCCCCCGACGATGCCGTCGAGTACCTGCCCTTCATCGCGGATCTTCCCGATCGGCTCGTAGTATTGAGCCGGATCGATATCCGGCGAGCGCCCGCCGTAGCTGAATGGGACTTTATCCATGGTTTGAGGAGTCCCGAGGAAGGTGTACGTTTCCATCTTCCGAATCGGCGGGAGGATGGGCGCGATGGTGTCATAGTCCGGATCCCCAGGGTGGGCAAGGATGGCATCCCCGAGGACATCGTTCGGACTGTTGATCACATCCTTCAGCGAGTGGCCGAGGTAAAGCTTAGCGGGATCGACTGTCCAGGTCGGATCGATCGATTTGGCCAGGTCGAGACGAATGCCTCTCCTGTCGACGATCATGAGATGTCCTGTTCGAGAGGTAAAGTCTTCAATGACTGCGAACGGAGAAGCCGGTGGACGCTCCCTGACCACCGTCATCAGCGTCCAGCGGCCAAACCGCGCGCCAACATGGATGGCGGACGTGTTTGTCCCATCCGTCAATACGACAGAGGAGGCGTCGGGGATACGCACGAGCCTGATCCCCCGAGCGGAGAGAGGAGTTGCGACCGCGATCAGCACGGCTGCAACACAAAGAGCACTCTTGACTTTGAACAGGCGCATCAACATGTCGGGCGGCCCATGTTCAAGTCGACTCATCAAAGCCTCCGATGTAGGTTTCGGACGCCGTGAGTGCCTCGCAGCGACCGTCGAGTTCCGCATAATCCTTCGCATAAGCCGCTCGAAATGATTGATACGCTTCGGCGCTTTGCCAGCGATCGATGGTTATGAAGCGCCGCCGATCTGCGGAGTCCTGCAGTAAGAAGGTCTGGATGTAGCCCGGAGCTTGCCGAAAAAGCCGGACCCACGAACCTTCCTGCCCGTAGTGTCGTTGGAATTCCTGATTGCGATCAGGCTCAACCTTAAATTCCCAAACGTAGGTATAAGCAGTCATAAGCACGCGCCTCCCCTCTGGCCTCATGCTATCTTCATTGTTGGATCATGACCAGCGAACCGGCGAACCTCAGAATCGGCAGCACGGAGTCACGTCCACTCCATAAGCTTCAACCCTTGCGATTGGACGCCCTAAGCCTCCCGCTGGATTGTGCGGATGGGTGTGCAACGTTGCCGAGTGCGTCCGTGAGCCTGCCAAGGCGTAGTGACCGACCAAATGCGGACTTGCGGACAAGCGCGGGCGACTGCGCGCAAAGGAAGTGAACGACTCGGGCGCGAAGATGTCGACCGCTGCTCCCGAAGAGCGGCCCGTACACGGCATCTCAGATCCGCCAGCGGGGCGGCCCGTCAAATGAAAGGCAGCAGACAACCATGAAGACCCTGTCGTCGGTTACCGAAAACGTGGTCCGCAACCACTTGCGGGCTTTCCTGGATCAGGAAGGACTCGATGCGATCCTCGAGCACTACGCCCACGATGCAAAGTTCCTGTCGGAGAGCCGGACGTATCGCGGCAAGTCCGAGATCCGTGAGTTCTTCGAGGGCTTCATCGCCACACTGCCGCCGCATGCCATCCGACAATTCCTGTTGCGAAGCCTGCGATGCGAGGACAACGTGGCGTATATCACCTGGAGCGCAGGTGACGAATTGCCGCTCGCTACCGACACCTTTGTCGTACGCGACGGAAAGATCGTGTCGCAGACCTTTGCGATGTATGCGCCGACGGTTTCAGCGCCAATTTCGTGATGCCGACTTAGGATGTCGTGTGATCTCGAGGAGGTGCACTGTTTCAGATACTCGCCTGCCGGAGGACGCGGTGGACAAATTCAGTCTTGGCCTCCGTGTAAGCCTCGCGATCGTGCGCGTGCCTTGCGGCTAACCCGATTTTCAGTGCCGCGTACGCAGCCCGGAGGGTGGCGTCGCTTCTAAGCCGGTCGCGAAACGCCAGCCGATCGCGCCAGAGTCGGCTGCCGAATGGCACCAGGTGCAAGTGATGCGTTCTCTCGAGGTCGTTTGGCTTGCAGAACCAATGCATCACGTCTGCTTTGTAATCGAAGTAGCAGTAGTGCAGCGGCTTTAACGCCTCGATGGCCGTTATCGAGGAAGCAAGGTCGCGAACCCCAGCCATGATGTCGATGATCGGTTTGGCCTGCAGACCAGGAACGGCGGTGCTTCCAACGTGCTCGATCGACCCGATAAGCCAGGGCGAGAGAGTGACTAGCAAGAGGCGACGCTCCGCTTCGAACCTGACAGGCCAATCAGGATTGTACGGTTCGATGATTACCGGGGGCTGGCCATCCATAGGGTTCTGAATCGTGCGGTATCGATTGACGCCGATGAAAGCGCGACTGAATTTGGTGCCGCTTCCGGAAGCCGGCGTTCACCGATCTATCTTGTTTGCCTGCGCCCGCCACCATTCGTCGGCCGTAATGGCGCAAGTGGCGACCTTCTGCGAGTACCACTCCTCCAACCAGCGGTGGTTCTGGCCGCATAGCGGAGCTATTGCCTGCGATCTGGTGCTCTGCCGCAGGAGTGCGCACTGTCTTGAGGTCCGTCGCCGCATTTGCGAAACGGCTAGCGACCTGTAGACTCCTGGAACTATGGCTCGACAAGCGATCGCCTCCGGTACAGTACACAAGATCCCGGCAGATCTTCGCAAAGCGATCGAGTCTGACGCAATTGTCACGGATGTATGGGCGAGCATTACGCCACTAGCACGCAATGAGTGGATATGCTGGGTCACATCCGCTAAGAAAGACGAGACCAGGAACCGCCGCATAGAAGTGGGTCTTGATAAAATGCGAAAAGGCATGCGCCGACCGTGTTGTTGGCCCGGATGTCCTCATCGCTGAAGTAATTCGCTCCGCAAAATGGCCGGCGCCGATGAACAATGCCCCGATCAACGGCTCGCCATTCCCCGGTCGAAATAGATCCGGCAGTTCAGCTCTGCCGACAGCAGCCCCGCCACCCTGTGCAAGGTACGGATAAGTGTCTGCGGCGGTGGACTCGGGATCTCGACCGACGTCCCTAAGATGCCAATGATGCCGACGCACTCGGTCGCATCGCGGAAAACGGGTGCAGAGAGAGCGTTGATGCCGAGGCGCACTTCGTCGACTGCCTCTTCGAAGAAGCGCTCTCGGATCAGCTCGAGACGGGTCTCGATGGCCTCGCGGCTGGTGAGCGAGTGGGGGGTAAAGGGTACGAGCTTCTGTGCGAGTACGCGTTGGCGTGCCCCCTCCTCCGCAAACGCGAGCGCTATGCGCCCCTGCGAGGAGCAGTGCGGTGGTGGCCGGTTGCCGGGATGTGAAGTGATCGCAAGCCGATCACGATATTCCACGCAGGAAAGGACGATGGGCTCGCCGTTGCCCGGAACCGACAGTAACGCTGTCTGCCGGGTGAGATCGCGCAACTGGAGAAGGAAGGGCGCGGCGACGAGGCGCAGATCGAACTGCTCCAGGGCCGCCTCCCCGAGTGTGAAGAGCTTGCCGCCCAGGCTGTAGCCACCGCTGCGGGCGTCCTGGAACACAACGCCGAGACGCTTCATGGTCGCCAGATGACGGTAGACGCGCGGCTTAAGCTCCCCCACCCTGGCCGCCAAGCTGGACAGCCCGAGCGGTCCGTGCGCATTCGACAGCTCATCAAGGATCCGAAAGGCAGTTTGCAGGGACTGCAGCCCGTCGAGTCTCGTGGGGCTGCGGCTCCCGCCGCGTCGTCGCGCTCGCATCGGGATGCTATAATACACAAAATTGCGTTTCGCAGAGCGAAACAAAAGAGAGGCGTGCCCCATGTTTCTCAGGAACTGTTGGTACGTAGGCGCCATCGACCACGAGCTCATCGATGGCAAACTTCTCAGCCGCACGCTGCTCGGCGAGCACGTGCTGCTCTACAGGGGTGACAGCGGCGCTGTGATCGCGCTGAATGACCGCTGTCCCCATCGCGGTGCCCTCCTATCCCGCGGGCGCCGCGAGGGCGATGCGGTGCGCTGCATGTATCACGGGATCAAGTACGACGGGTCCGGAAAGTGCGTGCAGATCCCCGGCCAGGACATGATCCCACCGCGACTACGGGTGCGCACTTACCCGGTGGTCGAGCGCCGTCCTTTCATCTGGGTCTGGATGGGCGATCCTGCGCTGGCAGACCCTGCATTGATCGTCGATCTGCCATACTTGCGCGACCCGCAGTGGCGGGGCCTGCCCTCATACCTGCACTACGACGCCAATTATCTCCTCATAGTCGACAACTTGAGCGACTTCGCCCATCTCGCGTTCGTGCATACCCGCACGCTCGGCGGCTCGGAGGAATACGCATTCGTGAGCAAGCCGACGGCCATCGAGCGGCTCGAGCGCGGCTTTCGCGTGGAACGCTGGCACTTCAACAGCGAGGCGCCCCCCTTCCACAAGAAAGTAATTCGCGACAAGGATGCCAGAGTCGACAGGCGCAACATCGCCACCATGGTCGTACCAGGCATTTTCATGATGGAGACGCTGTTCGCGCCGGCCGGTCAGGGCGCGCAGTCGGGCAATCTGAGCGGGGCTCGCGAATACCGGAACTGTCAGTTCATGACGCCGGAAACGGAACGGACCACCCACTTCTTCTGGTCCTATCTCAATAACTTCGAGGGCGACGACTCAACCATATCGCGCTCGCTCCTCGAGAGCCTCATAGAAGGCTTCATGGAGGACAAGGCCATCATAGAGCGCCAGCAGAAGACGCTCGAGGACGATCCGAAATTCGAGATGCTTGCGATCCTCGCGGACGGGCCGCTCGTGCACTTCCGCCGTGTACTGGGCAAGCTCATCGAGGCAGAAAGGACCGCCGCGACGAGCCAGCCCGCCGAATCACGCAGGACCGATGCCGTAACGAGCTGAGGTCATACAAGTCATCGAGGGGGGGACGATGAGTGCAAACACGAAACGATATTTGGCCGGAATCGGCATGCTGGTGGCCACGTGCTCCGCGGCGCAGGCCGCCGATTCCACCTCAACGAGCGGGGTGCAGGCTCTACAGGAGGTAATCGTCACCGCCGAGAAGCGCTCGCAAAGCGAGCAGACCGTGCCGATGTCGATCACGACATTCAGCTCGGCCGCCCTCGAGCAGAAGGCGATCACCCAATTCGTCGATTACGCGACCAAAGTCCCCAACCTGGCGTTCGCGCCAACGGGCGACGGCGTGGGAACCGCCCGTACCGTGTCGATCCGGGGCATCTCGGGCGACAACGTCACCGGTTTCTACATCGACGACGTGCCGCTTCCCGACTCCATCGATCCACGGGTGATCGACATCGATCACATCGAGGTGCTGCGAGGGCCTCAGGGAACATTGTATGGCGCGCGCTCCATGGGTGGCACCGTACGCCTCATCACCCGCCAGCCCGAGCTGTCGAAGTTCTCCGCGATCGTGCATACGGGGGTCTTCGACACCGAGCGTACCGTCCGACCCGACTACACCGGGGATGCGATCATCAATATCCCCATCGTGCAGAATCGGGTTGCGCTGCGTCTCACCGGCTTTTACGACTATGAGGCAGGTTACTTCAGCCGCAGCTACTGTACGGATCCGGCCACGGCAGGGACGAGCTGCTTTCCGCTATCGACTACCGGCCGCACGACCGTCCGCAATGTCGCTGCGACCGATACGTACGGCGGCTCCGCAAGCCTCACGGTCAAGCCGACCGACTCCCTGACCATCACTCCCCGCGTGATGATGCAGCGGGTGGGCTACAACGGCTTTCCGCTCGGTGACTACAACAGCATGCCGGAAAACGGCATTGGCTTTCCCGCACCCTCGGGGCCCTACACTCTTCCGACGCCGTTGAATACCACGGACTTCAACCAGGCGCGGTTCTTCAACGTACCCGAAGGTGGCACTGACTGGTGGGACCTCTATTCCCTGACGCTGCACTGGAAGAGCGGACTCGGAGAGCTCGTGTCCTCGACGGCCTACTTCGATCGCCGGGTCGATGAGACCGAGGACCAGTCGGAATTCGTATGGGCGGCCATCACCTCCGGCGCCTGCGCCACTCCGGACCCGTTCTGCAATCCACCCGCGCCGGGTCCGATCGAGGAGATCAAGTCCTACCAGCGGTTCGTGGAGGAAGTCCGTTTCGCCTCGAGCCTGCCCGGGCCGGTGCAATTCGTCTCCGGGGTGTTCTACTCCGATTTTCACGGCCGCGTGCCGTTCGCTTCGCTTTACCCCGGATCCGAGGTGCCGAACCTCGACAACGAGCTGACAGGAGGCTTTCCAAACAATCCCGACAATATTCCGAATCTGATCTTTGCCCAGGACTTCCACACGGACATCCAGGAGCCGGCAGTGTACGGTGAGGTCTCCTACAACGTGATCAAGCCTCTCAAGCTGACGGCGGGCCTGCGCTGGTACCAGGTCAAGACAACCTCTACGGGATTCGAAGAGGGGCTTGCGGTGGGCGGCGGCAAGATCGTGAGTCCGCTCGCGACCGACAAGGAGAATGGAGTCACTCCCAAATTCGAGGCGGACTACAGCTTGACGAGTGACAAGATGATCTACGGAGTGGTATCGAAGGGCTTCCGGCCGGGAGGCGTCGTGCCCATCGTTCCTCCGGGCACTCCCGGTACGCCCAATGACTGCGTCGCGGCCCTCGCTGCGGTCAACCCCAACATCACGCTCGACCAGACGCGCAGCTTCAGGTCCGATTCGCTCTGGAACTACGAGATCGGGGCGAAAACGGCCTGGCTGGACCGGCGCGCCATACTGAACGTGTCCGGATTCGACATTCGCTGGAAGAACATCCAACAGGAAGTCCTGCTGCAGTGCGGATTCCAGTACGTCGCGAACGCCGGGGCGGCCGAGAGCAAGGGAGCGGAGCTGGAAATGCGCGCCGCGGCCACCGAGCATCTCGACCTTTCCCTCGGTGTCGGTTACCAGGATGCGAAGATCACCCAGGCCGGCGAGTCGGCGCAGCCGGTGGGCTCGCCCGTGTTCCAGGTTCCGGACTGGACCGGCAACGCTTCCGCGCGTTACATCATGCCGGTGACGGCCGACTGGTCCCTCGCAAGCGAGCTCGACTATTCCTACATGGGCAGCAGCTTCAGTTCCAGCAACAGCGCGATCAGCCCCCGCAAACGGCCAGCGTATCGGCTGTTCGACGTCCGCATTGCATTGAGTAACGGAACGACCGAGCTGGCGCTCGTGGGCAAGAACCTGACCGACGAGGTCACGAACCTGGGTGACAATCGCTCCATCGCGGCCGAGGTGCCGGGGCGTCCGCGGCTGTTCATCAATCAGCCGCGAACCGTCGGGCTCGAAGCCCGGTACTCGTTCTGACTGGCGAGCCGGGGCGAAGCATGGGCGAAGCATGGGCAAGTGGCACAAATGAAGGTCCGAGGATGAGGCGGGCCCTGCGGTTGGTGGTATTCGCTGCCGCGCTCATGCTGGCTTGCCGGAGCCACGCGGTCGCTGCGGCGGTCCCGCCGGATCCAGCCGGAAAGGTGGCCACCCTCCCCGCGAAGGCGTCGGCGCACTGGGTATGGGTCAACGATATCGTGTTTCCTCACATGTCCGACGGGCAGGCGCTCCTCGTGGACGGCGACTCCGGCCGCTTCCTCGGCATGCTCAGTACCGGCTTTGGCTTCGAGCGAGTGGTGCTTGCCAAGAACGGCAAGCTGATCTTCTCACCGGAGACCTACTTCTCGCGGGGCACGCGCGGCACGCGCACCGATGTAATCACGCTCTATGATCCGGTCCACCTCTCCCCGGTAGGCGAGATCCTCATCCCCCCCAAGCGGGCCGCAACCATGCCAATGATGGCGGACGCGGCGCAGACGGACGATGGTGCTTTCCTGCTCATTTACAACTTCACGCCGGCGCAATCGGTGACCGTGGTGGACACCCGCCACCGGCGTTTTGCCGGCGAGATCGAGACTCCGGGCTGCGCGCTCGTGTACCCTACGGGCGCGCGATCGTTCTTCAGCATTTGCGCGGACGGCGCCCTGCTCGATGTGCATCTGGATGATGCCGGCCATGTGAGCAGCCGCGCACACACCCGGGTCTTTTTCGACGTCTCGGCCGACCCAGTGACGGAGAAGGGTGTGCGCCTCGGCAGCCGCTGGCTCTTCGTCTCCTACGGCGGAACGGTGTGCAGCGTCGACATCACGTCCCGCGGCCTCGAGGCGGGGCCGCACTGGTCGTTGCTTTCGGATACGGAGCGTCGGCAAAATTGGCGTCCGGGCGGCCTGCAGCAGCTTGCAGCGCATGCGGGCCCCGATCGCCTGTACGCGATCATGCATCAGGGTGGCCCGGAAACTCACAAGGATCCGGGCAAGGAAGTATGGGTTTATGATCCCGACCGACACCAACGAGTGCAGCGCTTTGCGCTCAGAAGCCCCGCGGGCTCGATTCAAGTGACGCGCGACGACAAGCCACTACTCTTCGCCGCCTTCATCGGCAGCACCACACTCGAGGTTTACGATGCGGAGACCGGGCGATATCTACGATCCGTAGAGAACGTCGGTACGACACCGACGCTGCTGGTGACACCATGAGCTGCTTTGACAGCTGGATGGAGGCATCCTCGCGCGCGGTCGCCCGTCGCACTTCGCGACGGGGGCTGCTCGGCTCACTCGGCGCGCTGCTCGTAGGCGTGGGAGTCCTGCCGCTATTGCCTGTTGCGCGCGGTGCCGACGAGCCGGCAGATTCGACCCGGGATCCGACGAGCTGCAATTACTGGCGCCACTGCGCGATCGATGGCTATCTATGCGGCTGCTGTGGTGGCTCCGCCTCAGCATGCCCTCCTGGAACGGTGCAATCGCCGGTCACGTGGGTGGGCACCTGTCACAATCCGGCTGACGGCCTCGATTACGTCATTTCGTACAACGATTGCTGCGGCAAGAGCAGCTGCGGGCGCTGTTTGTGCAATCGAAACGAGAGCGACATGCCGCTTTACGCGCCCTTCCGCTCGAATGATTATGACTGGTGCACGGGCAGCAGCGTTGCGAACATACCCTATCACTGCTCGACGGCGCGTGTTCTCGCTCGGGCGACGTGACCGGGTAGAGCGCAGGCTCCCGGTACGCCTGCGACACTGGCTTGCGATCACGGGCTTGACGATCCTCACAGCCGCGCCTGGTTGGGCTCATGAGCCCCGGATCAACTACATGCTGCAATGCCTCGGCTGCCACGGACCGGATGGCCGGGGCGAGCCCGGGCACGTGCCGTCGATCCGATCGACGCTGGCGCCGCTTTCCCGATTAGCCGAAGGCCGTCGCTATCTGGTGGAGGTACCTGGCGTCGCGCTGTCGACGCTCTCGGACCGGGATCTGGCGGCGCTTCTTAACTGGATGATCCCGCAGATCGGGGGCGTGAAACCCGGGCAGTTTCGGGCCTTTACTACCGCCGAAGTCGCTCGCTACAGGCGCATGCCGCTGGTCGAGATCAGCGCGACACGGGCGCGGCTCATGCGGCAGATGCTGCGGTGATCGCCATGTCGATGACGGCGCTGACGATCGATTCCGTACCTGCGACGGTCCTGGCCCTGTCTCTGGCTGCCCTGTGGAGCGCCGCAGGATTGCACAAGCTGGCGGACCTGAAGACGTTCGAGCGCTCGCTCGCGGCGTATGACATTGCTCCTCCGAGCCTGCTTCCGTTGCTCGGCCGATTACTGCCGATCCTGGAGCTCGCGCTCGCGGCAGGTCTCCTGAACGCACGTACACGGCCTGCTGCGGGCGTGACGGGCGCCCTACTGCTGACGGTGTATGCTGCCGCCATTGCGCTCAATCTGCACCGCGGCCGGCGCGACCTGGACTGCGGGTGCATGGGATTCGGCGGCAAGTCACGGATCTCCCCGGCGCTCGTCTCCCGCAACGCCATCGCCGCCCTCGCGTCACTCTCCGCGGGGCTGCTGCCTCGCGCGGAGCGGATATCGAGCTGGATCGACACATGGACGATCATCGCGGCGGCCGTGTTGATCGCGCTGCTTTACCTCGCCATCGAAGGGCTGCGCGCCAACGCTCAGCGGCTCCCGCGGAAGGGCTGAGTCGGATGCTTCACGCGCTTGTCGTATCCAATCTGCTCCTGTGGGTGCTCCTGGTGGGTCTCGCAGCCGTGGTTGTGGCGCTCGTGCGCCAGATCGGCGTGCTGCACGAACGGATCGCGCCGGCCGGTGCGCTGCTGCTGAAGAAAGGATTGAAGATCGGCCAGCCCGTTCCGGCCATGGCGCTGACGGACTTGAGTGGGCGTAGTGTCAGGATCGGCGCTCTATCGGACCGGGGTAGGTCCACGCTGCTCGTGTTCCTGTCCCCCAGCTGTCCGGTCTGCAAGGTCTTGCTGCCGGTACTGAGATCGAGTCGCGCCGGCGAATCAGACTGGCTCGAGCTCATTCTCGCCAGCGACGGCAGCGAGGATGAGCACCGCCGCTTCGTTGCCGCAAACGGGCTGCGGGAGATTCCCTACGTGCTCTCGGCCGAGCTCGGGATGAGCTTTCAGGTGGAACGGCTGCCCTTCGCGGCCATCATCGATGAGGACGGTATTCTGCGGGCGCGCGGGCTGATCAACTCACGTGAACACCTGGAGAGCCTGTTCGAGGCGAAGCGCCTCGGCGTCGCATCGCTGCAGGAATTCCTGCAATCGACCTCTCGCTTGCCATGATCTGGACGTTACTGCCGTGAAGGGCCCGATCATCGACCGTGCGGCGACCCGCGCCTTCGTGCAATATCCCTACGTGGCCCGCGGCGTTCCTGCCCGCCTGCCGGCGCTGCGCTTCGGCATGGAGGATCGAAGTCACGCAGTCGTCATCGTAGGGGCCGGCATCGTCGGTCTCGCGACGGCTCTGGCGTTAGCGCGCCATGGCGTGCCTTCGGTCGTCATCGAGGCCGATGACTCGGTCTGCGCGGGCAGCCGGGCGATCTGCCTCTCGCGGCGATCGCTGGAGATCCTGACGCGGTACGGCGCCGAGAAGCGTTTTCTGGCAACGGGGCTGCCCTGGGTGGGCGGGCGCAGCTTCTACCGGAATGAAGAAGTGCTGCGCTTCTGCATGCCGGACGATGAGAATCAGCGGCTGCCGCCCATGATCAACATTCAGCAGTACTACATGGAGGACTTCCTGCTCGAGGCCGCCGAAAGCACGGGTCTCGTCCAGGTGCGCTGGCAGAGCCGCGTCAGCACGGTCCACGCCTGCCCAAGCGGCGTGCGTCTCTCAATCGACACCCCTCTGGGGAGCTATCAGCTCGATACGGAATGGGTCGTCGGATGCGACGGAGCACGCAGCTGCGTGCGCGAAGCGGCGGGGCTGCGGCTGCAAGGCACGAGCTACGAGGGCAGATACGTCATCGTGGATGTTGCCTTGGATAGCACTCGTGAAACCGAGCGCCTGGCATGGTTTGATCCTCCCTCCAACCCCGGCTCAACCATCCTGATGCATCGCCAGCCCGACGATGTCTGGCGCATCGACTACCAGCTGCGTGACGAGGAGGATCCGGAAGCCGCCGTCCTGCCTCGGAACGTGATTCCCCGAATCGAAAACCATCTGCGAATGATCGGTGAACGGGAGGATTGGGCGCCGATCTGGGTCAGTCTTTATCGGGCCAATGCGCTCACGCTCGATACTTATCGCGCCGGACGGCTGCTGCTCGCGGGCGACGCCGCGCACCTGGTACCGATCTTCGGGGTTCGCGGCGCGAATTCCGGATTCGAGGACGCCGACAACCTGGCCTGGAAGCTTGCGCGCGTCATTCGGGGCACCGCCCACGAAAACCTGCTCGACAGCTACTCCATCGAGCGCGTGCAGGCTGCGCGGGAGAACCTGCGCCAGGGCATGAAGAGCACGGAGTTCATGTCGCCGCCGTCCTTCGGCTTCGAGCTCATGCGTACCGCCGTGCTCGGTCTCGCTGCCCGCCATACTTTCGTGCGGTCGCTCATCAATCCGCGCCAGACCCAGCCGATCCGTTACGACTCGCCGCTCAGCCTGAGCGATGCGACGAGCTGGGACGCCGGCCCGCAGCCCGGCTCGGTCGCACTCGAGTGTCCGGTCACCTTCTGCGGCGGGCAGACGCCCCGCCAGGGTTACTTCACCGAACTCCTGGCGCCCACCTTCACCGCCATCTGCTTCACCGAGGATGGCTCGCTGCCGGCGGCATTGGCGGCGCTTGAGAGCCCGGCGGCAGGGGCCGAGCCGATGCGTACCCTCCGGATAGCGACACGACAGCCTCGGGAGTGCGCCTCCCGCGAGTTGGCTTGGGATCACACGAGCCGGCTGGCTACGCTCTATGGAGCCGCTCCTGGCAGCGTCTACCTATTCCGGCCCGACGGTCACGTCCTCGCCCGTTGGCAGGAGCCGTCCGTTCAGGAGATACGGCTTGCGCTGCAACACGCACTCGGCGCGGCGGCGTGCGAAACAGGGTCGCGAGCTCATGACTGACGACCAACTCGACATTATTTACGGCGAGCTGTGCCGGTCCCTGACTCAGGCAGGCGAAGCGCAGGCGCCTCTGCTGTTGGCGCGATTCGCCCTGCTCGCGATCGGCGCGATCGACGATCCGCCTCGCATCCGGGCGCTGCTCGCCGCCGCGCGGGAATTTGATACGTTGCGAACTTTGAACGAGCCATTCGTCACTTCCGAACCACGGGAGCAATCATGACAACCGTAAACTGGCGCGAGAGCGCACAACGCCTGAATCTGTCACGGCAAGCCTTCATCGCGGGTCGATTCACGGACGCGGCATCGGACAAGCGGTTCGAGATCATCAACCCCAGTAACGGCAAGCTCCTCGGCAATCTGCCGGAGTGCTCCCCGGCGGACGTCGATCTGGCCGTACGCGCAGCCCGTCAGGCATTCGATGACGGACGTTGGAGGAACATGGCGCCGAAAGCGCGCAAGAAGGTCATGCTGAAGCTCGCGTCTCTCGTCGAGAAGCACCGCGAAGAGCTGGCGCTCCTCGACACGCTCTCGATGGGTATGCCCATATCGATATCCGTCAATTATTGCATCCAGTGGACCATCAACGCGCTGGAGTGGTACGGGGAGGCGATCGACAAGCTGTACGATGAGATCGCTCCGACCGACAAATCTGCGCTCGCCTTGATCACGAAGGAGCCCGTGGGAGTCGTCGGGGCAGTGTTGCCCTGGAACTGGCCCATGGGCCTGCTCGGCTGGAAGGTCCCTCCGGCACTTGCGACGGGCAACAGCATCGTGCTGAAGCCCGACGAGCAGACCTCCTTCTCGGCGCTGCGCTTTGCCGAGCTTACACTCGAAGCCGGCGTTCCCGAGGGCGTGTTCAACGTAGTGACCGGCGGACCTGCGGTTGGCGAGGCAATCGGCCGCCATCCCGACATCGATGTCGTCGGCTTCACCGGCTCGACCGAAGTCGGCAAGCTTTTCCTTAAGTATTCCGCGGAATCGAACATGAAGCCCGTCTGGACGGAATGCGGCGGTAAGGGGCCCAACATCGTCTTCGCGGATGCTCCGGACCTCGACGTCGCGGCACAGACGGCTGCGTTCGCCATCTTCCTGAACACGGGACAGGTCTGTGCCGCCGGTTCGCGCCTGATCGTGGAGGAGTCGGTCAAGGAGCGGGTAGTGGCGAAGATCGCCGCGATCGGCGCCCAACTTGTGCCGAACGATCCGCTGCAGCCCGAGACGATGCTCGGGCCGCTCGCCAAATCGGCGCAGCTCGAGCGCGTGCTCGCGTACATTCAGGCGGGGCGGCAGGAAGGCGCCAAGCTCATCGCCGGCGGTGCTCGCGCCCAACCCGATTCCGGCGGCTATTTCATTCAGCCCACCGTCTTCGATGGCGTGTCCAACGACATGCGGATCGCGCGGGAGGAGATCTTCGGGCCGGTGCTCTCCACCATCACCTTCAGGACGCCGGAAGAGGCCATCGGAATAGCCAACAGCAGCGTCTACGGCCTCTCCGGAGCCATCTGGACGCGAGACATATCGAAGGCGCATACGCTCGCGCGGGCGCTCAGGGTCGGGAGTGTCGCCATCAACGCATATGCGGACGACGCCCACGACATCACGGTCCCCTTCGGCGGCTACAAGCAATCGGGCTTCGGACGCGACAAATCCCTGCATGCGCTCGATAAGTACGTGCAGCTGAAAACCACCTGGGTGAAGCTGTAGGTCGCCGGATCGCGGGAGGTGCGTCGGGGAATGCTATCTCTGCGGCAGATTCATCACCGCAACGGTGCACCCGACCGCGAAGATGGGAATGGGCGCATAGAACCAAAGCTCACCGGTGCAACCCTCGGCCGCCCCCGCCACGGAAATGAAGGTGCGGATCTCGAATCCACCCTGCCCCGCTTCGCGCCAGACCTCCTCATCGCGATAGGCGAGGAGAGCCTCGCGGCGGTTCGCCAGCCATTTCTCGAGAAATTCCCTATCCCAGCTCTCGTTGATGCGTCCGGAATCCGGAGTTGCCGGCCAATGCGAGATTCCTCCGGTCCCGATCACCGCAATCCGCTCCGGGCGGGGGTCGCACGCGCGCTTGAGTGCTCGCCCGAATTCATAGCATCGCTTCAGTGGGATGAGCGGTGGCCCCTGGCAGTTGATGTTGACCGGGATCACTGGAAGGTCGTATCGCGGCGTCAGGAAATGCAGCGGCACCATGATTCCGTGGTCGAACTTCCACTCCTGCGCGTAGGCAAGATCGACGTCCTCCATGACCGCCTGAATGAGCTCGCGCGAGAGCAGCGGCGCTCCCGGAACCTCGTGCCGCTCGATGCCGAGCCATGCCTCATCCTCAATCGGGCCCTCGTAGTGCTCGCCCATGCCGACACATATCGACGGCATGTTGTTCATGAAGAAGTTGGCGAAGTGTTCCGCGCCGATCACCACCAGAGCATCGGGCCGTGCAGCCTCGAGAGCCTGCCGCATTCGCTCGAGCGCATCATAGAAGGCGTTTCGGATCGTCGGCTCCGCACGCTCCTTGCGGCCGGTGATGCCGGGGGCATGACTGCAGACGCCCGCGAAGACCAGACTCATATCTCCACTCCCGGCAGTCGATGCCCCAGAGCACTCACCTGCTATCGGCCCGCGAATACAAACCCGACCGCACCGGACCGTATTTGCGCTCGCCCTCGCGCATCGCCTCGATGTAGGCGTTCCATTCATATCCGCGCATCGCCGCATAGTGCATAAGGATCTGCCCATTCACGCCCATCACGTAGAGCAGCCCGATATCGGGCTCGCGGATGGCGCGTCGCTCCTCCTCGGTGAGCTCGTACTCGGCGAGCAGGCCTGGAAGGTCCTGCTCGAGGCGGCGGCGCACGCCCGGATCGCGATTGAGCTGAAAGAGCAACTTCTGCGTGTAGTACAGGCTCATGGCGAGGATCCCTTCCCACGCCTGGCGGCGGGGGCCTGCTCCTGCGAGATTTCCGCGAGGGAGGACTCGAGATCCTCGAGGAGTCTCAGGAGCTGGGCGATTCGCTCAGTGCCGAAGCGCTTTGCAATCTGAGCGTACATCTGCTCCGAGTACGGAGCATGGCTACCGATGAGCCGCAGTCCCTTCGGTTCAAGTCTCACCACGCTGCGCCGCAGATCGCTATCGACCTGCTGCCGACTGATGAGCTGACGCTTCTCGAGATCGGGCAGAATCCGCGACAGGCTCGGCGCGAGCAGGAACGTTGCCTCGGCGAGCTCGGTCACCTCCAGAGGTCCTGAGTGCGCGAGCGCTCGCAGGATCCGCCACTGCTGCTCGGTCACCGCATGCTTGCGCAGCCCTGGGCGAAAGAGCCGCATCACGGCCTCTCGGCTGCGCAGAAGTGCCATCGGAAGCGATTCCGTGAAGGGGCGCATGGGCAGCGCTCGCTCCGCGATCTGGATCGAGCGCTTAGTCATCGTCGACTACCTCGTTGCGCAGCACGCCTACCCGTGAAACCTCGACTTCTACGACATCTCCCGCCGTCAGGTAGCGAGGTGGATCGAGATGCGCACCGGCACCGCTCGGCGTACCCGTCAAAATGACGTCCCCGGGCTCGAGCGTGCAGAACGTCGAGAGATAGTTGATGAGGTAGGGGATGGGAAAGATCATCCGATCGCTCGTGTCGTCCTGGCGAATCTCGCCATTGACGCGGGTGGTGACCCTCAGCGGTGCCGCGCCGATCTCCTCGCTCGTCACGATACAAGGACCGATCGAGCCCGAGCGATCAAAGTTCTTCCCCTGAGTCACATTGAACTTCGCGTGTCGCAGCCAGTCGCGCACGGACCCCTCATTCGCGCAGCTGTATCCGAAGATGTGATCCAGGGCGCTCTGCTGCGGAATTCGCCGACCTCCCCGGCCGATGATGACCACTATCTCGCCCTCGTAGTCGAGCTGCACGGACTCCCTCGGCCGAACGATCGGTTCGCCCGGCGCCGCAAAGGAGGTGTGCGAGCGCATGAAGATGCTGGGATATTTTGGCCGACCGCTGCCATCCTTGTACTCCTCGTTGCGGTCCGGGTAGTTCACTCCGATGCAGAAACAACGGCTACCGCGGCCCGCAGGGCTGAGCAATCGAACCTCGCCCGGCGAGTAATCGCACTGATCGGTGTTTGCCATGGCTCGCGCCGGTCCGACGAGGCCGGCCCGGAGAAGCGTCATGACATCATAGGCATCGTTCCCGAGCCGGGCTCCGAGATCGAGGATGCCCCGTGCCCCGAGCGCTCCGCAGGAGCTGCGACCCTCGGCGCGGAAGTTCACGAGCCTCAAGCGGCGCGCTCCTCCAGAAGCCCCGCGCGGCGCAGCACCCCATCCAGTCGCCGCTCGAGCTCGGATGTCGCGGGGACCATCGGCAGGCGGTGCTCGTTGGTCTGCAAAATGCCGAGCCGCCGCATCATGTACTTCATCGGGATCGGGTTGGTATCGAAGAACACCGCCTGATTGATCTCGAAGAGCCGGTGGTGCAGCGCCTGCGCGGTAGCGAGATCGCCCCGCCAGATCGCCTCGCAAAGTTCCGCCAGTACCTGTGGGCGGAGGTTTCCTACGGCGTTCATGAGGCCGCAGGCTCCCACCGCCATCATCGGGAAGCTGAGCTCCTCGAGACCGACGAAGATCTTGAAGTCCGGACCCAGCACCGCATGGCACTCCGACACCAGCGCGAGGTCGTTGACCGCGTGCTTCATCCCGACGAAGGTAGAAGACTTCGAGCGCAGCTCCTTCAAGGTATCGACCGTCACATTGACAGCCGTGCGGCCGGGAATGTGATACACCATCCACGGCAAGTCGGTCACCCGGGCGAGCTCGAGGAAGTACGCGATGAGTCCTCGCTGCGGCGGTCGAATGTAGTAAGGGGTGATGATGAGCAGCGCGTCTGCCCCGGCTTTGGCCGCGTGCTCCGTCAAGTCTCGCGTCTCGCGCAGAGATTGCGAGCCGGTCGCGGCAACAACGGGTAGACGGCCGCCGGCAACCCCGATTGCCGTGTCAAGCAAACGATTGCGCTCCTCCACGGAAAGGGTGGATGGCTCGGCGGTCGTGCCGTTGACGAGAATGCCATGCGAGCCGTTCTCGATCGCGAACTCGACGAGCCGGCCATAGGCCTCGTAGTCGACCTCGCCATTTCGAAATGGCGTCACCAGGGGAGGAATCGAGCCCTTGAGACGGTCGAGGCGGGGATTCACGCAGGTTCTCCTGTGGACGGTTCGCTCAGGCGCCGAGCTTCGGTACGCGGTGCGTGCCGAATGCCAGGCAGATGTTCTTGGTCTCCATGTAGAAATCGAAGCTGTAGTCGCCGCCGTCGCGACCGATGCCGCTGGCCTTCATCCCACCGAAGGGCGTCGGTAGATGACGGTTGTTCTCGGAATTCACCCAGACCATCCCGGCATCGAGCTGGTGCGCCATCCGTAGCGCCCGCCCCGTGTCGCCGGTCCATACATACGCGGTCAGTCCATACGGATTCTCGTTGGCGATCTGCAAGGCCTCGGCCTCGTCCTCGAAAGCAATCACCGTCAGCACCGGCCCGAAGATCTCTTCCCTTGCGATGCGCATCTTGTTCGTGGCGTTTGTCAACAACGTGGGCTGCACGTACAGCCCTGGCTGCAGCGTCTCGACACGTCCACCCCCGACGCGGATCTCTGCTCCTTCTTCCCGCCCGATCCTGAAGTAGCTCATCACCTTCTCCAGGTGGCGTGCGTGGATCAGCGGTCCTACCTCGCTCGTCGGATCGAGCGGGTGGCCCACCTTCAGGCGCGCGGCTCGCGCGGCTACCTTCTCCACGAATCGATCGTGAATCGAGCGCTGCACGAGCAAGCGACTCGAGGATGTGCAACGCTCGCCGTTTAAGCTGTAGATCATGAAGACGACTGCATCGAGCGCCCGCTCGAGATTCGCGTCGTCGAATACGACCACTGGATTCTTGCCTCCGAGCTCGAGATGCACGCGCTTCAACGTCGGCGCTCCCTGGCTCATGATGAGACTGCCGGTTTGCGATTCGCCGATGAAGGCGGTGGCGCGGATGGCTGGATGCTCGGTCAGGAGTCTCCCCGCGCGCTCACCGGTGCCGTTCACCACGTTCGCGACACCAGGCGGCACCCCGGCCGCGGCCATGATCTCGGCGAGCAGCATCGCCGTGAGAGGGCTCCACTCCGCCGGCTTATGCACCACGGTGCAGCCCGCGGCCAGTGCAGGAGCGATCTTCCAGGTGGACAGCATGAAAGGCGTGTTCCATGGCGTGATCACGGCGACTGGACCGACGGGCTGGCGCACCGTGTAGTTCATGTGCTCGGCAGCCGGCAGCGCGAGTCCGTCCGCCGCACCCGGCGCCCGGTCGGCGAAGAAGCGAAAATTCTCCGCCGCCCGCAGCGCGGCGCCGCTCATGAAACGCAATACCTGACCCGTATCGATGCATTCGATCAGGGCGATCTCCTCGCGGCGGGCCTCGATCGCATCCGCTACTTTGTGCAGGATTGCGCGCCGCTCCTCGCCCGTCCTGGCCCGCCATGCCGGGAAGGCTCCAGCCGCGGCTTTGGCGGCTGCGTCCACGTCACGCTCCTCCCCCGAGACGACTTGGGTAATCACGCTTCCATCGATTGGGGAAACATTGTCGATGAGCTCCTTGCTCGCGCCCCGCTCGTGTCGGCCGCCGATGAAGTGACCGAGCGGCTCCTTGCGGAACCGCCCGAGGAAACCGTCGGCCTTCGCGAGATTCGCTTCGAGAGCGCTCATGCCTGGCGCGCCGCGTGGCTCTGACGCTGCTTCACGCGCTCGTGCAGGTTGTTCTTCTTGAACGTGAGCACGGGATCGATCTCCTGCATCTCGAGCGAAATGGCGAGCGGCTGCGATTCGTAGATCGGCGTGAGGTGGCGGCAGATCGCATCGAAGATCGTTTCGCAGGCGCGCTTCCGCGTCTCGAGATCTCTGCCATGACCCACCTTCAGGCTGAGGTGCACGAAATCGTTATCGGGATGGCCATCGGCAACTACGTAGTCCTGCGCCTCGTAGGCCCGCGTGCGTAGACCCCCGACGGGAAAGACTCCGGTCGCCAGGGCCGCCTGGTGCACGGCCGAAAGAAATGCGGGCAGCGCGAGTCGTTGGCGCAGGCCCGCGGAATACTCAATTACGATGTGCGCCATCGGTGATCCCTCCGGTGCGGCGGAAACATCCCGCAGCGAGATACTTATCATGATAATAATCTCACGGTGGCACCTGTCAAGGAGTCCGTCGTAAGCTATGCGAGTTGCGCTGATTGCGACTCAACCGTGCCTGCCGCGAGCTTCAAACTGGGAATGTTCTCCGTCGCGACGAGCGAGCCCATGCCTGGACTTGTTCTCGAGCCAGCTGCAGCGGAGGCCGCCGTTCTCCCGGCTGGCACGCTCGCGTCACGAATCGTTCCCCTCCCCCGCCTCTCACCACTGCTGCGCGAGACTGAGGCGGTCCTCACGAGTGCCGACTCACTCCTCTCCCTCCTGGATCACTGGCCGGAGAACCTCAAAACCCTGACCCGCCTGTGCGCCGAGGCTTACCCGGACTTGCTGCGGCTTTCTGTGCCGGAAGCCGAAAGCCGGGTGCACGCGCCGATCTCGGCGCCGCGCCAGATCTTCTGTACGGTGGGGAACTACCGCAGTCAGATCGCGGAGGCGGTGGTGGACGGCGGAGCACCTCCCCACACCGATGGAATGGACTCGGACCAGCGTCGCAGCTACGCGGCCACGTTCATCGAGGCGCGCCTCAGGTCACCGCCCTACGTCTGCCTCAAGCTGCCCACGACCGTGATCGGTCCTTCTGACTCGCTCGAGCTTCCTGCGCAGTCGAAGCGGGTGGACTGGGAAATCGAGCTCGCGGCAGTCATTGGACGAGCGTGCCGGCGTGTGCCTCGGGAGCAGGCGATGGCGCAGATCGCCGGCTACATGCTGGTCAATGACATCACCGCGAGAGACCTCGTGCGGCGGGCCGATTTGCCGCATCTCGGTACCGATTGGCTGCAGTCGAAGAATGCTCCGGGATTCCTGCCTACGGGTCCTTATCTGGTTCCCGCTTGTTTTCTCCCGAATCCTTATGCCGTGCGTCTCTCGCTACGGCTGAACGGGGATACGATGCAGAATGCTCTCGTCGCGGACATGCTGTTCGACATTGCAGCACAGATCGAATACATCTCCGCATACGCGCAGCTTCTCCCCGGGGACCTCATCTGTACGGGCACGCCCGGCGGTTGTGGTAGCCATTACGGCCGCTTCCTCAAGCCCGGCGACGTCCTCGAGGGATTTGCCCCCGGGCTCGGCGCGCAGCGGGTGACCTGCATCTGAGCGGCTGCGGGCTCGTCCCGCATGTCGCTCAGGGCTCGCCTTCGTTCGAAAGGGAACGCTATCGGCTCGATTGGCACCTGAGCCGGTAGCCGACGTATGCCTCGCGTAGCTTCTTCTTGTCGATCTTGCCGGTCGCGCCGAGCGGGATCTCGTCCACGAACAGAATCTCGTCCGGCATCCACCAACGCGCGAGCCGCGGCGCGAGGTGCTCGGTGAATTCCTCGCGAGTTGCGGAGAGCCCCGCCTTCAGGCGCACGAGCAGCAACGGCCGCTCGCCCCATTTCGAGTGCGGGATCGCAATCACCGCGGCCATCAGCGCCTTCGGATGCCCGGATGCGATGTTCTCGATCTCGACAGAGCTGATCCATTCGCCGCCAGACTTGATCAGGTCCTTCGCGCGATCGGTGATGGTCATGTAACCATCGGCATCGATCGTGGCAATGTCTCCCGTATCGAAGTACCCTTCCGCATCGAGCACTTCGCGGTCTGAATCGCCGAAGTAGCGGGACAGCACGGTTGGGCCGCGCACCTTGAGGTGCCCGGGAGTGATACCGTCCTGCGGCAATCGGTTGCCCTCGTCGTCCGTGAGCTTCATATCCACGCCGAAGAGCGCCCGCCCCTGCTTCCTCCTGAGCGCCACCTTCGCCTCTTCATCAAGCTGTGCGGACCGGTCGGTCAGCATGGTGAAAGTGCCGATCGGGGACATCTCCGTCATGCCCCACCCATGCTTCACATCGATGCCGAAGCGGTCGTGGAACGACCGGATCAACGCTTCCGGGCAAGCAGACCCGCCAATCATGACGCACCTCAGCGAGGTCGGCTTGAGCGCATTGGCATCGAGGTAGTCCACCAGCACCTGCCATACGGAGGGCACCGCGGCGGCGAAGGTCACGCGCTCGTTCTCGAGCAGTTCGTACAGCGACCCGCCGTCGAGCTTTGCGCCGGGAAGCACCAGCTTCGCGCCGACCGCTGCGGCTGCGAACGGCAAACCCCACGCATTCGCGTGAAACATCGGCACGACAGGCATGACAACATCGCACTGACGAAAGCCCAAGCAGTCCGCCTGCAGTGCGGCGAGCGTGTGTAGAAAATTGGACCGATGGGAGTACAGCACACCCTTCGGGTGGCCGGTCGTGCCGGAGGTGTAGCACAGCCCTGCCGGCGTCCGTTCGTCGAATTCGCCCCAGCGACAGCTCTCGGTGCGGCCCTCAAGAAGCCGCTCGTATATCTCGGTGCGCACCGCCAGGCCGGGCGGGATGCTCGAAGCGTCATCCATGATCACGACTCGCTCCACGCTCGGGCAGCGCGGGAGGACGCGTGCGAGAAGCGGCGCGAAGAGCGGGTCCGCGAGGATCCAGCGGTCCGCCGCGTGGTTGACGATGTAGACGAGATCGTCCTCGAAGAGGCGCGGGTTCAGCGTGTGGCACACCGCGCCTATACCCATAATGGCGTACCAAGCCTCGAGATGACGGTAGCCATTCATCGCGAGCGTGGCAACACGGTCGCCCAGGCAAATGCCCTCTTCCAGCAATGCTGCGGATAACCGGCGGGCACGGCCGTGCACCTCGCACCAGGTGGTGCGGCGGAGCTCCCCGTCGGCGAGGCGGCTTACGATCTCGCGGCCGCCGTTCCAACGCGCAGCGTGCTCGATCAACTTATCGAGGGTCAACGACCATGACTGCATCAGGTCGCCGAGCGCATCAGCCGGTGTCACAGCATTCGCCATCGGACGGAACTCAGCCATGACCTATTGCGGTGGGTCATAGAGGGTCACTGGCGAGTATACAACCTCCTTGCCGAGCTCTCCGAGCCGGCAAGAGAGCCGCTCCCCTGCCCGTTGCCGGAGGAGAGGCTGGCGGCGCCACTCGGAGCGCCCGCGGCGCGACCGCCCCCTGAGGGGCTGACGGAGGTTTTGCGGTTTTGTCGGCTCTGCCGGTCCATGAGCCTGTCAGAGTGGTTGCGGCATTGCCCTTCCACCGGCGGTGGCAACGGGGCCCCGATCGGTCGCCATGCACCATAAGCCGGCGCCTCGATGTTATGACAACTGGGGAAACTGCAACGGGCAGGAAATTGCGATCTGCCTCTCGGACCCGTGCGCGCTCGAGAGCTTAAATGTCTGTAGATGGAGACAGTAAGGCTACGCGCGATCCAGCAGCCCTCGAGAGTCGAGCGGCTACTCGTGGCATTTGCCTTGCGATCCGGAATCATGAACCCCGATGCCTACATGATCCGCGATCAGCGCGCGGTGCCTGCAGTGCTGCAGCGCCTCATTTTTCAGGCCATGCGCGAGGATCGAGCCTGGTGCGCCTGGCAGGACCACTCTCGAATGTGGCTGCTCACTTGCGAGATGCTGCTCGAGCAATCTCGCCTACATGGCTCCCCCGTGCTCAACGTGCACCTCTACGGCGAGGATGGAGAATTGAAAGAGGCCGACTCGTGGCTCGTTGACGGGGACGGCAAATGGCGTCGCGGCGCGCTCCAGGATAGTGCAGCGGCTGCGCCTGCGGTGGGTCCGGCTTCGACCGCGTGATCCATCGAGCTCGCCCTCATCTCGTCTCCTTTCGGAATGATATTGGTAGCGCTACCGTCATGCTCCTGGTATTGTCTTAGTTATCGTTGACGACGGCTGCGACAAAAAATCAAGAACATGATCGGATGCAGTCCCGGCAAGTGGCACGCCATCGCGGGGAGAATCGCGATCCTCGCGCTCGTCGCGATCGTTCTCACGGCCACCCGCATCGAGATCGGCCATGCCCAGATGAAGACCCCGGTCCCACCGCTCGTGCCGGGTGCAAGGCCGGTGATCGTGCAGCACCTCGAGATTCACTCGCCGGCGGTCGCCGGCAACCTCGAAGGAGTGTCCGCCGATCGCGAGGTGATCGTCTTTCTGCCGCCCGACTACTACAAGGACAGGGAGCGCCGCTATCCGGTCGTCTACGCCCTGCACGGCTTCTTCATCGACGCGGAGCAGTGGACTCACGAGATCCACGTTCCGCAGACGCTCGAGGGAGCTTTCGCCAAGGCCAGCCGGCCGATGATCCTCGTGCTGCCTGACTCGCACACCGGGTACGGCGGCTCGATGTACTCAAGCTCACTCACCACGGGCAATTTCGAGCGGTTCATCGCCCACGACGTCGTCAGCTATGTGGACGCGCATTACCGCACCCTGCCCTACCGTGTCAGCCGGGGGCTGGTCGGTCACTCTATGGGCGGCTACGGGGCGGTGCGGATCGGCATGAAGTACCCCGAAGTGTTCGGCAGCCTCTACATCATGAGTCCGTGTTGCCTCTCGCCTTTCGCCGCGAAGCAGATCAAACCGGCGGGCGAGAGAGCGCTCGAGCGGCTGAAGTCCCCCGCCGATGCCGCGAACCTGCCCTGGTATCTGCTCCCGCCGCTTGCACTCGCGGCCGCCTGGTCGCCCGACCCGAGGAATCCACCGCTCTATCTTGACCTACCGTTCGAGAACGGCGTTCTTCGGCCCGGCATCGTCGCCAAATGGACGGCGAATGCGCCGCTCGCCTTCATCGACCAGTACATCGGGAACCTGCGCGCGTATCGCGGCATTGCCATCGATGTGGGGGATCAGGATCACCTGCGCTTCGATTCCCGCAAGCTCCACGACATCCTCGACAGCTACGGAATCCGGAACAGTTTCACGATCTACCACGGCACGCACACGAGCGGGGTCGCGTATCGATTCGAGGATTACGTGATGCCGTTCTTCAGCCGCCATTTGTGTTTCGCGCACTGTCGCCAGCTCAGCCCTTCGACGTCTGATTAGCAGCCCGCGGCGTGCCGGGTGTCCCGAACGCGCCTCGCGCCGAGACATCGATTCAACAGCCGCGCATCGCCGAGCCGCTCGGCATGGTGCTCGAAATCCTGTCTCGGCCCGCGCCATCGCAACGATTCCACATCAGTGAATAGAGGCGCATCGATCCGCAGGGTCGCGAGGGATTTGAACAGTAGCGCCAAATCCTTGTGCTGCCCCAGCGCGCTGGAAGGAAAGCTCTCGAGACTGCCGTAACGCCCGATGAGCCGCGCCGCCGTCGCTGCGCCGATCCCGGGAATTCCCGGATAGCCGTCCGCAGCGTCACCGACGAGCGCGAGGAAATCCGGAATCAATGCCGGTTCGACGCCAAACCTCTCGCGCACGCCAGCGGCGTCGCGGACCTTCTTGGCCTTGCGATCGACCTGCACGACACGCGCGCCGCGAACGCACTGGGCAAGATCCTTATCGGGCGTCCAGATGCGAACCTGTGCGACACGTTCATCCTGCGCGGCAAGATGCGCAGCGGATGCCAGGCCGTCGTCAGCTTCCAATTCCGTCATGGGCCATACGGCAACCCCCATGGCCGCGAGCGCTTCTTCCAGCGGCTGAAACTGTGCCTGCAGCGCAGGCTCGATACCCTCAGAGGTCTTGTACCCGGACCAGAGCCGATTGCGAAACGACTCGATGACGTGGTCGGTCGCCACGCCCAAGTGGGTGGCTCCTTCCTCCACCATCTGGAGCACGGTGTTGAGCACGCCCGCGACCGCGCCCAGCGGCCGGTCCCGGCCCCGGGTGAAACGGCGCAGGCCGTAGAAGTGGCGGAACAGCTCGTACGTGCCATCGATCAAGTCAACGATCATGGCTCGGATTTCCTACGGTCCGGCTCCCGGCTCGAACATCGGGCGAACTTCGGCTTCTCCTTCAAATTGCGGCCAATGCCTCCGGTGCAGTTCCATGAATTCCTCGGCGATACGAAGCGCCTCGGACTTCGAGTCGGCCGCGAGTATGGCCCAGCCTCCTATCACCTCCTTCGTTTCGACGAAGGGGCCGTCGGTCACGGACAGGCGGCCTTTCGAGAGACGCACGCGAAAGCCCTCCTTGCTCGGCAACAAGCCCCCGGTATCGACGAGCGAGCCGTCCTGCAGAGATTTCTCAATGAACCGTCCCATGGCTTCCATGAGCGATGGCGGCGGGCCGGCCTCGCGATAGGACTCGGCATGGCGAATGAAGGCAAGGTACTTCATGACTCCTCCGGGAAGCGGTAGATCGTCTCGACTGTAGCCGAACGCGGCGGAGAAGAATCGACGGCCGCACGAAGGCCCTTTTCTTTCGACCCGCGCCTCTGCTACGATAAGTAAATGCGACTCATTCGCATTTAGGTACCAGAACTCCATGAATCGATCTGTCGACTTCGTCCGCTTGGCCACGATGGCGGGAGCCCTGGCGTCCATGCTCGTAACAGCGAGCGCATGGGCCGGGTCCTGCGATATCGATGACTACGTCCCGAGAGCCATCGGCGTTGAGGAACCCTGGTTGGAGAACGCTGGGTACCTCTTCACCCAGGTTTCCCATAACGGCAACCCTCAGGCGGTTACGCTCGCGCCGGAGGTCGAAGCTCGATTCAGCGACCGCTTCGGCATGGAACTCGATCTGCCTTCATACACCGCAGAGGAGCCGGTTGGCCGAGCGCCCTCTGCCTTTGGGCCCCTGGCTGCAGGCTTGAAGGCGGTGGGCATCAATGCCTGCGACGGGCGGGAGGGCCGCGCCGCGCTAGTCACCGGCGAGATCGAGGGTCAGTACTGGGCCCACCCTCGCCCACAGGTACTCGCCGGAGAGGGCAATTCCATCACCGGGCAGCTGATGTGGGCCGAGCTCTGGAATCCCTGGTTCAACGAGGGGGAGGTCGGCTACACGCACCGCATCGGCTTGGGAATCACCAACGGATGGTTTCTCAATACATCCTTTGGCCGGAATGTGACCTCCGCCTGGGCAGCCCAACTCGAGGTCGAGGTCGATGATCAGCTGCTCTTGGCAGACGGGCATCGTGGCGTCGAAGGCAGTGTGATGCCGCAGATCAGTTACCGACCCGCTATCGGATGGCTGCTCGCCCTCGGGGAAGAGGCCTCGTTTGAGCAGGGAACCCCGCAGACCGGCTGGTCGACCTGGCTGATGGTCGAGCACGAGTTTTCGGATACCGACGATCCGAACTGAATTCGCCGCCGGTCGCTGCCGCCCGCAATCCTAGATCGTGATGGCTCCCCGTCCGAGCTCGATCACCTCACCGCTGACAAATACCCGCCTGTCGGCATCCACATCCAGGTAGAGCCTCGAGGGGCGCGCGGCCTGCTCGCCCTGCGCAATCTCGAAGCGGCGCGGCAATCCGCATCCGAGGGCGATGCACCACCCACCGAGATTCGCCGTGGCGGATCCGGTCGCCGGATCCTCGAGCAACGCAGGTCCCTGTGAAAAAAAGAATCGGGCGATGAGGAGCTCCCGCTCGGGGGTGGCGCGGGTGGCGCAACTGCGCGGCGAGTCGGCAGGGCCCAGGCGCGCGAATACGTACGCCATGCTCTCGCCATCCTCGCTCTTGAACCGATCCAGCGCCTCCGGATGCGGCCGCACGCGGCGGACCGCCTCTGCGCTCGTCAGCGGCACGATGAACTGCTCGCTGCCCGTGCTCACCCACAGAGGACGCTCGCCAATGTCCCGCGGCTCGAGACCCAGCATCGCCGCGATGGCGTCCAGCGGCTGCGCAGCCTCCCGCCAGCGCGGTGGATTGGACTGAAGCGTCCAGCGGTTCGCCGCCTCCGCGGTCACGCGAATGACGCCGGCTTTCATTTCCAGGGTGAGCTCATTTCCGCCGAGTCCGAGCGCGCGACAGACGTGCGCGGTGCCCAGGGTGGGATGTCCGGCGAACGGCATCTCATAGGATGGCGTGAAGATCCGGACGCGCGCATTGGCATGGCTCGAGGGCAGGATGAAGGTGGTCTCCGACAGATTGAACTGTCTGGCAAGCGCCTGCATCGTCGGATCGTCGAATGCGGCGCCGTTCTCGAAGACGCAGAGCGGATTACCCGAAAGCACTTCCTCCCCGCGCGTGAAGACGTTGATCAACCGGTAGGAATGAGTTGCCATGCCCCGCCCTCTCGATCCGCTCACCGCGAAGAGCTCAATGCGCAGAATTGCCCGACGGGCTCGACGCCATTTGCCGACTATGCCTGACCCGCCGATAGTCTCTCGAGCTGCTGTTGCACCTCGCTGCGAAATTGCAGCGGATGCGCAATCTTATGGAATGGCTCGGAGGTGCCGCCCGTTCCGATGATGGTGATGCTCCCATAGCCCAACATCCTGCCGACCATGGGCTCAGTCACCTCGATCGTCTCGATTTTATTCAGCAGCAGCTCGATCGTCTTGCGGTTCACGAGGCCCTGCTTGATCACGACGCGGCGATTGGTGACGGCCATCTCCGTAGCGTTTCGACGCACCACTCCCGCGAAGATCGCCGCGATCCCGCATATCAGGAGGGCGGCCGCGCCACCCTCGGTGAGATGTTCGCTGGTGGTGCTCATCCCTGGCTGATTGAGAAAATAGCTCAGCAGCGCGCCTGCGCCAGCCAGCAGCAGTAAACCCAGGAGGATGTGTCGAAGCATCACGGTCCAATGCAGACGCGTCTGGTAGACGAGGGCTTCTCCCGGAACCAGGGTTGCTTCGATGTAGCTCATACGGCGAGTGAGTTCGTAGCAAGAGATGAGCACCCTACATCACACATACCGCACGGGCACATAAGGATCGACGCCGGGAATATTAGCGCCAATCCGCGTCCCTCGCCCACCGGCGCGCGATTCTGCATAAAAAACAATCTCTCCGGTTTTTTTTGATACCATGAGGCCTCGGCACACCAGCCGCTTCGGAGCAGACCATGCCGAATACACTGCTCTCCCGCGTTCCACGGCAGCAGCTCGACCCGCGCTGGCAGCAGGCGTGGGACACGTTGCATGGGCTCACCGGGTCCGCCACCTTCGTGGAGGTTTTCGCGCAAGCTCCCGAGATCCTCGACTTCGTGCTCGATAAGTTCTACGCGCGCCTCTTCTTCGGAGGCGCGGTCGCGCAGCGCTACAAGCAGCTTGCGCGCCTGAAGCTGTCGTTCCTTCACGGCTGCCGGACCTGTAACCGGCAGAACGTGCCCGGGGCGCGCGAGGCGGGCTTCACAGTCGAGCAGATCAACGCGCTGTCCGCGGGAGAGGATGCGCCCTTCACCGCCGCTGAACGCGCGGTGATCGCCTATGCCGCCGAGGTATCGCTCACCAACCTGCACGGACGGCTGTCGCCTGATCTCTATGCGCGGCTGCGCACCCATTTCTCCGATGGCGAGATCCTCGAGCTCGGCGCGGTCATGGCCGTGATCTGCGGCATGGCGAAGCTCTCCTTCGTTCTGGATCTAGTCGAGCGGGAGGATTACTGTCCTTTCACCGCGCCGCCGGAGCCCGCGACGGTCTGATCAGCCGGGGCGACGGACCGGGTCGCGTCCATCCCAGGATTGCGCCGCCTCGCGCATGCGCTCGAACAGGGCGCGTGCCCCACGCGTGGCTTCGATGAGCTCGATCATGCCGCCGGGATGGTGGTCGGTGGCGATGTAGGCGAAGCGCATTCCGGGCAGGCTTCCGCGCTGCACCGGCTGAATCCCGCGCCGCGCGAACTCGGCGAGATCGGCATCGAGCGCCTGACTCATGACGCCCATATGATGCATCCCGCTGCCGTGCGCCGCCTGAAACTCGGTGTAGATCGACGGCGAATCGTCCAGCTGGCGGATGAGCTCTATCTGCAAGTCCTCCCAATAGGCGATGGCGATCGTGAGGTCGAGAGGTCTCACCGCGCGTCCTCGGAAAACATACTCGCCGAAGGCGATGTGCTCGAAGAGAAAGAAAGGGCCGACGCCCATCACTCGCGTCCAGTGCTCGATCGCACGTTCGAGGTCGCCCACGACGAACGCGTTCTGCATGACCGGCCCCAGGATGCGCCTCATGACGCCGCGCCCCGCGCAGTGACACCCCCCTCATCCAGCCGCGCCATCCAACGGATCCCCCGCCGCAGCAGCTCATAGTAGATCGGCGACTCCCAGCTGCAGCGCTCGACTCGCGGGTACTCCTCGATGAGCGGCTGCATGTCGTAGCGTCCGCGGCAATGACCGAGCGTGAAGTACAACACGGCACCCGCGCCGTGATCGTGAAGGTAGAGCACCGGGCGCGGCGCGTCGGAAAGCCAGTCCCGGCGAACGAACTCCTTGGCAGCCCTGCCGCTGTAGCGCGTCTCGAGCAGTACCTGATTGGGTCCGTAGAGCTCGGAAAGATACAGCTCATCGGTGACCTTGAAGGCCTCGATGCCGCGTACCAGCGGATGCGCGGGCTCGCTCACCCGCACCTCGAATTCCCCGAGCGGCGGATGGGCGATGAAGCGGCTGCCGAGAAGGCGCGTCAGCACCGGCATGGAGTCGGGCGAGTCGACCCTGCCGTCCGGCGTCCACTCGAGGATCGAGTTCGTGCCGTGCAACGCGAGCCAGCGGCGCCCGGAGGCGACGAACTCCGCGAGCGCGCGCTGCTGCTCCTCGTCCGGACGGACATCGCAGGTGTAGGTGATGAGCGCATCGGCAGCACCGATGGCAGCGAGGTCCGCGTAGCTCTCCGCGACTCGGCTCCGGATGCGCTCGTGCTCGCTCAGGAGCTTGAGAATCTCGAGCCGCGCGAAGTCGAAGTCATGGTAGCGGCCCCCCACGACGAAATAGACGTTGGTTCGCGCCATTCCGTGCCCCCGCAGGGCGCGCGCTACTTCTCGCCCCGGATATACCGGTCGAGCTCGCGATGGAAGTGACGCACGCGCTGCTCTTGCTCGCCCCAGAGTGGGCCGCGGAAGGCGCGCGAGCGGATGCCACGCTGCTGAATGGGCAGAAGCTCCGAGTCCTGATCGAGCACATCGCCGAGATTCGGCTTCTCCCCAATCGGCACGTGCACGATCTGCGGGCGCGTGGCTCCGGTCACGTCGATCCCGGCGGGAAGCCCCATCCAGGCCGGAACGGTATAGTCAGGATCATCGACGTACCGGTAGAGGATCATCGTGTCGTAGATGAAGACTTCGGGATCCTGCGGGTGCGGCAGGAATCGCATGATGAACACTCCCTCCGGATGCATTCCGATCTGCACATTCGGGAAGAGCCCCGTGGCCCAGCTGTCGGTGAGCTGCCCGTCGGTGAAGCGGTCGTAGTGATCGAGCCCCACGCGGCGCGCTCGCTCGCGCTTGGCGAGCTGGATCGCCGTGCGCACCTCGCGCGCGCCGCCGCGAAAGCCCTCCGGGTCGATGCCGGCTTCCTTCAACATGAACTTGAGGTATGCGTCCAGGCTCTCCTGGTCGGAGACGCGGTGGGACTTCACGCAGATCGGCACGATCATCCGGCTCGCCCCGTTCGGATAGAGATCGTACTGGCTGAAATCCTCCATCACCGTCTGGGTCTGCGGGTGGACCCATGGCAGATGGTAGGTCTCATAGAAAGCGTCGACGCCGGTCTTCCAGTTGGCACGCCAGGTGCTGCGCACGTGATGAACGACATGCATGCGCTCGATCTGGTAGTTCTCGATGTAACCCTCCGGTAGCCCGAGATACTCCTTCAGCGGCGGCGCGGCGCCGTCCATGTTGATGAAGATGATGCCGCCGTGCGTCTCGCATCGCACCTCCGTGAGGCCGGGCCGATGCGCGATCAGCCGCCGATCGAATGTCTCCTCGTCGGTGATGCGCTCGAGCGCGCCGCCACAGCCGAACTGCCACCCATGGAAGGAGCAGGTGAAACGCGGAACGCTGCCGCGCTCGTTCAGGCATACGCGATTCCCCCGGTGCGGACAGACGTTGTAGAACGCCTTGATGCCGCCATCCGCCTGCCGCACGATGATGAATTCCTCCCGGCCGATCTCGAAGACCGAATAATCCCCCTCCTCCGGGACATCGCTCACCACGCCGGCGAGCAGCCACACCCGCGGCCACAGCCGCCGCCACTCGGCTTCCATGAACTCGTGCGAGTAATAGCGCGCGGGTCCCGGAACGTCGAGACCATCATCGACCGGCGGCTGCTTCGCCTCGAGCGAGTTCTCAGGCGCTCCGAGACTCATCGGCCACTGCACCTTGTAGTTGACAGCCATCGCTCGTGCTCCTTTCCGCAGGCGCTCAGCGCTGCGGGATCTTGAAGTAATCGGGCATGCCGGCCGGCCAGACATCCCCGTGCTGATTGTTGCCGCCGTCGACGACCATCACCTCGCCGGTGATGAAGCGCGCGGCGGGTGTCGAGAGATAGACGACCGCCTGGGCGATGTCGATCGGATCCCCCAGCTCGTGCAGCGGGTTCGAGTAGCGGAACATGTCGGCATCCCGCCGCTCGTAGGCGTTCAGGCCCTCGGTGTTGATCGAGCCCGGCGAGAGACAGTTGACCCGGATCTTGAGCGGCGCCCATTCGGTCGACAGGGTTTTCGACAGGTAGATGACGCCCGCGCGCGCGGCGCACGTATGCGCCACCTGCGGCATGCCCCGCCAGACGTTCGCAACTATGTTGACGATGTTTCCCGGCTGACCGCGCGTCCGCCAGCGCTGCGCCGCCGCTTGCATCATGTACCAGCTGCCGTTCAGGTTGGTGTCGATTACCGCGAGCCAGCCCTTGACGCTGAAGTCGATCGCGGCTTGCGGGAACTGGCCGCCGCCGTTGTTGACCAGCGTGTCAAGCCGGCCGAAGCGGGTGAACGTCTCATCGAGCAGCCGGCTCACGGCATCCGGATCGCGAATGGTCATCGGCACGGCAAGCGCCTCGCGGCCGAGCCGCCGGCGCACGCCCTCGGTCGTCTCGTGAAGCTTTTCCTTGCGCCGACCGCAGATCACCACATTGGCGCCAAGGCGCGCGCAGACATAGGCGAGCGCGCGCCCGATGCCGCTGCCGCCGCCTGAGATGAGGAACGTCTGGCTCTGCAGGATGTCCTCGCGGTACACCAGCGGGCGCGTCGCCAGCTCCTCGTCGGTGAGTCCCCACGAATCCTCGGAAACTTCGGGTGCGTGTTGTTTTGACATCGTTCTTTCGCAGTGGATCTCAATGTCCGTCAGGTGGCGAGCCCGAGGACCGCAACGCTCGCGACGTTGCGGCTGGGTATGCCGCCCAGGTTGTGGGTCAAGCCGATCGCCGGTGAGCCAAGCTGCCGCTCCCCCGCCCGACCGAGCAGCTGCAGGTAGATCTCATACGCCATGCGCAGTCCCGTGGCGCCAATCGGGTGTCCGAAGCACTTCAGCCCTCCATCGCTCTGACAGGGAATCGCTCCGTCGCGATCGTACCGGCCCTCCAGCACATCGCGCGGCGCCCGTCCCTCGTCCGAAAAGCCGAGGTCCTCCATCAGCACGAGCTCGGTGATCGAGAAGCAGTCGTGGACCTCCATGAGATCGATCTGCTCGCGCGGACGCTCGAGCCCCGCCTCGCGGTAGGCCCGCGCGGCAGCCGCACGGGTCGTGAGCGTACTGCTGCCGTCCCAGGACTGATGCCCCATCTCGACGCCGTTGCTGGCGGAGAGCTGCAGCGCCTTCAGACTGACGAACTCTCCCTTGCCGAGCGCACGCGCAACCTGCGGCGTCGCCACGATCGCGCAGGCCGCCCCGTCACTCACTCCGCAACAGTCGAGCACACCGAGCGGGTAGGCGATCATCGGTGCGGCGAGCACCTGCTCCTCGGTGATGAGGTTGCGCAGGTGCGCCTTCGGATTGCGCGCCCCGTTGTCGTGGCTCTTGCGCGAGATGTGGGCCATGGCACGCCGCAATTGTTCCATCGAATAGCCGTGGCGCGCCCCATAGGCACTCGCGAGCTGCGCGAAGGCTCCGGGCGCCGTGCTCGAGGGCAGGTAAAGATCCTCGAAGGTTCCCTTGGTACGCTCGGGGAGACCCGCGTAACCGGTGTCCTTGAGCTTCTCGACTCCCATCGCGAGCGCGATGTCGCAGACGCCGGCGGCGACGGCATAAGCGGCGCCGCGCAGCGCCTCGGTGCCTGTCGCGCAGAGATTCTCCACGCGGGTGACGGGAATGCCCGGCAGGCGCAGCGTCATCGCGAGCGGCAGCGCCGATTTTCCGAGGCTCTGCTCATCGAAGAAGATTCCGAGCCAGGCCGCCTCGATACGGTCGCGCTCGAGGCCGGCATCGCTGAGCGCCTCGCCGAAGGCTTCGAGCATCAGATCGTCCGGCCCGCAATCCCAGCGCTCGCCGAACTTCGAGCAGCCCATGCCGAGAATCGCCACCTTGTCACGAATGCCGTCCGACATCGCTCGACTCAAGCTCTCGTGGCCTTCCAGAAGTAACGGCGGTACGCCCGCTGGCGATCGATATCCTTGATGCGAAATGCGAATCGCACCGGAGCACCGACCTCGAGCTCATCCGGCTCGACGTCCGTGAGCTCCATCAGGAGATTTCCTCCGGCCTCGAGGCCGATGTTGCCGTAGATGTAGGGAGGGTGCGGCGTGTACGCGAGCCAATCCTCGGTGAACGACCTCACCCGCCCGGAGGTCTCGGCGAGCCGATGGTCGGTCTGCGTATCCGTGCGCCGGCACTCGGGGTTGACACAAACCCGGCTCTTCGGGAACTGCACCGCGCCGCAGGCGGTGCAGCGCCCGCCGATGAACGCCGCGAGCTCACGGTGTTTGCGCCACGCCACACTCTGGGCGCTGCGATGGTCGCGTTCGGCGCGCATGCCGAAGTCGGGAGCCAACAGGCCGCGGTGCGCGAGATAGCGGGTGTAATGGGGCTCGGGTCTGCGCCGGGCGAGCGCCTGCGCGAGCTCCCGCTGCGCGAGCTCCGCCGCGCCCTCGGCGGCGATGAGCACCAGGGCATCCACTCCCTGACCGAAGCCGATGAGCAGCAGATGCTGCCCCGGCACTGCCGCGGCCAGCATCGAGAGAAGCAGCAGGAAGGGCTGCGCGGCCCCCGTATCGCCACACTCCTCACGCGGCCCTTCGTGCACCCGGGCGTGGCCCAGTCCGATCGCCTGCGCCACCCGGCTCGAGGTGCGGCGCGACCCTGGCATGGCGAAATGATCGACGTTGGCGGCCGTCAGATCCGCGAGCGCGAGCGCTCTCGAGACGGCTTGCGGCACGAGCTTCGCGATTCCTTCGTCGCGCAGCCAGCGATCCTCCAGCGCATAGTCGAAGACTTCACCGCTCATCCGGTAATGATCGACGAAGTCGGCCGAGAGGTGCGCGGCCGCGCTCAGCGTCGCGATGGCCTCGCGTCCGCTCGCCCGCGGATCGCGCGCGACGAGAAAGGCGACCGCGCCCGCGCCATATTCCATCTCCGCGGAGCTCCCTGGCCGCGCCAGCCTCGCGTCGCTCGCGATGACGAGCGTGGGCGCCTGCTCGGCACGGAGTGCAGCATCCGCGAGAGCGCTCGTGCCGGCCCGCAGGCTCCCCACGTGATCGCTCGTGTGCAGGCGCTCGGGTAGATCCAGCGCCTCGGCGACCAGTGTCGCGTTGCTGCGATCGGCGAAGGGCAGTGTCGTCGAAGCGAGGCTCAGTGCCGCCGCAGCGCCGCTCTTCGCGCCCGCCAGGCAGCGCCTGCCAGCCTCCACCGCCATCGTGAGCGCGTCCTCGTCCCAGTTGCACACCGCCCGCGAGCCCGATACCGCGCTCTTGGCGGCGGGCCCGAGCCAGGCGAGTGCGTCGGCGATCCGCGCGCGCTCGAGTCTCCATTGCGGCAGATAGAGGCCGCACGAGATGATGCCGGGCGCGCCGCTCATGCCCGGTCAGTTCTCCACGAAGGCATCGAGGAGCGGCGGCACGCGCAGGGCTTGCGGGATGTGTTCCTCGCCGATGCGCCGGTCGAGCTCCGCGTGCCAGTGATAGATCCGCCGCTCCTGATAGCTGAGCGGAATGCCGGTGAAGCCGCGCGACATCACCGACTCCTGGATGGAGGGGGCGAATTGCAGATCCTCATCGAGGATCCGGTCGAAGTTGGCGATGCGGACCTTCCACAGCTCCGAGGGCGCTCCGCCGCCCCAATCCGGGGCGAACCAGTGGCACTCGATGCGCATGGTGGTGTCCGATGTCGGCCAGAAGAGCAGGAACGGACAGCCGGTCGGATCCACAGGCACGACCAGGTTGGGAAAGAAATTGAATGAGGCGTTGTTGCGGGAGGCGATCACGGTCGCCGTCTCGATGCGACGCATGCCGATGGTCCCGGGATCCACCCACTCCGGCCGCCGATTGGGCGTCACCATGAGCGAGTGGCCCCTGCGGTAGAGCGCGATCGTGGTGCCGCGATGATCGAGGAAACGGTCGACCGTGTTCTGATGGATGGACTTTAGGTGATAGACCTCGAGGAACGCATCGAGCAGCACTTTGACATTGCAACGGACCTCCCTCGCCTCTTGCGCGACCAGGCGCCATTCCTCGGGCTGGAACTGGCGGAAGTACTCGCCGAAGGGCGCGAGATGCTCGAGCAGTGGTTCGGCCCGCGGATCCTCGTTGATGAAGATCCAGTTGAAAAACCGCTCACAGCGGATCGGCCTCAGACCGTGGGCCGCAAAGTCCAGTCCGACGAAATCCCGCTTGTCACGCAGATTGAGCAGGGCGCCGTCGAGCGAGTAGCTCCAGCCGTGATATCCGCACACGAAGCCCTTCACGCACCCCTTCTCGGACCTGACCACAGGTCCGCCGCGATGCCGGCAGGTGTTGTAGAACGCGCGCACGACATCGTCCTCGCCGCGCACCACCAGGATCGGCGAGCCCGTCTTGCGCAGCAGCAGAAACGAGCCGGGTGTCGGCAACTCATCGAGGTGGCACGCGTAGAGCCAGCTGCGCTGCCAGAGGTACTGCCGCTCGAGCGCGAGGAAAGCAGGATCGACGTAACGGCCGGCAGGGATGTCCGGCAGGCGCGGGAAGGCCTCCGGCGGGGCGGTACGTTCCGCCTCGTATTTCATGCCGTCCAGAAAGCGCTGCACCGTAGCCGCGTCCACGGGAGTCCCCTTTGATTCAAGCCCGGCCGCCCGCTATGTGCGCCGGGCCGATCCATTATAAGGAGCGCTATCTTTAAAAGAAACAGGCGTGACTGTTTTTTTAGAGGTGCGCGGGCGCGGCACTCGGCATGCCGCATCGCCAATCATTCTGTCCTGAAAAAAACCGGCATGCTTGTTTTTTGTCGCGAGCACGCGTAGTTTCACGCCCCAGATTCGCCCGCAGCAGCGAGGCGTCCACTGGTGTACGAAGTTCCATGGGGGGTTCTACGCGTATGACCGAGATGACCTTCACAGGGCGCCATGCCCGTCACGAGAATGGGCTTCGCTGCGCCATCGCCGCCGCCCTGCTCGCATCGCTCCTGCCGGCGAAGGGGCATGCACAGGCGGCTGCGGCGGGCGCGGACCAGAGCACCGCCAACTCATCGCTCCAGGAAGTCATCGTGACCGCCGAGCGGCGCAGATCCAACCTGCAGAGAACGCCGATCGCCGTGACCGCGCTCAATGCGCAGACCATCCAGGATGTCGCGCCGCGCACGCTCGCGGACCTGGCGCAGCTGGTGCCGAACTTCTCCGTGAACAAGATCAACGGCTTCAATGCCGCCTCGTTCGCCATGCGCGGCGTAGGCAACACCGACATCATCGTCTACAACGAGCCTCCCGTGGCGGTTCTCATCGACGATTTCGTCATGCCGAGCGTGCAGACGCAGCTGCTCGATCCCTTCGACGTCGAGTCGGTCGAAGTGCTGCGCGGACCGCAGGGCACCCTCTTCGGCAAGAACACGACCGGGGGCGCGGTGGTCGTGCGCACCAAGCCGGCCGTGCTCGATGAGACGAGCTTCCAGGTGCAAGGCCAGACCGGCAGCTACAACACCTTCAATGCGCAGGGCGCGCTCAACGTCCCGCTCATCAGCCATCAGCTCGCCCTGCGGCTCGTCGCGAGCCGCGAGCGCGAGGAAGGCTGGATGCGCAACGGCGCGAGCAACACCATCGGCGGCGTCACTTACACGGGCGACGGCCGGCGCGTGGGCGGAACCGACGTGCTCACCTTCCGTGCCAAGCTCCTCTGGCAGCCCTCGGACATGCTGCGCTCGCAGTTCATGTACGAGGAGCTCGACGACCGCTCGCCCATGCCCGCGTCGGTCAACGTCACGCCCACGAATCCGGCGCCCGGCACGACCACCCCCTATTTCGTGTTCGCGCTGCTGGGCCTGCCCGGGCACTTCACCGGCAATCCGCTCGATGAGGCCGGCATCACCGAGCGCTCGGGCTACCTCATCGACGCCCAGAACGGCCACCACGTCACGGCGGAAGGTTATCACCTCAACACCGACATCTTCCTGGAGCCGGGCACCATCACTTGGGTGCAGGGCTATCGCTCGCAGAACTCGAGCCTGCCGTCGAATTACACGGGCGTCGTGGGCCCGCTCTCGGTCTTCGACGCCAACCGCTCGGACCTGCGCAAGACCTGGCAGGAAGAGGTGCGGTTCGCCTCGCGGCAGATGGGTCCCTTCAACTACGTGGCGGGGCTTTTCTATCAGCACGATGACACGAAGTTCTGCGTGGCGCAGATCCTCGGCATCTACGATCTGTTCGGAGTTCCCACGCCGCCGGGCGCCGAGCCGGGCGGCTACAACAACAACCCGCAGGTGCTCTGCAACGCCCAGCTGGAGAAGTCCGCCGCCGCCTACGGCGAAGGCAACTGGAAAATCACCTCGAAGACGACGCTCACGCTCGGCGCGCGCATGACGCGCGACAGCAAGGACTGGATCGGCCGCCAGCAGGTGTTCGTGCAGCAGCTGCCCTCACCCACCGGCGCCTTCGATCCGAGCTTCACCTGGCAGCAGCTCGGCAATCTGATGAATGCTGCGAACTTCTCCGCCTACCCTTTCGGGGTGGTCACGGACAGCCATACCTGGACCGAGCCCACCTACCGGCTGACGCTGTCCCACCAGTTCACGGATGATATCTTCGGCTACGGCACGTACGCTCACGGCTTCAAGGCGGGCGGCTACAACGACCAGGTGGGCACCAGCGGCAATCCGATCACACCGGACGAGAAGAAGCCCACCAACCCGGAGAAGGCCGACTCGTTCGAGCTCGGCCTGAAGAGCGAGCTCCTCGATCACCGCATCCGTCTCAACGAGTCCGCCTTCTACGTCAAGTACAAGGACGCCATCCGCCAGGTGGTCGTACCGGTGACCAACCTCAACGGCCAGCCGGGTGAGGAGACGCTGTTCCGCAATGCCGCCTCGCTGACCGTGTACGGCATCGAGAATGAGCTCACCGCCCGGCTCACCGACTCGCTCATGCTGCATCTTCCCTTGAGCTACCAGCACTGCAAGTACAACCGGTTCACGAGCGGAACAGGCGCGGCCTTCGTCGACCTCTCGGGGCTGCCGGTCAACCGCTGCCCGGAGTGGACGGGGACGCTCGATCTGAGCTACACCTCACCGCTCCCCGCCTCGCTCGGCACCCTGGTGGTCGACGCCTCGGCCAACTACATCGCGAAGAACCTCGACACCTATTCGATCGCACTGCCTTACGCCCCCTTCACGCAGACCTACGCGGACGCGCGCACGCTCCTCGATGCGTCGGTGACTTACACGACGGCTGATGAGAGGATGTTCGTGCGCTTGGTCGGACGGAACCTCGCGGACAAGGTGTACGTGCAATCCGCTCAGAACGTCGATCCGCTGTGGATCTGGGCCTTCTACGGAGAGCCGCGCTACCTGGGGCTGCAGGCCGGCTATACATTCAGCACCCGGTAAAGGGGGAGCTCGGAGCGTCGCCTCGCGGAACCGTCGTGGATTTTCGTCTCACCGAAGAGCAGCTCGCGCTGCAGGCCGCCGCGCGCAGGTATGTGAGGGAGCGGCTGCTGCCGCTCGCCGCCGAGATCGAGCGCGGGGACGTGCCCCCGCCGCGCTCGCTCATGCGCGAGTGCGCGCAGATGGGCTTTCTTGGCGTCAACGTGAGTGCCGAGCACGGCGGGCTCGGGCTCGGCAATCTCGAGGCGCTGCTCGTCCTCGAGGAGTTCGCCAAGTGCTCCTCGGCGCTCGCGTTCCCGGTGTTCGAATCCTGCGTCGGCCCGGTGCGGGCGATCGAGCGCTTCGCGTGTGAAAGGCTGCGCGAGCGCATCGTACCTCGGGTCTGTCGCGGGGAGCTCATGGTGGCGGTCGCCATGTCCGAGCCGAACGCTGGCTCGGCGCTCACCGACTTGACGACGCGCGCGGAAACCCGCGGCGAGCGCGTGGTGCTCAACGGCACCAAGCGCTGGTGCTCGGGCGGCGGGCATGCGGATGCCTACCTGGTGTATTGCCGGATGGGCCCGCAGCCGGGAGCCGCGGGCATCGGCGCGGTGTTGGTCGAGAAGGGAGCACCAGGCCTTTCCTTCGGAAATCGCGAGAGCCTCATGGGATTTCGCGGTATACCGAGCTCGGACCTCTACTTCGATGGCTGCGAGGTGCCGTCCGAGAATGTGGTCGCGCCCGCGGGGGGCTTCAAAAGGCTGATGGAGGCGTTCGATCTCGAGCGCTGCGGGAACGCAACCATGGCCCTGTCGCAGGCGAGCGGCGCGCTCGAGGACGTGCTCCGCTACGTTCAGGAGCGCAGGCAATTCGACAAACCCCTGGTCGACTTCCAAGCGGTGCAGCTGAAGCTTGCCGAGATGCAGATGAAGGTGGAGGCGGCCCGGCTCCTCATCTGGCGCGCGGCCGTCAACGCCGGCCAGGGCCTGCCCGATGTCCTCGACTCGTCGGTGGCGAAATGCTTCGCCAACGAAATCGCCCGGGAAGTCTGCGGCAATGCCGTGCAGCTGATGGGAGGCTACGGCTACTCCAAGGAATACCCGATGGAGCGGCGGCTGCGCGATGCCTGGGGCTGGGGGATCGCCGGCGGCGCCATCGATATTCAGAAGGTCAACATTGCTGCGGCGATGATCGGACGGCGTTTCGATCAGCGCCGCTGATCCCTAGCTCGCGGAGCCTTCCATCGGCGCCGTGGCCTCGAGCGCGACCTCGACGATTCCCTCCACGACCCTAACCGGATAACGCGGGAGCGGGCGGCTCGCAGGGGGTCCGAGAACGCGGCCGTCGCGCACGTCGAAGGACGCGCCGTGCAGCGGGCAGATGAGGCGCACCCCCCGCAGACGCCCTTCGTCCATTCTGGCGAGCGCGTGCGTGCAGACGTTGTCGAGCGCGAACACGCCTTCGCGCGTGTGACAGAGGAGCACCTCGCGGCCGGCCACGGTGACGCAACGCATGCGTCCCTGCGGCAGCTCGGCGAAGGCGAGGGCCGGATGGAAGGTCGGCTCGATCACGGCGGCGAAATTCTCCGACGCCCCGGGCGGGGCTGAAGGCGTACTGTAGCAGTCCCGCCCAAAACAAACAGGAAGGCTTGTTTCTTTTTGCGGCCCGGTGGTTTAGGATGACTCCGATCGGAGGGGGTTCGGCATGCCCAAGATCACTTTTATCGCCAGGATGACCGTCAAACCCGAGCGCGAACGGGAGTTCCTCGAGTGTTGCCGGCAGCTCGAGGCGCACGTGCGCGCCCACGAGCCGGACACGCTGGCCTACGAGTTCTTTCGGCTGCGCGAGCCGAATCGTTTCGGGGTGCTCGAGTCCTTCCGCGACGAGGCGGCCGAGCATCGGCACATGAGCTCGCCGCTGCTCGCGCAGCTCGGACCTCGCATCGCCGCGTGTCTCGATGGCACGTGGGTGCGCGAATTCCTCGATCCGCTCTAGACGACGCGCATGAAGTCAGCCGATCGAGCCCCGCGCAGCGAGTCGCTGCGGTCGCTGCGAATCCAGGTCACCACCCTCGGTGATCTGCTGCTCGGCGCCGCGGATCGCTATCCGGATTCTCCGGCGCTCATCCTGCCCGGGCAGCGGATGACCTACGCGCAGCTTGCCGAGCGGGCCCTCTGGCGCGCGCGCAGCCTGCAGACACTCGGGGTGAAGCCTCGCGAGCACGTCGGGCTTCTCCTACCCACCTCCATGGAGTTCGTCGAGCTCCTCTTCGCGATCTCTCTCTGCGGCGCCGTCGCCGTGCCGATGAACGCGCGCTACCGCCACAACGAGCTCGCCTACGTCATCGAGAACGGCGATCTCGTGACCGTGCTCACTACCGACCGGATAGCAGAGCAGGTGAACTTCGTCGAGCGGTTGCATCGCGCCCTGCCGGAGTTGCGAGCCGCCGAGGATCCGCGCCGGCTTTCCCTCGCGGCCGCCCCGCGGCTGCGCAACCTCGTGCTCCTCGGCGAGACGCGGCCACAGGGCTTTCTCTCCCAGAGCGAGTTCGAGGCGCTCGCCGCGCACTCGAGCGAGGATCGGGTGCACGAGTCGCGGCTGCGCGTGCGGCTGCGCGACATCGCGCTGATGCTCTACACCTCGGGCACGACCTCGAACCCCAAGGGGTGCCTGATCACGCACGAGGCGATGGTGCGCAACTCGATCGCTCTCGGACGCCATCGCTATGCACTCAGGCACGAGGACGTCTTCTGGTCGCCCCTGCCGATCTTTCACATCGCGGCCATCCTGCCGCTGTGCGCGATTTTCGACGTCGGCGGCGCCTACGCGACCATGATGCATTTCGAGGCGGGCGCGGCCCTCGAGATGCTCGCGAGCGAGCGGGTGACGGCGACCTATCCCTGCTTCGTCACCATTATGTCCGATCTCATTCACCACCCTGACTTCCCACGAACCGATCTCTCGCGCATCCGCCTGATGAATTCCAACTTCGCGGTGCAGCCCCGCGGCATCGCGGATGCGATGCTTAAGGCCATCCCCGACACCATCTATGTCGGCACCTTCGGCATGACCGAGACCGCGGGCACGGTGACGACGAGCCGACTGGACGATCCGCTCGAGGAGCGCATCACGAGGCTCGGCAGGCCGCTGCCCGGGCTCGAGCTGCGGATCCTCGACCCGGTCACCGGGCTCGACGTTCCGACCGGCGCTCGGGGTGAGATCATCGTGCGCGGCTACAGCACGCTCGAGGGCTACTACAAAGACCCGGAGAAGACCGCGCAGGCACTCGATGCGGAGGGTTGGTTCCACACCGGCGACATCGGCTCGCTCGATGAGGCCGGCACGGTGATGTTCCACGGTCGTCTCAAGGACATGCTGAAGGTCGGGGGCGAGAACGTCGCGGCGGCGGAGATCGAAACGTGTCTGCAGCGCCACCCGGCAGTCAAGCTCGCGCAGGTCGTGGGCGTGCCCGATGCGCGCCTGGTGGAGGTGGCCGCGGCCTTCGTTGAATGCCACTCGCACGTGCCGGTCACCGTGGAGGAGCTGATCGAGTTCTGCCGGCGCGAGATTGCGAGCTTCAAAGTGCCGCGCCACGTGCGCTTCGTCACCGAGTGGCCCATGTCGACCAGCAAGATCCAGAAGTTTCGCCTCCGCGACCAGCTCCTTGCCGAGCTCGGTCTCGGCGGCGCGTGAGGCAACCCATGTCCACCACCTTCATCGCGACCCTCGTCGTCAAACCCGGCATGGAGAGCCGGTTCGAGAGCCTGCAGCGCGAGCTCTCGCAGCTCACCCACCGCGACGAGCCCGGCACGCTCGTGTACGACGTCATCCGGCACCGGAGCAAACCCTCGACGTACGTCGTCTACGGTCGCTTCAAGGACGAGAAGGCGTTCGAGACCCACCAGCGCTCGCCCTCCCACGATCGTCTCGTGCCTCCGATTCTCGCGAGCCTCGCGCAGGAGATGGACCTGCAGTTCTTCGACTGGATCGCCTGAAGGCCCCCGCCTCAGTGCCCGCCGGCCGAGAAGGCGAGCAGCACGTTGCCTGGCATGTGGAAGTAGAGGCCGTAGCCTGAGTTGACGAGCAGGTAGCCGGCGCGCACGACCGCCCCCGGACCGTCGAACGAGCCGCCCTGGGCGATCTCGCCGGATACGGTGTTGAATTTCCGCAGCGCATCGAACTGCCAGAGCACGCGCCCGCTACGCGCATCGTAGGCGCGCAAGGCCCCGTCCAAGTGCCCGGCCAACACCACGCCCGGGATGGCGGTGATCGCGGCCGCAATGCCTGGATCACAGAACGGGCGCGCGCCGCAGTGATCGGGCGCGGGATCGGACCAGATCAACCGCCCGGTAGCGACATCGAGCGCATAGAGACCGGGATGCGGCGCGGAGACGGAGCTCCGTCCATCCCGGTCGTCCCTCATGTCGGAGATCGGCACGAAGAGCCGCCCGCCCGCCGCGGCCATCCCGAATTCCACCCCGCCCTGGATGCCGCCGCGCCCCAGGCGTCGCCGCCAGAGGATCCTGCCGCTCGCCTGCGGATCCAAGCCGTAGATCACGCCGTTCTTCTGCCCGGCGAGGAGCAGAGCATGGCCCGCGGGCGACGTCACGAGGATCGTGGACGCGCCGAAGTCCCCATCCGGCCCCTGGCGCGCCGGGCAATTGGGGTTGCCTTTGACCATGCAGGCCGCGTTCCAGACATCGTCCGTCAGCATCTGCCGGTGCCATACGACTTTGCCGTCGCTGAGCCGAATCGCGAGAATGGCGTCGCTGCGGTCATCCGCAGGGCGCGAGTAATTGTCTCCCGTGCCGACATAGAGCAGGCCGCGCCGCGCATCGATGGTGGGGCTGTTCCAGACCGGCGCGCCCGAAGGTGCGAAGACCGGCGTGCCGGCCCGAGTCCTGCCCACGAGTGCCGGCTTGGCATCGATGGTGTAGGTACGCCAGCGGACCGTGCCGGTGCGCGCATCGAGCGCGACCACGGAACCGCGGAAGGTGCAGCAGCCTCGGTGCAGGTTCGCCGCCGCAGTGGCCTCCTCGAGCGACGAGACCGCCACGTAGAGCGTGCCCTCGTGGAGGGAAGGCGTCGCGGTCACGGTCGCATCCGGATGCTCGGCCACCTTCACCCGCCAGAAGAGCTTGCCGGTCAACGGATCGACCGAATAGACGTGTCCGATCACATCACCGAAGAAGAGGTGCGGTCCACCGGCATGATCGCCCGGCGCCGCGAGCACCATTCCGGTGCGCACCTCGGCGCTCGCGTGATACATCCAGCGCACGCAGCCCGACGCCAGATCGAGCGCGTACACGGTTCCCTCCGGGCCGCCGACATATACCGCGCCGTAGGCGATGGCCGGCTGCGAGCGCGCACGAATCGCCTGCGGGAAGGCAAACGCCCACCTCAAGGTGAGGTGCGGCACCTCCTGGCGCGAAAGGCCCGCGACCGCCGCGGGAATGAAGCGCGAGTTATCGTGTCCCCAGCCCGCCGGTACGGGTAGCTGCGTGAGATCGAACCGCGCCGCCTGACCCTTGCAGAGCGGGGTCGGATGCGCACCGCCCGAGCCGATGTTCGGCGCGCCGAGGTACTCGGCCACCTCCCGCTTCTCGAGGGGACTCAACGCGCGCGCTTCCCCGGCCATCATGCCGTGGGTGATCGCCGCCAGGATCGAGCCCGGCGACATCATCTGTAGGAACACCTTCTCCGGCGCCCCGGGAGCCTGACCTTCGTGACAGGTCGCGCAGTGCTCATCGAAGATGCGCGCGCCGGGTGCCTCCGGGCTCGGAGCTTGCGCCGCGTGCGCCTGCGCGGGCCCGATGAGGGACAGGACGGCCGCGAGAGCGAGCGCACGAGGCGCGGTGAGTCGATGCATCGCAATTGCCCCCGGAGTTGATCTGCCTCGCGCCTGCGCCTCAGAGCCCCTCGGGCGCCTCGATCAGACCGCGCAGGGTGGCAAGAAACGCAGCGCCCGCCGCGCCGTCGACGGCGCGATGGTCGGCCGACAGCGTGAGCGTCATGACCTTCGCCACCACCGGTGCGCCGCTACGCGCGATGACGCGATCCTCCGCTGCGCCCGCGGCGAGGATCGCCACCTGCGGCGGATTGACGATCGCATCGAAGCGCGAGAGCCCATACATGCCGAGGTTGGAGACGGTGAAGGTACCACCCGTGATCTCCTCTCGTGTGAGCGCAGCAGCGCGCGCTCGTTCGGTGAGGTCGGCCGTGAGGGCGGCGATCTCAGCGAGGCTCTTCGTGTCCGCGCAGCGCACCACCGGCGCGATGAGACCGCCCGGGGCCGCGACCGCGACCGCGATGTCCGCGTGAGGAAATTGCAGGATCTCATCGCCCTCGAGCCACGCGTTGATGTCGGTGTGTCGGACAAGCGCGAGGGCACAACTTCTCACCAGGAGATCGTTCAGGGTGATCCGTCGGCCGCTCTCGCGGCTCGCCTCGCCGGCCCGCTCGAGCAGCGCATCGCAAGCGATGTCGATGCTCAACCGGTAATGCGGGATGGTCCGCTTCGACTCGAGGAGCCGGCGCGCAATCGTCGCCCGCGTGCTCGAGAGACGAGTGCGCACCGGTGGATTGGCGGACGAGCCTTCCACCGCACCGCCCTCTCCTGCGGCCGCTCGCGCCGCGTGCGCGGCCACATCCTCGCGGGTGATGCGGCCGTTGCGCCCCGTGCCGCGGACGGCGGTGATATCGATGCCGAGGCTCTCCGCGAGCCGCTTCGCCATCGGACTGATACGCGGCTCCTCATCATCCGCGGCAGCCGGGACGCCGTCGGCGGGCAGGCCCGGCGGCGCCGAAGGGGTCGATGATTCCGGCTCGAACGAGACGCTCGCGCCCTTGAAGCCGGCGATGAAGCGCTCGAGCTCGGCCTCACTCACCTCGACCGGCGCCAACACGGCGAGGAGCGCGCCCACGGGCCTGAGATCGCCCGCTGCCGCCACGATGCGCCGCAGGGTACCGCTCGCCGGAGCGTCCACCGTGTTGACGATCTTCTCGGTCTCGACCTCGAGGAGCGGTGCGCCCTTCTCGACCGCCTCCCCCTCGCTGACGTTCCAGCGGTTGACGGTGCCTTCGGTCATCTCGATGCCCCATTTCGGCATCGTGACCGCCTGGATGCTCTCCCTCATGAGCCTCTTCCCAACACCTGGCGGATCGCCGCCTCGATCCGCTGCGGCCCTGGCACGTACGCGCGCTCGAGGGCGGGTGAGAAGGGAACGGGCGCGTGGGGCGGGGTGACCTGGATCACCGGCGCGGTAAGCCACTGATATCCGCGTCCAGCCGCGAGGGCCGCGATATCGGCCGCCACGCTGCATCGCGGCGGAGACTCGTCCACGATGACGAGTCGTCCGGTGCTCTCGAGGCTCTCGAGGATCGTCTCTTCGTCGAGCGGCGAGGTGGTGCGTGGATCGATCAGATCGCAGCTGATGCCCTCCTTCGCCAGGTTATCGAGCGCCTTCTCGGCAAAAGGCACCATGCGTGCGAGGGCGACCAGGGTCGCATCGCGCCCTTCGCGCACGAGGCTCGCCTCGCCGAAGCGCACCGTGTAGGGCTCTTCCGGCACCTCGCACTTGCGCGGGTAGAGCGCCTTGTGCTCGAAGAACACCACCGGGTCGTCGTCACGGATGGCTTCGATGAGCAGTCCCTTCGCATCGCGCGCATTCGAGGGCACCACGATCTTCAGCCCCGGCACGGCCGTAAGCAGCGCATAGATCGACTGCGAGTGCTGTGCGCCCATGCTCATGCCCGCGCCCATCGCCATGCGAATCACCACCGGACAGCGGCTCTTGCCGCCGAACATGTAGCGGAACTTCGCCACTTGGTTGTAGATCTGGTCCATGCAGACACCGACGAAGTCGGCAAACATGAGCTCGGCCACGGGCCGCAGCCCTGCGAGCGCCGCACCCGCCGCCGCCCCGATGATGGCGGACTCGCTGATCGGCGTGTCGATCACCCGCTCGGCGCCAAAACGCGGCAGGAGTCCCTTGGTGACGCCGAAGATCCCACCCGATGCTTCCCGCTCGCCGGAGCTGCCGCCGGCGCCGCCCGAGACGTCCTCTCCCAATACGATCACGCGCGGGTCGCGCTCCATCTCCTGGTGCAGCGCCTGATTGATCGCATCGCGCATCGAGAGCTGAGGCATGCCGATCCCGGTCAGTAGCTGATGTAGACGTCGGTCGTCAGGTCCGACTCGCCCGGCTGGGGCGCCGCCCGCGCAGCGCGCACCGCCGCATCGATCTGCTCGCGCACCTCCCGATCGATCGCATCGAGCTCCTCGCCCGAGACCGCCTCGCTCTGCCCGACGCTGGCGCGAAAGCGCGCGAGGCAATCCATGCTCGCCCGGTGGCGCGCCACTTCATCCTGCGCGCGGTATCTCTGCGGGTCGCCCTCGAAGTGTCCGTAGAAGCGCGTGGTCATCGCCTCGATGGCGGCAGGTCCTGCGCCGGAGCGGCTGTGCGCGAGCGCGCGGCCCATCGCCGCGTGCACGGCGAAAAAATCCGAGCCGTCCACCCGCTCGGCCGGCATGCCGAAAGCCGCGGCGCGCGCCGTGATGTCCTTCGAGCCGACCGCGTAACTGGCGCCGGTGTGCTCGCTGTAGCCGTTGTTCTCGAACACGAATATCGCCGGTACCGCGAGCACCACCGCGAGGTTCATGGCTTCGAACACGGTGCCTTGATTGCAGCTGCCGTCGCCGCCGAATGCCACGCTGACATGGCTCTCACCGCTCGCATCGCGCCGCCGCTTGCACGCGATGGCCGCGCCGACCGCGAGCGGCGGCCCGGCACCGACGATGGCGTTTGCCCCGAGCATTCCCTTGTCGAAATCGGCGATGTGCATCGAGCCGCCCTTGCCCTTGCAGAGCCCGTCGCGGCGGCCGTAGATCTCCTTCATCATGCCGGTGATGTCGCACCCCTTGGCTATGCAGTGGCCGTGGCCGCGGTGAGTGCTGACGATGTAATCCTGATCGGAGAGATCCGCGCACACGCCGACCGCCACGGCCTCCTGGCCGGCATAGAGGTGCGTGAAGCCCGGGATTTCCCCGGTGGCGATCTCGACGTGCAGACGCTCCTCGAACTCCCGGATCGTCTTCATGCGCCTATAGGCATCGAGGAGGCGTGGCTTCGCGAGCGTCATCCGCTTCCCCTACGGAGCCCCCGCGGGCTTGCCCTGCGGGCCGTAGACATAGTCATCGAGCACCTTGTGAAAGTGGCGGATGCGCAGCTCCTGGGCGCCGATCCACAGGCCCTTGAACCCCTTTGAATGCATGCCCGCCTGCACGCCCGGCAGGTTCTCGGCATCCTGATCGAGCACCAGGCCGATCGACTTGTCGCCGTGCTTCCACAGCCTGTGCTCGGCGCGCGCCGGCCACTCCTGCCCGTCCGGCACCAACTCGAACGTCATGATGTCGTAGAACATGCGGTCGGGGTCGCGCGGATGCGGCCGCTGGCGGAAGATCCAGAAGTCATCGGCATGCACGTTGAGGGAGAGGTTGGGGAAGATGAGATAGTGATAGTCGTCGGTCAGCTGATCGTCATTCAGGCGCGAGTAGTCCTTGCCCTGGCTCGCTCCGTAAGCGCGCTTGTGCTTCTGCACGTCGCGGCGGATCTCGGTGAGCGGCTTGTCGTAGTCGGCGGGGTCCATCCCCGCGGCCTTCATGATGGTCTTGATGGGCTCGGGAATGGCGGGTGGCGTGCGTACTCGCGGCGAGAGCGTGCCAAAGGGGATGAGGTAGCGGTTGTGCCTGCCGTAGCAGTCGATCTGCACGTCGAGGTCGTGCAGGTACCAGAGCAGCTGCGGATGGATCCCCTGCACGTGATAGGTCTCGTTGAAGGCATCCACCGAGGTCTTCCAGTTGCAATCCCACTCCACGGTGATGTCCCGCGTTTGCACCATCTTGTGCAGGTTGTAGGGTTCGAGGTGCCGCGGCAGAGGGTCGAGGTACTCGAGCAGCGGCGGCGGCGACTCGTTGAGCGAGTACCAGATGAACCCGCCCCAGCGCTCGCAGTGCAGCTCCGTCAGCCCGTGCGGCGGCTTGCCCTGCGGAAAGGTGTCGATGTCCGGAATTCGCCGATACGAGCCGTCGAGCTCGTACTCCCAGTGGTGGTAGGGACACTTGAGCGACAGCGACTCGCCGGCGCTGCCGATCCCGCAGCCGCGAATGCGATTGCCGCGGTGTTGACAGACGTTGTAGAACCCGCGCACCGAGCCGTCCCGTTGGCGGATCATGAGGATCGACTCCGCGCCGATCTCCGTCACCAGGTAATCGCCCGCTTCCGGGATGTCGAGGTCGCGTCCGCCGAGGAGCCACACCTTGCTCCACATGCGCTGCCACTCGAGCTGCATGAACTCGCGCGAGAAGTAGCGCCGCGGATCGATGATCCCGTGACCCAGCTCCGGATCGGGCGCCTTCTCGAGCGGAGTGCCCGGGCTGTCCTCGGGCCTGACACGCGGTACCGGCCTGAAGCCCGGCGCCCTGGATCGCTCCCAGAAATCGTCCATCAGAACTGCACGCGCTTGGTGAAGCCGTTGTCCGCGACGATGTTTGCCCCGGTGATGAGGCTGCCGGCGGGACTCGCCACGAAGGCGACGACGCGCGCCACCTCCTCGGGAGTTCCCATGCGGCCGCAGGGAATCTGCTTGAGAGCGTAATCGAAAAGCTTGGGCATCGTGCCCTTGATCAGCTCCCACGCGCCGCCGTCGAAATAGATCGGGCCCGGGGAGACGGAGTTCACGCGCACGCCCTTCTTGCCGACGAACTGCGCGAGCTGCTTCGAATAGGTGATGAGCGCGGCCTTCATGGCATTGAACGCCTGCGGCACACCGAAGGTCTCGAGCGCGTTGGTGGAGGCGAGGATCACGACCGATCCCGATCCGGACTTCTCCAGGTGCGGCATCAGCGTCTCGCAGCCGCGCACCGTGTGCATCACGTCGACTTCGAAGTTCCGGGTCCAGTTCTTCTCGCTGTCGAACCCGCCACCGGCGCTCACATTGGCCACGAAAATATCGCAGCCTCCGAGCGCCTGTGCCGAGCGCTCGAGCCATGCCTTGTAGGCCTCGCCCTCGCGCACGTTGACCGCCTCCCCGAGAACGTTGACGCCGCGCTGCTGCAGAGCGCGCACCGTCGATTCAACCTCCTCCGCCGTGCGCGCACAGAGTGCAATGTCCACGCCTTCGCCCGCGAAGAGCTCGACGATCGCCCGGCCGATGCCCTTGGTCGCCCCGGTGACGATCGCCTTCTTTCCCCTGAGACCCAGGTCCATCGCGCTCTCCTTCGAGTGACGACAGCGCTCGGATTATAAGCGGCAGCGCCCAGAATACAATCAGGATTGACTGTTTTTTTTAGAGGGCCGATCAGGCACACTCTGGCTCTTGGGATGAGCCGCCGCCGCGGGTTTCGAGCCTGCCGCAGCGAGGCTCGCATTGATTTCCCGCGGCAGCGGATTGCGCCGCAGCGTCAGCCCGCCATTCACCTGCAGCGTCTCACCGGTCATGAAGCACTCCTCTCCCGCAAGCCAGAGAGCGGCATCCGCGATATCCTTGACGGTGCCGATCCGGCCGAGCGGGTACTCGCGCACGAAGGCCGCCTCGAGGCCCGCCATCGAGATTTCGCGCGCGGTCATGGGCGTCGCGGTGAGCCCGGGCGCGATGCAGTTGATGCGCACGCCGCGCGCGCCGAACTCGTTCGCGAAGCAGCGCGCCAACGACTCGGCACCCGCCTTGGTTGCGATGTATGCGGCGTGATGAAAGAGCAACGCCCGCACGGAGGCGGACGAGGTGAGCACGATCGAGCCGCCACCGCCCGCCGCCATGGCTCCGCAGAAGACCTGCAGGAAGAAGAACGAGCCCTTGAGCTGCAGGTCCATGAGCCGGTCGATCTGCTCCTCGGTCGTCTCGAGCAGCTTGGCGATCAGGCCGAGGCCCGTGCAGTTGACCGCAATGTCGAGTCTGCCGAAAGCCTCGCGGGCGCATCGCGCGAGCGCCTCGATGTCCTCCTTGCGCGTGATATCGCACAGTGCGAAGCGCCCGTCGAGCTCCGCAGCGAGCTCGCGCAGCGGCTCTTCGTGGCGGCCGCCGACGACCACGCGCGCGCCCTCCGCCGCGAATCGCCGCGCGATCGCCTGGCCCATGTTGTCCCGCGCTGCCGCGCCGAGCACGACCGCCACCTTGTCCTTGAGACGATTCATCGCCGCGAACCCCCATCCGACACAACCGGAGGAACCATCCCATGCACCATGAGCCGGCCTCCCTCGAAAGGCGCATTCGCACGCTCGAAGACCGCGCCGAGTTGCGCGAGCTGGTCGCTCGCTACTGTCTCGCCATCGACGACCGCGACATCGATGCGCTCACGGAGCTGTTCACGCCCGACGCCTCGTTTCGTTCCGTCGACGGGGTGATGGGCGCGTTCGGGCGCGAGGCTGTCATCCGGCAGTTTCACGGCCGTTTCGCGGCCCTCAAGACGACCAACCATATCGCCCACGATCAGATCCTCGACTTTGGCCCCGACCGCGATGCGGCCGGAGGTCTCGTGTCCTCCCATGCGGAGGTCTGTCGCGAGGGACGGGTGTTCGTCGCCGCGCTGCGCTACCGCGACCGATATCGGCGCCACCAAGGCCGCTGGCGTTTCGCGGACCGGGAGCTGTCTTTCCTTTATTACCTTCCAGTGGAGGAATACGCCGAAGGTCTCGCCAGCCGCCTCAGGATGCGCGCTTACGGCGACCCGCGGCCCGCGGATTATCCGGAGAGCCTGCCGGCCTGGCGGCGCTATCATCGGGAGGACTGAGCGCGCGCCGCCACGGGCCGGCGCTCGACCAGGTTGGTGCTGCGGCAGGTGAATACCGTCTCGCCTCGCTGGTTGAGCAGGGTGTACTCGAACACCACCACGCCTCGCCTGGAATCCTTCTGCGACGGACGCTTGCCGAGGCAAAGCGCACGCGCGCGCAATGCGTCTCCGGGGCGCACGGGTTGCGGAAAACGCACATCGTCCCAGGCGACACCGCAGATCCAGGCGACGTCGCCGCAGATCTGATGATCGAGCTGCCGCCACACCGCCATGGTGAAGATTCCGGAGGCGATCAGACCGCCGAAAACCGAGCGCTCCGCGGCCTGCGGATCAGCGTGGAAGTACTGCGGGTCGTAGCGGCGCGCGAACTCGAGCAGCTCGGCCTCAGTCACTTCCCGGGCGGCCGACAGGCGCTCCTCGCCCTCACTGAGATCTTCGAAGTAGCGCATGCGGCTCCGGTGCGCAGCTCGTGCTCGTCACTGCACGGTCAGGGCATTATCGATCACGATCTCGGCGCCGTTGACGAACCGCGACTCGTCCGAGGCGAGATACACGACCAGGTTGGCGACATCCTGCGGCTTGCCGAGCCCCCAGGGAGCCGCCTCGTAGTCCTGCATCTTCAAGCCGAGGGCGGCGTTCGCCTGCTCGACCATCGGCGTCTCTATCGCTCCGGCGTGGATCGAGTTGCAGCGGATGCCGTATTTGTTCATCTGGCAGTGGACCGCGATCGACTTGGTCATGGCGCGCACCGCTCCCTTGGCGGCGCTGTAGGCGAAGAAAACGGGATAGCCAAGGTGCGAGGCGACCGACGACATGTTGATGATCGAGCCACCGCCCGAATCCCGCATGGCGGGGATGGCGGCCTTGCACCCGAGGAACACCCCCTCCGACATCACCGAGTTGGCGAAGCGGAATTGCTCGAGGGTGGTGGTCTCGGGCGTTGCGATCACGACCACACCGGCGTTGTTGACGAGGACGTGCAGGGCACCAAAGCGCTGCACGCACGCTGCAACCACCTCGCCCCAACGGCGCTCATCGCGCACGTCGTGGAGCATGAAGGCGGCGGCGCCGGAGCGCATGCCGTTGAGCTCGGCGACGACCTGCGTCGCGGCAGTCTCGTTGAGGTCCGTCAGCAGCACGGAGGCTCCCTCCTTGACCAGGGCTTGGGCATCCGCGCGGCCGAGCCCGGAGGCGGCCCCGGTAATGAGGGCGACTTTGCCGGCCAGTCGATTCATGATTGATTAGAATCCGCAACAGCCCGCATGGGCCGGACGTTCACGCTACCAGTCAGCTCATCCGGTTTCAATCAGCTTTGACTTTTTTTTGCACAGCGCGCATGCTGCTTCAATTAGGGAAATCTCCGTGAGTACTCAACGCTCCTCGACGCTCCCCAAGCCCGCCACGGAAGAAGCCGAAGAATCCGGATGGCAGGCGCAGAAAAGCGCGAACACCCGAACGCAGATCACGGAGGCGGCCATCCGCTGCTTCGTCGAGTACGGGTATTCCCAGACGACGACCACGCTCATCGCTGAGAAGGCGGGACTGTCGCGCGGAGCGATGCTGCACCATTTTCCGTCGAAACTCGCCGTCGTCAGCGCGGCCGTCGAGCATCTGCATGCCAAGCGTCTGCGGGCCTTCCGCAAGGCGGTGTCGAAGCCGGCGGCCGGCCGCGATCATTTGCGCCAAAGCCTCGAGGCGTACTGGGCGCACGTGCGCCACCCGATGTTCGTCGCGTTCTTCGAGCTCGCCGTGGCGGCGCGGACCGACAAGGAGCTGGCCGCGATCCTTCGCCCCGCGCAGGAGGCCTTCGAGCGTGAATGGTACGACGCGGCGGTGGAGGTGTTTCCGGAATGGAAAGGCCGCGGAGAGAAGTTCGACCTGGCCCTCGATCTGGTTCATTACGTGCTCGAGGGCATGGCGATCAGCTTTCTCACTCACAAGGAATCCGAGCGTGACAAGCGCCTGATGGAATATCTCGACGAAAGGATCCACGACCTCGCCGGCCTGCCCATGCGCAAGTCGTAAGGGCCGTTGCTGCTGTATCCTTTCCAAACTTCCCCCGCGCCCGGGGAGGCCGTTGAAGTCGCTCCGGGTGTGCTGTGGCTCAGAATGCCTCTGCCGATGGGGCCGACGCACATCAACGTCTGGGCGCTCACCGACGGCGACGGCTGGACCCTGATCGATACGGGAATGCAGACGGTCGAGGCGGCGGCCGCGTGGCAGAGCGCCTTTGCGGGAGCGCTCGGTGGCCGGCCGGTGAGGCGCGTGATCTGCACGCACATGCACCCGGATCACATCGGCATGGCGGGCTGGCTGACCCGCCGCTTCGACTGCCGGCTCTGGATCAGCCGCCTCGAGTACGTCACCTGCCGCATGCTCGCGGCGGACACCGGCCGAGATCCGCCCGTAGACGCGTTGCGTTTCTATCGGGCGGCCGGATGGAACGAGGAAGCGATCGAGGACTACAAAGCGCGTTTCGGCGGATTCGGCAAACACATCTATGCGCTGCCGGACAGCTTCCGTCGGATCACCGACGGCGATGAAATCGACATCGGCGGTCGCATCTGGCGAGCCGTCGTGGGACGCGGCCACTCCCCGGAGCATCTGTGCCTTCATTGCCCGGAGCTCGCCCTGCTGATCTCAGGCGATCAGGTGCTACCCAGGATCAGCTCCAATGTGTCCGTATTCCCCACCGAGCCGGAGGCCGATCCGCTCGCCGACTGGCTCGCCTCGCTCACCGACATCTGCCGCCGGGTCCCTGACGATGTGCTGGTGCTGCCCTCGCACAACGAGCCGTTTCGAGGCCTGCATGCGCGTCTCGAGCAGCTCGACTCCGGGCATGAGGATCTGCTCGGCCGACTGCAGGATGCGCTGCGGCAGCCCAAGCGAGCGGTCGACGTATTCGATGTCATGTTCCACCGTCCCGTGGGCCTGAGTCTCCTCACGCTCGCGACCGGTGAAGCTCTCGCGCACCTCAACTGCCTGATCTATCGCCGACGGAGCACGCGCGAGCTCGATGCCCACGGAGTTGCCTGGTATCGGACCGCATGAGCGGTCATGATCACGACCCCCGGCACGGCGCCGCCTTCAGTACCCTCGCTGCTCGATGCCGTGCGCCGCCCGCTGCAGCTCCTCGCGGAATTCTGGATGGGCGATGGCCGCGAGGCGACGGGCGCGCTCGGCCAGCGTCTGACCTTTGAGTTCTGCGGCGCCAAATTCCGTGACGATGACATCGACGTCGCTGCGCGCCGTGGTGACGGGTCCCGAGAGAGAAGCCGTGACTCGGCTGACCTTGCCGCCCCGCGCCGTCGCCGGCAGCGCGATGAGGGATCGGCCGCCCGGTGAGCGGGCGCCCGCGCGCACGAAATCCACCTGACCGCCCGTGCCGCCAATGTACTGCGAGCCGCTCTGCTCGGCGCCCACCTGCCCGGTGAGATCGACTTCGATGGCCGAGTTGATGGTCAGAAGCTGCGGCAGCCGGCAAAGCACCGTCGACCCATGAGTGTAGGCGGAGTTACGGAGTCCGATCGCCGGGTTGCGATCGGCGAACGCATGCAGTCGCCGGGTGCCGATCAGGGCGCCCGTGATGGAGACACCGCGGTCGATCGGCTTGCGCGCATTGGTGATCACTCCCGCCTCGACCAGATCGACGACCGCATCGCCGATCATGCCGGAGTGGATGCCGAGATCGCGCCGATCGTGCAGCAGCCGCAGGATCGCCTCCGGGACCGCACCGATGCCCACTTGAAGGGTGGCGCCATCGCGGACATAGCCGGCAGCGATCCGCGCAATCGCGAGTTCGGTTTCGCCGACCTTTGCCGGCGACACCTCGACCGGGTCGCGATCGACCCGGACCGCACAGTCGATGCGCCCGGCGGGCAATACCGCATCGCCCAGCGTGAATGGCACGCGCTCGTTCACCTCGGCGATGACCACCCTCGCCTTCTTCACGGCCGATGCGATGAAATCGCCGATCAGCCCGAAGCTGTGATTGCCATCCGCATCCGGGGGACTGACCTGCACGAATGCCACGTCGCAGCCGATCAATCCGTGCTCGATCATCGGTCCCACTTGGCTGAGATGACAGGGCACGATCCCGAGGCGGTGTGCCTGCGTGAGCTCCCGCAACGATCCGATCGCACCGAGGCTGCAAATGCCGATCCTCTGCGCGGCCACCGCATCGAGCACTCCGGAGAAGCTCGTGGCCGCGAACGCCGTCAGCGGCCCGATGGCTTCGGCTTGCTCGATCAGCGCCTCGATGAGGCTCGTCGGCTCAGCGCATGCGTGCCCCCATACGATCCGATCCCCGGGCCGCAGAAAGCGGGTCAGATCCAGCCGGGCCGCATCGATCGTAGAGGTCATCGGTTTGAAGAGTCTACATCGTCTCGCCCCGCCGGGGTCCGACCCAGCCCGCGAGCCGGGGCGCCGAAAGTCCCTGGTCCGGATAACCCGACTTGTCGAGCACATCCGCGACATTCGAGCTGTCGACGCTCAGAAAGCGCAGCCGAAGAGCTTCCTTCCTCGTGAGCGACTCGGAATCGACCGTTGGCGCGCGTGCGTTCAGCTTATGCCTTCTACGAATCTGATATCCCGAACGACGGCGTCGCCGAGCACGGCAAGTGCCGCTTGGTAGGCGGGACTCGCGTAAGCCGCTCTCGCCTTCTCGAGGCTGTCAAACTCGATGAGCACGGTGCGCTGCACGAGGCCCGCCTCGCGCGCCTCGGCGGACATGCCTCGAGCCAGCATGCGCCCGCCAGCCGCTTCCAACGCAGGACCCGCAAGCTTCGCGTACGCAGCGAGAGCATCGGGCCTCCTCACCTCGCGATAAAAGGCTATCCAATACGCTTTGGCCATCGGCGACTACTCTAGCGCGCTCCCTTCCTCCCTGTCCAAACCCGCCCTCGAAAGAGGCGCCGGCATCGAGCCGCCGAGGCAACTCGGCTAGGTCTTCTCATCGGGTACGATCTGGCCGCCGGTGCAGTGAGAGCGTCCGCGGAACAATGCGATGGTCTCGCCGCGCTGGTTGGAAACGCGGATCTCGTAGATTCCGCTCCGCTTGGAGCGCCACAGCTCGCTCGCTTCGGCAGTGAGCTCGTCATGCACGTGCGCGGAGGCCAGAAAATCGATCGACGCGGCCGCCGCCACTGTAACGGCGTTATGCGTGTTACAAGCCACCGCGAAGGCACTATCGGCGAGTGAAAAAATGAAGCCGCCATGGCACATCCCGTGGCCGTTGAGCATATCCATCCGCACCGTCATGCGAAGACGCGCGAAGCCCGGCCTGACATCCGCAATCCGGATGCCGAGGCTTCTCGATCCGGAGTCGTTGGCGAAGAGCGCCTGCGCGGAAAGCTCTGCGACTCGCTGGGTGCGGGCGTCCGCCTCGAGCGAGTCATTGACATCACCGCTCATGGACGCGTTTCGCCTTGCCGATCGATCGCTCGAGGGTTCCGGGAAGATGCACCTCCACGGCTATCGTGATGCCGATGAGGGATTTGACGTGATGGGCGAGTTCCCGGGCCGCGCGGCTGGATGCATTCTCGTCAGCGGACGCGACGCATTCGACGTGCACCGTCAAGGTACTCAGGTGACCGGCACGAGCCATCTCGAGCCGGTAATGCGGCGAGAGTCCCGGTGTGCGCAGGATCAGCTCCTCGATCTGCGAGGGGAAGACATTCACGCCGCGAACGATGAGCATGTCATCGGTCCGCCCCGTGATCCTGGCTATTCGCCTCATCGCGCACGAGGTGGGTGGCATGAGCCGGGTCAGATCCCGAGTGCGATATCGAATGACCGGGAGCGCTTCCTTGGTGAGCGAGGTCAACACGAGCTCACCCTCCTCGCCGTCGGCGCGCGCCTCACCTGTGGCCGGGTCGATGATCTCTGGATAGAAGTGGTCCTCCCAGAGGATCGGTCCATCCTTCGTCTCCACGCATTCGCACGCAACTCCCGGTCCCATGACTTCGGATAGCCCATAGATGTCGACGGCATCGATCCCCAGGGTCGACTCCAGCTCGCTGCGCATGGCCTCCGTCCATGGCTCTGCGCCGAGAATTCCGATGCTGAGGGAGCACTCGCGCGGCTCAGTGCCCTGCCTCGCCAACTCCTCGGCGATGTTGAGGGCATAGGACGGTGTGACCATGATGATGTCGGGACGCAGGTCCCGGATCAGCTGTGCCTGTCGCTCCGTCTGTCCGCCCGACATGGGAATCACCGTGCAGCCCAGCCTTTCGGCGCCATAGTGTGCTCCCAGGCCACCGGTGAACAGCCCATAACCGTAGGCGATGTGCACGATCTGACCTGGCCGGCCACCGGCTGCGCGGATGGAGCGCGCAACCAGGTCCGCCCAATTGTCGATGTCAGTCTGTGTGTAGCCCACCACCGTCGGGCGACCGGTCGTGCCGCTCGAAGCATGGATCCGCACGATCTTCTCCCGCGGGACCGCGAATAGCCCGAACGGATAGTTGTCGCGAAAATCCTGTTTCGAGAGGAACGGAAACCTGACGAGGTCCTCCAGCGTCCGCAGATCGTCAGGGTGAACCCCTCGAGCATCGAAGTTGCGGCGGTAATGCTCGACGTTCTGGTACGCGTGATGTACGGCCCACTTGAGCCTCTGCAGCTGAAGCGAGCGGAGCTCGTCCAGGCTCGCCGTCCCACGGAACCCCGGATCATTCATAAGATCACGCCGGCAGGCCGGCCTCCACCGTGTCGGGCGGCATCAGCTCATCTACGCCGGCACCCGCTGCCGACGAGCGCCACGCCGCGCCGGTCGATCCTTCAGGCTCCGCGCGATTTCGCCTGAAGATGCCGCACCACCTCGAGAGCTTTTGCGACGTGCTGGTCCGGTGAGACATTGCTGATCACGCTCACGATCTTACCGTCTCTCGCGATGACGAAAGTGGTCCGATCCGCGAACCCATGACCGATCTCGACACCGCGCACATCCTTGAGGCCCGCCGGTCCCTGATGCACCTCGACATCGTAGGACTTCGAGATCGCGCCGCCGGAATCAGACGCCGTGGGAAACTTGCCAGCGCAGTACTTGGGGTCGGCGGAGAAATCATTGAGCCGCTCGATGCTGTCGAGCGATACACCGATGATCGTGGCGCCGGCGGTCGCGAACTTCCGGCTGTCTTGCGCAAAAGTGTGCGCCTCGAGATCACAGCCGCCGGTGTACGCGGACGGGTAGAAGTAGACGACTACCGGGCCCTTCCTCAGCGCCTTCTTGAGCGAGAACGTAAACGTCTTACCCGCAAGGGAAGCTTGTGCCTTGAACTGGGGAGCCGAATCACCCACCTTCAGGGCAGCCATCGCCGGCAGAGCCGCGACGCTCATCAGGAGCGCACCGAAGATAAACCGTTTCATATCGAGCACCTCGATTGCAGCCAGAACCATTGCCCACGACGGCGGTCTTGGGCGCATCGGGAGCGAGGCGCATTGTATAGGAGCGGCGTGGATTCGCCGACCTGCTCGTCGACCGGCACGCCCGCAGAGGCGCTTTGTGAACCTCGCGCCTACAACGGGGAACCTACAGGCGAACGCCCTCAGTCGTTGCTTCGCCCGGAAAGCTGCCCGAGAGCACGGATCTGCATGACCGTGGAGTCCGAGGCGGGCAGCAGCCGGTTGGCCCGGATCACGAATGCCGGCACGGCCGCCGCCTCGATCGGCGGACTGATCAGGTACCCTTGGGCGCAGTCGCATCCCAGTCGTTTCAGCAGATTCCAGGCATCCGGCCGCTCTACTCCTTCGGCGACGACGTTGAGATTCATACCATGGGCGAGCTCTATCGTGGACGCGACGATCGCCGCCGCGCTGCCGCCGGCCGCCGCCTGCGAGATGAAGGAGCGGTCTATTTTCACCTCGTCCACGGGCAGCTTGCTCAGCTGCGACAGCGAGGAGTGGCCGGTGCCGAAATCATCGATCGCGAACTGCAGCCCCGCTGCGCGCAATGGCTGCATGTGGCGCGCGGCGAGCTCCGGGTCGCGCATCACCGCGCTTTCGGTGATCTCGAGAAGTAGAGAAGCCGGCTCGAGCCGTTCCTCGGCCAGGAGCCGCAAAATGCCGTTCCCGAGATCAGGGTCGAGGATGTCGGGCGCCGACAGGTTTACGGCGACCTGTACCGAAAGCCCGGAACGACGCCAGTCGCCGAGCTGGCGGATCGCCGCGCCCAGCACCCAATTCGTCAGCAGCCGAGAAGCACCGGCGCTCTCAGCGAGAGGAACGAATTCCCCGGGTGACACGGCCCCGAGGGTTGCATGCTGCCAGCGAACCAGCGCCTCCAGGCTCTTCACCGTGCGCGTGGTCATATCCACCTTCGGCTGGTACTTCAGCGTCAGCTCGTTGCGATCGGCGGCAGCTCGCAGCCCCGTGATCAGCGTGAGCCGGCGCCGATGCTGCTCGTCACGGCCAGGCTCATAGCTCGCCACACCCAAGCGCGTGTCGTTCGCGTCCTCCAGCGCGATCTGCACCCGCTGCAGCAGTTCGCCAACACCGGAGGCGTGGTCCGGAAACACACAGATGCCGGCGCTCAGCGCCAGCTCGAGTGTCATGCCGGACAGATGGAATCCGCCTCTGAGCGCACTCGCGAGCTGATCGAAATAGATCCGGGCGCGCTCGGCGGAGAATCCCGGCGCGATCACCAGAAATCGACTTTCCCCCAGGCACGCCAGCACGTGATCCGCGGCAATGTTGCGGCTCAGACGCCGCCCCGCCTCGCACACCACCGCATCACCCACGTCTTGCCCAAAGGTCGCGCTGATCTCGCGCACGCTGCGCACGAGAATGAGTATGAGAGCGAGAGGCGCCGGGCGTTCGCCAATCGTCATCAGATCCTGCAACCGGCGCTCGACCGAGGTGCGGTTGGGAAGACCCGTCAGAGAATCGTAGTAGGCGTGGCGAGTGATGGCAGCCTCGCGGTCGGCGATCGTGCGCTGCATGGTGTCGAAGGTGGCCGCGAGGCTGCGGAATTCCTCGCCACCCTGTATGGTCACAGTTGTATCGTACCGGCCCTGTTGGATGCGCTGCGCGGCCCTTACCAGCTCCCCGAGCGGGCGTGTCGCGCCGCGTCCGAGAATCATGCCGATCACCGCCGCAAGCAGGATGGCCACTCCGTCGATGAGGAGCAGCGAATCGCGCAGCTCCCGATAGGGTGCGAGCACGGCGACCATGGGCTTCTGGAGGATGGCCTCCAGAACCTCGCCGCGTGAGTTTATCGGCTGGACGAAGGTCAGATAGCTCGAATCGCCGAGCCTTATCACTCGCGCAGTGCCGTTCGCCGAGGCCACCACCTCCGTCTCCGCGCGCAGCGCGTTGCGCTCGGGCTCCGGCAGACTCGAGGCCACGCCCGAGAACCCGGAGGCTTGCCGGATCGCGAGCGTGACCTGCACTCCTGCCAGATCACGAATCTTACGCGCCAGCGCGTCATCGACCGCGAAGCCCATGGCGACCCACGCGATGATCTCGGGTGTGCGCACTGGAGCCACAAAGAACTGGTAGGTTCGCCTACCCAGCACCATGAGCTGCGGCCTGGTGCGCCCTGCACCCGAGCCGGCGAGCAGCAGGTCACCGATGGGCGCGCCCCCACGGGCATCCGGGGGCGCATTCGATGCCAATACCCGTCCGTGGGTATCGAGCAGCAGGACGAGGTCGGCGCCTATCCGTCGGGCGTTATTGCCGGCTGCGGAGAGCATCGTCGGTCCATCCCCGCTCGCCACCGCCTCGCGGAAACCGAAGTCCTCCGCCAACACCGCGACGCCACTGGCGAGCTGCCCAGCCCGGGAGCGTATGAGCTGATCCACGAGCGAGCCTGCCTCGCTCAACTGCTCCGCGGCCCGCGCCTGCACGTTCCGCGAGGTACTTGCGAGCACTGCGAATAGCGTCACAGTCTGGGTCAGAACCGCCAGACCGATGATCAGCACGAGAAGCCGTTTGCGGAAACTGCCCATGAGATCGGCTCGAATCCTCCGCATCCTAGGCGCCGCAGGAGGAAGGCGCGAGCAACCCGTCGGAAGAATGAGACCCTCCGCACGCTCAAGCGTTACTGCCCGCAGGTCCCGCCCCGGATTGGCGCTGCTGGTGATGCTCGGCGCGCTGCTGCAGGCGGTGTGCGCGTCGGCCGCAACCCTTACCCTCGCGGTGAAGCTCGCCGACGGACGGCCGCTCGCCGACGCCGTCGTCACCGTGCAGTCGAAGGGAAGGAAGCTGGCTCCGGCCGCTCCCATACGCGCCATCATGGATCAGATGCACCGGATGTTCGTTCCGGAGGTGCTCGTGGTTCCGGTGGGCTCGAGCGTGTCGTTCCCCAACAGCGACTCGGTGAGCCACGAGATCTACTCCTTCTCGCCCGCCAAGCGCTTCCAACTGCCCCTCTATCGCGGCAAACCGTATCCGCCCGTGGTCTTCGATCACCCCGGCGTCGTCATCCTGGGCTGCAACATTCATGACTGGATGATCGGATACATCGACGTGACGGACGCTCCCTTCTACGGAACGACGGATGCGCAAGGCACATGGACAGCGGAGCTGCCGGCGGGACGCTACGAGATCACGGTGTGGCATCCGAGGACGCGCGAGCAGACCCCGACCCTCAGCCGCGAGCTCTCGCTCGATGCTCGCGATCGCGTGGCATTGACGCTGCAACTGACGAAGCCGCTGCGGCCAGAGCCGATGGAAGGCGGCTCTTCCTCGTGGGATAGCTACTGATGCGCGTGAGCTCCATTGGGCTTGCCCTCGGCGCTGCGGTCATGCTGGCGACGTCCGTGGCGCGCGGCGCCTCATGGGAATTGGACCTCGATCTTCGGGCAGTCACCTCGGACGCACCGACTTCGGTGCTGGATGGCGGTCACGGTCCGGTCCGCTTCGGCGAGCACCGGTCCGGCCTTCAGCTCGGACGACTGCGGCTCGCCCTCGATGCGCCGCTCGGTGAGGTGTGGAGATTGCACCTGGACGCTTCCGCGTGGGGCAACGTCTACCGCAATCCCATCGGGCTCACCGAAGCGTACCTGCAATTTCGTCCCTACCCGCGCAATGCCTTGCGGCTTCGCCTCAAGGCAGGCGCCTTCTACGCCCCCCTGTCGCTCGAGAATAGGACCGGCGGTTGGGCCTCCCCGTACACCCTCTCCTACTCGGCCCTGGACAGCTGGCTCGCCGAGGAGCTGCGCACGATCGGGCTCGAGGCGAAGGTCGATTGGCTCGGTACACGCCGCGGTCTACCGTTCGATATCGACGCCGTCGCAGGCGTATTCGGCTGGAACGAGGTGGCGGGTGCGGCGCTGGTCGATGGCGGCTTCGTACTCGATGATCGCCAGACCCCGCTGTTCGACAGGGTCGGCAAGCTCGAGAGCCCGACCGGCGGGTACATCGAGCCGTTTCGCGAAATGGACGGGCGCGCAGGCTACTACGGCGGGATGGAGCTTCACTTTCCGGGACGCCTGCTCCTCACCGCTCTGCACTACGACAACAGAGCCGACCCGACATCTTCCGACACCGTTTCTCACGTCATCGCGTGGCACACGACCTTCGACGGCGCCGGAGCGCGCGTGGAGTATGGGCCGGAGTGGACGCTGATCGCCCAATGGCTCGCCGGACGGACCGAGATCGCTCCGCAGACAGGTGCGCTCGAATGGCCCTTCAATGCCCGCTACGTCCTGGTCTCGAGGCGGCTCGGCAGACACCACATGCTGAGCGCCCGCTATGACCGCTTTGAGATCGACAGCCGCAACCTCGAAGCCGACGGTGAGGATGCCGGTCACGCCTGGACCGCCGCCTACGTGTTCGATTCGGGAAATGGTTGGACGGTCACCCTCGAATGGCTGCGGGTGACGAGTCGCTCCTACAGCCAGATCGAGTATCTGGGCGGTGCGAGCCCCCCCAACGACACCCAGATCCAGCTCGCCGTCCGCTACGCGCTTGGCTCCGCCGGCTACTGATGCCGTCGCACCCCGGGTCAGCCGGCCTGATGGGCGGCTCGGAAGATGAAGTATGCGCCGAGCACGAGGAACAAGCCGCTCGCGAGGTAGTGCAGGGCCTTGAGCGGCAGGCGATCGGCGAAAGCCTTGCCGAGGAAGATGACCGGCGCATTCGCGAGCATCATGCCGGAGGTCGTGCCGGCGACCACGGGCAGGAGCGTGGAATACGCCGCGGCAAGCGCAATCGTTGCGATCTGAGTCTTGTCGCCGATCTCGGCGATGAAGAACGCCACCAGGGTGGTGACAAATGCGCCGGACCGCTTCACGGTGCTCGAGCTCTCCTCGAAGGTGTCAGGCCTGAGAGTCCATATCGCCATGCCGATCATGCTGATGCCGACCACCCCATCGAGCAACCCAGGAGTCAGGAAATGGCCCAGCCGGTCGCCGACAATCGCGGCGAGGGTGTGACTGGCGAGGGTCGCGAGCAGCACACCCGCGAGGATGGGCCACGGCTTACGGTAGTGCGCCGCCAGCATCAGGGACAAAAGCTGAGTGCGATCGCCCATCTCAGCGATCGCCACGGTCGAGACCGAAACAAGAAAGGATTGCACCGAAACCTCGTGCCGAGCGGGCTTAGACCGACGGCGGGAGCCCCCCGCCGCTCGTCACCGGAGGTCCTGCCGTTGGTCTCGCCATGCCCGAAGGCCCCGCACGCCATGGACCGAAGCCCAAGTGTGTTGACGTGCGGCCCGGTGTTCCGGGCGGCTACTCCCCAAGAGCGGCCTTCTTTCTATCCGATGGTGACGGAACTTGCAAGCCGGGGCGGCTATTCACGCTCGCGCTGCGGTGCACCCGCGCGATCGAGACAGCTCGCATCGCTAATCGGTGCGCGACCAGACCCTCGAGAGGGCAGCTCGTCCTCGTGAGCGATAGAACATCCATCCGATCGCGTTGACGAGCAGTGTCGTGCCGATGACCTTTGCCGCGAACCTGCCGGGTTGCACCGCGCTCATGAACGGATAGGCGTTCAACGCCAGGATGAAAACGATCGTGAGCGCGCCGACTGCGCAAATGACGATGACGCCCCACGGCAGTCGCGCGCGCACGGCGCCGGCGCCACAGACCGGAATCAGGAACATGGCCAGGTACGCGAGCCCATAAAACTCGTCGCTGGCATCGTTCAACACACCGAAGGCCTCCGCCGCATGGACTCCCGCGCTGCCGAGCACCAGCATTGCAACGATGATTCCGCTCGTCACGTAGATCGAGTTCACCGGCGTCTTGTGAACCGGGTGCAGCTGGTTGAACCACGCGGGAATCAGGTGATCCCAGCCGGCCGCCATCGGCAGGCGCGTCGCGCCGGTGAAAAGGAAGCTGGCCGCGCCCAGAATCCGGATCTGCAACAGCAGGATCGCGAGCTTGCCGATGAGCGCAGCCGGACCGCCGCCGCCGAGCGCCAGCGACAGCGTTTGCGGAATGGGCGCGACGTAATTGATCGCGCTCCCTGAGTGGGCGCCGTGAATGCTGACCACCGCTGCCGTGCCGAGGACGAACATCAGCAGGATGATCGGTGATGCGATCAGCACCGATCGTCCGATCGCCCGGCCGGGAGAGTGGGTCTCGCCGGCCATGATCGCGATGTACTCGAGACCTGCTGCGGCGAACAGGACCTGTCCGACGAGCGACAGCGACCTGGCGTCGGTGCGCGGAAGATGCAGGACGAATGGCGCGTAGTGCAGCCTCGCGCCGTGCAGCCACGCCCAAAGCGGTGTCGCGATCAGAAGCGCAAACACCACCAGCACCGCGGTGCCACTGACGTTATGGATCCACTTGCCGAGTCCCAGCCCGCGCACGGCGGTGAAGGTGAGCAGCGCCACGATGATCGCGAGCAGCGGATAGACGTACAGATGATCGTCGGGCAGTCGTGCTGCGGCCGGCCCGATCATGTACGACATCTCGCTCGGAATCTGAAAGAGTATGGTCGCGATCGAGCTGAGCGCGTAAGCCCATAAATTCCATGCGGTCATGAATCCGATCGCATCGCCGAACGAGCGGCGCGCCCAGGAATACAGTCCCCCTTCGAGCGGCATCTGGCGATTGAGGTAGTACACGGCAACCGCCATCGGCGCGTAAAAAGCCGTGAAGGCGAGCAACCACACGAAGAATTGCGCCGGGCCGACCCCCGCGGCGATGCCGACCCAGGAGCTGCCCACGACGGTCAGTATCTGCGCGAGCACCAGGTCGCGCAGCCGCATCTGCCTCCGCAGCTCGTGAGCGGAGCCCGAGTCGCTCGCAATCGGCGTGGTCATGCTTCGACCCGCCGGTGAGTAACGTGGCGTATCCCGCTAGGCAATTGCCAGCCGCCGACGTGGCATCGAAAATGCCAGCAGCGCTGCGACGATCAGCAGCGCCGGAACATCCCCGTACAGATGCCCGTGATGCTCCGGGTACGCGAGCGCCTGCACCGTCATGATGGCGGCATGCACGAGGCTCGACCAAACGGTAAACCAGATCAGGCTGCGATGAGCCAGAGGGTCGCGCGAAGCCAGGATGAGAAAGATGCCGAGCGTGGCATAAATGCCCAGAATCATTTGCAAGTACAAGGACTGGCCGGTGTGATGCCAGGCCCAGCCTCCCGGCCAGAGAATCGTGAGCGGATAGATCCCGGCAATGAAGACGAGACCCACCGCGATGAGCACGGTGCTCAGCAGCTTCGGGTTGACTGAAGTATTCATGATCACCTCTCTCATGATTGGCGCGGGTGCCTGGCCATGGGGTTGGCATGCGAGTCACGCAGTGAGTGCTCCCCATGGCCGGCCGGGTTGCTACTGCTTGGTGATGACCACCTCGAGATACTCCCCCGGAACGACCAGCGATCGTTGGCCACCGGTATTGAGCCGCTCGAGCAGCTCGGTAATGGCTGCGGAAAGTCGGGTTTGCTGTTCGGAATCGAGCACAGCATACAGCTTGTGCGTCGGACCGTAGAAGCTGCGAAACACCTCGATCCAGTGAGCGGCCGACCGATACCGAAACTGAAAGTTGCGCCGTACGCTGCGGATATCCGCGGCTTGCGACCCGAACATCTGCACGATGTGCGGCTCGGAGCCCCACAGCATCGGCGAACGCAGTCCCGGCGGCGGAGCGGAAAAGCGGGCGATCAGACGGAAAAGATCCCCGATGAACCCCTCCGGGGTCCAGCTCGCGAGGCCGATTCGCGCGCCGCTGCGCGTCACCCGCAGCAGCTCGCTGGCTGCGCGTTCCTGATCGGGCGCAAACATCACGCCGAAAGTCGACAGGACGACATCGAACTCCTCATCCGCGAACGAGAGCTTCTCGACGTCCGCCACCCGAAAGGCGATCTGCAGCCCTTCGGCCTTGGCACGGGCGGCGCCCCTGTCGAGGAGGTGGGGAACATAATCGGTCGAGGTCACCTGCGCAAAGCGGCGAGCGGCCGCGAGCGAGGCATTGCCGTTGCCGGCCGCCACGTCGAGCACGCGCTCGTCCGCCCGAACGTCCGCGGCCTCTGCCAGCAGCTCGCCCACGAGTTGCAAGGTGCTGCCGATGATCGCATAGTCTCCACTCGCCCACGTGGACTGCTGCCGCTGCTTGATCGCATCGAAGTCGATCCCGGCGGCTGGGTGGCGGGAGGGTGCGGGCGTAGTCGCTGCGGTCGGTTGTGAGGTCATGTCGGAATCTCCTGGTCGAGTTTGGATGTGGAGTGAGATTACGGGCCTGCAGGATCGATCCGCTGCAAGTGCGACATCGAGTGCGAGCTCTGGCTGCAGATTGTTTCGCAAGCGCCTGAAGGGTGCTTTGCCCGGCGTCCTTCGGGCTTGCTCCCTCATCCGCCTCGCCAGCCGGCTCATGCGGCCGCAGCCGCCGCTCGAAGCCGCGCTCTGCATTCGAGCGTTCCGATGAGCCGGGATACTCTTTCCGACCTGCTGCGCACCGTGCGCTTGCGGGGAGCGGCCTTTTACTATGTGAGCCTTCGCGGCAGATGGTCGGCCGCCTCCTCGGCCGCCCGAGAGATCGCGGCCGTGATGCCGGGATACGAGCACGTCATGGAATTTCACATGCTGGCCAAGGGCAGCGGCTGGGCGGCGGTCTCCGGCATGGCGCCGGTGCGGCTCGAAGCCGGCGACGTAGTGGTGTTTCCGCAGGGTGACGCTCATGTGATCTCGAGCGCGCCGGGGCTCAAGCCGGTCCTTCGGGAACCGGAGTGGGTGTTGGCGCAGCGGGAGCAGCCTCGGCCCATTCCGATCTCGTTCTCCGAGGGCATCGTGAGCGTGGGGGCTCTGCCTGTGGAAAGCGCCGATGCGGTCGCGATCTGTGGCTTTCTCGGTTGCGATCTTCGACCGTTCAATCCGCTCATCGCCGCGCTGCCGCGCATTCTGCATCTGCCCGCCGCGCGCACCGCGAACTGGGCGGGACAACTCATCAAGCAGGCGGTGATCGAGAGCAATGACCGAAGGCCCGGCGGCGATGCGGTACTGGAGCGACTCTCGGAGATGATGTTCGTCGATGCCGCGCGGCGTTGCCTCGAAAGCCTGCCGCCGGAATCCGTCGGTTGGCTCGCGGGGCTACGAGACCGGCAGGTAGGAAGGGCTCTCGCCCTGATGCACGAGCATCCGAGTCGGGATTGGAGCCTGGAGGATCTCGCGCAGGAAGTCGGCTTGTCGCGCTCGGCGTTTCACGAGCGGTTCGTGCAGTATCTCGGACAGCCGCCGATGCAGTATCTCGCCAGCTGGCGGATTCAGCTCGGCGCGCGCCTCCTGCGCGAATCGAGCCGGGTCGTCGCATCGATTGCTCTCGAAGTGGGGTATGAATCGGAGGCGGCATTCTCGCGCGCATTCAAGCGCATGGTCGGAATGCCTCCCGCCGCATGGCGACGAGCCCGCACGAGCACTTGAGCGCAGGACCCGTCCTCATCGTGACTGCCGAAGTTCCTCACTACCCAAGCTCACGAGGCGCTTCTTCGATAAGAGCCCCAGCGCACTCAGCAGAAGGAGAACCGCCACGCAGAGCCAGGGAAAAAGATAACCCACGCGCGTATAGGGCGTGGGACCCGGACCCAGAGGAAGATCGGCGATGACCGCGGTGAGGCCCGCGGGCGCATCCATCCTCGAGGCGACGAGGCGCCCTTGCGCGTCGCTGGCAGTCACCAACCCCTCATTGGCCGCGCGCACGAGCGCAAATCCGTTCTCGACGCCACGCATGACGGCCATGCGGGCGTGGATCCAGGCATCCTTGCCGAAATCCCCTGCCGGCACGCCCATCAACCGCACGCCCTTTGCGGCATCGCGGCGAATGGTGTCGGGAAAATCCATATCCTTACAGATCTCCATCGCGCGGCCATCCCCAAGCCAGCCGGGTCGGCGGCCAGGCGTGAACATACTCTCCAGAATGGGTACCAGATGACGCTTGTCGTACTGCCCGACGGCGCCGTCGGGCAGGATCGAGAACGCGAGATCGGCCGGAGGCGTGCTCTGGTAAACACCGGCGATGATCCGCACGCCCGTTTGCTTCGAGACGGCGAGCAATGGCGCGAGAATCACCGAGCGAAGCTGCGCCGTGGCGACGATCCCCCCTTCCGGCGTCACCGCGAATGTGGCCCCTTCGCTCGCCACGCGCCGGATGGCGCCAGCATAGGCATCCGATACGGCAAGCGCGTCGGTCAGAGAGCGAGCGTGCCAGGCCTTTCTCATCGCGGTTTCATCGACCATGGCCGCGACCCGCACCGTCGGCCCGGGCGGCTGCGTCAATCGCAGATATCCAAACACGAGGTTCAGGGCACAGATTGCGAAGCCGACACCGATGGCGATCGCCGCTTCGCGCCGCGCTCGCGCTGTAATCGCGAGCGTGTTGGCGAAGAGACAGATGAGAAACGTCACGGCATAGAGGCCCAACAGCGAAGCGCTCTGGATCAGCATGGGCGCCGACACCTGGCTGTACGCCAGAGAGCCGAAGGTGCCGTTCGGCGCCGCCGATTCGCTCAGAAATTCGAACGCCGTCCAGCAGACCGGAAAGGCGAACAGCGTAGCGAGCGGCGCCGAATGCCGCGCTACGATTCGCGCGAAGATGACTGCGAGCGGGAAAAGCACGACTTGTGGGCCGACCACCTCCAGGACGATCAGCGCAGGTATCGTGCTGTAGCACTGCAGTGCGTAAAGATCCCCCGCCAGAACGGCGAAGACGCTCGCGGACACGACTTGCCAGGACGGCGCCTTGCCGTAAGTCAGCCAGAGAAGCGGGACCGGCGCCAACCAGGCGAGCGCCCAAAGGTTTTCCAGTCCCTGCGACAGAAAGAACATCGCGCCGCTCAGCAGCGCCATTAGTGCGACGATCATCTGGGCTTCACTCGATCGGTAAAGGATTCGAGACAGTGGCGAACCGCTTTGCGGTAGAGGCTCCTCAACTGCTTCTCGCTCGAGAAGCGGCCTGCGCGATGCATGGAGACGAAGCCCTGGGCCATCGCCGACAGCGCCAGAGCCACCTCGAGCGCGGGTTCGTTACCGAGCCGCCCTTCCGCCTTCGCCTGATCGATACGTACCATCATCATCGCCACCACGGGCGAGCGACCCGCGACGAAGTCATCCGGGTACTGACGGGCCCGGGTCGCCGGTAGAAGGAACGCCGCATCGAAGCGGTGCGGCTGGGCGAGAGCGAAGTCGAGGAACTCGTCCATGAGCTGCTCCAGCCAATCCATGGGGTCCCGGGCACGAATGGCCCGGACGATTCCTTCCCACGTGGCAAAGCCATCCTCCATGAGTGCATTGAGCAGCGCGTCCTTGTCGGCGAAGTGGTTGTACATCGCCATGGGCGACACGCCGGCGCGGCGGGCCACCTTGCGGACCGATAAGCCGGGGATGCCCTCGCGCTCGAGCACGCTCTTGGCGGCGCTGAAGATGCGATCTCTGCTCATGATGTACAGTGTACATGTATAGGTGTACGGTGTACATAGCGGATGGAGGTTTTCGGCGATTCACCGCTCGGCGAGCCAGGTATAGGGATCGGCCGCGGTCAGATCGACGACCACCCCGACAATGGCGTAGCCCTGCTGCTGCAGGCTCTGGAACGCCTGGGTTCCCTGCACCGCCTCGAACGGCCGCGGCAGCGTGTCGCCCTGCACGCGCGTCCCGATGAAAAGGAGATCGCCCGCGCCATCGGCCTGACCGATGGCGGTGAGGATGTAGCCTTGGGCCGCCAATGCGCCCGCAGCCGCCGGCGCGGCGGCTATCGAGGCGCTGACTACCTTCGCCTCGTAGAGCGTCACAGGATCCGCCCGCCAGGCGTAGGCCAGATACGTCACCTCACCGCCGTTTGCGGAAATGGCCGTGATGACCCTGCCGGCTGCCCCTTCGACGGTCGCCGCCGCTTGAAGCTGCGAGGTGGCGAGCGTGTTCTCAACCCTGACGAAGCCCGGTTGCGGGGACGCTCGCGGCTGAATCCAGGACACGGCGAAAAGATCGCTCGCAGGCTCGAGATCCAGCGAATCGATGACGGCATCGGAGGAATTGGGTCCGATCCCCCCGGCGAACCAGTACGTGGATGCGGGTTGCAGATCGGCGGCGAAATTCTCGTAGAAATCCGCTCCGTAGGCCGCCAGCGGTGCCTGGCTCGATGCGACGGGCCATTCGGAATAAAACCAGGCGCAACCGGTGCCGTCGGTCTGAGGCGGCACGGCGCAGTCGCCATCCGAGCTGTAAAAGGGCGTACCGATGCTCGGGGAGTAGTAGGCGGCGCCCCTGCCCGGAACAGCGGTTGCGAGACCGACGCCCGCCCCACCCCAGCCGTTCACCAAATACGGAGCGTCGACCTGGTGGAAGCGCAGGTCGCCTGGCGCGGGCGCACGCGCCGTCACGGTGAGCGAGGCGTTGCGGCTCGCGATGGAGCCGCCGGAGTTGCTCACGAGCACCGAGAAAGTCGCACCGGCGTCGGCAAAAGCTGTCGGGCGAGTCGTGAAGCTGCTGGCCGTGGCTGCCGCAATGGCCGCACCGTTCTCGTACCATTGATAATGGAGCGAGCTGCCGCCCGCGCTGACCGAGAAGGTGGCGCTGAGCCCCATCGGAACGCTTTGGTTGGCGGGCTGGGCGAGTATCGTGGGTGCGGTGGCCCGAGGCACGGGCGGCGAAGTGGTCCCTGCAGAGCCGCCGCATGCGGCCAGGACCAACGACGCCCCGCAAACGAGCACTCTTTTCCAACCCGGGGCGATACCCCGGTCCGAGTACGCCTTGACCATGCCACCTCTCCAGTGACCGGTCATTATCCCTCAAAGCGAGCGATAGCGAGCGCCGGACGGCGCTCAGCGCGCCAACAGCCGGTAGGTCAGGGTGATCCACACCGCGGCACAGGTGAGCAGGGCCAGCATGACGGCGGCGCTGCCATAGTCCTTGGCGCGCTTGGAGAGGCCATGGTGCTCGAAGGAGATTCGGTCGATTGCCGCCTCGATGCTGGAGTTCAGGAGCTCGACGATGAGGACCAGCACCACCGATCCGATCAGCATCAGGCGCTCGACGGCGCCGAACGGCAGTAGCAAGGCAAGGGGAATGAGGCAAGCCGTCAGCGTCAGTTCCTGCCGGAACGCACTTTCCTCGCGTATTGCGAACACCAGCCCGCTCCAGGAGTTCTTTCCGGCCTGCCAGGCGCGAGTGAGTCCGCGGTTGACTTTGTGGGGATTACGCTCGCTCGAGTACTCGGCGTCGGTTTCGCTCATTACGCCCGGCTCGCATCGGCCAATGGCGGTGGCAACTCGGAGATGCGGCCACGGGGGTGCAAATGGGCGAGGAATTGCTCGGTCGCGGCCCGCCACGAGAACTTTCGGGCATGCGCCGTCGCATCTTCGCGGCGCAGTTTCAAGGCTTCGAGACAAGCGGTGCGCAGGTCCTCATGCATGACGCCCGCGGTCTTGGAATCGCCGATCACATCGAGAGGTCCGGTCACCGGATACGCCGCGACGGGCAGGCCGCAGGCCATGGCCTCGAGCAGCACCAGCCCGAACGTGTCGGTCTTGCTCGGAAACACGAACACGTCCGCGGAAGCGTACACCTGCGCGAGCTCGTGCTGATCGAGCACGCCGAGGTAGTTCACCTGCGGATAACGCGCCCGAATGCCCTGCAATGCGGGCCCGACGCCGACAACCCATTTCGAGCCCGGCAGATCCAGCGCCAGGAAGGCTTCGATGTTCTTCTCGACCGCGACCCGGCCGACATAGAGAAAGATCGGCGGCTCGCTCTTGAGGCGCCCGCTGTGCTGTGGCTTGAAGACCTCGAGATCCACTCCGCGCGACCAGGTCACCACCTTCCTGAAGCCGTACGACTCGAGGTCACGCCTCACCACCTCGGTCGGCGCCATTACGGCTTGCGAAGGTCCATGGAACCAGCGCAAAAACGCATACGACCACGAGAGCGGCATTCCGGTGCGCGCGCGGACGTATTCGGGAAAACGCGTGTGATAAGCGGTGGTGAACGGCAAGTCGCGCCTCAAGGCAAAGCTGCGCGCGGCGATGCCGAGCGGGCCTTCCGTGGCGATGTGCAGCGCATCCGGCTGGAACTCCGACAGGCGCCGCACGACCTTGCGACGGGGCAGGAGCGACAAGCGAATCTCGGGATAGGTCGGGCACGCGAGCGTCGTGAATTCAAGCGGTGTGAGGAAGTCGACCGTATGGCCCATCGCGAGGAGCTCGCGCGCCGTGGTCCGCAGCGTCCGTACGACACCGTTCACCTGCGGCTCCCAGGCATCGGTGACGATCATGATTTTCATCGTTGCCCTCGGCTCTGCTCGTGGGTTGCGCTCATCACGCCGGCACGGAGTCGGCTGCCGGCTGCTCGTCCGCGATGCGACCGAGATTCATCGGCGAGTGCAGACGCCCACGCCAGTGGATCAGATGGAGCTTGCCGTCGAAGTCTTCGGCAAGCGCGGTCAGGCTCTCCACCCAGTCGCCGTCGTTGCAGTAAAGAATGCCGTTGATCTCGCGCACTTCGGCCTTGTGGATGTGTCCGCAGACGACGCCGTCGCAGCCGCGCCGGCGAGCTTCCTCGGTCATCACGTGCTCGAAGTCCGAGATGAAGTTGACCGCGTTCTTCACCTTGTGCTTCAGGTACTGCGACATGGACCAGTACGGCAGTCCGAAGCGCTGGCGGATCGCGTTGAGCCAGCGATTGAGCTTCAGCAGCGTCGTGTACATCCGATCGCCGAGGTGCGCGAGCCAGCGCGCGTGCTGCATGACGCCGTCGAACAAATCACCGTGCACGACCCAGAGCCGTTTGCCGTCGGCGGTGGTGTGGATCGCCTCTTCGCGGATCGCTATCTCGCCCAGTCGAAGTCCGACGAATTGCCGCACCAGCTCATCGTGATTCCCCGGCACATAGACGACCTTCGTGCCCTTGCGGGCGCTGCGCAGGATCTTTTGCACCACATCGTTATGCGCCTGTGGCCAGTACCAGCTCTTCTTCAGCTGCCAGCCATCCAGGATGTCGCCGACCAGATAGAGCGTATTGGTCTTATGCGTGCGCAGAAAATCGAGAAGATAGTAGGCCTGGCACCCGGGAGTGCCCAAATGGATATCGGAGATCCATATCGTGCGAAAATGATAGTGGTCGTCTGCGGCGAACACCGCTGGGTGGCTCGCTCACTGTAACAGCGCGCAGTAGATCATGCTTTTATGACGACTCGATGACATCACAAGGCGGAAACGCGCATGACGTCGCATGTGAAGGGAGGATCCGGATTGCGGGTCCGAAAATACGAGGCCTATCGCCACATGCCCTGGCGCAACGGGCTTGGCTCGACCCTCGAGATCGCGCGCGAGCCCGCGACGGGCGAGGACTTCGCCTGGCGTTTGAGTCTTGCCGACATCGACCGGGACTGCGAGTTCTCCGCTTACCCCGGTTACCGCCGGGCGTTGGTTCTGGTTGCAGGCGCTCGCCTGCAGCTACGGTTTCGGGGCCACGGCGACTGCCTGCTCGATGCGGCGAGGCGCGGCACGCGTTTCGAAGGGGAATGGAAAACGCATTGCGCGATTGCGGACGGGCGCTGCACGGACCTGAGCCTCATCGTGCGCCGAGGACCCGCCGCCCGGCCGGCATCGGTGGTGCGCGCGCCCAGGATGCTGCGGGTCGGACCGACTGCGTGCGTCGTCCTTGCGGCAGATCTCTACGGCGCGCTCTTCGTCCTCGAGGGGTCGGTGTCGATTGGCGAATCGGTTCGCGCGCGAGCCCGCAACCTGGGCACCGGGGATACCCTGCTTCTCAGTCCCGGCCGGCAACGAACTCTGAGGCTCCGCAGCCTCGAGCCGTCCATGGCAAGGCTCGTCCTGCTGCGCTGGCGACCGGGTCGAGCGCGCTAGCGCTCGACAGTCAGACTGAGACTTCTCGGTCACGGGCTCGCCGCCACGTCGATACGCCCGTAGAGCCCGTCCGCCTCATCGGCGATGCCCGCGGCGAAATAAAGCGTGGTCGTCGGCTGGTTTGCCACTCCGTTGCCGAAGGCGATGCCCCAGAGCCCCGGGACGGCGATCGGCTGATTCATGGAGTCGTTGATGCTGTCGACGAAGGCCCCCGTTGTCGGATCGAACCCATTGATGATGCCATCGCCGAAGTTGCCGATGAGCAGCTTGTTGCTGAGAGAGCCGAAATTCGCCGGCGCCAGCGCGATTCCCCACGGACCGTCCAGCTTGCCGCCGACCGGGATCAGGTGAGTCTTGAGCGATCCCTGCGTGTCATAGACGTCCACCAGCCCGAGCCCCGGCCCGTCCGCCTCATCGTGGTTGTCAGGCGGCTGCTGCTTGGCGTAGGTCACATAGATGAGTGTCTGATTTTGCACGACGAGCGCCTGGATGCCGAACGGCGCATAGCCCGCCGGCAAGCTCGAGTCGACGAAGCCGCCCGTGACGCTGACCTTCCTGAAGGAGCCGTCGAACACATCGACCTTGCCGTTGTGAAAATCCGTGGCGTACAGGCGATTGACGCCGCCGGCGTCGGCCGCGAGCGCGAGGCCCTTGTAGACCGCTCCGCCCGCCCCGTCGTCGTACATGACCACCGCGTTCTGCGCATCCACCTGCGGTGACCAAGCGGTAATCGTACCGCCCTCGCCGTCGAAGATGAATTTGGCCGGCCCCGACGCGGAGCCCTTGGTGACCACGAAATCGGCGCTGCCGTTGAAAACGATGCCGGTCGGGTCCGCCGGGCCGTTGAGTCCGGCGGGAATGCTCACGACGGTCGCCTGGAGCGCTCCCGCGCCGTCGTAGACGGTCGAAGTCTGTGAGCCGTTGTTGGCGACCCAGACCGGCGCCCCCGGTGCCATGACGATGCCCCAGGGGTTCACCAGGCGCGGATCCGTCGATGCCGCTGCGACCGAGCCGTCCGATACGAGCTTGCTCATCGAATACGAGCTCGCCGTGGGCGGGGGCGGCGGCGGGTTGGGAGCGGGTGGGGGAGTGCCGTAGCCATTGCCTCCCGAGCCTCCGGAACCACCGCAACCGCCGAGGAGCGCCGCGGCGAGGATCGCGCCCAGATGGAATGCCTTGAAGGTCTGGGATCGCTTGTGAATGCGCATCTGTCAGTCTCCGAGTGTGTCAGCTTCGTGGCTGAGTCCCGGGGACTGCGGCAGCAGGTTTCGGCGCAGAGAAAAAAGGACTTCCCGCGAACGTCGCGACGCTCTCGAGGAACATACCGCAGTTGACGAGCGCGATTGCCCGCCGCTCGAGGTTACCCGAGGCAGGCTAGCGAGGTGCGCTATGGGAGGTGAATCAGGCGCTCGCCGCCTGCTTCTTGCCGACCACATCGAGCGGCGACGCCGCGCCCTGTCGTCGCACCAGCGTGCTCTTGCCGAAGAGCGACTCCAGCAGGCTCACCGCGAGCGATACGGTCTCGTTGCGCACATCGAGGGCCGGATTGAGCTCCACCACATCGAGCGAGCGCACCAGGCGCGTGTCGGCGATCATCTCCATGCACAATTGCGCTTCGCGGTAAGTCGGGCCTCCCGGTACCAGCGTGCCGACTCCCGGAGCGATGTCGGGGTCTAGAAAGTCGACATCGAAGCTCACGTGAAGGTGAGTGTCGCGATTCAAGCCGGCGAGCGCCTGTTCCATGCTCTGGCGCATGCCCATCTCATCGATGTAGCGCATGTCGAACACTTCGACGGCCAACTCGTGCAGAAAACGCCTCTCGCCCTCATCGACGCTGCGCACCCCGATCTGCCGTATCCACTGCGGATGAATGCTCGGTGCGGCTCCGCCGAGTTCGGTCAGGGATTTCGGCCCGAAGCCGCACAGACAGGCGAGTGGCATGCCGTGCAGGTTGCCGCTCGGGGAAAGCTCCCCGGTGTTGAAGTCCGCGTGCGCATCCAGCCACAACACGCGCAGCTTCCGCCCTGCCTTGCGGCAGTGCCGCGCCACGGCGCTGATCGAGCCGATACCGAGCGAATGATCCCCGCCGAGAAGGATGGGCAGCCGCTCGGCGCACAGCTCCTCGTACACCGCATCGTGTACCAGCCGGTTCCACTCGAGCACTGCGGGCAGATTGCGATAGCCATCGACGGGCGGGTGGCGCGGATTGGGAGGGCCCGCGAGGTTGCCGCGATCGATCACCTGCAGCCCCCGCTGCTCGAGCGCCCGCTCGATTCCGGCAACGCGCATGGCCTCGGGCCCCATGGAGGCGCCGAGCGCCGACGCCCCGACATCCGTGGGCGCGCCTATGAGGCTCACCGTCCGAGGAGTCGCGCTCATGCGGTCAGCTCCGCAACCGGCAGCGGACGAGCGCGCGCAGGCGAAGATCCTCCCAAGAGTGAGAAGAGGTCCTTCGGGTTCTCGAGATCGGGAATCAGATCGATGTCGGTACCTCTCCCGCGGCGCTGCTGATGCAGCCGGTGTAGATACCGCAAAGCCGAGAAGTCCTGCAGCGCGAATCCGACCGAATCGAAAATGGTGACCTCTGCGTCGTTGGCGCGGCCGGGCTTGCGGGCGGTGACGACCTCGGTGAGCTCGATCACGGGAAAGTCGGCCGGCAACTGCTGGATCTCCCCTTCGATGCGCGATTGGGGCTCGAACTCGACCACCACGCGCGCATCGGCCCGCCGCAGGATGTCGGCGTGCAGCTCGGTCTTGCCCGGGCAATCGCCGCCAACGGCATTCAAATGCATTCCCGGCACGATCATCTCGGGTGTCAGGATCGTGGCGTTGCGCTTGTCCGCGGTCACGGTCGTGACGATATCCGCGCCCCGCACGGCCTCCGCCGTGGAGCGGCAGCGCACGACCCGCAGCCCCGGCAGGGCGAGCCGCGCGAGATTGCCCTCGAGCTTCTCGGTCGCTTCCGGATCCGTGTCGTAGAGACGCAGCTCGCGGATGGCATGCATTTCATGGAAAGCGACGGCCTGGAACTCGGCCTGTGACCCATTGCCGATCAGTGCCATGACGCGGCTGTCGGGCCGCGCCATCCAGCGGGCCGCCAATGCGGAAGTCGCCGCGGTGCGCAGCGCGGTCGTCAGCGTCATCTCCGACAGCACGAGCGGATATCCGGTCTCGACATCGGCGAGTGCGCCGAACGCCGTGATGGTCAACAGGTCCTTCGCGGTGTTCTTCGGATGACCATTGACGTACTTGAAGGCGTAATGACGACCGTCGCACGCGGGCATGAGCTCGATGACGCCCACCGATGAATGGGTGGCGTGCCGTGGGGATTTCGCGAACTCCGGCCAGCGCCGGTAGTCGGTCTCGATCTCCCGCGCGAGTCCCGCGATGAAGGCTGCCAGCCCCACATCACCGACCAGCTCCTGGACACGTCGGATGCCGATAAAGTCGACCATGATCATTCTCCCGCGGAAGGGCGGCGCGCGTTTGGGGCGCCTGCCCGATCCAGAGAAGATGATGATCCCCGTTGGCTCGGCCAAAAAACAGGCAAAAAGTCGATCAAAAGGCTTGCGCCATTGATCAAATCGCCACAGCCGCTGAACGATTTGCTAGAGTCTCGCGGCCGATAGCGAAACAGTGACGCTCCGATGGATGACCTCGATCACCAGCTGCTTGCGTTGCTGCGCGCCGATGCGCGCGCCTCCGTCGCCTCCTTGGCCAAGAAGCTGGGTGTCGCCCGCGGCACGGTGCAGAACCGCATGGCGCGGCTCGAAGCCGACGGCACCATCGTCGGCTACACGGTGCGCCTCAAGCCCGATGTGCAGGAACAGCACATCCGCGCTCTCATGACCATCGCCGTTGAGGGCAATCAGGTCGATGCGGTGGTCAAGGCACTGCGCGGCGAGCCGGCCGTGGCCAGCCTCCACAGTACGAACGGCCGGTGGGATCTGGTCGCCGAGCTGCGCACCGATACCCTCGCTTCCTTCGACCGCGTGTTGGCAAGGATCAGCCGCATGCCGGGTGTGTCGAGCAGCGAGACGAGTCTCTTGCTTTCGACCTTCAAGATTTGAGCGGACCGCCGGGCCGGAGTTTGCTCCCGTCTCATCGAGCCGTGGATGCCGGGCCCCACGTCCAATAGAGGGCCAGATAGCCGTAGTTCTCGGTTTGACCGGCGACGCTATGCCCGTAGGCGAACAGCAGCTGAAATCCCGGGTTCTGCGGATTGAACGTGTAGTAGCCGCCGAAATCGAGATCGATCGCGTATCGGGACAGCGCCGGGTCCGCGGTGGGCCGTCCGTGCGCAAAGAGCTCGGGTCCCCCCGTTAGCCGGTTCGACACCTCGTAATCGATGATGGTGCCGCCGAACGGGTAGTTTCGGCCTCCGGGGACCTTCTCGCTGATGTCGATCCCGCCTCCCCCATCGATCGACCAGGCGCCGAAATTCTTCTTGGCATAAAGCGGAATCTTCCATGAGGGACCTCCAGCCCCCAATCCCCGGGACGCATCCCCCCAGGGCAACTCCATCATGATGAAGGTTCCCAGCATCGGCCGATGTTTCGTCTCCGGGAGGAATTGCGCCTGAAAGCCGAGCTCACCATCCATCGGCCCGAAGGTGCTGGGGCCGCCGGTCGGAATCGACGCTCCCAAAGGCGCGATGAAGTGAAACATGGTGTGCGGCATCAGGCTCCAGTTGAATTCGAGCGCCGGCCCGGCGGTGTTCACGGCACCGGGCGAGGAGTTCGCGCCGCCCCACAGGTAAAACTCATGCCAGTGATAGGGAATGACGTCCGGATCGTCGAGCTGGTAAGGTGGTCCCGCCAGCGCTCGAGAGCAGGGAATGAGCGGCAGCAACAGCAGGATCAGCGGGGCCGGCAGGAATCGGCGGTGAGCGCGATGGCGCGGATGAGGGGCCGTCATTCTTCGCAGGAGTATGCAGTGATACCGACCCAGTGTCGATCGGTCACGGTCGATGACAGCACCGAGCTCGATATCGCCGCCGTCTCGGTGATCTACGGTCATTGGGTACGCCATGGGCTCGGCAGCTTCGAGTTGGAGCCGCCCGCCGAGGATGAGATGAGGCGCCGACGCGAATCCGTGCTGCGGGAGGGCTTCCCGTACCTGGTTGCGCGTACCGACGAAGGCGGTGTCGTCGGCTTCGCTTATGGCCATCTCTATCGCACCCGTGGGGCTTATCGCTATGCCTGTGAGGACTCCATCTATGTCGCGCCGCAGGCTGTTGGAATGGGAGTCGGCCGCCTGCTGCTCGGCACCCTGATCGAGCGTTGCGAACAGCGCGGCTCACGCGTGATGATCGCGGTGATCGGCGACGGCGCGAATCACGCCTCGATTCGATTGCATCTGGCTTTTGGCTTCGAGCGTGTGGGATTGCTCCCGGCCGTCGGCTGGAAGCATGCGCGCTGGGTGGACAGCGTGCTGATGTCGCGCCCGCTTGGAGAGGGTAGCCGCACTGCACCTGACACGCCCGCAATGTGAAGCAAGCGCACAGTTCGCTCCAAGCGCCGAGAACTGCGTCACGCGGGCGGAGTCGCCGCTCGCCGACATGTCCTTATTGCCGTACATTCGGCTGCGCCCGAGGCACGCATACACACCGCAGAGATGGACACCGCAGCAGTAACTGCCCCCTCCCTACGGCTACGCGCCGTCCCCGGCTGGGTCGACCGCCTGCTCATCGTCTTCGCGATCTACGTCGCCATAGGCGCGGCATGGATGCTGAGCGGCGCGGGCGGAGCGCAAGTCATCTACTATGTCGGCCTGTTCTACAAGATGCTGGCGGAGCTCCTCGCCATCATTGTTGCAGGGGCGACGGCGCGGCGCATGGTCTCGGGTCCGGTGCGCTCGGCCTGGTGGTCGCTTACTGCGGGGCTCGCGCTCTATCTCATCGGGGACGTGATCGGCCTCGCGTACTGGCAGCTCGGACGCGATCCGTTCCCGGGTCCCTCTGACTTCTTCTACTGCGCATGGTATCTGCCGCTCGCCGCCGCGGCGCTGTGGTTGATCCGCTCGGCCGCGATGCGGGTGCCGTGGGCGCAGTTGTCGCTCGACACCGCGATCTTCGTGGTCGGCTTCGGCGCATTCTTCTGGTTCCTGGTGGTGCAGCCGGCGGCCATACATGCGGACCTCGGAGTTCTCAAGGAAGCGCTGAGCGAAGCGTATCTGGCGCTCGACAGCTTTTGTCTGCTGCTGTTCGGCGTGCTGCTGCTCACCGGTTCCGGAAATGCCGGCGGCTGGCGCATTCCGCTGCTGCTGCTCACCGGCTTCGCTACCATGTTTCTCGGCGACATCTTCTGGTCGCTGGCCAAGGTACGCGGCTACTATCTGCCCGGAGGCGTTCAGGACGTTCTCTACCTCGCCTGCTACCTGCCGATGGCCATCGCCGGACGCGAGCAGATCCGCGCGACCACGATGCCGGCGCGCGAGACCTCACGCGCCTCGGGCGCGCTCGCCCGCTCGATGCCGTACGCGGCGATGGCGGCGGCGTTTCTCGTGCTCGTCTATGTCAGCGGCGGCGGTCTGGGCGGCCAGGCCACCCTGATGCTCGGCATCGTCTTCGCGCTCACCTTGCTGCTCATGTTTCGTCAGGCGGTGGTGCTTCGCATGGCCGAGGAGCATTACGCATCGCTCGTTGCAAACGCCTCCGACGTCATCATGATCATCGGCACCGATGGGGTGGTCCGCTTCGCCTCCCCCGCGGCCACGCGCACCCTCGGCATGAAGCCTGAGCAGATCACTGGCAAGAGCCTCGCGGAGCTCTGGGGCGGCGAAGACGGCGAGCGACTGCGGAGCTTTCTCGATGAGATCGCCCGAACCACTTCCGGGGTGGTGGGACCGGTCGAGCTGCGCAGCGAGCGCGCCGGGCGGGTCATCGAAGGAGTCGGCAGCAACCTGAGCGACGATCCTGCCGTGCGGGGCCTTGCGCTCAACTTCCGCGACATCAGCGAACGCAAGGTGCTCGAGGAGAAGCTGCGCCAGCTCGCCTTCCATGATCCGCTGACGCTGCTCGCCAACCGCAACCTCTTCCGCGATCGCGTCGAGCAGGCGCTCACCCGGGCCCAGCGCGGTGAGAGCCATGCGGCGGTCATGTTCCTCGACGTGGATAACTTCAAGAACATCAACGATTCGCTCGGGCACGATGCCGGCGATCGCCTGCTGCAGGCCGTTGCGCAGCGCATCGTGCAGACGAGCCGCCCTGCCGATACGGTGGCGCGGCTCGGCGGCGATGAGTTCGGCGTGCTGCTGCAAGGCATCAGAACGGCCGGAGAAGTGCAACGCATCGCCGACACCCTGATCGAATCCCTCGGAGCACCCTTCTTGCTCGATGGCCGCGAGGTTCGCGTGACCGCGAGCGTCGGTGTGGCGTTCTCCGCCATCGACAGCTCGGCCAAGGCGCTGCTCAGCAACGCCGATCTGGCGATGTATCACGCCAAGGCAGCCGGCAAGAACCGCCACGTCAGCTTTCAGCCGCAGATGCAGACGCTGCTGCACGAGCGCGTTCGGCTCGAGACCGACGTCGGCCGCGCACTCGCGAGGGAGGAGTTCTTCCTCGAGTACCAACCGATCGTGGACCTCGGCAGCCGCGCCCTTCTCGGCGTCGAGGCCCTGGTACGCTGGCGCCATCCCGAGGCCGGCGTATTGATGCCCGCCAGCTTCATTCACGTGCTCGAGGAGTGCGGGCAAATCGCTGCCCTGGGACGCTGGGTGCTGAAGCGGGCTTGTCGGGACATCTGCGCCTGGCGGCCTTCGATCGCCGGCGCCTGCGGATTACGGCTCGCCGTCAACATCTCGGGCCGTCACCTGCAGCATGGCGCGCTGGCCAAGGATGTGCTCGATGCGCTCGAAGCCTCGGGTTTCGAGGCCGGCAATCTGGTCATCGAGCTGACCGAAAGCACCATGATGTACAACACCGAAGTGAATCTCCAGCGCTTCCATCGCCTCAAGGCCCTCGGGGTGAAGCTTGCCATCGATGACTTCGGCACCGGCTACTCGTCCCTGTCCTACCTCAATCGCTTTCCCATCGACATCCTGAAGATCGACCGCTCCTTCGTGAACGGCCTGACCAGCTCCGATGACGGTCCGGATCTGGCCCGCGCGGTCATCACGCTCGGCGAGACGCTCGGGCTCGACACCGTCGCCGAAGGGGTCGAGCTCGAGCCGCAGGTCGCCGCTCTGCTGGAACTGGGCTGCGTCGCCGGGCAGGGCTTCCTCTTCTCACCTGCCCGCTCTCTCGAGCAGCTGTCTGCGAGCCCGTTCGTCGCGAGACGCAACACGCTCTGGACGCCGCACGTGGTCCGCGAGGAGCTGTCGGCGACCGGCCGTTTCAGGTCGTTGCAGGGCGGGCGCTCATAGCCGCCCATGCGGCCAGAGCCGCCAGCTTCTGGTCTCGACCCCACGGCTTGAGATCGAATCTGCCCACCGATGTGACATCGAGCGAGGCCGGCGGGACGATCCGACAGGGGATCCGACAGGCCTCGCGAAATACGTCCCGGTAAAAAAGGCCCTCCGCCGAATGGATCCGCATGTGGCTCGCGAGGGCCACCTCCGGTTCCGGCAACGGTCCCTCCTTGGCGACGATTGCTCCGTGCCGCACGTACCGATCCATCAGAGGTGCGAGCTCGCTGCGCGCCTGGGCGAGCGCTTTCGCGCGCATCTGCGTGAGCCACTCCCGCGCGGCCGGCGCTTTCATCTGCGCGGCGCGGTGGTAGCAGAAGCGCTCCGTCTCCTTTAGAAGCTCGATCACGCTGTTGGCGATGATCTCCGGTTCCTCAAGCGATCCGCCCACGACCACGCAGGCTCCCCAGCCCGTATGGACGGTGATTCCGATCGCGCGCTCCGTCAACCGATGTGCCGGGCCCGCCACCTTCCGTACCCCCTCAGAGCGCCTTTCGGATGGATGCGCCGGCTTTCATGACGATCGGAACCTTCGCCGGATCCATCGAACATACTGGCGTGGGCGAACACGACGATCATGGCGCGAGCCTTCACGAAGCTGCGGTCTTCTCTCCCGTCCCGCTCGCCGTCGTCTTCCAGTGCGCGCCATCCGCCGATTGCTCAAACGACACCGCTACTTTGCCGCCGGAGGCGAACTTGTAGACGATCCGCTGATGCACGGACTTGCCGTTGTGCGTCTCGGTCCAGGTTTCGGTGCGCGTCGCGCCCTCGATCCGCATCCTCACCGCGAACGGCTTGCCGGCCGAGCGGCCGGTATTGAAGATCTCGTAGTGCCAGAACGAGTCTGCCTTCGGGTCGTAGGTGTCGACCACCTCCGAGTCCACGTGTCGCCCCGCCCAGGTGTTTGAGAAGCTGCACAGCATGAACACCCGATTCGCCGACCAGCGGCAGTCCTCGTGCCAGGTCCAAGGGCTCGGATGCGCCCCCGCGCCGGCCAGGAAGTGGCCGTGGTACACCCAACGGCCGACGGATACATCGAGCTCGTGAAACTTGGCGCCCTCGGCCGGCGGGCTGTGCGCGAGCGCGGCACCGGCCATGCCCGCTGCGAGCAGCAGGAGCGAGGTGGGCACGAGATGGCGGTATTTCATGGACGAGCTCCTCGCGGAATGAGATTCAGGATGCGAGCACGATTTCCACGCGTTTGTTGCGTTTGCCTTCATTGCGGATCCGTGTGACGCGAATGCCGCCGATCTCCGCAATGTTGCGCACGTGCGTGCCTCCACAGGGCTGCAGATCGATGCCGGGTATCCTGAGGAGCCGCACACGGCCGACGCCGCGCGGCGGTTGCACGCTCATGGTCTTCACGAGCTCGGGCTGCGCCTCGAGCTCCTGGTCGGTGATCCATACGGTTTCGGTGGCCACGCCCGCCGCGATCAGCGCGTTGGTTTCGCGCGTGATGCGCTCGGCATCGAGCAGACTCATGTCGATATCGAAGTCGAGCCGCGCCTTGTCCGGCGCAATATTGCCGCCGGACACCGGCGCGGTGACCACGCAGGAGAGCAGATGAAGCGCGGTATGCAGCCGCATGAGTGAGTAACGCCGATCCCAGTCGAGCTCGAGCGAGAGGAGCTCGCCGGGCTCGGGAAACGAGGCGCCCTGAACGGGAATGTGAAGGACGCTGCCCGGCGCCTCACCCTTGCGGGTATCCGCGATCGCGATTCGCTCACCGTTTTCCCGCACGAGCGTCCCGGTATCTCCGGGCTGCCCGCCTCCTAGCGGATAGAAGAGCGTGCGATCGAGCTCGATGCCGCGCGCGTGCACCGCGCGCACCCGCGCGTTGGCATTCCTGAGATAGGCATCGTCCCGGAACAGAAGCTCGGTGCTCAAGCGATGTGCCCTGTGTTCTGCATGCTAAATCCCGAACAGGCGCCGGGCGTTGCCCTCACGAACGGCGTGACGGTGCTCGGCCTGCATCGCCTCGGTCTTGGCAAGCATCCCCGCGGCATCGTGGACCTGGTGCGGATAGTCGGTGCCGTAGAGCACACGCTCGGCGCCGACGATGCTGAGGAGGTAGCTCAGCGCCTGTGGGCTGTAGCAGATACCGTCGTACCAGATGCGCTTGAGATAGGCCGAGGGCGGAGTCTTGATCCGCCGGCGCGCGGGCAGCTCGACCTCATCGCCCTTGTCGAAACGGCCCACCAGGTAGGGCAGCGTGCCACCGCCATGCGAAGCGATCAACTTCAGGTTCGGGTAGAGGTCGAGAAAGCCGTCGAAGATCATCCGCGCGAAGCAGAGCGTCGTGTCGGCCATGAAGCCCACCGACCACGCGAGATCGTACTGGCCCATGTCCATCAGCTCCGCACCGGGCGGATGGGTGGGGTGGACGAGCACGGGGAGCTTGCGATCATCGATCGCTTGCCAGATCGTGCTGAAGAACGGATCGGTGAGACTTCGACCCTGGATGTTGGCCAGCACCATCACGCCCGAAGCGCCGTTGTCCATGGAGCGCCTGAGCTCCTCGACCGCCCGCCGCGGATATTCCCACGGCAGGGATGCGTACCAGAGGATCCGGCCGGGATACTTCCGGCGCGCCGCCGCCATGCTGTCGTTCGACTCTCGGGCGACCTCGAGGCTCGTCTCCTCACCGCCCCAATAACAATTGGGACAGGTGAGCGAGACGATCGATATGTCGATGCGGTTCTCGTCCATGTCCCTCAGACGCAGGTCGTAATCGAAATGGCCGGGCTGCGGGAAAGCCACGGGCGTATCGCCGCGGAAGATCTCCTCCTTGCCGTCAGGACGCACCTTGAGGCTGTAGGCGCCCCCCTTGGTGCGCAGCAGCGCCAGGTATTCGCGGGTATACGCGTGAGTGTGCACGTCGATGATGGCCACTGCAGCAGCTCCCGCGCCAGGTGAGATCACTCGGACCGGGCAATGATGTCGCAGAGCTTCTTCAGGTCGATGTTGCCGCCGGAGACGATCGCCACTATGGGTCCGCGGCCCGCGCGCCCGGTGAGCGCCGCCGCCAACGCCAGCGCCCCTGCTCCCTCGGCGATCACACGCGCCCGGTCGGCAAGGATTCGTAACGCCCGTCGGGTCTCTTCCAGACTCACGACAATGGAGCCATCGACGATCGCGCGCATGCGTTCCCACATCCGCGGAAAAACGCTCATGCCACCGGCGCCGTCGACGAACGAGGGTTGCCAGTCCTCGAACGTTTGCGCCGACTGGCGCTCGAATGAGCGCGCGAGCGGCGCGGCGGTCTCGGGCTCGGCTCCCCAGACCTTGACGTCCGCTTTCAGGGGCTTCACGGCGCTCGCGACCGCAGTTACGAGCCCGCCGCCGCCAACCGCGGCGATCACCGAGCTCACATCGGGCACGTCTTCCAGGATCTCGAGCCCGAGACTCGCATGTCCGGCAATGAAGTCATCATCGTCGAATGGATGGATGAAAGTGCCCTCGACCCCCGGGAAGGCGCGCTCATCGAGGGCTTTCCAGGCCGCTGCATAGGGCACGGGCACGAGCCTCGCGCCGAGAGCCTTCATCCGCTCGATCTTGGATGCAGGGGCCGTCTCGATCACCACCACGGAACAGGGCACGCCGGCTCTGCGCGCGGCGTAGGCAACCCCCTGACCGGCATTACCGGCGCTGATGGTCCAGACACCGCGTTGGCGAGCGCTCTCGGGCAGCGCCGAGACGGCATTGAGAGCGCCGCGGATCTTGTAGGAATTGGTCGGCTGCAGGTTCTCGAGCTTAAGCCGCACATCCGGGTAGTCCGGTCCGAGCTCGAGGCGAAAGACGGGCGTTCGCGTGGCGGCGCCCGCAATCCGCGCGCGCGCCTCCCTGATCTCCTCGAGCCTGATGGGTCGGACGGCAGCCGGTGGGGGGCTCATCGGCCGATTGTAGCTCACGCGCACCGCCCCTCCGGCGCGCTTGCGCCGAAATTGCGGTGAAACGGCTACAGCAGGCGCTTGACCGCTTGGGCGATGCCGGCGGGATCGAGGCCCTGATGGCCCATCTGCTGCCAAAGACCCCCGCAGCCTTCCCTGTTGGTGCCGATGTGATCGTAGCGCCCCTTGAAACCCGCCTTGAGCAGATCGCTGCCGAAGCGGCTCCCGAGCCCGGTCTTCACGTTCCAGCCTTCCGTGACCAGGACGAACGGCACGCCCGCGAGCGCGCGCATCGTCTGCGGGTCGAGGAGATTGACGGTGGGCTTGTTGATCAGACCGACCTTCACCCCCTGCTCCTTGAGGCCGATGACCGCATCGAGTGCCCGGTAGACCGTCTCGCCGGTCGCGACGATATAACCGCCGCCGGGCGGCGCTTCGCGCACGATGTAGTCCTTGCCCGGCTCGAACGGCTTACCCTGATAGAGCGGCTTGCCGTCCTCCCCGAGAATATCGGGCACGCTCGCCCGCGTGGAGAACACGAACCGCAGCCCCGGATCGTTGAAGATGCGCTTCACGCAGGCCGCGAACTGGTGTTGGTCCGCCGGGAAGTAGAGGCGCGTGGTGTCGGTGCCGTGCGTCGGCATCACGCCGCCGTCGGCATACATGCTGTTGATGCCGAAGTGGCAGGTGTTGTCGGCCATGTCGTCGACGCCGCTATGGCTGAAGTGGGCCAGCACGTTCGAGAAATTCAGCCGGGCCATGGTGATCTCGCTGACGCACATCTCGAGAAAGGCGCTGAAAGTGGCGTACACGCCCTGCTTGCCGGCAACCGCTCCGAAGCCTGCGGCGGCGGAGTAGTTGCCACGCTCCATGATGCCGCCGCGGATGAACACCTCGGGGTGCTTCTTGCGCACGTGGTGCAGGCCCTGCGAGCCCTCGAGGTCGTTGTCGAACACCCGTACGCTCTGCAGCCGCTCGGCCTCCGACATTCCGTCGAGGAGCTCGTTGATGATCTTGCCGAAGTCGTCGCGATTCTTGCCCGACCCGCTCGAGCCCCTGTAGGTGAGGGGGCTCTTCGAGGGCTTCGCCGCCTTCAGCATCTCGATCGCGCGCTCGTAGCCGCCGCGCTTTTCGAGGTAGTGGATCGCGATCTCGGTCTCGAGAACCTCGTGCGCCTTGGGGCTGCCCTCCGCGCCCGCAATGCCGGGGGCCATCGGACGCTTGATCACCAGCGCGTGCGGCCGCTGATCGGAGAAGACGCGACAGAGGTCGATATGAAGCGCATCCAGATCCTCACCCATCGTGGTGTCGGTCTGCAGCCCATAGCCCGAGAGGGTGCGCGTCAGGTCGTAGCCGACCATGTACTCCTGTGGATGGCCCGCGATCGTCACGTTGTTGTCATCGACGAGCACTTTGATGTTGAGCTGCTTGCCCACCGAGAGCCGCGCCGCTTCGGCGTTGTCGCCCTCCATCTGGCTGCCGTCCGAGCCGAGGAGGATGATGGCCTTGCCGGGATTGGCCATGGCGACGCCGTTACAGAAGGCCCACATGTGACCGAGCCGGCCGGAGGAAAATTCCAGCCCCGGAGTGAGCTTCTTCTCGGGATGGCCCGGCAGCCCGCTGTCGAATTCGCGATAATGCAGCAGCCTTTCCGCCGGCAGCGCGCCGGCGAGTACGCTGAGCAGATACTGCGTCGCGACTCGATGGCCGGCCTCATCGTAGAAAATGGGCACGATCGGCGCGCCGTTGGCGATGAAGGCGCGAATGATCGTGAGCTCGGGAACCGTGTCGTAGGCGCCACCGGTATGACCCGAGAGACCCTTGGCGCCCGCGAGCGCGGTGAAGAATACGATAGCGTCGCGCGCGAGCTGGATGTTGTGCTTGAGCGCCGCTTTCTGCCGCTCCGTCAAAGTGGTGACGGCGGGATCCAGCTTCAGCGGCTCGAGCTTGCCGAGATCGATGGGAAAGGTTTCGTTGGCCATGATGTCGTTCCGTAGTGCACGCGATTGAGCATAGCCTGCGGCGCATCGCAGGTCTCGTACCGGGGCGGCCGCCCGCGGCGCAGCACGCCGGCGCTCCGTGCTGAAGCTATTTTCCAATCAATGGGTTGCGCTTGTTACCTTTGTCCGAATCTTGAGTCGCGCGGCGGCGCGAAATCCCCCGCGACCCCGGCCGTGCCGATGTCGCCTCGGCGCGGGCGTAGTAGCCTACCGCGCCTGGAGCTCACCTCGTGACCAAGCGGGAACTCACCCAACTGCTGCAGAAGCTCGAGCAACATTATGGCTCCGTTGCCTTCGAGGAGCCCGATGATCCGTACGAGCTCATTGTCTATACCAACTGCGGCTACCCACCGTCGCAGGAGAACTGCCGCAGGGGGTTTGAAGCGCTGCAGAGCGCCGTCGGTGTTTCCACTGCCGCTCTTCTCGGCGCGAGCGAGCGCGTGCTCGCCAGGGCGCTGAGGGCCGGCGGCATAGTTCCGGAGCTGCGCGCCTCGCGTCTCAAGCTCATTGCCCGGCTCGTCAACGAGGAGTTTGGTGGCCGGCTGCGCGCCAGCCTCGATGCGTCGCAGCAAGCGCGCAAGGCGCTCAAGCGCTTTCCGACCATCGGCGATCCCGGAGCGGACAAGATTCTCCTTTTCTGCGGCGGGGTTCCGATCGCGGCAGTCCCATCGAATTGCCTGCACGTGCCGCTACGCCTCGGACTGGGAGTCGAGCGGACGAGCTGGGCTTCGAGCTATCGCTCGGTGCAAGAGGAGCTCACGCGGGCGCTCCCGCCCGAAGTGGCGGCGATGAAGCGCGCGTATCTCCTCTTGCGGCGCCACGGCCAGGAGCTCTGCCGACGAACGGCGCCGCTTTGCGAGCGCTGCCCGCTCGCGCGCCGGTGTCCATACTTCAAGAAGCAGGTAACCGCATCATGAGCTCACTCGAGATATCCCCCGAGGAGTTTCGCTCTCTGGCGGCGCAGGTCACCGAGCTCGCCGCCCGGTTCCTCGCGGCACTGCCCACACTGCCCTCGTTCCCGAGCGTCTCGGGACCGGAGGCCCGCGAGCGCTTCGGCGAGCCGCTGCCGGAGAACGGACTGAAAGAGGCTGCACTCGCGCGACTCGAGGATGTCATCGCCACGATCCGTCCGCCCTCGCCGCGGTTCTACGGCTACATTCTCGGATCCGGAGAGCCCGTGGCGGCGGTGGCGGATCTGCTCGCGAGCATTCTCAATCAGGGCGTCACGGCGTGGCGGTCTTCGCCCGCCGGTGTCACCATCGAGAGGCAGGTGATCGAGTGGCTCGCGACCCTCATCGGTTGCAGCGGCTTCGGCGGCAGCCTCTGTGGCGGTGCTTCGGCGGCGAACCTGATGGGACTGGCCATGGCCCGCGAGGCCAGGCTGCCTGCCTCCGAGAGCGGCGCTCGAGGGGGGATCGTGTACGCCTCGAGCGAAGTGCACATGTCGATCCCGAAAGCGATGGCGCTCCTCGGCCTGGGTCGGCGGAACCTTCATCTGGTGCCGGTCGATGGTGCCTGGCGGATGGACATGAGGGCGTTGGAAGCGGCCATCGAGGAGGATCGCGCCGCCGGAGGCAGTCCCATCGCCATCGTCGCCACCGCGGGCACGGTCAATACCGGAGCCATCGATCCGCTCGAGCCGATTGCGGCCGTAAGTCGCCGACACGGACTGTGGCTGCACGTCGACGGCGCGTATGGAGCGCCGGCGGCCATCGCAAGGCCGGATCTTTTCCGCGGCCTGGCGCTCGCCGACTCGCTGTCGCTCGATGCGCACAAGTGGCTCTATCAACCCCTCGACTGTGGAGCGCTGCTTTACCGAAGCGAAGACGCTGCGCGCGCGGCCTTCGCGCAGACCGGCGAGTATGCCCGCACCTTCGGCTCCGATCCCCTCGAGTCGTTCGCCTTCTTCGAGGAATCGATCGAGCTCTCGCGGCGCTTCCGCGCGCTCAAGCTATGGCTCTCGCTGCGCTATCACGGCGCCGAGGCGTTTCGGGCGGCGATACGCTCTGACTTGCAACATGCCCGCGAACTCGCCCGTGCCATCGAGGGCACGCCGCAGCTCGAGCTCTTGGCTCCGGTGGAGCTGAGCACGGTCTGCTTCCGCTACCGCGCCGCGCTCGCCGACAGCGAGTTGAACCGGCTCAACGCCGCGATCTTGAAGCGGCTCATCGAGCGCCGCCGGGTCTATCTCTCCAACGCCTCGATCTGCGGCCGCTTTGCGCTGCGTGCCTGCTTCGTCAATCACCGTACGACCGACTCGGACGTCGCCGAGATCGTCCCCGAGGTCCTCGGCGCCAGCCGGGACGTGCTTGGCGCCTGAGGCATCTCGGCAGCTCGCAAACCTGCCGCGACCCGCGCAGCTACGGCAGCTCGCGCACCCAGATGTTTCGATAGCTGATCGGCTCGCTCGGATCGCCGTGCGCCTGCAGCTTGATCGGCGCCTGCTCGTACGCCTTGTAGAAGGGCTTGCCGATGTAGAGCGTCTGGCCTTTGAGCTCGAAGTGATCGTCCACCAGGACGCCGTTCCAGAGCACCGTCGCATAGGCGGGGCTCTTCAAGCTGCCGTCAGCGCCGAAACGTGGCGCCCTCCAGATGACATCGTACGTTTGCCATTCTCCAGGTCTGCGTGCCGCGTTCGCCAGAGGAATGCTCTGCTTGTAGAGGCTTCCGGCCATGCCGTTCACGTAGGTGCTGTTGCGGTAGGAATCCAGCACCTGCAGCTCGTAGCCGGCGTCTGCCGGTCCCGTCGAGGCGAGAAACACGCCGCTGTTGCCGCGTGCCTGACCGCTGCCGCTGACATCGGCGGGAATCCTCCACTCGATGTGCAGCTGGTAGTCGCGGAACTTGCGGCGGGTCTCGATGTTACCCACTCCCGGCGCCTTGTTCACGACCATGACTCCGTCCCTGAGGAGCCAGTGCGCCGGGGTATGGTCCTGCGCGGAAACCCACTCATTGAGATTCCTGCCGTTGAACAGAACGATCGCATCCGATGGCGGGTCCCCGACCCTCGTGCCCGGCGTGACGACCGGCGGCACCGGCGTCCACACCTCGGTGGCTTGCGGGCTCGGCCCACCCGCTTCCTGCGCCATGGCAACGGCGCCGGCTGCAAGCAACACTGCGCTCGCGAAGACCCTCGTAGTCAGACACTGCATGATGAGACTACCCGTCGTTTGAAGTGAATGGCGGCAGACTCGAATGAACCGCCCAGCCTTCCCCGGCCAGAATACCGGCGGACACACCGAGAAAGGTTCCGGCGATTACATCGCTGATGAAATGCCAGTCGCCCACGATCAGCAAAGCCGCGGCGATGAGCAGCAGCGCGCAGAAAAGACCGATGCTCTCTCGGTAGAGCCGCATGAAGACCCCCGCGAATGCGCCCGCCAGCACCATGTGACCGGAGGGAAAGCTGCTGTCCGAAAGGCCCATCAGCCAATGGAAGCTGTGCCGGGCGCCGTCCAATACCACCGCCGGGGGCTCGACGCCGAAGATGGGCTTCAAGACCTGATCGTTGATGCCGTAGGCGCAGATGGAGGCGAGACAGGCGATCGCCAGGGCCTCGGCGAAGCGCGGCAGACGCCCACGCACCAGGCGCGCGAGAATGAGCGCCAGGACCACCACCGCCTCCAGAGTCAGGATCACGGCCGCGCCGAATGCCGTGTTGAGAGAGCTCAGATGACGACCGACTTGCCAGAATCGCCGTGCCACCGCCAGATCGAGCTCGGCGAAGCAAAACGTAGCGGCCGCCGCGCAGGCCACCAATGACAGCAACCAGAACCGTACGGCTATGGAAAAGCGCTTCACCTGCGCAGTACCTCCACCTCATGAGGGTGAGCTGATTCTCGGAGTCTCAACCTCAAATGATAGCGCTGCTATCATGGCGTTTGGGCGCTCGCAGTTGAAAGGTACCGATCATGCCGGACGTGCGTCGGGCTCTTTCGGAGATTCAGTCGATCCGCGGCTACGTGGCCCGCTGCATCGAATTCCGCGGCTACGGTCCCCTCACGCTGGCCATCACGGGAGTGATCGCGCTCGCCGTCGCCTCGCTGCAGCAGCTTTGGCTCCTCGATCCGCGCCACGAGTTTCCGCGCTTTCTTGCGCTCTGGGTCGGCGCGGCCGCCGCCTCGCTCATGCTCATCGCCGTGGAGACCCTCGCCCGCGCTCGCCGCCTGCACTCGGCTCTCGCCCTGCAGATGGTCTATTCGGCCGTCGAGCAGTTTTTGCCCGCCATCGTGACCGGCATCCTGCTCACCGCCGTCATGATGCGCGCGGCGCCGCAGAGCCTTTGGATGCTGCCTGGCCTGTGGCAGTTGCTCTTCAGCCTGGGGGTATTCGCCTCCTGCCGGTTCCTGCCGCGCGCGACTTTCTGGGTAGGCGTGTGGTATCTCGCCACGGGACTCACCTGCCTTGCGCTCGGGGACGGCGATTGGGCATTCTCCCCATGGGAGATGGGCGTTCCATTCGGAATCGGCCACCTCATGGTGGCTGCTGTGCTGCAGTTCGAATATCGATGGCACGATGAAGAGAGCTAGAGCAACGCGACCGCGCGCGCATCCATTCGCGTACGAAGGTCTCGATCGCGTGATGCACGAGCGCGCGCGGCTCGGTGTGCTCACCTCTCTCTTGGCGCATCCTCAGGGCCTGGCGTTCGCTGCGATCAAGCAGCTGTGCGGCCTCACGGACGGCAATCTCAGCCGTCACCTGGACGTGCTCGAGTCGGCGCGTCTCATCGAGATCACGAGAGAGACCGGGGACGGCCGCCCGCAATCGCTCTGCCGTATCACGGCCGAGGGCCGCAGACGCTTTGTCGGCTATCTTGCCGTGCTCGAGCGGGTGCTGCTCGATGCCGGAGCAGTCGCGGAGCACGAGGAGCGGCGGCCGAGAGACCTGCTGCGCCTCGCCTCTCGTTGACGGACGAGGGCTGCCCTCCTTCAGAAGCGGCCCGGTGGGCGGCAACTCCCTATGCGTACTTCGGCCGGTGAGACAGGATTCTCATGGTCGGCTGCGGACGCCGACCTTGTCCCGCTGTGGACACCGACACTCTAGCCTAGCGGGCGACCATTACATTCCCGTTGCGCAAACCCTCGGCGGCCCCATGGGAAATTTCGGCGATGGCGCGGCGTAAGGAGCAGCAGTTGCTGCGTCCGCTTGCCCGGTCGCAAGAGCCCGGGATGAGAGGCGAGAGCGGCGCTCTCGAGGCGATCTGGCAGGCCGTCTGCTGGATCCCTCGAGGCCGCGCCTCCACCTATGGCGCGGTCGCCCGCGCCGCCGGACTTCCGCGCCGCGCGCGGCTCGCGGGCTTCGCGTTGCGAGTCGCGCCGTCGGAGTTGAATCTTCCCTGGCATCGCGTGGTCGGCGCCGGCGGCCGGATCGTCTTCCCCCGCGGCTCGCGCGAGCACCAGGAGCAGGCGAGACGCCTGCGGGCCGAAGGTGTTACGGTCACTGCGGGACGGGTCGCGCGATCCGCTCTCACTGAACTCGACGAGCTCTGAGAGCGACTCGCCGCCTCAGAGCCGGCTCGATCCTCCCGCGGATCGTAGCTCGCCGACGCGCCACGCCCTCGTTTGGACGCTTCTTCGGGCCGTTCGGGCCGGCTCCCGTTGCAGAGTCCTGCGCGACTTGAGAGGCTAGCGCCCGCGGCGCAGCGCGGCGCCGGCCTGTAGCGGAGATCAGTAGTGGGCGAACACCTGGAGCTCGGACCCCTCGAGCTCAAAGTTCTCGAAGTGTTGTGGGAGCGAAACCGCGCCGCCACGGTGCGCAACGTCCAGCCCTCCTTCCCGCGGCTCGCCTACACGACTCTGATGACCACCCTGGACCGCCTCTACCGCAAGGGCGTTCTGCGGCGCTTCCGGCTCGGACGGGCATTCGGTTACGAGCCTCGCTGCTCGCGGGATGAGCTCTTGGGGGAGATGGTCTCCGGCAAACTCGCCGAGCTCCTCGCCAGCTGCGGCGACAGCACGGTGCTCCTGTCGACTCTGGTCGAAGCCGTCGGGCACACCGACGCCGAGCTCCTCGATGAGCTCGAGGCGCTGGTGCGCGCCGAGCGGGCGCGGCTCAAGTGGGAGGACCCGTCATGAGCTTCGATGTCACCTTTCCGCTCGTGATGCTGGCTGCCTACGGACTCTTCAATCTGCTGCTTTCCGCCGCAGTCGTACTGGCGTGGCGCGCAGGCCTGCATCGGCACGTGAGCGATGCGGATGCGGTGCTCGGTGTTCGGCTGCTGCCCGCGACGGCCTCGGCGATTCTCGTGCTCACCGTCGTCTTGCCCGCGTTCGTGCTTTACGAGCCGCGCCAGGCACATGATGAGCCCGGGCCGCTCCTCGTGTTATCCGCCCTGTTCGCGCTGCTCGTGCTCGGGGACGGGATTCGCCGCGGCTTACGGGCCTGGCGGGCTACTCGAGCGCTCTTGCGCAGCTCGCAGCCGCACCTCACTCAGCCGGCGGCGGGCGGCGCGGAAGTGACGGTCATTCAGGCGAAGGAACCGCTCGTCGGGGTGGTCGGCGGCTTGCGCCAACGAATCGTCGCCGCCCGATGCGTCGCCACCGCCTGTGACCACGAGGAATTTCGGCAAGTGCTCGCCCATGAAGCCGCACACATGCGCGCCCGTGACAACTTGAAACTGCTCGTGCTGCTGACTCTGCCCGATGCGCTCGCCTGGCTGAGGACCGGGCGCTCGCTCACCGAGCAGTGGCGCGCCGCGACCGACCTCGAAGCGGACGAGCGCGCGAGCGGCGCCGATCCGCGCCAGCGCCTCGCCCTCGCCTCGGCACTGATCAAGGTGGCGCGGCTCTCGCTTGCGAGTGGTCGGACCTACCGGGCCTGCCGCCCGAGCGCCCCAGTGAGCGGGCTCGAGCATCGGGTGCGACGACTGCTCGCGCCCTCCTCGGTGGTCGCTCGCAACTTCCCCGGCCGACGCCTGCTCACCTGTGCGCTCCTCGTCCCCTTGCTCGCCGTGCCGCTCTACGCGTCCGTTCATCGGCTGATCGAGGCACTCGTCGCCTTCGGGCGTTGAGGGCGCCGGTCAACGATCGCAAAGCGAGATATCGCCGCTCAGACTCTTGACCCGAACGTGGCCGGCACCGCCTCCGCGGGTGCCATTGAGTCGGCTCCCGGGCCCGTACTGGTTCTTGTTAGGTTGCTGACCGAAGCAATCCTTGATTTCACCGCTGAATGACTTCGCCTCGTACGAGTAGCCGGCGGGGGCGGCGAGCTCGAGCTGCTGATCGCCACTCACGGTCTCAGTCTCGACCGTGCCGCCGCTCGTGAGCTGGGTCTTGAGCTCGATATTGCCCGAGGTGGTGTTGAGCCGCACCCGGCGAGCGGAGGAGAGATCGGCGGTCAGCTTCCCATTGACCGTCCTCGCCTCGAGCTCACCGGCGGCGTCCGTGACCGTCAAATCGCCGCTGACGCTCGTCATGCGAAGTGTGCCGTCCTGAGCGCTGCCGTGGAGGTTGATATCCCCGCTCACGGAGCTCACCTCGTCATCTCCCGAGCCGAGCTCCGCGTGGATATCGCCGCTCACCGTATGCAGGCGTTGACTCCCGGCGACCTCGCGCGAGGTGACCTCGGCACTCACTGCCGATACGTCGACCTCGCTGCCGCGGGGCACGTGAACCTCGAGGCGAACCGGCGCTTTCTCGCCAGAGAAGCCGATCGAGCCCCCGCCCGAGCCATACCTGACGGTCACGCTCGTGCGGCCGTGCCCGCCCGTCACGTTCACGCGCTGCGTGTCGCTCGGCACGTCGGCGCTGACCGCTACGGTGGGCTGATCCCAGCCGCTGATCACGATGCTGCCGGCGATGTTGCTGATGTCGACTTCGCCGCGCGGATCGGCCGCGACCTGCTGCTGAAAAGTGCTCGCATGCGCCGCCTCGACCCCAAGGGCGAGCGATGCAGCGAGAATGGCGGTGCCGAAAAGGGATGTTCTCATGTTCAGATCTCTCCGCTGCCGCCGCTCGCCTCCTGAACGGTCGACAGCACTTGCATTTCGTCCTGATAGGTATCGATGAGCAGCTCCTGCAGCAGCGCGTTCCCGGGCTCGCGGCCGAGCGCCTGCTGAATGTTCTGCATCGACTGATGAATGGTGGCCAGACTCTGCAGCACTTTCTGCCGGCTGGACGGCGGAAGCTTCGCGAGCCGCGCGTTCAGCGTACGCAGAAGCGCCGCTCGCTCGCGCAGGTAGCGCGGGTCGGTCACATAGGCGACCGGGATCCGCTCATCCGCGCTGCGGCTGCCCTGAGCCACAGCGCTCGGTGAACTGGGACGGCCGGGCGCAAGTATCCATCGGTCGATGGAGATACCTACCACGACCGCGGCGAGAACGGCGGCAAGCCCGGTGATGCCGAGGATGCGCGGACGCGCGTACCATCTCGTGCCGCTACCGCGCTCCCCACGACCTTCCAACCGCGGCACAGCGCTTTCCCGCAGTCTCGCCTCGAGCGCCGCCCAGCCGTCGCGCGGCGGCGGAATCTCTCGCGGCAGCTCACTCAACCGCCTGACTTTGGAGGGTGTAGGTTCGTTCATCGCGTCTCTCCGGAAACTCCGGACTCGAGCCTCGCGCGCAACAGCGCGCGAGCCCGGTGCAGTTGGGCCTTGCAGGTACCTTCCGCCAGCCCGAGCATGTGCGCCGCTTCCGCGTGCGAGTACCCGTAGATCCCGCAGAGCACGAGCGAGTCTCGCGCCCCCTCGGGCAGAGAGCCGACTGCCGCCTCGATCTCGTGCACCTCGACCGGGGTATCGAGCGTCCACTCCCCCGGCAGCTCGACCGGCTCCTCGCCGGGCGCCGCCGGCAGAGCCGGCACTTCGGCCTGCGCCGCCGCCCGCCGGCGGCGGCTCAGGACCACGTTGACCGCGATGCGGTGCACCCAGGTCCCGAAGCTGCTGCGCGTCTCGAACCGCTCAAGTGCCCGCCAGGCGTTGAAGAATGCCTCCTGAGCGCAGTCCTCCGCAGCCGCTCGATCGCGGGTCAGGCGCAGGCACAGACCGTACACGGCCCCGATGTGCTGCCGATACAGGCGCTCGAAGGCCCGCATGTCGCCGGTGCGGGCGCGCTGCACCAGCGCCGGCTCCCATTCGATCGACTCACTTTGCACAGCCGAGACCATCTACCCCATTGGATGCGCCCGCGGGCGCGAGGGTTTAAGGGCTCCCGCCCGATTTCCCGCCCGCCGGGCGCGAGCGTCGCTTTCGAGCTCTAATGCCGGGACCCGCCGAGGAGCTGGGCTCGGTCGCGGCTGAGATCCCGGCCCGAGCGCACGTTCGGGTACGGCAGATCGGGATTGAGGCCCTGCCAGTAGATGCGCTCGATGAGCGGCGCGGGGTTCTCATCCTCCCTCCCCCAGTGCATGCCGCGGGTCACCTTCGCCCAGTAGGCCGGGCTTCGCTTGAAACGAAACGCAGCCGCACGAGGCCGCTTCGCGCCGCCGGTGAATGCCGCGGCGAACGGTGCCGGCTCGATCGCCTCATAACTCCAGTGCTCGCGAGCGAGATCGAACACGGCGGACATCGGCCGTTGATACGCATCGTAGATCGACAGATGCCCCGTGCCCAGGATGTCCTCGATGGTCGCCAGCAGGTTCACCGTGGAATACCGCTCGCTCACCACGGCGTGCTGCTTGAGATAAGGACCCGCGAAGAAGCAGACGCTCCGGTGCGCATCGACGTGGTCGGCGCCGTCCTGCGCATCATCCTCGATGATGAGGATGAGGGTCGAATCCGCATACGGGCTGTGGGCTACCGCCTCGATCAGCCGGCCGACGGCATAGTCGTTGTCCGCGACCTGCGCCTCGGGCGTGTTGAGGCCATCGATGGACTTCGCGAAATCGCCCAGATGATCGCGCATCAGCCGTACGAGGCTGAGCGCCGGCAGATTCCGATGGGCCACGTACTGTTGGAACTCCCGCTCCCACTCCGCCTCCCGGTAGTAATCCGGAAATCGGACATCGAATCCGCGAAAATACGGGTCGGTAACGGGCGCGAGCCGGCGATTCGCCGCAAAGGCGACCCGGGTGCGGCTCGCGTACGGCAGCTCGATCTCGGGCGTCGGTCGGATCGCATTGTCATAAGGCTTAAGATCCAGCATGAAGCCGTAATTGCGCACCGTGAGTCCCGCCCGCATGGCCGCATCCCAGAGGTAGCCCTGCTGGTACTCGCCGTGGGACCCATCCGGCGCCGCCACATCGGCGCTTCCCGGCAGCAGGTTGGGATCACGGGGATAACCCGGCTCCTCCCTCATCCTTGCGGCGAGCGAGCCGAGGGCGAGATCCACGTCCCGGTTGGTCCCCTCCCAATCGTAGGAAAGACCGCGCTCGGCGTAGTTCACCGGCACGTCTTTCGCCCCGACGTCCGACTCCATCGCCGAGGTGCTCCAAGGCCAGCCGTTGCCGCTCACCTCCCCGGTATCGTAGAAATTGTCGAGCGTGACGAACTTCAGCGCGAGGGCGTGGGCGTTGGGAGTGATCGCGCGGCCGAACTCGGCAAGCCGCGGATCGCCGTTGCCGACCGGCAGATCGCCGAGCTCCTGATCGTAAGTGCGGTTCTCGCGAACGATGTAGATGACGTGCTTGATGCGCCGGTGCAGCTCGCTCATCAAGCGGCGGTCGGCGGGATCTTCCTGCACGTAAAGATGATCGTTGGCGGCGACCGTGCGGGTGAGCTCCGCCAGATCGTGCGCGGAAGGCGCGGGCAGGCTCAGGAAACCCGCCTTGGAGAGCTGCAGGATGTACTGATTGGGGGCGCTGCAGTGCGCATGCCGGGCGGCGCTGTAGTGGTTGTCGGCGCAATATCGGGGGTTGGGCCCCGGAATGCTCTTGCCGTTGATGACATAGAGCATCCTGCCGTCGGCGCTGACGCTCACCGAGTTCGGCCAGTATCCGCTCGGAATGAGGCCGATGACACGCGGCGCAGCGGCGCGCAGCGAGAGGACCGCGACCGCGTTCTCCCCGCCGTTGGTCACGTAGAGCCGGCTCTCATCCGGGGCGAGCGCCAGGCTGTTCGGCGCGATGCCGTGAAAGTAAGCACCCGGAGCAATGAGTGACGGCGGAGCAATCGTGCGCGCCACACCCGACACGCGATCGGTTGCGGTGTCGATGACCGAGACCAGGTCGGCATTGTCGCTCGCCACATAGAGCCGCGAGCCCGCACGATTCAGCACCAGCCGGTTGGGGTTGCCCTGCACGGCAATGCGTGCGACCACGGCCGGCCGGGCGCCCCCGAGCTGGACGACATCGATCTCCCGGTCACGCAGGCTCGAGACGTAGGCGGTGTGATTGCCCCTGATGGCGAGCCAGTAAGGATAGGTCCCACCGGCGCGCCCGTGGCCGGGCTGCAGGGAAATCTCGCGCGCCGGACCGGCCGGCAACCCGGCGGAGAGGGGCACGATCGAGATCGAGTCGTTGTAGAAGTTCGCCACCACGAGCCGCGCGCCGTCGCTCGAGACCGCAAGCCCCGCAACCTCCGGCTTGGCATCGATCCCTCGACCGGCAGTGTGTCCGAGCCGGATGAGCGCCCGAGCGTCTTCGGACCATGAGCCACGCCGGCGCACGAACACATGCACATCATCGTCCACGCCTCCGGAGACATAGAAGTGCCCGCCATCCGGCGCGAAAGCGATCCCCATGTAGGTATTCGGCACGCGCAGCACCTGCCGGGGCTCGGGCCGGTCATGGCTGATGTCGTAGACGAACACGTACTCCTCGGAGTCGGCCGGGAGGGTGTTGCCTGCGTGGTCGAACAGCCGGTTGTAGCCGCTCGTCAGGATGAGCAGCGTCCTGCCGTCGGGACTCGTGAGGCTGGTGACGGCCTGCCCGGCAAGATAGCCGGGAAAATCTCGCAGGTGAGGAGAGAGCGGCGAGAAATGCGCGCCCGCCGCCGCTTGCGGCGTGATTCGGATGCCGGACGGAGCGAGCGGGGCAGGAGGATGACTCGGCGCAACCCCGGCGGCGTGCGCGCCGGGAAGTGCGCAGAGCGCCAACGCGGCGAGCGGGACACGGGACCAGGCTTTAGAGCATTTCCAGGGCACCACGCAACACTCCGGTAGGAGTCACTGTCAACTCATCGCGCAGATGAGCGGGTTCAGCCGCTTCGCGAGTCGGCTTCGGCTCCGAGATACTTGTCGAACCAGCGCAGCGCCCGCTCGAGGACGTCACGCTGGTCCTTGGGCTTGTGGAATCCGTGGCCCTCGCCGCCATAGACGACCAGCTCGGCCGGAACGCCCATCGCGCGCAGCGCATGCCAGTACTCGAAGGACTGCGGCGCCGGGCATTCCCCATCGTATTCGCCCACCACGATCAACGAAGGAGTTGTATCCTTCTCGATGAAATCGATGGCCGAGCTCTTGGCGTAAGCCTTGGGGTCCTGATACACCGAGGCGCCGAAGAAGGGGATCATCCACTCGTCGATGGAATTCTCGCCGTAATAGCTCTTCCAGTCCGAGATACCCGCGCCCACCACGGCGGCCCTGAACCGATGAGTCTGTGTCGGGGCGAACATCGACATGAACCCGCCATAACTCCAGCCGGTCAGGCCCAGCCGGCGGTCATCGATCGGATACTGCGCCTCGATGCGGTTGACGCCCGCGAGGATGTCGCGCAAATCGCCGTAGCCCATGTCCCGGCGCACGCCTTGCACGAATCGCTCGCCCTCACCGAAGCTGCCGCGCGGATTCGGCATCAGCACGAAGTAGCCCATGGCCGCGAGCGGTGCCGGTCCGTAGCCGTCCCGCGGCCAGCCCGGGAGCACCGCCGCGCTCGGTCCTCCGTGCACGTAGACCACCATCGGATATCGCTGCCGGGCATCGAAGCGCGGGGGCAGCAGCAGCCAGCCCTGCACCTCGAACCCTTCGCTCTTCCAGCGCACCGATACCGCCTTGCCCCAGAGTGGTTTCACGCGATCATTGACGTGGGTGATGGCATGCGCCGCCTCGGCGACCCCGATCGGCTCGGCCGCCGAGTTGGTTTCAAGCAGGGCCGAGAAAACTTCGGGCGGCCGATCGAAGGTACTGTCGATGAACGCCAGTACCTTGTGGCCGGCAGAGACGGCGACGGCCCGCGCGAAGGTGCCATCGCCGATTGCGGCGCTTACGGTGAGCAACCGATGATGGGTCGCCGGCTGCCTTCCCTGCAGCGCGAACACGGATAAGCGCGTCGATCCGCCGGCAACCGAGGAGACGAGAAGCGTGTGCTTCCCGGTCCAGGTGAGCCACGAGGGCGAGAAGCTGATGCCGGGCGTGACGTCCACCGGCTCGCCGCCTTCAGCGCCAAGCAGGTAGATATCACCGGCGGTCGAGCCCTGATCGCTCATCAGTCCGCCGATAAGAGCGATCTGCGACCCGTCGGGCGACCACCTGGGGAGCGCAATCTGCAGGCCGTGCAGCGCACCTTTGACGGACGTCGGGTCGAGGATCACCCGTGGCGCCTCCCCTGGCGTCTGCGTATAGAGCCTGGCCGTCCACCAGTTGTCCCTGCCGGGCGGCGGCGCTCCGACATACGTCAGGCGATTGCCCGCCGGCGACCAGTCGTACTCGTAGACGAAAATCGAGGCCGGCGTCAGCTCGCGCACCGGCCCGCCGCTCGCCGGCAGCATCGCAATCCTCTGATGCTCGACACCGCTTCGGCCGATGACGCCGATGCGCGCCTTGGTGGCGGAGACGGCACTGACGGGGTGCACATCGCCTGCCACGTAGAGAAAGCTCAACTGCGAGCCGTGCGCCGTCCAGGCGAGCTCGTGCACGAAGCCATTCAGATGTGTGATGCGCTTGGCTTCGATCCCATCGGCATCGAGCTCATAGATGTCGAGCTGGTCCTCGGTCTTCGGACCGTGATTACAGTTGGAAAGGAATGCCAGCACGCGGCTGTCCGGCGACCAATGCGGATCGCTGTAGTGGCAGGACTTGAGCGAGTGCGGGATCCTCACCGTTCGCACATCCGTGCCATCGACGCTCGCCAGCTGCAGAATCTCACCCGGCTCATCGAGCTTGGCAGCCGGCCTGCCCTGCTCGCGGCTGGCGGCTCCGGAGCCCTGCCCGGCAGGCTTCTGCGCGACGATCCACGCGAGGGTCTTGCCATCCGGCGCGACCGCAACGGCATTGAAGCGCTGCACCGCACGCAGACTGCGCATGATCTCGACGATGCGAGCGGAGGGCGGCGGATGGGATTCGGAAGCGGCGGCCGCGGAGGCGTGAAAAGCCAGTAGAGCGCCGATGAAGGCGAGCGCGAGAGCCGATCGAGCCATGCCCGGGCGTGTTTCCATCTTAGAATGTTAACACGCGAAAAATCGACCGATGCCCCAAGGCTTGCACTGCCTGTCTTGACCGGCCCGTCGGATTGTCGCTTAAATCCTGAAGGAGTTTTCCCTATGCGCGCCTTGACGACCAATCCGGGTCTCCTCTCCCCCTTCCATGTCGCGTTCCCCGTGCACGACCTGGCGCTGGCGCGGGCGTTCTACGGCGAGATTCTCGGATGCGCCGAAGGGCGAAGCTCCGCGGATTGGGTGGACTTCAATTTCTACGGCCATCAGATCGTCGCTCACCTTGCGCCGCAGGAGACCGGTCCGACAGCGAGCAACAACGTGGATGGCCACGGGGTCCCCGTGCGCCACTTCGGCATCGTGCTGCCGATGGCCGACTGGCAGGCGCTGGCCGAGCGTTTGAAAGCGAAAGACGTGCGCTTCCTGATCGAGCCTTACATCCGTTTCAAGGGGCAGCCGGGCGAGCAGGCGACGATGTTCTTCCTCGACCCCTCGGCCAACGCGCTCGAGATCAAGGCGTTCGCGGACATCACCCGGCTCTTCGCGAGGTGAGGCCTGTCAGCTGAGGCGTGGCGGCTGCGGCCGGTCGAGGCCGGGCACGCCCGTTGCTCGCGTCGAGCTGAGCCTTCCACTTGAGGAATCCCTATGCGTAAGTATCTCGTGGCCCTTGCGGCACTGACGCTGACCAGCGGCGTTGCCTGGGCTGATCATGGCAGCAACCAACCGGTGAAGGACTCCTACATCACCACCAAGGTCAAAGCCGAGCTCGCGGCCGATCATGACACCACGGCCCGCGACATCCATGTCACCACCGTCGATGGCGTCGTGACGCTGCGTGGTATGGCCAAATCGGAGGCCGAAAAGGACCGGGCCGAACAAGACGCGATGAGAGTCAAGGGCGTGCGCGAGGTGCACAACCACATCAAAGTTCCGGATTAGTCTGCATCAGCCTCGAGGCGGCCGACCGGATCCTCCGCGCGCGCAGATCCGGCAGGCCGCCTTGCGCGCTGCGGGCTTGCTACGGCTTGTACGGGAGCGGATCATAGGCGCTCGGGGATCCGCCCGTAACCAGACGGCGCTTGCCATGAAAATGCTGAGGTCCTGCCTACTTGTCGCGTTCATCGCCTCCTGCGCAGCGCCCGCCCTGGCCGCTCCCGCAGGCGGGGTCCACGCGCCTCTGCAACACGCCATAGCGGGCTCGTGGCGCTCGGCCGCCAACAAGGCCCGGGATCGCTATCGACATCCCGCCGAGACCCTCGAGTTCTTCGGGCTGCGGCCCGACATGACCGTGATCGAGCTCGAGCCGGGCGGCGGCTGGTATACGGAGATCCTGGCGCCGGTGTTGCACGATGACGGTCACCTCATCGAGGCCTCGACGCCGCTCGATGCCAAGAGTCCCTTCATGCACCGCATGGCTGCGGCCTTCGACAAGAAGCTCAAGGCCGACCCGTCCGTGTATGGCAACGTCAAGGTCATTCCTTTCGCGCCGCCCGAGCAGGTGAGCCTCGGATCGGCCGACTCGGCCGACATGGTGCTCACCTTCCGCAATCTCCATGATTGGCTCAATCAGAGCCCCGCGACCGCCGCGGCCATATTCCGCTCGGCCTATGAGGTGTTGAAACCGGGCGGCGTCTTCGGCATCACCGAGCACCGCGCGCGGCCCAATGCGAACGCGCTCGAAGCTGCACGCTCGCTGCACCGCATTCCCGAGGACTACGTCATCGAGCTCGGGCTGAAGGCCGGCTTTCAGCTCGCCGGAGCCTCCGACATCAACGCCAACCCGAAGGACGATGAGTCGGTGAACGTGCACCGCCTGCCGCCCGATCTGGCGGGGCCGGCGAGCGAGCAGGCGAAGATGCGCGCGATCGGGGAGTCCGATCGGATGACGCTGAAATTCGTGAAGCCGGCGCGCTGAGCGCGACCTCGATCACTCGCCCGCGGTAGGACACTTCGGCGCGCTGCGCTGCGCCGCCGGCTGCTGCGGCTCGAGCGTCCAGCCCGCCGGGATCTCGAACTGATCGGAGGAAATGCTCGAGGTATCGACCGAGGTCGTCTCGGTGATGAGCGAGACGACCCTGACGAGCGCCGCGGCGGAGGGTTGTGCGGGCGGGGCGGAGCCGCTCGATGAGGGCTCGGCCGCCATTGAGCCGGCCGCCGCATTGGCTGCGGGATCAGCCGCATCGCTCGCGGCGCTGGCGGCCGCCGCCCCGCCGGCGGAGTCGGTATGAATGGCAGCGGCGCCGCGGTGAAACAGGCTCGAGAGGCCGCCCGCGAGCGCATGCGATGCGATGCTGTGCATGCTGAACGGACTGCCGCCGCTCTGCTGTTGTGCCTGCTGCTGTTGCGCCTGCTTGGCCTTGCCGCAGTGCGGCCCTCCGAACGCCATGTAGAAAGTCGTGCGCAGCGGATAGCCGCTGAGGTCCGCGGCCTTGGCCTGCAGCTGCGAGAGCTCGCCCGCATACGGGGCCATGAACCGCTGCAGCGTGCGTTGCAGCTGCGGGCTGTTGGGATCGAGCCCCTGGGCGGCGAGATACTTCTTGGTGAAGTCGCTGCGCTCGTTGGCTCCCGCAATCGCATCCGTGGTGAGCCAGGTCTCGAACCCGTAGTCGATCTCGCACACATCGCCGGTCTGAGTGTCCGTGCAGGTCTGCGACAGCACGACATCCGTCTTGTGGGCATCGTGACCCAGGATCATCTCATGCTCGTTGGTCGCGTTGACGTTGAGCACGGGCGAGCTCAACTGGCAATGCGAAGTGTCGGGCGCCGCCTGCGAGGTATTCTGCGCCTGCGGCATCGGGCACTGCTTCATCTGCTCCATCGCCGCTTCGAGCTCTTGCTGGGCGGCGGCGCGCTGCTCCGGTGTCGGAAACGGCCGCTCGGTGTAGCGTTGCTTGGCCGGCTGCAGCTGCCATTCGAGATCCTTGTCGAGGCGCACGATCCGCCCGCCCTGCACGTTGTGGCAGAACAGCGAGAGCAGGCCGTGACACTGCGTCGTGGTATCGGTGCGCTGCTTGTCGCCGCTCGTGCGCTCCACCGAGTTGATATCGATGTTGATGCCGGCGAGATTCATCGACGTCTTCTGCCCGATGGTGACGTCCGCGCGTGCCGCTCCCGGCAGCAAGGCGAGAGTCGCGGCGGCGGAAACTGTCGCGGCTAGAGTGGTCCGGGCTCGGCAGGCAATCATCATGTCGGCTGTCTCCCCCTGTTGGAGTTGGACATCGCCTTTGTTGGAGCGGCCGGGCGGCATTGTCCGCCTTTACGCAGTGGCTGTCGACCGCTGATGAGGGTTCGCCGTGAAGCCCGCGGCAAAGCCGGGCGATCTCGCCCCCGAGCGGCGATCAGACCGGAGCGGTGAGCCGCGCGAGATACTCGTAATCCGCGCGCGCCGCATCCAGGCGGGATGCCGGGAACGGCGGCTCCTGCTCCACGTAGTAGTATCTCACGCCGGCCTCGTACCCGGCCGGCAGGAGCGCTCTCCAGTCGAGGCTCCCCGCTCCGACGTCGGCCGGATCCATCCTGAAATCACGGTTCGGGACCGTGCTCGCCCGCAGGTCCTTGATGTGCATCAACCGGAAGCGGTTGCGGTGCGCGCGCAAGAGCGGAATCGGATCGACGCCCGCGGCGGCGACCCAGCCCACATCCATCTCGAACCACACGGTGTCCGCTCCCGTGTTCTCGAGCAGCAGGTCATAACCTCTTTGGGACCCGGTCGCGACGAACTCGATGTTGTGGTTGTGATAGGCGAGCTTGAGCCCCTCGCGCTTCAAGGCGGCGCCCTTCTCCTCCAGCAGCTCCGCGGTTTGCCGCCACTCCCCCGCGCTCATCTGCCGGGCGACGCGGCTCAGGAACCGGCCTCCCTCCTCTCCCTTTCGAGGGCTGCCAAAGCGCGCCGGCACGGGCAGTATCGGCACCACGACGTACTCGATGCCGACCCGGTGCATGTCGGCCGACAGCTTGGCGATGTCCCCTGACAACGTCGGGCCCGGGCCGCTCGCCTCGATGGGCACATGCGCGCTCGGGCAGGAGAGGCCCGCCCGATCGAGCGCGGCCCGAAGCTCGGGAGCGGTGCGATTCATCAAGCCGACGGTCTCTACCGTTCGATAGCCGATGGCCGCCACCGCTTGGAGTGTTCCTTCGAGATCCCGATAGGGCGCCTCGCCCAACGTGTAGAGCTGAAGTCCCAACGGCAGCGCGTGGCCGGCGAAGAAGCGGCGGTCCGGGCGCTCGCCGGCAAGGCATGCCCTCGCCGCGAGGCCGCTCAGCGCCGCCGCGCCGGTGATGAACGCTCGCCGGGTGAGGGGGTAATTCTTCATGCGCAAAGCCTCTCATCTGCCGTCGCCGGATTCTAATCCGCGGCGTAGGATGATCGCATGAGCGTCCTCCCCGACATTGAGCCCACTTGCGCGCCCTGCCCCGGGATTCCGCAGCTCGCCAGCGTGATCGAGGCGCGGGCGCGCGATTTGGGCGGCTTCACCGTCGGTCGGGTGCTGCCCTCGAGCGCGCGCAAGCTGATCGGGCCTTTCATCTTCTTCGATCACATGGGGCCGGCCGATTTTCCGCCCGGCCGCGGCATCGACGTTCGGCCTCATCCGCACATCGGGCTCGCTACCGTCACCTATCTCTACGAGGGCGAGATCCTCCACCGCGACAGCCTGGGATCGCACCAGTCGATCCGGCCGGGAGATGTCAACTGGATGACGGCGGGCCGCGGCATCGTGCATTCCGAGCGCACCGGCGCCGAGGCGCGCAAGACAGGCGCGCGTCTGAACGGATTGCAGCTATGGGTTGCGCTGCCGCTCGAGCACGAGGAAACCGAGCCCGAATTCCATCATCACCGGGCGCAGGAGCTGCCTTCTCTCGAGCTCGCGGGCACGCACGTCCGCGTGCTCGCGGGCAGCGCTTTCGGCGAGCGCTCGCCGGTGAGGACCTTCTCGCCGCTCTTTTACGCCGATGCCGCGATGCCGGCGGGGAGTGAGCTGCCGCTGCCTGATGAGTACGAGGAGCGGGCCGCCTACATCGTGAGCGGCACGATCGAGTGCGCCAGTGAGCGGGTGGAGCCTGGCCGCATGCTGGTGCTGACAGCGGGGGTCCGTGCCTCCTTGCACGCGTTGAGCGATGCGCGCGTCGCGCTCATCGGCGGCGCGCCGATCGATGGGGAGCGGCACATTTTCTGGAATTTCGTCTCGAGCTCCCGCTCGAGAATCGAGCAGGCGAAGGGCGACTGGCGCGAGGGCCGCTTTCCCAAGGTGCCCGGCGACGAGCAGGAGTTCATCCCGCTTCCTGAGTGAGCGCGCCCACGGCCGGCATGACATCGCGCATCCGATCGACGGTTTTGAGGAGCGGAAAAGCCCGCATCCAGATGGCGACCACCGCCAGGGTGCCGACACCGCCCAGGATCACCGCCGGCACCGTCCCGAGGAGCGCTGCGGTGACGCCGGACTCGAAGCCGCCAAGCTCGTTGGAGGCGCTGATGAACAGCGTGCTCACCGCGCTCACCCGCCCGCGCATGGCATCGGGTGTGGCGAACTGCACGAGCGCGGCGCGGATGTAGACGCTGATCTGATCGGCAGCCCCGGTGATCGCGAGCGCGGCGAGCGACAATGCGAAATTGCGCGACAGACCGAAGACGATGGTGCCGATGCCGAAGATCGCGACGGCGCCAAACATGTTGCGGCCTACCCTGCGCTCCACCGGCCGGCGTGTGAGGTACAGCGCCATCACCACGGCCCCGAGCGCCGGCGCGCTGCGCAGCAGGCCGAGTCCCGCGGGACCGACGTGCAGGATGTCGCGCGCATACACCGGTAGCAGGGAGACCGCACCTCCCAACAGCACCGCGAATAGATCGAGCGAGATGGCGCCGAATACCACCGGCCGCGAGCGCACGAATTCGATGCCTTCGCGAACCCGGCGCACGCGGCTCGCCAGCGCGGCCCGATCGCGAGCCGCGCGTCTGCCGCCGAGAAAGAGCATCCCGATGGCACTTGCGAGAGATCCGAGCAGTGCGCTTCCGTAGGCGAGCGCGGGGCCGAAAGCGTAGGCGACGCCTCCCAGAGCGGGTCCGGTGATGAGGGCGAGCTCGCCGACCGAAGATCCCCAGGCGAGCGCCTTGGGGAGCTTTTCGGGCGGCACCAGAAAGGGCAGCAGCGAGTGCACCGCCGGTCGGGAAAAGCCACGCGCCGTGCCATAGAGGAGAATCACGGCATAGAGCGGCCAGAGCGTCTTTTGTTGCGTGAGCACGAAGGCGAGGAGCAGCGCGCTCGATATCGCCTCGAGCAGGCTGGCAAGCGCCACGATCCGCCGCGGATCGAATCGATCGGCCAGCTCTCCGGCCGGTAGCGCCAAGAGGAACATCGGCACGAACTCGACGAGACCCACCACCCCGAGCGCGAGCGGGCTTCGGGTCAGGGCGTAAACCTGCCAGCCGAGGGAAACCGACTGCACGAGCACCGCGAGGCGCGACATCGCGCGGGCGCAGAGATAAAGCGGCAGATCGCGATCGCGATAGACGCTCATGCAGGCGGCGGCGCAGCCGCGAGCAGGAGCGCCCCCGTAAGTCCCGCGAGCTTGCCCAGCGCCGCCGGCGCGATGTAGTGCTCGAAGCCACCGGCGCGCGCCTCGATGGGCAGATACCCATTGAGCTGGCGGGCCGCTGCCCGGCGGATGAAAGGCAACAGGCGGCCGCTACTCATCACGCCGCCGCCGAACACGATGCGCTCGCAGGAGAGCATCAGTGCGATGGTCGCGGCGAGCTGCCCGAGATAGCCGCCGGCGATTTCGAGCCCGGGATGCGTTGCCGGCCAGGACTCGACCGGACTTCCCCAGCGCGAGAGGAGCGCCGGGCCGCTGGCGAGCCCTTCGAGGCAGTCCGCATGGAACGGGCAGGTGCCGGTGAAGGCATCGCGCGCATCCCGCCGCACCAGGATATGACCCATCTCGGGATGCAGCAGGCCCTTCATCGACCGCCCATCGAACACCACCCCGCCGCCGATGCCGGTGCCCACCGTCACGTAAGCGAGCGATCTTCTGCCAAGGCCGGCACCGACGCGCGCTTCCGCAAGCGCAGCCGCATTGACATCGGTATCGATCGCGAGGGGGCAGCCAAGCCGCTGCAGCGGCTCTGCCAGGCTTACGCCCGACCAGCCGGGCTTAGGCGTCGCGAGCAGCCGGCCGAAGCTGCGCGAGCGCGGATCGAGGTCCACCGGTCCAAAGGCGGCGATGCCGATGCCGGCGAGAGCCCCCGCTTCCCGCTGCACCCGCTCGAAGAACGCGGCGACCGCAGCCAGCGTCGCTGCCGGAGTCGATGTTGGAACTTCGGCGCGGAGGCTCTCGATGAGCTCCGTCGGCCCGTAGCCGGCGGCGCACACGAACTTGCTGCCGCCCGCCTCGATCGCGCCATAAAGGGGCCGAGCCACTCAGCTCGGCCCGAGACCGGCTGAGCGCGAGTGCAGATAGCTCACGGCCGCGAGGTCCTGCACGATGTGTCCGAGCGATTTGTAGACCGTGATCTCCTCCGCCGATCGGCGGCCCGGGATACGTCCGAGCAGCACCTCGCCGATCTCGGCCACGATGTGCCGGTCATCGATGAGGCCGGCCTCCTTGGCGAGCAGGAACTCCGCGGCCGCCGCCAGGGCCGAGCGGCGGCTGTCGACGATATAGCGACTCGAGCGAACCAACTCGCCATCGATCTCGACCGGTCCCGGTCGGCTCGAGCCGACGGCATTCACATGCGTGCCCGGGCGCACCCACTCACCGAGCAACACCGGTCGCTCCGACCCGGTCACCGTGCAGATGATGTCGGCAGCTGCGGCCACCTCGCGCCCCTCCGCGACGGCTCTCGCCGGGATCTTCACTTCGCGCCCCATCCGTTCGGCGAATCGGGCCGCGCGCTCCGCCGAGCGCCCCCAAACGAGGATTTCCGCGAGCTGCCGAATGTGGGCGATGGCGCGGATGTGCGAAGCCGCCTGCGCCCCGCAGCCAAATATGCCGAGCACGCGCGCATCCTGCCGTGCGAGCACTTCGGTGGCGACGGCCGAGGCGGCCGCGGTGCGGATCTCGGTCACCTCGCCCGCATCGGCAATACAGGCGACCCCGCCGCTCTCACGATCGAACAACACCACGACGCCGCGATGAGCCGCGCGACCCGGCTGCGCCGGATCGGCGAACACCGAGAGCACCTTGGCGCCAAACCCGTGCGGCGGAGCCAGGGTGCCCGGCATGAGACCGAAAAGCTTCGCGGGCGCGATCTCGAAGATGCTGCGCAGCGGCTGCGGTTTGCCCTCGGCGGTGAATTCCGCCATCGCGGCCCGCACTGCGGCGATGCAGCCCTGGTAATCGAGCCGGGCCCGTACCTCTGCCGGGCCGTAGAAAGGTACCGCGGCTGCGCAGCCCCCCTGGCTCAAACGCGCTTCGTCCAGCCGTGCGTGTCCCGCGACTCGCCGCGCTGGATGGAGACGAGCCGCTCGCGGAGCTTGCGCGTGTGGGGCCCGACCTCGCCGCTCCCCACCCGGTGCTCCTCGCCGCGGTAGACGAAGGTGCCGACACCGGCGAGCACCGCCGCCGTCCCGGAGAGCGCCGCCTCGCCATCGCGCGTCCACTCGAGCATCTCCGGGACGTCGAAAACCCGCTCCTCGACCCGGTAACCCTCTTCCCGCGCCAGTGTCAGCACCGAGTCGCGAGTCACGCCGTGGAGGAACGTCGAATCGAGGCTGCGGGTGAGCACTCGCCCCTCGCCGATCAAGAGGAAATTGGAGGCACCGGTCTCCTGCACCGATCCCCCGGGGCAAAACAACACCTGATCGACGTTATATTTGCGTCGTGCCTCGAGGGTAGGACCCAAGGCCGCGGCATAGTTGCCGCCGGTCTTCACCATGCCGGTCTGGGTGGCGGTGCGCGCATTGACGTCCTCGATGTAGATGCGCAGCGGCTTCATGCCGCCGGCGAAGTAATCCCACACCGGGCTCGCGAGCACGATGAGAGTTGCCTCGGTGGCCGCGGCGCCGGCGGCGCCGATGTTGGGGGTGGTGCCGAAGAGAATCGGCCGCATGTACAGCGACCCGGGCGCCTGCGGAACGACGTCGCGGTTGCGATCGATCGTGAGGCGAATCATCTCCTCGAGCTGCCGCGCATCGGGCTCCGGCAGCACGAGCGCGCGCGCGCTCTGGCGCATGCGCTCGATGTGCCGGTCCATGCGAAAGACGTTGATGCTGCCGTCGGCCCAGCGGTAGGCCTTGAAGCCCTCGAAGCAGGTGCTCGCATAGTGCAGCACGTGCGCGGCCGGGTGCAGCTCGATGGGCTTGCAGGGTTGCGCCTCAAAGCGTCCCCACTGCCCCTTCTGGAAGCGGGCCAAGGTCATCGTGGGCGCCAGCACGGTTCCAAATGGCGGGCGCGGCTCTTGCGAGGAATTCGGGATGCTGTTCATGCCGGCCAGTGTAAGCCCTGAACGTCCGCCGCGCATCGGTGCAGCCGCGATGCAATGGCTGCCGCGCCCGAGCCGCCTGGAGCTACGATAGCGGCCATGAGTCGCTCGGCCGAAACCCTGACCAGCCGCTCGGGTCTGCGGGCCGAGATCACCGAGAGCGGCTCGCTACGCCGCCTCGACTGCGGCCCGATCTGCCTCAGCCTCTTCATCGGCAACGAGGTCGAGAGCGGCCCGGCAAATCTCTTCCTGCGGCGCCGCTCCGGCGCGCCCGAGTGGACGCCTCTGCTCGGCCCTCTGAGTCCCACGCGATGGGCGAGCCCGAGCGCTGGCGGCAGGCTCCTCGGGCGGGGCACCTGGCGGGGGATCGAGTACGCTCTCTCGCTCGTCCTCGCCCAGGATGCGCCCGCATGGTTCTGGCACCTGCGCTTGACGAACGCCTCGGCCGAAGCGCTCGAGCTCGATCTCACCTATGCCCAGGATCTCGCACTCGCCCCCTACGGGGCGGTACGGATGAATGAGTACTACGTCAGCCAGTACATCGATCACACGCCGCTCGCGCACGCGGACCGCGGCATCCTCATCGCCTCCCGACAGAATCAGGCGGCGGCGGGACGCAACCCCTGGTGCCTCATCGGTTCGCTGCGCAACGCCACCTCCTTCGCCACCGATGCGCTGGATTTCCACGGGCTCGCGGGGCGCTCGGGCGAGGCTCCGCCGGGCATCCTCGGCGAGCTCCCTGGCCGGCGCCTGCAGCATGAGCACTCGATGGCCGTGCTGCGCGATGCCGCGCTGCCGCTCGGCTGCGGCGAGAGTGCAGAGGCGGGGTTCTTCGGCGCGGTCGTGCCCGATCATCCGGATGCCACGACCGATGCCGACCTGGCGCGGCTCGCCTCGATACTGACCTTGCCGGAGGCTTCGCCGGCCGCTGCGAGCGGCGAGCCCGCGTTCCCGCCCGTCACGAGGGCAGGCGCCCGCAGCCTCTTCTCATCGAGCCCGGCGCTGCGCGCGACCGAGCTCGATGCGAGCGCGCTTGAGCAGCTCTTTCCGCTTCCCTGGCGGCACGAGGAGACCGACGAGGGGGGCGAGCGTCTTTCCTTCTTTCACGGCCGCGATCGGCACGTCGCGCTGCGGGCGAAGGAGCTGCGCGTGCTGCGCCCGCACGGCCAACTGCTGCGTACCGGCCGGCACCTGACTCCGGATGAGAGCGCACTGACCTCGACTGTCTGGATGAGCGGGGTCTTTCATTCGATGCTGACTCAGGGTCATGTCAGCATCAATCGGTTCCTCTCGGCGAGCCACAGCTACCTCGGCCTCTTCCACTCCCATGGGCTCACCGTGTTTGCGCGCATCGCAGACGAGTGGCGGCGCCTCGGCGTGCCTTCCGCTTTCGAGATGGCGCCCGAGAGCTGCCGCTGGATCTATCGCCACGCGCAGGGCGAGATCCAGCTGCGCGCGGCGGCACGCAGTGTCCCGCACGCCATGGCGCTCGAGATCGAGGTCACCGCGGGCGCGGCAACCGCCTTCCTCCTCTGCCATCACATCGCGCTGGCCGGTGACGATGGCAGCGCTCCCGGAGCGCTCGACTGGCGGCGCGAAGGCGATGCGCTCATCGTAAGAGCACCGCCCGCATCCGATGTCGGACGCCGCTTTCCGCAGGGCGATTTTCGCATCACGCTCGCCGCCGAAACGCCGCTCGAGCGACTCGGGGGCGATGAGCTGCTCTTTAGCGATGGCCGCTCGCGCGCGGAGCCCTACCTCTGTGTGCAGACCGCACCTGCCCGCAAGGTTGGCCTCAGCATCGGCGGAGGGCTCATTGCGGAGGCGAGTCAGAAGCCCTGGTGCCCGCCAGCCGGCGAGCCGCCGCCGCTGCCGCAGCTCCTGCCGGATCCTGTGACTGCGGGCGGAGCAGCGGCACCCGAGCGGGCCCGCAGGCAGGTCCGCGAGCAGGCAACGGCCCTCGCCGACATGGCTCCGTGGTATGCGCAGAATGCGCTCGTTCATTATCTCTCCCCGCGCGGACTCGAGCAGTACTCGGGCGGCGGCTGGGGCACGCGCGATGTGTGTCAGGGACCTGTCGAGATGCTGCTCGCCCTGGGACGCACCGAGCCCGTGCGGGACGTGCTGCTTCGGGTCATGGCCACGCAGAACCCGGATGGGGACTGGCCGCAATGGTTCATGTTCTTCGAGCGCGAGCGTGGCATCCGCGCGGGCGACTCGCACGGTGACATCGTCTTCTGGCCGCTCGTCGCCTTGGGTCAGTACCTCATCGCCTCGGGCGATGGCGAGATCCTCGAGGCCCAAGTGCCGTTCTTCGACGCCAAGGGGCCCGGGAGCGCAGAGCGCGCCTCGGTCTGGCAGCACATCGAGCGCGCCCTGCGTCTCATCGAGCGGCGGCGCATCGCAGGGACGGCGCTCGCCGCGTACGGCCACGGCGATTGGAACGATTCGCTGCAGCCGGCCGATCCGGCGTTGCGCGAGCACATGTGCAGCGCCTGGACGGTGACGCTGCACTTTCAGGCCCTGACGAGCCTCGCGCGCGCGCTGCGCGGCCTCGGGCGCGATAGCGCGGCGATGCCGCTCGAGGAACAGGCGAGCGCCGTACGCCGTGATTTCCAGCGTCTGCTCCTTCCGGACGGCGTGTTGACGGGCTACGCCATTTTCGACGGCGACTCGCAGATCCGCTACCTGTTGCATCCGCGGGATGCGACCACCGGGGTGCGCTACAGCTCCCTCGCCATGATCCACGCCATCCTGGAGGACATGCTGACCCCGGCGCAGACACAGGCACATCTCGAGCTCATCGGTCAACACCTCACCGGACCCGACGGCGTGCGCCTGTTCGACCGTCCGCTGCCCTATCACGGCGGGCCGCAGCGCATCTTCCAGCGCGCCGAGAGCGCGACCTTCTTCGGCCGCGAGATCGGCCTCATGTACATGCACGCGCACTTGCGCTACGCGCAGGCGCTGGCTCACGTGGGGCTCGCCGGCGAGTTCTTCCACGCCCTCTGTCAGGCCAACCCGATCGGCATCCGCGCCATCGTTCCGGCGGCGACCCTGCGCCAGGCGAATTGCTATTACTCGAGCTCGGATGCCGCGTTCCTCGATCGCTATCAGGCGCGTGAGGAATACGGACGCATCCGCGACGGCCGGATCGCCCTCGATGGCGGCTGGCGCGTCTACTCGAGCGGAGCCGGCATCGCCCTCGGCCTCATCCTCAGGCGCTTTCTAGGCTTCACCTGCGAGGCCGACGCCCTCTGCATCGACCCGGTGATGCCGCAGGTCCTCGACGGGATGCGGCTGACGCTCTGCCTGCGCGGCCATCCGCTCGAGGTAACCTATCGCATCGGTCCCGCGGGTTGCGGCGTCAACGAGGTGCTGCTCAACGGGCGGACGCTGCCGCTGGCTCCGCTCGCCCGTGAGGCCAATCCGCATCGCCGCGGCGCGGTGCGCGCGCCCATGGCTGCGGTGCTCGAGCGCCTCGAGCCCCGTGGCAACCGCCTCGCCATCGACCTCGGCTAGGGGCGGGGATATCATCGCGCGACCCTGCTGGCGCACCGCAGACTCGGAATCCTTCCCGCCGGTCATGACCGTTCCCAAAGCGCTGTTCCTCGGCCTGGTGCTCGCGCTCTGCGCCTGCCACGCGGGCGATGATTCCTCCGCCCCGGCCGATGCGCGCGAGATCCGCGCCCCGGCCGCCATCGCGACCTCCGCGACGCCGCCGCCGATGGCCGTAGCTCTCGCGCCGCAGATCAACGATGCTGACTTCCTCCAATTTGACAGAAGTCTGTCGTCCGACCTCTTCGCGGGACGCAAGCCCGGCACGCGTGGCGAGGTGCTGACCATCCGGTACCTGGTCGATCAATTCCGGCGCATGCACCTCATTCCCGGCAATCGCGGCTACTGGCTGCAGAGCGTGCCCGTGGTCACGACCACGCTGACCAACACCGGGACGAAGCTCGAGGTCCGCACCGACAGCGGCGTTCAGAGCTTTGCGTACGGCACGGACATGGTGGCCTTCACCCAGGATGCGCGTGCGGTCGTCGCGCTGCGAAACTCACCCATTGTGTTCATGGGATACGGGATCGATGCGCCTCAGTGGCAATGGAACGACTACCAGGATGTGAACGTGAAGGGCAAGACGGTGATCGTGCTCGTCAACGATCCCGGGTACGCCTCCGCGAACCCGCAGCTCTTCAACGGCAAGGCGATGACCTGGTACGGGCGCTGGATCTACAAATACGATGAGGCGGCGCGAATGGGCGCCGCCGCCTGCTTTATCGTTCACACGAGCGACGATGCGGCCGGCTACTCCTGGACGGTGGTGAGGAACAGCAACAGCGGTGCGCTGCAGAGTCTGCCCACGAGCGTCGCGCCGGGTCCACGGCTCGCCGTTGCGGGCTGGCTGACGCGCGACGCCGCCGAGCGCCTCTTCCGCTCGGCGGGCCTCGATTTCGACAACCTCGCCACGCAGGCGACACAGCGCGGCTTCACCCCGGTACCGCTCAAGGGGACGGCCTCGCTCCTCTTGCGCAGCGCCATCGGTCACGGCCGATCCTACAACGTGCTCGCCATGGTCAGGGGCAGCCGGTATCCGGACCAGGTGGTGATCTATAGCGCGCACTGGGATCATCTCGGCTCGGCGGCCGGCCCGCGCAAGAGCAGGGAGATCTTCCACGGCGCCGTCGACAACGGCAGTGGACTCTCGGCGCTGCTCGAGATCGCCGACGCCTTCGCGCACCAGAAGACCCCTCCGGAGCGCAGCGTGCTCTTCCTGATGCCGACGCTCGAAGAGGCGGTCATGCTGGGATCGCAATATTACGTCACCCACCCGACATTTCCTCTCGACAAGACGGTCGCGGACCTCAACATCGATGCCTGGCCGCCGCTCGGCCGCGCCCGCGACATGACCGTCATCGGTGCCGGGCAGTCCCAGCTCGAGGATGACCTCAAGCAGGTGCTCTCGGTTCAGGGTCGGGTGTTGACTCCGGAGGCGACGCCGCAGTACGGGCTTTACTATCGCTCCGATCATTTCAGCTTCGCCCTGGCGGGCGTGCCGGCGCTCAGCGTGGGACCCGGGCTCGATCTGATCAACGGCGGTCGTACCGCGGGACTCGCGGCCGCCAACGATTACACCGCCCATCGCTATCACACGCCGAACGACGCGTTCGATCCCAATTGGGATCTGAGCGGCACGCTGGAAGACATCCAGACGCTCTATCTCCTCGGCCGCAATCTCGCCGATGGCGAGCAATGGCCCGATTGGTACGCCGACAGCGAGTTTCGCGCGCGGCGCGACGCGATGATGGCCAACGCGCAGCGCACCGCTCCCGCCGGTCAGTCACCGCCGCCCGCCGCCGCTCAAGGCAGCCGGGCCGCGCAGCGGCACGGGCCCGCGCCTCCCTAGCCCGTGCTGCGCGAGGGCACGATCTCGAGCGTCTTCTCCGATGCGAGCGGCACGATCTCG
>DATFCZ010000082.1:0-26214 GCA_035252605.1 Steroidobacteraceae bacterium
CAGTCGCGCCCGCCGGGCATCGTCTGCCCGTCCGGCTCGGCTATTGGCTCGTTGACTCAGTTCCACGCGTTCTGCGTCCGAGAGGGTGATCGTGCTCATGGGCACGATCATACTATCATTTCAGTTGTTACGGTACACTAGAACGGCCATCGAGAGTAGGCCGTATCGCACGTATGGGTTCTTCTGAGGCGTGGTCATGAAGCATCCGGATAGCGGCCGAATCGAATGTCTGCTTTCCGACATTTTAGCAGATGCTTCTGAGTGCCCGGTTTTGGCCGCATGCCGCCGGATTTGTCACGGCAGGCAGCGGGCGGCCCTCAAGAGCCGTTCACGGATGTCTGCTGTCGGGTGACTCTCGCACTGCCGGCTTTCATTCAACCTTTGTGGCTGTGGCTTGGCGGAGTGCGAGACGCCAGACACCCTGTTCGTTGCGCCAAATATCCGTGAATCTTCGATGCACGATCTTTCCAGCATTGGGGGCCATGTCCTTTGGAGCGAGAATCTCCTCTCCCATGATGACGACGAGGTCTCCCAACTTGCCCGCGTATTCAATCCGACGGTCGAAGGAGCTATAGCGGATGAAGCCGCGACCAAATGCGGCTAAGGTGTCAGCGCGGCGATTGATGGTACCAAGCGGCGAGTTGACGATAACATCAACCGCGAGCGAATCGCCGAAAGCCCTGAGATCTTCAGCGAGTATCGCGACAACCTCCGCGTCGCTGGCAGCGACCGCCGCTGCCACGGCTGGATCAGCAAAGCGGTCGACGTCGGGTGCGTCCGTCATTGCCGTTACTCCTCGATTTGAAGCCGCAGCGGATATTATCCCAAGAGGTATCTGACGCGGGTGCTGCTCCTTCGTCACACTGAATCCGGCATCGACATCGACATCATCCTGAGCGGGCTGCCGTTCGAAGCCGAGGCGGTGTCTAGAGCCACAGTGCACGACCTCGGCGGCGTGCGAGTGCGATTGCCGCAGGTGGAAGATCTGCTCATCATGAAGGCGATCGCGCACCGCCCCCAGGATCTGCGTGACATCGAGGGCCTCCTCGACGTATTCCCCACCGCAAACCTCGAGAGCGTGCAGTATTGGGTGCGGAATTTTGCCGCCGCCGCCGAGCTGCCGGACCTGCCTCAAGAATTCGAAAGACTCTTGACCCAACGCAGGTCGCGATCACCGTCGACGTCTCGTTCGCCGAGGGCTGCCGACAAGAAAGACCGCGGAAAGAGGAAAGGCTCCAAGCGCTGATCCAGCCTCCCCTCCTCGGCCTCATCAGGCAAAGGCAGCGGGCGCGAACCCATGCCAGCCCGCTGAACTCTAGGCGGCTCACCATCCATGGCCGGCGGCGGGCGGCCGCCCCGCCCGAGCGATCAGCTCAGCGCGCTCTCGGCCGGGCGTCCGCTGATCGGAGGCTCGAGAAGGGCTGCTTCGAAGAACGTGCGGTACACGAATCCGGCGACCGCTCCCCCGAGGAGCGGGAAAAGCCAGAAGAACCAGAGTTGCGCCAGTGCCCAGCCGCCCGCGAACACCGCAGGTCCGGTACTGCGCGCCGGATTCACCGAGGTGTTGGTTACCGGGATGCTGACGAGATGAATGAGTGTGAGCGCGAGCCCGATCGCGATGCCGGCAAAGCCAACGGGTGCGCGCTGGTGCGTCGAGCCGAGAATGACGATCACGAACGTGAAGGTCATGACCAGCTCGCAGACCGCGCAGGAAAGCATCGAGTACCCGCCCGGCGAGTGCCCGCCATACCCGTTGGAGGCAAAACCGCCCGCGAGGCTGAAACCGGCCTTGCCGCTCGCGATGAGATAGAGCACGGCAGCGCCCACGATTGCCCCGGTCACCTGCGCCACCACGTAGGGCACGATGTGCGAGGCAGGAAAGCGCCCGCCCGCCCACAGCCCCACCGAGACGGCAGGATTGAAGTGTCCGCCGGAGATCGGTCCGAGCGCGTACACCCCGGTGAGCACGGTGAGTCCAAATGCGAGCGCGACGCCCACGAAGCCGATGCCGAGCTGCGGAAAGGCCGCGGCCAACACCGCGCTCCCGCACCCTCCGAGAACCAGCCAGAACGTACCGAGGAACTCAGCGGCAGCTTTTGAGTACATGAGGCGATCTCCCCGAAAGCCGAGCGTAGCCGGCAGCGCGACGGCAGTTTGCTCCCGCGCCAAGCGGATTTCCACTCGTGCGTAGGATTCAGGGACCCGGCTCAGTTCGCGGGTAGCGGTAGGTTCGCGCAGGTCAGGTGGGTGTTTCGGTTGGCCGAAAGCCGGCAGCCCAGACACACCCCTGGATTGGGGGGCGCAGCCGCGGTAGGCTCTGGGCAGTACTCATGCGGGCGAGGCGCCAATGTCGATCAAACGTCCTTCCAAGAGCATGGGAACCGCTGCACGCAAGCCAGTCACGTCGTCGTCCGGTGTACGGCACATCGACGTCGCGGCACCGCATCAAATGGTTCCAGGGGACCTCTATTCCGGCTGGCTCTGTAAGAACAAGTCGTGCGGGCTGGTCATCGCCATCGCACTTCCTCAGGCGGGAAGCAAGCCGGCCCCGGCCCCATCCGACGACCCGCTCGTCGTGATCAAGTGCCCGCATTGCCAGGACGAGAACCTTTACCGCTGGAGCGCCCGAAGCGAGCACAAGTACACGGTAAAAGGCGCCGGTTCCTGAACCTTACAGACGAGGAACGGCCGCGCGGCGCTTCCCGCCTCGCGCGGCCGCTGCCCGTGGTCTCAATGATGCGATCCGCCCGTCACCAGCACGGTCACCGGATTCGAGGCAATTCCGCTCGCCACGACCTGCAGTTGGCTCAGCCCCGGCTCCTGACCCGCAGGCACGTCGAACCGCGTCCAGGAGATGTCGTCGGAGGCGACCGCCACGCTGCTGAAATCGTGCGTCCGGCTGTAGAAGACATGGCCGGTCCTGAGGTTGGTGATGCGCACGAGCGGGAAGTTGGTGTTGGCCTGCGCATCATCGCCATAAGCGGCTCCCTGCGACATACCGGCGAGCCGGATGCCGGCGAGCGCATAGGTTCTCCCGGGAGCGAGCACCTGCGGGTTGTAAACCACGACCGGCCTCCAGTTGGGTAGCGGCCCGCCTGCCGGCGTGTAGACCTCGATGTCGTTCGAGAAATCCGTGAACAGGATCTGGCCGGTCGGCAAGACGAGCATGTTGCCGAAATAGGAGGAGTCATACGGCGAATTCGGCGTGCCCGGCGCGGTGCTCAGCTTGCGGCCGTCCCATTCGTAGAAGGTCGACCCCTGGCTGTAGTCGTAGATTCCGGGACTCGTCATGACCAGCACCTTGCCGTTGGGCTCGAGCGCCGCCGGACCGTCAGCTACGTCATCGTCGCCCGGAAATTGTGGACCGGCACGCCACGTTCCGCGACGGCTGTCATAGATTGCGGTATTGCCCGGTCCGCATGCATTCGCGCCGGTGTAGAACACCGTGCCATCGGGCCGGAGCACGCCGGGGCCGAGCTCGAAGGAGGCGTAACTCTCGCCTCCGCACGCAGCGGCGGAATCCCACAGCTGCACTTTCGTGCTGCCGCCGCTCGACCAGGTGCCGCTCCAGGGACTGTAGAGTTCGGAATTGGTGCCGGTCGGATCATAGGCAAACACATAGGCATCGACGGTCAGCACCTCATCGTTCGGGAGCAGCGTCCAGCCCTCCTCGTCATTGACGTCGAACTTGCCGGTCCCTGTCAGAGTCCAGGTCAAGGTCCTCGGATCGAGCAGTGCCGACTGCGTGGTGCAGCAGTTGGCCTGCATGAAGGTGCCATTGGCGAGCACGATCCCCTGCGCATCGCCGATAGTCTCCCAGCCACTCGGCGGGGCGACGGAGCTCCAGGCGTTGGCGACGGGGTCGTAGATGGCTCCGAGGTTGGTCCAGGTCGGAGTGCAGGTGGCGGTATTGACATCCCCGAACCCGCTGCACAGATACTCCCCGCCCTCGATGATCATTCGCCCGTCCGGCAGCACGCCAGTGGAATGGTAGAAAGGGTTGTACGGCGCGAGGGCGATCTGGCTCCAGGTGCCGTTCACGTAACTGCCACTCTGATCCGGGGTGAGGCGGTACCAATCGTTGTAACCTGCATCCTGTACGAGCACCGAGCCGTCGGTGAGGAGGATCGGGTTGCCGATGCCGTCGAAGAGACTGATCTGGTTGCTGAGCGGCGTCCAGGTGCCGGTTCCTCCGCCCACCCCGAGGCCCTCGGAGTATGCGTGTGAGGCGGTCAGCGGATGACCAACAGCGTGGGGTAATGGCCTGACGGCCAGCTCCGCCCGCGCAAGAGCAGGCACCAGGAATAGCGCCATTGGCGCGAGCGCGCAGCACCATCCGCCGCGGAACAGACCTACGGAATACTTGTTCATCAGGAGGCCTCCAGCGAAATGTTGTTGTTGGATATCGCCAGCGACGCCGGCGCGAGGCAGGCGCGCCCGAACTCAAGAGTCAGAAAGCGGGAAAATCGCGAGTTACTCTTCTTGATTCCCTGCCGACCTTATGAGCCGCGGCCATGAAGAAGTCAAGGTTCGAGGGAGCGGACACCCCGGTACTCAATGCTGCGAACGCACGGGAACGATGTTTGCTGTCCTCGCCGATTCCACTACAACGGGTGCGCCGACTGTCAGACTCTCCTGGCAGCGCGCTTGGCGAGCTCGCCGGTCCAACTCGCTGCCTGGGGAGGCGCGTCGCGCTCACCGTCCCCCCATCCGGTTGAGCGCGGTTGTCGATGCGATGAGCGCCTCGATGCGAGCGGAGACGGCGGGATGGCGCATCAAACTGCCATGGCAACCGATGAGTTCTCGTGAGTCGAGCTGTTTCGCGCTCGAGGCCCCACCGAAAGTCCGAAGTACGGGCGATTCCCTTTGTCAAGCAAAATCAAAGCCTTGCAAATGACCGCCTGCTCACTCGTCCCGCGCCGCCCGGCTGCTGGCGGTGAGTTGGACTACCCTCTTTAACCGCTCGCCTGCGGTGCCGATCAGCCCGCATTCGCCGGCAACGGACGGGTGCAATCGTGATCCGCCGCCTCGTTGATCCCTTGCAGTCGCCAGCCTAGACTTCCTCGAGCACACGGCAAGCGGCGCGAAACCGCAATGAGGGTCGGCCATGCAGGGATCTTTGTTCCGGTTTTACGTGCACGAGGGTCACCGCCACCACGGCCGCGTCGTCTGGGAATGGCTGCTCGAGCAGGGGAACAAGCTCGGTATCCGCGGTGGCTCCGCCTTCAAGGCGATGGCTGGCTACGGCCGGCATCATGTCCTGCACGAAGCGCGCTTCTTCGAGCTCGCCGGGACTCTCACGGTCGAGGTGGAATTCATCGTATCGCCCGAGGAGGCACAGAAGCTGCTCGAGCTGCTGCACAGGGAAAAGGTGCGACTCTTTTATGCCTACACCCCCGCCTGCTTCGGCGTGATCAATCCGGATGCCACCGACCCTCCTTCGGTGAAGGACTGTCGGGAATCGATCGGGTGATCGGACGCAACGCCTCCAGAGCCCGGTAACGCACGGCCGCTTCGGTGTCGACGCATAGAGTGGATACCAGGAGCCCGTGCTCGCTCCAGTAGCGCGGCTCGCACAGGAGCTCCGCGCACTTCACCATCCAACCGGGGCGCCCACGGGCTGCTTCCAACAGCTGCCGCTCGAGGCTGGGTGCGAGCGGCGGCAGACCGAAATCTCCCCTGAGCGTATGCAGCAGCCGGCGCAGTTGCCGGATAGGAGTCGGTGGCATGCGCACCGAAAACGCCCCATAGCGCGACGGCCGGCGCATGCGGGATCGCTCCCGCTGACCATCGATGTCGACCGCCGTCAGTACACCCGCGACTCTGCCGTGCAGCCGCTTCAGGAAGAACACCATGGAGTTGCTGACCGAGGCGAAATGATCGAGCAACAGGATGCCGAAGCGCTGATCCGCCGCGAGCCATAGGCGCGAACGGGCCGCGCGGCGTGGGATCTCGACCGTGGAAACCCCGGGGTAAGCGCGCTCGAGCGCGCGGGTGATGTCATCGAGAGAGCTCGTGACAGCCGAATATGCGCACGGCACTCCCAGGCTGCCGAAGTGCGTATGAAGCCTCGTCAAAACCGTCGACTTGCCGCTGCCGCGCGGCCCGAAGAGAGTCAGATGCTCGCCGCCGAGGAGCCGCGTTTCCAACTCGGTGGCAAGATCGGACGGGCGACACATGGAGGGCCTGCAAGGCATGCCGTCTCCCTCGAGTTACGCTGTCTAGGATGCCTCGGCTGCCCATGTCTCGTCCACAAGCTGATTCATCTCAATCTCCACCTCGGACTCTTGGGCGCGCTGCTCGTGATCATTCTGGCGCCGACATTGAGGTGAGAGCGATCGCCCCTGTTTACCTATCCACCCGCCGAGATTAAGCTGCCTCAACAGCTCGACAGGAGTGCACCGTCTTCGCCGGGCTGGGAGAGCGAATGGGCGGCCTGCTTCACAACGAAGATAGCCCGACCGGCGCGCCATCGCTGCCGGCGGCGGCCGCGACGTGGCAGCCCTGGCTCGAGGCCACCGAGATCTTCATCGGCATTCTGGACGCGGAAGGCAGGCTCCTGATGGGAAACGCCCCCGCGCTGGCTGCCGCGGGGCTGCTCCCGCAGGAGGTCGTCGGGCGGCACTTCTCTGAAATCGCGACGCTCACCGCCGTCCCTGATGCCGGCGCACGCGTCCGCCAGCTCTTCGAGCAGGCCATCGAGGGCAATGTCGTGCGGGCGGAGGTCACCCTGCGATTGCGCGACAACCGCCTCACAGCGGCCGCATGTCTGGTCATGCCGCTGCGGGACGCTTCCGGCCGCGTCGCGGAGATCGCAGTTGCGGCCGTGCCGGTCGGGCCGGAGCGTGGGCCGGGCGCCGGTTTGCTCAGCCTCAATCGCGAGCTGCGAATGGTGAGCAGCTGCATGCGGGTTCTCATCCGCGCGCAGGACGAAGCGACCCTTCTCAACGAGGTCTGTCACATCATCGTCGAAAGCGGCGGCTACCTGCTCGCGTGGGTGGGATTCGCCGAGGAGGATCCGGAGCGCAGTATCCGGCCGATCGCGCACATGGGGGTCGATCGCGGCTATCTCGAAGAGGCGCGGATCAGCTGGGCCCCCAACGAGCGCGGCCTGGGACCGACCGGTCGCGCGGTGCGCGAGCGGACGACCCAGATCTGCAGCGACGTGCAAACCGATCCCGCGTTCGCGCTGTGGCGCGGTGAGGCCCACCGGCGCGGCTTCCGCTCGTCCATCGCGCTGCCGCTCATCGCAGGCGATGCATGTCTCGGTGCGCTCAGCATCTACTCCGAGAGGGTCGATGCATTCGACCAGCCCGAGGTGAGACTGCTCGAGGAGCTCGCCGGCGAGCTCGCTTATGGCATTGGCGCGCTGCGCGCGCGGGCCGAGCGCGAGCAGGCGCGCCAGAGCGTGCTGCGCTTCCGCTCTCTGCTCGATGAGTCAAGGGATCTCATCTACATCTGCGACCCGCAGACCGGAAACATTCTCGACGCGAACGAGGCGATGTCGCGGCTGCTCGGATACACGCGCGGCGAGCTCCTCACCATGACCGTGGCCGACTTCTCGCTGACGGCCGCAGAGGCCCCTTGGGCCGAGAGGATCAAACACCTGCGCGATGCCGGAGGAGCCCTGGTGGTTGCGGCACGCTATCGAGGCAAAAGCGCGCAGATCATCGATGTGGAGACATCTCTTCGTTATGTGCAGCACGATGAGCGGCCCTACGTCGTTGCCGTAACGCGGGACATCACCGAGCGCGTGCAACAGCAGGAGCGGATCGCGCGCCTGGCCCGCATCCTGCGCATGCAAAGCAGTGTCAATTCGGCGGTGTTGCGCATCCGAGATCGCGACGAGCTGCTGCGCGAAGCGTCGCGGGTGGCCGTCGACGTGGGCGGCTACGATCGGGCGGTCTTCGTGCTGGTGGATGCCGATGGCCGTCGAGCGCGACCACAGTTTCGCGCCGGAGCGGCGCATGATTTTCCCGAACCGGCAGAGATCCTCATCGGCGACGGCACCGAGCCCGACACCAGTCTGTCGAGCCGCGCCTTGCGAACCGGAGAGGTCACCGTGTGCAGCGATCTCACTCGATCCGAGCCGCCGGTCGCTCTGCGGGAACAGCTGATCGCGCTGGGCTACAAGTCCATGGTGGCGCTGCCGCTCGTCGTCGAGGGACGTCGCGTCGGCGTGCTCGTTCTGACCTCGAAGAAACCCGATCTCGTCCGCGACGAGGAGTTGCTCCTGCTTCAGGATATGATGGCGAGCCTCTCGGCGGCGCTCCGTTCCCAGGAGCAGGCCATCGCGGCTCAGTTCCTCGCCTACTTCGATCAGTTGACGGGTCTCGCCAAGCGAGCCCTCTTCTGCGAGCGGCTCGAGAACGTGCTGCGCTGGCGGGCGGAGCCTCTCGACAGTCTTTCCGTCACCGTCTTCGATATCCATCATCTCAGCCTCATCAATGACAGCTTCGGGCGTCATTTCGGCGATTTGGCCCTGCAGAGGGTCGCGGAGCGGCTCAAGCTCCAGGCGGGCGCGGACGAGCAGCTCGGCTATCTCGGCGGTGGAACGTTCGCCATCATCGATCCGCACTTCGGCAGGGTGGAAGGCGCGGTGTCGGCCGCGCTCGATGAAGTATCCGGGGCGCCCTTCGCCATCGAAGGCCGCTCATTGCGACTGTCCTTCCGATCGGGAGTCGCACGATATCCCGCAGACGCCACAGACGCCGACACGCTCGTTCAACGAGCCGAAGCGGCGCTCAAGGAAGCGAAAGAAGTGGGTGAGCCCTACGTGCACTATCGCCTGGAGATGCACAGCGAGCTCGCCGAGCGGCTGGAGCTCGAGCATCGGTTGCGAACTGCGCTCGATGAGCAGCAGTTCCAGCTTCATTATCAGCCGCAGCTGAATTTCGCGACCGGAGAAATCGAGTCAGTCGAGGCGCTGCTGCGCTGGGATGACCCCGAGCTCGGGATGTTGCCGCCCGGACGCTTCCTTCCGGTGTTGGAGGCAACCGGCCTGATCATACCGGTCGGAGCCTGGGCGATAGGCAGAATCGTCGAGGACTGCCAGCACTGGGCGCGCCTCGGAATACCCCCGGTCCGGGTGGCTGTCAACGTTTCGGCGCTGCAGCTGCGGCGCAAGACCTTCGTCCCGACGGTGCTCGGTATGATCCAACCGCTTGCGGCGCTGCCGGGCTGGGGCCTCGATCTGGAGATCACGGAAAGCGTCGTGCTCCATGACCTGAAGACGACCAGCCGGAAGCTCGCGGAACTGCGCGCCGCGGGGCTACGCATCGCGCTCGATGACTTTGGCACGGGTTACTCGGCCCTGGGACTTCTGCCGAAGCTTCCGGTAGACGTGGTGAAGATCGACCGCTCCTTCATCAGCGGGCTCCCCGACGATGCGCCGAGCACCCTGCTCGTCGACAGCATCATTCGGCTTGCGAGCTCGCTCAAGCTCCTGACGGTGGCGGAAGGCGTCGAGACGCAGGCGCAGCTCGCCGCGCTTCGCGGCATGAAGTGCGGCGGCTGGCAGGGCCATCTCTACAGTGCGGCCGTGCCACGTGAGAAATTGGAGCAGCTACTGAGCGATCGGGGGCGTCTGCCGCCCGAGGTCGGGTGATAGCTCCGGGTTCGCAGAGCGATGCGCAAGCAAGTCGACCTCGATCGCCGAAATCGCCGCTCGCATCGCGGGATTCTCGGACCTGGAATCCGCCGGTGCCGCCTACGGGCGCATCATTTCCCGACCCGGATGATATTGCCGCTCGATGTGGCCCGCGAGCTGCGACCGGTAGTAGTACACCGTCCGCAATGCGCCCATCGCGTATGCGCTCGCCTCGTCATCGAAGTGCGGCGATCCTGGATGGCCACTCTCACCGCCGGCGGTAATGGCCCAGGCACGCACCCGGGGGCCGAATTCCACCACCGCGATGAAGCTGTTGCCATCGTCGCCGTACCACTTGCGGGTGTTGGGATACGGGCGCGCCTCGAAGGAGGCGAGCGAGCCCCAGACCGAGTACGTAAAGGGCACCGGAATGCTCGGCTTCGAGTCGTCGAAGCTCGGTTGGATGTCGTCGTTGATCCGCTGGAAGCGGTTGATGTGACCCCAGGGAGTCTCCCAGCTGCCGAAATCCTTCGTCAGCCGGTCCGATGCCGCGGCCAGCGAGGTGAGGAGCTCCCGGCCGCCAGCATGCTGCACCACGTAATCTTCGGGCGAGATGCCGAGAGCGCCGGCGCGCGCCTTCACGCGCGCGAAGATGTCCGTGCCCCAGAACACGGCGAGGGAGGTCGCGACGGAGTTGACACCCCAGCGGTAATTCCAGGCGCGCAGTACCGTCATCTGCCTGGCGAGCCGTGCCTTGAGCGGATCCGAGCCGGGCGTCGCGTCATAGGCCTTGATCAGCACCGGCATCATGGTCGCGAACGCGGGCAGGTAGCTGTCGAAGGCCGCCGCGGTCAACGAGGCCATGGTCCAGTCCTTACCGCCGCTCAGCACTCGCAGCGCGTGATAGCCGCGCGCCGTCTCCTCCGTGCTCCCCTCCACGTACTTGGGGAAGTCCTGACGCCTCGGGCTGTAGGGGCCGGCCGCGGACCAGGGCCAGTTGTTGGAGTTGTAGAGCCAGCCGTTGGGTGGATTCAGAAGGTGCGGGGTCTCGGCAAGGGTGAGCAGGCCATGGAATGCCGTGGCGGGGTCGCTGCCATCAACCGGCTTGCCCCAGTCGAAAGAGTCGCTGCGCCGCGGGATCCAATCCGAGTGCCAGTAGGCGATATTGCCTTCCGCATCGGCGAAGACGGTGTTGTTCGAGGAGTTGGTGTGCAGCTGCATGGTCTTGCGGAACTGCGCGTAGTCCCTGGCCTTGGTGCGGGTGAAATCCTGAATGAGCGCGCGCATGGGCCGCTGCATCAGGTTGACGGTTTCCCACTTATCGCCGATCCGGGCGATCACCGGTCCGTGCTGCGTGTAGTAGGCGGTGAACGCCTTCTCCGCCATGCCATTCGGACTCTTATAGCGCACGACGATGCGGCGCGTCCTGACGGGCAGCTCCCGGTCGCCGTAACGGTAATAGTAGTGGCCGCCCTTGCGGGTGATGGTCTCCAGGAACCAGGAGATATTCCGTACCCCCTCGCTCGAGGTGTGCATCCAGCCGGCGGTCGCGTTGAATCCCTGGTAGATGAAGAACTGGCCCCAGGTGACCGCGCCGTACGCATCGAGCCCCTCGTCGCTCACCATCTGCAGCTCGGAGCGGAAATAAAAGGAGGTGTGCGGATTGATCCATAGCAGCGCGTGGTGATCCAAGGTGATCTTGGGGGAAATGGCGATGCCGTTCGAGCCCTGGGGCTCCGGCGGCGGCAGCGTGAGACCCGCGGTCGGCACGGATGCGCTCGCTGGCCCGCCGTAGAAGGCGGCGAGCCGCGGAACGTCCACTCCCGTATCGATGTCGCCGCCGATGCTGCCTTCCGAGAAGGCGAGCGCCATCCAGGGATCGAAATGCGCGATCACCCGCGGCTTCACCTCGGGATGGGTGTAGAGATAATAGTTGAGACCATCGGCGAAGGCGTTCATGAGCTTCTTGAGCCAGGTCGGACTTCGCGCGTACTTCGCCTGCAGCACCTTCGGATCGACGAACAGCCGGCTGCGCAGATCGAGGTAGATCGAGCCCGCGCCCTCCGCCTGCGAGCGCCAGCCAAGCGCATCGACATAGTTGCTCTCGACCCGGTTGAAGTCGTCCTCCGCCTGCGCGTACTCCATACCGAACACCGCGTCCGCATCGCTCTTGCCGTACACGTGGGCAATGCCCCAGTTGTCGCGGTAAATGGTGACGTTCCCCGCCTCCTGCTGCCAGCGGGTAATATCCCGAGCGTTTCGGGCTCGCGCGACGCAGGGCAGCGCGCAGGCGCCGATGGCGGCAAGGAGAAGTACGGCCGAGTGTGACGATCTCATGTTGGCTGGCAACGGATTTCCCCTGAGTTTGACTACTCGCGGATCACGAGCTCCGCGCTGCGCGTGCCCTCACCTGAGGGATGCACGGTCACATGGAAGAGGTGCGTCGCCGCCGCGTAGCGAAGCGCATCGACGCTGCCGCGGATCGGGCGCACGGTCGGGCGTTTCGCCGCATACCCGCTGACCATCACTTCATCCTCGCCGCCGGCAAATGAGACCCACAGGCGCGCAGAGCGATCATTCGTGACCGCGGGAAACCGCTCTCTCGATAAGGGCACGATCTTGTCGGCATCTCCCAGGAGGCCGATCCGATCGCTGCCGATCGGCGCCACCACGGCATACGCCCACCCGTTCTCGAAGGTCATGGGGAAAGATCCGCCCGCCGCGATCCGTCGCCCCTGCTGCCGCACCCAGTCCCACTCATAGGCAGGCCCCGAAAGACCCAGCTCGCGCAGCGAGACCGTCGCCCTCTGCTCCCCTGGCGCGCGCGGGTAGGCGAACACCTCCACCTCATCGGCGCTGCGCGTCGCGGCGATCATCGGCGTCTTCGCGCCCCGTGCATCGGACAGCAACACCGCATCGAGGGGCTCGGCCGGCACATCCGGCTTCAACAGCACCGAATCCGCGCGCATCGCGCGCTTGAGATTGGCGGCGTCGATCTCCCCCAATGCATCGCCAACGCCGACCGGCCCCGCTGACAGCGTCGAGAGGATCAGCTCCGGCAGCTCTCTACTCATGAAGACATCGCTCCACGGCCACAGGCCCACTGCGCGGGCGAGCGCCGAGCCATAGAGAAAGTCGGTCCATTTCGCGGGCTCGAGCCGGTCACCGGCCATGCGGGCAGTCTCGACGTTCTGATACCGAGTGCTCGCGAGCAGGTAGCCGGGCAGCTCCATGCAGTACTCCACGGCCACCGACTCCTTCGCCATCGCGTGCGCCATGTTGCCGAGGAACTGCCGCGGATCGGTCAGGTTGATGGCCGGACGAGCGTTGTCATTCAACCAGTCCTGCTCGTACACCGTGACGCCGCCCTCGCGCAGATACCTTGCCGTGCCGCTCCAGAATGCGGGCGACAACACCACGTTGCGCGACATGCGGTATTCGCGGCGGTAGGGGCTGTCCAGGGCGACCCAGCGCGCGTGCACCACGAAGGGTAGACCCAGCTTCTCGTGGAATGCGCGCAAGCCCTGAGGGAACACCTGCGGATTGGCGCGGTATACCGTCTCGCCGTTGACCGCCATCGCCGCCAGGCTGTTGCCTTGCTCCTTCGGGTACCACCAGCTGTCGAGCTCCATGTATGCCGCGGGCACCCCGAGCTTCTGATACGCATCGCGCACCGCGAGCAGCGTGCCCTCGTACCCGAGGCTCGGCGCGAAGCGGTAGTAGTAGGCGGCGCCATTGTCGGTCCAGTAGCCGAACTTGCGCAGCAGCACGTCGGCCTCGTTGGACACGGGTTTCTTGCCGTTCAGCACCTGCAGGGCCCGGCCCCAGACATCCAGGGTGGCCGTGATTCCCTTGCCCACCACGAGCAGCGTCCGGTGCCGAAAGCCCGCCGGGAGCGTCGTGATCGCAGGGTCGATGCCACCGGCCTCGACTCGGCCCGGCCCATCGCTCATGCCGGCGGCGAGGAAATGGTCCGCCGGCGCGAGCACCATGGTGTTGCGCTCCTGATCGAAGAGCACCCACGGACCCTCGGCGCCCAGGCTGCCGAGCTCGTAGGGGGCGAAGGTGTCGACCCGATAGCTGAGCTTCTGAAGTCCCGAGGGCAGCGCCTCGAAGCTCGGAAACACATCGGCATTCCTGTCGGCCCGGGTCCGCTCCTCGCGAAAGAGCACGACCGGGTGAAGCTCATAGACGCGGATCGCCGCGACTTCCAGGTCCGTCTTCGCCTCCACCTCGCGCCAGGCGCCGAGCTCGTCCGTTCCCGAGCGGCGCGTGATGAGCGCGGATTTATCGCCGAGTTTTCCATCGAGGAACCACCGGCTGTGGCGACGGCGGATCCGGTAGGCGCCGGTGTCGTCGAAGGTTGCCTCGACGACAGGGCTTTCGACGGCAAGACGGCGCGCGCATGCCGGCGGCACGCAGACCATCGAGAGAACGAGCGCCGCGGCCGTAAGGCATGCCGCGAGCCGGCAGCCGCCCAGAATGTCGGAGCTTACGCGAGGCGGCATGTCCTCGCTTGTCATCGCGGCTCGAAAATCGCGTAGAACTTGATGCACTCCTCGTGCACGGTCCAGGTGCCTTCGAACCCGGCAGGCACCACGAACGCATCGCCCGCGGTAAAGGACTGGCTCACACCGCTGACACTTTCGATGGTCACTCGCCCCGCCGTGAGCACGCAGAGCTCGCTCTCCGTATACCGCACCCGCCATTGGCCGGGACTCGAGCGCCAGCGGCCGCAGAAGAACTGACCGCTCGCATCCGTGAAGGCATTCCAGGCGCGGTGCTCGGGACGGCCCTGCAGAATGCGCTCCGGCGCCGGTCCGCAGGCCTCCCACGAGGCTGGAGTGTCGAGGCGAATGATTGCTGGGTTCATCATGACTCCGGTCCGGAATACCACCAATCCAACACTCGCAAGGCGCGAAGAGTGTTCCACCGGCTCGCTCGCCCCTCGCCCTCGTCCATCTCGACCGGCATCCTGCCGGGGTACCGGGTCTCGAGCAGCCAGCGGCCCTGCGGGTCGCGTTTCGAGCCGAGAAGATCGATCGCCTCGGCAATGCGTCCATCGGGCGCGGCGCCCACGCAGCGCAGATAATCGAGCCCGCGCAACACATCGTAATGCCACCAGGTGGGAAAGGCGAAGCGGCTCCACGCGGCCCCGCCCTTGCGATCGCGCTCGATCAGCTCACCCGTCGAGCGCCGTCGCAAGAGCCGCCGCTCGAGCAGGTACTCCTCGCCGCGAACGCGCGCCGCGGTCACCGCCGGGCCGGCCCCGCCCGCCTGCTCGTACTCGAGCAGCGCCTCGAGCACGCAGATCGTCGTGTTGAAGGAGGAGCGCATCGAGCCGCTCGCGGCCTCGCAGTTCCAGCCGCCGTCGGCGAGCTGCTCGCCGAGCAGCCGCTCGATGATCCCCTCGACGTTCTCACCGAAGTACGCGCCGGCCATCGCCACCTGGGCATTGATGCAGGGCTCCACCTCGCCCTCGAAGAAACGGTTCCGATGTGCCTCCGCCGGAGCGCAGCCGTACCAGGTGACGCGTTCGCGAACGAGGCCCAAGGCGCGCCGGGCACCGTCACTCGCCGGATCGAGGCCCATCTCCCGTAAGAGCAAGAGTACGTGCATGGTGGAGTCCCATCCTCGATTCCACGCCGCACCACCCCAGCGCCCGTCGGCGCCCTGCAGCGCGAGCAGCCGCGCGCCCGCGCCCTCGGTTTCAACTCGTGCACGCTCGGCTGCGACCTCCTCCGCGGACGCCTCGGTCAGATCCCGCAGCGCCTGCCAGCGAATCGACGGGTCGGAATCGAGGAGCCACTGCATGAGAGATGGATTCGCCTGCACCGCGTCACCTCACCAGGGGTCCCAACGAAGCCGCATCCGCTCGCCGGCAGCCGTAAATGACGGCTCCTGCGATCAATGCACCGGCCACCCCGAACAGGCTCGCCCGCGTCGCGCTGCCGAGCAACGCCAACGCCACGAGCAGCGCCGCAAGCGGAATCGTCGCGCCGAACGGCAGATGCACCGAAGCGCGGCTCGCCAGACGGCGGCGCAGGATCGGCACGGCAGCGGCGGTGCCGATATAGGTTGCCACCCGCGCGATCACCGAGAGGCTCGCGAGCTCGACGAACGAGCCCGACATGGCCAACGCGAGCGCGACGACGGCCTGCACGAGGATGGCGAGGGCAGGCGTGCGGTATTCCGGGTGGACCCGCGCGAGCCATCCGGGACCGTAACCGTCGCAGGCGAGCGCAAAGAGATATCGCGGTCCCGTCAACATGGTATTGCCGGCGATTCCGGCGATCGAGAGCGCAGCTCCCACGGTCAAGAGCCATGCACCCGGCGCTCCGGCAAAGCGTTGCGCCGCCTCGGCCAGCGGCGAGAGCGATCGCGCAAGCCCCGGAAGCGTTCCGAGCGCCACCAGCTGCACCGCGCCGTAGAGCAGGGTGACGACCACTATCATCGAGAGGAGCGCGAAGGGCACGTTGCGGCGCGGATGGTGATATTCGCCGGCCGCGACCGGCGTGTTCTCGAAGCCCCCATACGCGAAAAGCAGCAGCAGTGCCGCCTGCCCCAACGCGCCGCCCGGCGGTGCTTCGAAGATCTCAAGCTGCGTGCCGTCGATGAACCACGCGCCGACCGCGATGAAGAACACGAGCGGCACCATCTTGGCGATGACCAGGACGACGGCGGTGCGGGCGCCCGCGCTCACGCCCCGTACGTTGATGGCGGCGAGCGGCAGGATGAGCCCGCAGATGAGAGCGCCCCGTCCCCAGCGGCTCTCGGCCCCCGGCCAGAACACGCTCACCGCCTGCACCAGGGCGGTTGCGAACGAGGCCAGTGCGGCGACGCGTGACAGCCAGGTCATCCAGCCGACCTCGAACCCGACGAAGCGCCCGAAGGCGGCGCGCGTGTAAAGATAGGCGCCCCCCGGCTCATCGAAGTAGCTCGAGGCCTCCGCAAAGCAGAGCACCAGCAGAGCCGCTGCGAGCCCGGCCACCACCACGGCCCATACGCTCGCGGCGCCGAGTAGCGCCGCCGCGGCCGCAGGCAGCAGATAGATGCCGCTGCCGATCACATCGTTGATGGCGAGGCCGACGAGCTGCCATCGCGAGACGGCGCGCAGCAGGCCACGCTCGCCGACCTCAGGTGCGCTCACTCGGCCAAACCGCGTTGACGATGCGATCGCACGATGCGCTCTCAGAGCAAATGCCGCAGCTCCGGCAGATATTTCTCGAGCGACCCGGTGTTGACGACCACCACGCGCTCGCCCGGCCGAAGCGTGCCGCCCTCGGCGAGCGGCTCGAGGGCCGCGAGACAGGCCGCCCCCTCCGGAGCGATCCACCACTGCTTCTCGCGCCAGATGGCCGAAAGTGTCCGCTCGAGCTGCGCCTCGGTCACCGCGATGGCGCAGCCGCCACTGGCGCGGATGATCTCCAGCACCTTGAAGTGGCCGACCCCACCGGGAACGTTGAGACCGAAGCACAGCGTCTTTCCGGGGCTCGCCGTTTTCGTGTCGGTATCGCCGCTCGTCCAGGCATCGACGATGGGCGTGGTCGCGGCCGCCTGCACGCAGATCATCCGGGGACGCTCCGAGCCGATGAGGCCGAGCGCCTGCAGCTCATCGAACGCCTTCCACATCCCGAGCACGCCGGTGCCGCCGCCCGTCGGATAGACGATCGCATCCGGCACGCGCCAGTGCCTCTCGCCCGGCGCGGGTTCGGCCAGCTCGAGGCCGAGCGTCTTCTTGCCCTCGATGCGCCAACCGGGCTCCTGGAACGTGGCCACATTGAAGTAGCCCCGCGGCAGATAGCGCTCCCGCATCCGTGTGCCCGCTTCACGGATGGTGCCTTCGACCAACTCCAACACGACCTGCGGACCGCGCATCGCCAGCGCCGCCACCCGGCCCTGAATGGGCATCGGAGTGTCGCGCGGCATGATCACCGCGGCCTCGAGCCCGCCCGCGAGCGCGTACTCCACCAACGAGTCGCCCGCGTTGCCCTGGGTCGGCACCACGAGCTTCCTCAAGCCGAAGCGCCGTGCCATCGAGACCGCCATCGCCATGCCGCGGTCCTTGAAGGACTGCGTCGGATTCGCGCCGTAACCGGGCACCGCCTTGCCTTCATCCTTGACCTGCAGCCGGAACCCGATCTGTCGCGCGAGCGGATGGTCCGGATACTCGCGCAAGGGCGTGTGGCCTTCGCCGAGCGTGACGATGTGGCTGCGGTCCGCCGAATTTGCGATATCGAGCGGCAGCAGCGCGCCGAACCGCCACAGATCGCGTCGGTCGGGGTGGTACCAGCGAAGCTCCGGCTGCTCGCGCGCGAGCCGCTCGAGATCGAGCACCATCTCGACCGGCCGCTGGTCGATGGGGTCGAGATTCATCAACCGGTCGGCCGGATACTCATGGCCGGAGAGCAGGCCGCGCAGGCAGCGTGTGTAGCTCATGGGATGCAGTCAGGCGATGGATCGAGACGACAACCTTGACCGAGATGTGCCCCGAAGCGAAGCCCGCAGCTGCCACGGAGCGCCAGAGTCGCGGGTCCGATATTTGCGCCGGCGCGGATATGCAACGTCCGCGCTCTGTCTGCGGCCCGCAGGGCCGAGCACCGCACCCTCGCGGGCGCGCGATTCTCTGCTTGCTCCCCTTGCTCCTTTCCGGTTGCGTGTACTTCTCGAGACACACACTCCCCGGAGCATGCGCGAGCGATCTGGGGTCGCCGGTGCACAATTTCTGCGTGGTGACCCCCGGTGTATTCTGGCGGGGCGCGGTCCCCGGCCGCGCGGATGCCGCATGGCTGGTCGAGCACGGCGTCGGTACCGTCGTCAGTCTGGAGCTCAATGTGCGGCACGCCTTCGAAGGGGCCCACATCGACCCCCGGCTCGCGGCGCACACGGTAACCTATTATCAGGTGCAGCATTTCCCCGCGATCGACCTGTTGACTCGCCATCATCTCGATGAGCACGTGGCTTACGTCCTCGCCATCATCAACGAGGCGCCGAAGCCCGTTTTCGTCAACTGCCACGAGGGGGTGGACCGGACCGGGATCATTGCGGCGGCCTATCGGGTGCTCGTACAAGGCAGGAGCCGCGGAGAGGCCATCGCGGAAATGACGCGCTTTCACACCCCCTGGGACCCCCTGAATGCCCGCTACGTGCGCACCCTCTCCGGGGCCCGAGCCCGGAAGATCTCGCGCGAGATGCGAAAGTGGGAAACTCGGCTGAAGCCGACCGGTGAGTTCGCATGCCGGGACGGACGCTGTCAACTTGAGAGCGATGGCTGAGCCAAGCTACCGTTGGCGGGCGTCGCGCGCCCTCTCGTATCTCGTCCTCTGCGTCCTCTCGGGCTGCGTCTATTTCTCCAGACACACGCTCCCGGGCGCCTGCGCGAACGATCTCAATTCGCCGATGCACAACTTCTGCGTGGTCACGCCAGGGGTGCTCTGGCGGGGTGCGACTCCGGGCCGGGCCGATGCCGCCTGGCTGGTGCAGCACGGCATCCGGACCGTCGTGAGCCTGCAACTCGATATGCGGCCCGCCTTCCTTCGAGCCAGGCCGGACCCCAGGATCGCGCGCTCGGTGATCTATTATCGCGTGCAGGATTTCCTCGCGCTGGACGTGCTGACCCACTACCACCTCGATGAGCATGTGGCGTACGTACTGGCGATCATCGAGAAGGCTCCGAAGCCTGTCTTCGTGAGCTGCCGTGCCGGGGTGGACCGGACCGGAATCATTGCGGCAGCCTATCGGGTGCTCGTGCAGGGCAAGAGCCGCAGCGAGGCGATCGCCGAGATGGACCGATTTCACAGTCCCTGGGACCCGCTGAACGCCCGCTACGTGCGCGGCCTCTCGGGTGCACGTGCCGCGAAGATCTCACACAACATGAAGAAGTGGGAAGGCAAGCTGAGGCCGACGGGCGAATTCGCATGTCGAGACGGACAGTGTCGATTCCAAGCTTTCCAACATCCTACCGAGCAGCTCAAAGCCCTGCCGCCCGCCTCACCCGGAGCCCGGATGCGCCGGTGATCGGCCAAGGGATCGGCCAAGGGATCGGCCGAGGGATCACGGGGATGGCGGGGGCTGCGTGGCGGGCGCCGGGGTCGGCGGCTCCGTCCCACCGGGCACCGCCGCGGGCGTGTTCGTCACCTGCTGCCAAGCCTGCTCGGCGGCCGGCGGAAGCTTATCCATGTGCTTGAGGAAGAGCGCCAAGGTCCACATCTGCTGCTCGCTCAAAGTGGCCTTCCAGGACGGCATTCCCGTCCAGCGAATGCCATGGTCAAGCTTCCAGAACGTCACCCCCTCGGGATCATCCTCGACGCCATCGGTCGCGAGCTGCGGCGGCCGGGGATACTCGCCCTTGGCCACCCCTGACGCCGACGCATCGCCCTGCGCCGTGCCGTGACAGATGGCGCAATGCTTCGCGTAAAGCTGGATACCGGCGATCAGGTTCTGATCGTTGAGCGGCACGGGATTTTGCTGCTTGGGCGCCTCGTTGTTGAGCGTGGCGTGGAGCGACGCTCGTGAGGCCCAGCCCTCGAGAGGCAGAGGCTGGGAGTCCGCGCCGGCCGAAATCGTGCCGGTAGTAATGAGCAAGTAGAGCGCGACGACGATCGCCACGATCGTCAGCACGACCCCAAGAATGAAGCTCCTGAACATCACGGCCTCCCGCGGGCGAGGAGTCGCGGCCGCGCCGGCCGCAACGAACGAAGGCGCAGTGTAGCCTGCGCCTCGCCCGTTGACCAACTCCCGCGGGCGGCCGAAGCCCGCCTGCCCCGAGCGCGTCCCTACAGGTGCAGGTCGATCAGGACGCCGATCGTGCGCGGCTGCTGGATGGTGATCGAGCCGCCGAAGTTCGGTGTGCCGGCGTTCGAGTAGAAGGTGAGCCCGCGATTGTCGGTGAGATTCTTGGCGTAGAGCTCGAACGTCCAGCGTTGGTCCTGCAAGCCGGCGCGCAGGTCCAGGGTGTTGTAGCTGCCGAGATCGGCGCGCGGATTGGGCTCGAAGACGATGGCGCCGCCGACGACCGCCGCGGTCGCGGCGAAGTCATTGACGCGCGATCCGATGTAGCTCCAGGTCGCCCCGGCGAACGCATCGTAGTCGGCGAACGCCTTCCAGGTGTAGCTCGCATCGAGCGAGTTGCTCCACTTGGGCGCGTACGGCAGTTGATCCCCCGTGAGGCCGCCCGTGGCCGGTGCGTCCGCGGTGAGGTAGGCATCCACATAAGCCCCGGTGAGCGTCAAGTTGAGGCCATCGACGGGCGTCAGCCCGAACGTCCACTCCAGACCCTTGGTGGTCGCGGTGCCGCCGTTGGCGTTGATGCCGAAGTTGTCCACGAACTCGAACAGCTGGATCTTCTTCCATTTGACGAGGAACGTGTCCACATCGATCGACAGGCGGTTGTCGAGCAGGAGAGATTTGATGCCGATCTCATAGTTGACGGTTGAGTCCGCCTCATAGGTGCGGGCGACTCCCGTCGGCGTGATGGGCGGCAGCGCGTTCGGGCCACCCGGACGGTAGCCGCTCGCCACGCGCACGTACGCCATGGTGTTCTGGGTCACGTGCCAGCGCGGCGCGAGCGAGTAGAGGAAGTCGGTGCCGGTCGAGGCGCCGCCGCTCGTCTGCGGCGGACCCACCACGGCCGGCAGGCCGCTGATCAACTCGTTCTCCGACTGCTTGTTCTCCGACCAGCGGCCGCCGAGGGTCACATCGAACGCCGGGTTGAAGCGGTAGGTGATCTGGCCGAACCCGGACCATTCGCGATAGATCGCATCGAGATTCGCATTCTCGATGGAGGGCAAGCCGCTCGGCGCCAGAGTGGGAATGATGAACGAGGGCAGCGTTTGTGCCAGCGTCGACGATTCACGCGTGTAGAAGGCGCCCAACTGCCACTCGAGCGCCTGACCGCTCGATGACGCGAGCCGCAGCTCCTGGGTGAACTTCTTGACGTAAAGATCGTTGGTCTCCGCCACCGCATCGTTGGTGCCGGTAAACAGGCCCGCCAGCGCGCCGAAGCTCAGTCCCGGAATGACCGCCGTGGATGTGGCATCGGTGAACTGATTCTCGGTGGTCGTACCGTAGCTCGTGATCGAGGTGAGGCTCCCCCACCCGAAATGCCAGTCGAGCGTGCCGCTGTAGACGTCGTACTTGAAGGTTGCGGGCTGGCTGATGAAGCGGTGCTGGTCGTAATTGCCGTCGGCCGGCTGCAGCTGGTTCGCGGGCGGGGTGAGCGGAGTGCCGGCGGCGCCGACCACGTCGATCTCGGGCGTGCCGTCGGTGTGCAGCTTCTGCCCGAATGCCGTCAGCCGGATCGAGAAGTCGTCGGTCACATTGACCAGGAACGATCCGCGCGCGCCCTCGCGAGTGCCGCGATTGACATTGCTCTGCCCGAGCTGCGGGTCGTTGATGTAGCCCGGGAGGCGGGTGTCGAAACCATCGAGCCGCAGCGCCGCTCGGCCGCCCACCGGGAGATTGAGCATGGCCTTGAAGGAAGGGTCACTTTGGCCGTGCGCGATGTCCTCGTAGCCGAGCTCGAACGCGCTCGAGAACTTCGACGGATCGGGCGGGTTGGTCACGTACTTGAGAAGACCGCCTTCGCTGCCGGCGCCGTACAAGGTGCCCTGCGGCCCGCGCAGCACCTCGACCCGCGCGAGGTCCCAGGTGTCGAAATCGCCGGCGGCGATGGCACCGTTGGCGAGCGCGTTGCTCGAGCCAAACGGGACGTCGTCGATGTAGGTGGTCACCGTCGAGCCGACCCCTCCAACGTTCTCACCGCGGATGGTGAGGCGATCGAGGCCAGGGGCGGTGAGCTCGACCGAGAGGCCCGGGACCTGGGTCTCGAGATCCGCGAAGTCGACGAGGTGCATCGACCTGAGCGTATCGCTCGTGATCGCGGTGACCGCCATCGGCACGTTGATCAGCTTCTCCTGGCGCTTCTGCGCCGTGACGACCACCTCCTGGAGCGTTGCCGCGCTCTGCGCCTGAGGGGCTGCATCGTCCGCGCGCGCCGCCTGGCCCGCCACCAAAGCGGGCGTCAGAACGAGCAACATGGGCGCTAAAACACGTGCTGACCTGAACATGACCGTTCTCCCCCGTTGGTAATCTGAACCGGCGCCTACGTCACGATCCGTGAGCGGCGGGACGGAAATGAAGATCCTGGTAATCGAAACTGAAATCCGCGAGCGGTGATACCGGCTTCATGGCAATGGATCCGATGCGGCCATTCCCGACCTTGAAGGTCACGTAGGCATCCTCGATCCCGCGTTCGCTCCAGTGAGCGCGGAAGGTATCGTCGGCGACGTGCTCGAGCGGGCCGTCCATGTTCGGCGTGCGATCGAAGACGATCCACAGCTCGTTCCCCGGCCGCATCGAGACCGTCATGGTGCCGTACCAGGGATCGGCATACCTCCCCGCATAGGCCGACATCGGCAGCGACGACTTATCGTTCGGCCGGTACTGCTGCGGCAGGTGCTTCATCTTCGTCAGCGTCTCGTCGATGAGCTGTCGCCGCAGCTTCACGAGGCCGCCCACCCAGTCCTGCTGCGGCTGGTCGAGATAGTAAGCGAGCAGATAGTCGACCACCGCCCGCCTCGTACCGGCATCCTCGGAGTTGATGATCACCGAGAAGGCGACGTGCCTGTCGGGAATGAAATAGAGCGCGGCGAGCGCGCCGAAAACCGCGCCGGTATGCTCGACCACCGTGTGCCCGTAGTGATCTTCCACGAACCAACCCAACGCATAGTCCTGAAAGCTGGGACCGGCGAGGAGCGGGGAGACCGCGCCGAAGGCGTCGGATGGAACCACGACGACTGGGTTCCACAGCTCCTGCACCGCGGCGGGACTGAGGAGCCGATGGCCATCGGGTAGCTTCCCGCCCTCTTCCCACATGGCCATCCACTTGGCCATGTCGACGGCGCTCGCGTTGATCGAGCCGCAGGGCGCCGCGGCCCTGGGATCCAACGGGTGTTTCAATATCCGCTCGTGCCCCATGCCGCGGATCGGTCCGTCGGTGCGTGCCTGCAGAGCCACGGCATTCGGCGCGGCGGGGTCGTAGAGCGTGCGCGCATCGGTCATTCCCAACGGCCCGAAGAGATGCTGCTCGACGAAATGCTCCCAGGTCTCGCCGGAAACCGCCTGTACGAGCGCTCCGGCGACGATGTAGAGGATATTGTCGTAGGCGAATACCTCGCGAAATCCGCTCTTCGGCTTGAGGTATCGCAAAGCGTGGACGATGTCGGCGCGACTGCGGGTGGTATTCGGGATGATCATCAGATCACCCTCTCCCAATCCCAACCCGCTGCGATGGGTCAATAGATCACGCACCGTCATGTGTGCGGTGGCATAGGGATCGTACATCCTGAAGCCCGGCAGCCTGTCGACGACGCGGTCGCTCCACTTGAGCTTGCCTTCATCGACCAGGATCGCCAATGCCGCCGAGGTGAATGCCTTGGTCTCCGAGCCGATGGGAAAAGCGGTGTCGGCCGTGACCGGAGTCCGGGTCGCGATGCTGCGCACGCCGTAGCCTTTGGCGAGGACGGTCTTGCCGTTCTCGACGATGGCGAGCGAGAGCCCGGGCTCGCCGAAAGCCCGCATGGCGTGCTCGACATAGCGATCGAGATCGGGGGGCGGGGTGCCGCCCGTCGCCATCGCTGCCGCTGCCGCGAGCGGCGCCGCCGACATCCAAGCGAGCGCCGCCGCCGCGGCAATCAGTCTCGGGCGCATGCCGTCAGAAGGAAACCGTGAAGCTCGCGAGCCCAAGATGAATCACTCCCCAGATGCCGTACATGCCCGCAATTCCCAGGATGAGCTCACCGCAGCGCGCCACCATGCCACCGGGTCCGACCCGCAGGCGCAGTCCCGCGTTGGCAATCATGGCGAGGCTGCCCAGGATCGCGAGCACGCCGAGCACATAAAGCGGGATGAAGCGGCCCAAGAGCTCGCCGCCCACCAGCGCCACGAGCCCGGAGAGGCTCGCGAAGAAGGCGAGCCATCCCACGATGAGCAGCAGGTAAATGACGGCGCCCAGGCGCGAGGCGAGCCGGAGCCTCGATTTGAGCGGTGACAGCACGAGCGGGTGCCTGAAACGGCGCCGAATGATGGCGCCCCCGATCCAGATCCCGACGGTGAGCAACATGACGGCGACGAAGAGCCCGCCGAGCAGCTTCAGGAGCGAGCTTTGCCCGAGCCCGTGGACGCGCTGGTTGATGTCGACCGGAATGGTATCGTCCGATACCCAGTACCTGATCGCACCCGAGTTGCCGGCGACGAACCTGAGATGCGCCTGTCCGCCCACCTCCCGCCAGGTGAGCGGGCCCACCTCGCGCCAGTGTTTCGGAACCCCGCTCAGGTGAGTGAGGTCGCTCTCGGTGATCTCACCGCTCGGCTGGGCGCTGACCGCCGACTGGCCGAGCGCCGTCAGGATGCGCAGCACCGTGTGCCGGCTCGAGCCGTAGAAGCCGGCCACGCGCGCCGCGTCCTTGCCGGGATTGGAGACGGTCGTCTCGCTCGGCGGCGTGTAGGGAAAGTAGCGATCGAGGAAACTGCGGAAGATGGCGACGCGCACGGCCTCCGCCGCGCCGGCGTTGCCGGTGCTGTTCACCATGATGATGAACCCGACGCCCTTATCGAGCAGCAGGTGCAGGTCGGCGTGGAAGGCGCCGGTGTCACCCGCATGACCGATGATGCGCAAGCCGTTGCGATTCTCGTCGTAGAAGCCGAGATCCATGCCGTTCATGCCGGGCAGCGGCCGGCCCTGCGGCGTATGCATTTCCCGAAGCGTGGCCGGAGAGAGGATCTGCGCGCCCTCGTAGGCCCCGCCGTCGAGCTGCGCCAGCGCGAATTTCGCCAGATCCGCGGCATCGGTGGTGAGCGCTCCGGCGGGCGCCGCTTCCACCAGCTCGAAAGGCACCGTGCTCGGGTCGGAGGCCTGGCGGTAGCCGCTCGCCATCAGCGGCTTTAGATTCGCCGGCAGGGGCTGTCGGAACGTCGACTGTCGCATGCCGAGCGGCTCGAGGATGTGGCGCTCGATGTACTCATCGTACGGCTCGCCCGAGATGCGCTCGACGATGTACCCGGCGAGCGTCGCGGCGTAGTTGGAGTAGGCGACCACCTGACCCGGCGGGTGGATGAGCGGCGGCATGTGGCGGATGAGATACTGCCGCAGCGGAAAGAGCTGATTCGGCTTGGCGACGAAGAGGTCGGTGACGGTATCCTCGAATCCCGTCGAATGCGTCATGACATCGCGCAGCGTGATGGGCCTGCCGTAGCGCTGCGGAATCTTGAAATCGAGGTAATCGTTGATGTTGCGGTCGAGATCGAGCTTGCCCTCCTCGACGAGTTGCATCACCGCCGTCCAGGTGAAGAGCTTCGAGACCGAGCCCGCGCGAAAGAGCGTCTGATCCGCGATCACCGGCCGGCGCGATTTCACGTCCGCGAGGCCGTACCCGTTGGCGAAAAGGAGATGGCCGTCGGCGACCACGGCAACGGAGGCACCCGCGATGTTGGCCTGAGCGATGGCGTAGGGGACGATGCCGCCGAGGAACGCATCGAGGTCCTCGGCGCTGAGCTGCGGCGGCGCGCTCACCGCCGGCGCCGCGCCGGCGGCGGACTCAGACGCCCCGCGGGCCGCAGTTGCAGCT
>DATFCZ010000083.1:0-26207 GCA_035252605.1 Steroidobacteraceae bacterium
ATCTGCAGCCCGCGCGTGACCGCATCGTCCAGCCGTGCGAACCGGCCGCCGTCCGAAAAGGAGTCGGGCGTGACGTTAAGCACGCCCATGACGACGGGCCGCTCGAGCCCGAGCACCCGCCCCCGGCAATGCAGCGCGAAGTGTGATTGGGCCACGTCCGTCAGGTGGGACGAGGCGAGAGGCTTCAGTGCTGTCCCGCCGGCGGCCCGATCGCGCTGCCGGTCGCCGGCGCCGGCAGGCCTTCCGTCGGCGGCCGCGGTGGTCGATTCGACAGCGAATCGTCCCAGCCCGCCGGCGGCTTGGGCGGCCGGCCCGCCATGATGTCCTTCAGCTGCTCCTCATCGATGGTTTCATACCTGATGAGCGCATCCGCCATCAGGTGCAGCTTCTCGAGCGAGCTCGTCAGGATCTGACGCGCGCGCTGATAGTTGCTCTCGATGACGCTGCGCACTTCCTCATCGATGGCATGCGCCGTGACGTCCGACACCTGCTTGTGCTGCGTGACGCTGCGGCCGAGGAACACCTCGCCGGTTTCCTCCGAATACGTCAGCGGTCCGAGCTTGTCCGACAAGCCCCACTTGGTCACCATGTTGCGCGCGAGCTCCGTCGCCCGCTCGATGTCGTTCGAGGCGCCGGTCGTCACCGACTCCGGCCCGAAGATCAGCTCCTCCGCGATGCGTCCGCCGAAGAGCGTCGCGATCGCGCTCTCCAAGCGCCGCTTGGACATGCTGTAGCGATCCTGCTCGGGCAGGAACTGAGTGACCCCGAGCGCTCGTCCCCGGGGGATGATCGTCACCTTGTAGACCGGATCGTGCTCCGGCACCGTCATGCCGACGATCGCATGGCCCGCCTCGTGATAGGCGGTCATGCGCTTCTCCTCCTCGCTCATCACCATGGAGCGGCGCTCCGCGCCCATCATGATCTTGTCCTTGGCGCGCTCGAACTCGTCCATGCCGACGATGCGCTTGTTGGCGCGCGCCGCGAAGAGAGCGGCCTCGTTCACCAGGTTGGCGAGGTCCGCGCCGGAAAAGCCGGGCGTGCCGCGGGCGATGAGCGCCGGTTTGACATCGTCCGCGAGCGGTACGCGGCGCATGTGCACGCGCAGAATCTGCTCGCGCCCGCGCACGTCCGGCAGCGGCACCACCACCTGCCGATCGAACCGGCCCGGCCGCAGCAGCGCCGGGTCGAGCACATCGGGACGGTTGGTCGCTGCGATGACGATGATGCCCTCATTGCCCTCGAAGCCGTCCATCTCGACCAGCAGCTGGTTCAATGTCTGCTCGCGCTCGTCGTGGCCGCCGCCGAGGCCCGCGCCACGGTGGCGCCCGACCGCATCGATCTCGTCGATGAAGATGATGCAGGGAGCGTGCTTTTTCGCCTGCTCGAACATATCGCGCACGCGCGAAGCGCCGACGCCGACGAACATCTCGACGAAGTCGGAGCCGGAGATGGTGAAGAAGGGCACCTTGGCCTCGCCCGCGATGGCGCGCGCGAGCAGCGTCTTGCCCGTGCCCGGCGAGCCCACCATGAGCACGCCCTTCGGGATCTTGCCGCCGAGCTTCTGGAATTTCCCCGGGTCCTTGAGGAAGTCGACGATCTCGCCTACCTCCTGCTTCGCCTCATCCACCCCCGCCACGTCGGCGAAGGTAACGTTCACCTGATCCTCTCCCAGGAGCCGCGCGCGGCTCTTGCCGAAGGACATGGCCCCGCGGCCGCCGGACGCACCCTGCATCTGGCGCAGCATGTAGACGAACACCAGGATCAGCAGCAGCGCCGGCGCAAGCTGCAACAGCAACTGCGCGAGGAAGTTCGGCTGCTTGGGCGGTCTGCCCTCGATGCCGACTTCGTTCTTCTCCAGCGCCCCGATGAGCGCCGTATAGTCGGTTTCGGGGTTGTAGGTCTTGAACTGGGTGTGATCCTTCATCACGCCATAGAGCATGTCACCCTGGAAGACGACGCTGTCGACCTGGTGCGACTTCACATCCTGCAGGAAGGTGGAGTACTTGATCTCCTCCGGCTGCCCGACCGTCGGCATGTAACGGCTGAAGACGGCCAGCAAAACGAGGACAATCACCACCCATAGGAGGATGTTTTTCGTCAAATCATTCATCTTCAAATGCGGCCTCGCCTGCCGGCATCCGGCAGTGTGTGCACTCCTGAACCTGGTCCAGCTTTGAGCACGCTACACCAAGCGAAAATCCTTGGCCAGCAGATACATTTCAGGACTGCGGGCGCGTGAAGCGGTGGGCTTGACCAGCTTCACCTTGGCGAATCGGCCGCGCGCGTCCTGGATGAGCTCCTGAAAGCCTGCCCCTTGAAAAACCTTGATCAGGGCATTCCCCCCGCCCTTCAAGACCCGGGACGCCATATCGAGCGCCAGCTCGGCAAGGTACATGGACCGTGGCTGATCGACGACATCGATCCCGCTCAGCGAGGGGGCCATGTCCGAAAGCACCAGATCCACCTGCCGTTCCGGCAATAGCGCCAGGATTTGGTTAAAAACCTCTTCCTCCCGAAAATCGCCCTGCACGAACTCGACGCCCGCGAGTGCCTCCATCGGCAGGATATCGGTGGCCACGACCCGGCCGCTGCGACCGAGTCGCCGGCGGGCGTACTGGCTCCAGGCTCCCGGTGCCGCGCCCAGATCGAGGCAGATGGCCCCCGATGCGAGCAGCTTCTCGCGCCGATCCACCTCCTCCAGCTTGAAGACGGCGCGCGAGCGCCACCCCTGCGCCTGCGCCCGCTGGACGAAGGGGTCGCTGAAGTGCTCATTGAGCCAGCGAGCGCTGCTTTTGGATCGTCTGGCCATTGCCTGTCTGTAAAATGCCCGAGGAATGTCGCCGCCAACGCCCCTTTCCGAGCGCCAGCGCCGCTATCTGCGCGGCCTCGCCCACGAGCTCCAGCCGGTCGTCCGGCTGGGATCGGCCGGACTGACGGAGGCGGTCGCCCGGGAGGCCGACCGCGCGCTCACCGATCACGAGCTCATCAAGATCAAAGCTCCGGGAGGCGACCGTGGTGCTCGCGATGCGCTCTTCGCCGAGCTGGCGCGGCGGACCGGCAGCTCGCTCGTGCACCGGATCGGCAACGTGGCGGTTCTCTACCGGCCGCGCCCCGAGCTGCCGCGCATCGTGATTCCCGACTAGCTCCTCACTCGAAGCGTACGGCGACGATCTCGTAGGACCGCACACCGCCCGGGGCGGTGACCTCGACCACATCCCCCTCGGACTTGCCGACGAGGGCGCGAGCGATCGGGGAGGTGATGGAAATCCGGCCGGCGCGAATGTCCGCCTCGTCCTCGCCCGCGACCTGGTAGACGACGCGGCTGCCGCCGTCCTGGTCTTCCAGCTCCACCACGGCACCGAAGACCACCTTGCCGGTGTTGGTCAGCTTGCTCGGATCGATGACCTCGGCACTCGCCAGCTTCTGCTCGATCTCCTTGATGCGGCCCTCGATGAAGCCCTGCTGCTCGCGCGCGGCGTGATATTCCGCGTTCTCGGAAAGATCACCGTGGCCGCGCGCCTCGGCTATCGCCCGGATGATGCGCGGGCGCGCCTCGGATTTCAGTCGCTTGAGCTCGGCGCGCAACGCCTCGGCGCCGCGCAGGGTCATGGGAGTCCGTTTCATGCGCTCAACCTTAACGCCTCGCTGTGCAGGTCCTGCAGACGGTTCACTTCGACCTCATCGAGATGATCCAGCGCCTCGCAGGTCGCGAGCCCCGCCGCAAGCGTCGTGTAGTAGGTCACGCGGTGGTGCACCGCCTCGCGACGGATGGAGTTTGACTCGCGAATGGCGAGCTTGCCCTCGGTGGTGTTGACGATCAGGTCGATCTCATCGTTCTTGATCATGTCCACGATGTGCGGCCGGCCCTCGCGCACCTTGTTCACTTTGCGGCAGGCGACGCCCGCCTCGGTCAGCGCGCGCGCGGTGCCCTCCGTCGCCACCACCTCGAAGCCGCGCGCGATGAGCCTGCGTGCCAGCGCGACCGCGCCCGGCTTGTCCCGGTCGCGCACGCTGATGAAGCACACACCCTTGCGCGGTAGTGTCACTCCCGAGGCCGTCTGTGCCTTCGCGTAGGCTTCGCCGAAGGTGCGCCCCGTACCCATGACCTCGCCGGTGGACTTCATCTCGGGACCGAGTATCGGATCGGACTCGGGGAACTTGACGAACGGAAACACCGCCTCCTTCACCGAGTAGTACTGCGGAACGCGCCCCGCGGTGATGCCCTGCTCCTTGAGCTTGCGCCCGCTCATCACCCGCGCCGCGATCTTCGCCAGCGGCAGACCGGTCGCCTTGGAGACGAACGGCACGGTGCGCGAGGCGCGCGGGTTGACCTCGAGCACGTAAATGACACCGTTCTGGATGGCGAACTGGATGTTCATCAATCCCACCACCGAGAGCGCGGTGGCGAGCTTGCGCGTCTGCTCGCGCAGGCTCTCCTGGATCTCGGCGCTGAGACTGTTCGGCGGCAGACAGCAGCCCGAGTCCCCGGAATGCACGCCCGCCTGCTCGACGTGCTCCATGATGCCACCGATCAGGACCTCTTCACCGTCGCACACCGCATCGACGTCGACTTCGATCGCGACGTCGAGGAAGCGGTCGAGGAGCACGGGGCTGTCGTTGGAGACCTGCACGGCGTGACCCATGTATGCGCGCAGGTCATCCTCGTTGAAGACGATCTCCATGGCGCGGCCGCCCAGCACGTACGACGGGCGCACCACCAGCGGGAAGCCGACTTCGCGCGCAAGCACCACGGCCTGGTCTTCGGTGCGCGCCGTGGCGTTGGCGGGCTGCTTCAACCCGAGCTTGCGCACGAGCGCCTGGAAGCGTTCGCGATCCTCGGCGATATCGATCGAATCGGGCGAGGTGCCGATGATCGGCGCGCCCGCTTCCTCCAGCGCGCGCGAGAGCTTGAGCGGCGTCTGGCCGCCAAACTGCACGATCACGCCCTCCGGGCGCTCCTTGGCCATGACCTCGAGCACGTCCTCGAGCGTCAGCGGCTCGAAGTAGAGCCGATCGGAGGTGTCGTAGTCGGTGGATACCGTCTCCGGGTTGCAGTTGACCATGATGGTCTCGAACCCGTCCTCACGCAGGCTGAGCGCCGCGTGCACACAGCAGTAGTCGAACTCGATCCCCTGGCCGATGCGGTTGGGTCCGCCGCCGAGGATCATGATCTTTCGCCGGCTGTTCGGCTGCGCCTCGCACTCCTCCTCGTAGGTCGAATACAGGTACGCGGTGGAGGTCGCGAACTCCGCGGCACAGGTGTCGACCCGCTTGTAGACGGGCCTGACGCCGAGATCGTGGCGCTTGGCGCGCACCGCCTTCTCGGGCAGGTCGAGGAGCCGGCCGAGCCGGCTGTCGGAGAAACCCTTGCGCTTGAGCCACCGCAGCCGCTCCGCGGTGAGAGCGCCGAAGCCCTCGGCGCCCACCCGGGCCTCCTCGCCGATCAGCTCCTCGATCTGCGCGAGGAACCAGGGGTCGATGCGCGTGAGCTCCCCGATCCGCTCGAACGTCCAGCCGGCGCGAAACGCATCCGCGACGTAGAGCAACCGATTGGCGCCTGGCGCGCGCAGCTCATAGGCGAGCTTCGTCTGGGCGTCCTCATCGAGCGGGAGCTTCAGGAGCGGCGAGAGGCCGTCGAGCCCGGTTTCCAGGCCGCGCAGCGCTTTCTGCAGCGACTCCTGGAAGGTGCGGCCGATGGCCATCACTTCGCCGACCGATTTCATCTGCGTCGTCAGCCGATCGTTGGCGGCGGGGAATTTCTCGAACGTGAACCGCGGGATCTTGGTGACCACGTAATCGATCGCCGGCTCGAACGAGGCCGGCGTCGCGCCGCCGGTGATGTCGTTCTTCAACTCATCGAGGGTGTAGCCGACGGCGAGCTTGGCGGCGACTTTCGCGATCGGGAAGCCCGTCGCCTTGGAGGCGAGCGCCGAGGAGCGGGATACGCGCGGGTTCATCTCGATCACGAGCAGGCGTCCGTCATCGGGGTTGACGGCGAACTGCACGTTCGAGCCGCCGGTATCGACGCCGATCTTGCGCAGCACGGCGATCGAGGCGTCGCGCATGCGCTGATACTCCTTGTCGGTGAGCGTCAGCGCCGGTGCCACGGTGATCGAGTCGCCGGTGTGCACGCCCATCGGATCCAGATTCTCGATCGAGCAGACGATGATGCAGTTGTCCTTGTGATCGCGCACCACCTCCATCTCGAATTCCTTCCAACCGATCACCGACTCCTCGAGCAGGATCTCGGAGGTCGGCGAGGCGTCGAGGCCGCGCGCAGCGATGTCCTCGAGCTCCTCGCGGTTGTAGGCGATGCCACCGCCGCTCCCGCCGAGGGTGAAGGACGGCCGGACCACGATCGGATAGCCGATCTCCGCCGCGACCGCCAGCGCCTCATCGAGTCCGCGCGCGATCTGCGAGTGCGGCGTCTCGAGGCCGATCTCGCGCATGGCGTTGCGGAAGAGCTCGCGGTCCTCGGCCATGTCGATCGCCGCCCTGGAGGCTGCAATGAGCTCGACCCCATGCTTCTCGAGCACGCCTTCTCGCACGAGGTCGAGGGCGGTGTTGAGTGCGGTCTGCCCGCCCATGGTCGGCAGCAGCGCATCCGGACGCTCCTTCTCGATGATGCGCGCCACGGTGCGCCAGTTGACCGGCTCGATGTAGATGGCATCCGCCATCCCGGGATCGGTCATGATGGTGGCGGGGTTGGAGTTGACGAGGATGACCCGGTAGCCCTCCTCCCTGAGCGCCTTGCAGGCCTGCGCGCCGGAATAATCGAACTCGCACGCCTGGCCGATGACGATCGGGCCGGCGCCGATGATCAGGATGCTTGCGATGTCGGTTCGCTTGGGCACGGAAAATCCTGGCGAGCGTCAGCCGGCGCCGGCCTGCCGGCGCGCCTGCTCCTCCGCCTGGCGGAGCTGGGCCTGCAGCCGTCGCAGCATCAGGTGATTGAAGCGCTCGAACAGGGGCTTCAAGTCATGCGGGCCGGGGCTCGCCTCCGGGTGGCCCTGAAAGCCGAACGCCGGCCGATCCTTGAAGGCCAGGCCCTGGAGCGAGCCGTCGAAGAGCGAGCGGTGCGTAGCGCGCACGTTGGCCGGCAGCGTCGTCTCATCGACGGCGAAACCGTGGTTCTGGCTGGTGATGAACACCCGCCCGGAATCGAGGTCCTGCACCGGATGGTTGGCGCCATGGTGCCCGAACTTCATCTTCACCGTGCGCCCGCCGCAGGCGAGCCCGAGGATCTGATGCCCGAGACAGATGCCGAACACCGGAACGTCCGTCTCGAGAAACCTGCGGGTCGCGTTGATCGCGTACTCGCAAGGCTCGGGGTCGCCCGGGCCGTTGGAGAGGAACACGCCATCGGGCGCGAGCGCCAGCGCCTCCTCGGCGCTCGTCTGCGCCGGCACGACGGTCATGCGGCAGCCGAACTCCGCCAGCAGCCGCAGGATGTTGCGCTTGATGCCAAAGTCATACGCAACGACGTGCAGCCGTTGATGCGAGCGGATCGGCGGCCGTGAGCTCTCGGGCCAGACGCTGCCCTCGTTCCACTGGAAGCTGCGCTTGGTGCTCACCACCTTGGCGAGATCCATGCCCTTCAGGCCCGGGAACTTGCGCGCGGCCTTGATGGCCGCCGCCGTATCCACCTGCTCGCCCGTCATGATGCAGCCGGCCTGCGCGCCACCTTCGCGCAGGATGCGGGTCAAACGGCGCGTATCGATGCCGGCGATGGCCACCACCCGTCCGCGCTCGAGAAACTCGCCCAACGACTCATTCGCCCGCCAGTTGCTGGCGCGCGGCGGCAGATCGCGAACGATGAGACCGGCGGCGTAGATCTGTGCGGACTCGAGGTCCTCGGGCGTCGCTCCGGTGTTGCCGATGTGAGGACAGGTGAGCGTGACGATCTGGCGGGCATAGGACGGGTCGGTGAGAATCTCCTGATAACCCGTCATCGCCGTATTGAAAACAACTTCGCCCGTGGTGTTGCCCTTGGCACCGATCGACTGGCCGCGGAAGACGGTGCCATCCGCCAGCGCCAGTACAGCGGGTACGCTCACTTCAAACACACCTCTTCGTCTGCATCCCCGCTCCCGCACCGAGCCGCCGCGCCGAGTCTCATGCGGAGCTCCGTCCGAAAGCAAGTGATAAAGCGGACCAGGGCCGTTCCCTGGTCCGCGGGATCGAGAGCGCTGATATGACCGCGCTCGCTCAAAGCGCCGTCTGGCGACTTTGAGCCCATGGACGATCCGCCGATGTACAAAGCGGGAGGGTTCTCTCGAACACCTCCCGCTTTGCATGGACTAACCCGTTCACGGATTAGAGCGAAATTTTAAGGGCGGGGTGGCCCGAGTGTCCATGAGAAATTCCTTGGCCGCCGGGAGCGCAAAAAGACCGCAGAGAATCATCCAAGTGCATGATCTGTCTTAACAATATCGCTCATGCCGTAGCGTCCGGCCGGTTGGCCGGCCAGCCATAGCGCCGCCCGCAGCGCCCCGCGGGCGAAGATGGCCCGGTCACCTGCCCGATGACTGAGACGCAGCTCCTCACCGGGACCGGCGAAGAGCACCGTGTGCTCGCCCACGATATCGCCCCCCCGAAGGACGGCGAAGCCGATCTCCCCCTGCCGGCGAGGCCCTGTGCGGCCCGAAGCGGCTCCGGCGAGCGCCTCGGGGGCCGCAAGGCCCCGACCCTCGCCTGCCGCCCGGGCAAGCGCCAGGGCAGTCCCGGACGGGGCATCGCGCTTCGTGCGGTGATGCGCCTCGAGAACCTCGATGTCGAACGGCGCCGGCAGCGCCTTTGCCGCCCGCCGCACGAGCTCGAGGAGCAGCGCCACCCCGTAGCTGGTATTCGGCGCCACGAGAAGCGGAATCTCCCGCGCCGCGGCATCGAGCTCGGCCTCGCTGAGCTCGGCTGCGAAGCCGGTGGTTCCCAGGAGCAGCGGCTTGCGCGCGCTGCGGCAAGCGGCGATGTTGCTGCGGGTCGCCTGCGGCTGCGAGAAATCGAGAGCGACGTCCGCGGCCGCGAGGGCGGCGCCGAGATCGCCCGTGACTCTCACGCCGAGAGGTTGGGTGCCGGCGAGCTCGCCGGCGTCGCGGCCGAGGCTCGCGCTGGCGGCGGAGGCCACCGCGCCCGTGATGCGCAGCTGCGGAAACTCGCCGGCCGCGCGTACCAGCTCCCGCCCCATGCGGCCGCTCACTCCCACGATGACAGCCCGCACCCCCGTCACCTGCGCTCCACTCTCAAGCGCCCGAGAAGAAGCGCTTCACACCTTCGAGGAAGCCCTTCTCGCGCGGGGCGTGCCGGTGCGGGTCCTGCTGCAGCGACGCCTCGAGCTTGCGGACCAGCTCGCGCTGCTCCGCCGAGAGATGCACCGGCGTCTCCACCACCACCCGACAGAAGAGGTCGCCGCGCGAGTTGCTACGCACGGGTTTGACCCCCTTGTCGCGCAGCCGAAAGACTCGGCCGGACTGGGTCTCCGCCGGAATTTTCAGCGTCACATCGCCATCGAGCGTCGGCACCTCGATGGTGCCGCCAAGGGCGGCGGTCGCGAAACTGATCGGCACCTCGCAGCTCAGGTGCTCGCCGTCGCGCTCGAAGATCGCGTGCTCGCGCACGTGAACCTCGACGTACAGGTCACCGGGGGGGCCGCCATTGCGACCCGCCTCGCCCTCGCCCGCCAAGCGGATTCGATCGCCGGTGTCGACGCCGGCCGGCACTTTCACCGAAAGCTTGCGACTGCGGCGCACCCGTCCTTGCCCGAGGCAGGTGTCGCAGGGATTTTTGACGACGGTGCCGGTGCCGCGGCAGCGCGGACAGGTCTGCTGCAGCTGAAAGAACCCCTGGGAGATGCGCACCTGCCCGGATCCGCCGCAGGTGTCGCAGGCCGCGGGTGAGCTTCCCTTGGCCGCGCCCGTGCCATGACAGGTTTCGCACTCGGAGAGCTTCGGAACCTCGATCTCGACCGTGTGGCCGAAGACCGCCTGCGGCAACTCGAGCTCGACTTCGTAGCGCAGGTCCGCGCCGCGAAATACCTGGGCACGGCCGCCGCGGCGCGCGGTCCCGAAGATATCGCCGAAGACGTCGCCGAAAATGTCGCTGAAGGCATCTCCGGGGCCGAAGCCCCCCGCCCGGCTGCGAGCTCCGGCGGCGGCCTCGACGCCGGCATGGCCGTACTGATCGTATGCGGCGCGCTTCTGCGGATCCGTGAGCACCTCGCAGGCTTCCTTCGCTTCCTTGAAACGCTCCTCGGCCTCCTTGTCGTTGGGATTCCTATCCGGATGAAACTTCATCGCGAGGCGGCGATAAGCTTTCTTGATCTCCGCCTCGGTGGCCGTTCGCGGTACGTCGAGTACCTTGTAGTAGTCTGCCTTCGACATCTCGCGTACTGTCACATATCAGCGCGCGGCGCGCCACGATCCTCGTCGATTGCGCAGAATGCGCCTGCGGCGCGTTGTACGAGAAGTCGCTTAGCTCGCCTTGCGGCCCTTGTCCTTCACTTCCTCGAACTCCGCATCGACCACGTCCTCGCGACCGCCCTGGCCGGCCGCACCGCCCTCGGATCCCGCGGAGGACTGTGCGCCGCCGCCGGCGGCCGCTTCCGGGCCTGCCTGGCCGGCCGAGTAGGCACGCTGCGCGATTCCGGCGGAAGCCTGCGCGAGCGCCTCGGTCTTCTTCTCGATGACGCCGCGGTCATCGCCCTTGAGCGCGGTGCGCAGATCCGAGATCGCCGATTCAACCTTGGCGCGCTCGGCCGTGTCCACTTTCTCGCCGAGGTCCTTCAGGCTCCTCTCGACGGCGTGGATCATGCCGTCCGCCTTGTTGCGCGTGTCGACCAGCTCGCGGAAGCGCTTGTCCTCGGCGGCATGCGCCTCGGCATCGCGAACCATCCGCTTGATCTCATCCTCGTTGAGTCCGCTCGAGGCCTTGATCACGATCTTCTGCTCGCGCCCGGTCGCCTTGTCCTTGGCGGAGACGTTGAGAATGCCGTTGGCGTCGATGTCGAAAGACACCTCGATCTGCGGCATGCCGCGCGGCGCCGGCGGGATGTCGCTGAGATCGAACTTGCCGAGGGACTTGTTGTCTGCGGCACGGTCGCGCTCGCCCTGCAGCACGTGAATGGTCACGGCCGTCTGATTGTCATCGGCCGTGGAGAAGGTCTGCGACGCCTTGGTCGGGATCGTGGTGTTCTTCTCGATGAGCTTGGTCATCACGCCGCCGAGTGTCTCGATGCCCAAGGACAGCGGCGTCACATCGAGCAGCAGCACATCCTTGACCTCTCCGGCGAGCACGCCGGCCTGGATGGCGGCGCCGACGGCGACTGCCTCATCCGGATTGACGTCCTTGCGCGGCTCGCGGCCGAAGAAGTCCTTCACATACTTCTGCACGAGGGGCATGCGCGTCTGGCCGCCGACCAGGATGACCTCCGCAACGTCACTCGCGGAAACGCCCGCGTCCTTCAACGCGGTGCGGCACGGCGCGACCGTCTTCTGCACCAGATCCTCCACCAGTGACTCGAGCTTCGCCCGGGTCAGCTTGATGTTGAGGTGCTTGGGGCCGGAGGCATCCGCAGTGATGTAGGGCAGATTGATGTCGGTCTGCTGGGTCGAGGAGAGCTCGATCTTGCCCTTCTCCGCCGCCTCCTTGAGGCGCTGCATGGCGAGCGGGTCCTTGCGCACATCGACGCCGGACTCCTTCAGGAACTCCTCGGCCAGGAAGTTGATGATCCTCAGGTCGAAGTCCTCGCCGCCGAGGAAGGTATCACCGTTGGTCGAAAGCACCTCGAACTGGCGCTCGCCATCGACTTCCGCGATCTCGATGATCGAGATGTCGAAGGTGCCGCCGCCCAGGTCATAGACCGCGATCTTGCGGTCGCTCCCCTGCTTGTCGAGCCCATAGGCGAGGGCGGCTGCGGTCGGCTCGTTGATGATGCGCTTGACCTCGAGACCGGCGATGCGGCCGGCATCTTTCGTGGCCTGGCGCTGGGAGTCATTGAAGTAGGCGGGAACGGTGATCACGGCCTCGGTCACCGGCTCACCGAGATAGTCCTCCGCCGTCTTCTTCATTTTCATCAGCACCCGCGCGGAGATCTCCGGGGGCGCCATCTTCTTGCCCTGCACCTCGACCCACGCATCGCCGTTATCCGCGCGCGCGATCTTGTAGGGCACCATCTTGATGTCGCGCTGGACCACCTCGTCCTCGAACTTGCGTCCGATGAGGCGCTTGATGGCGAAAAGCGTGTTCTGCGGGTTCGTGACCGCCTGGCGCTTGGCAGGCTGGCCGACCAGCACCTCGTTGTCCTTGGTGAAGGCGACGATCGATGGGGTGGTACGGTCGCCCTCGCTGTTCTCGATCACGCGAGGCTTGCCGCCTTCCATGATGGCCACGCACGAATTGGTCGTGCCGAGGTCGATGCCGATTACCTTTGCCATGTGTCTACTCCGCCGGAATCTCTGTCTAAAGGGAGATGCTACCGATGCACTTCTTGGGTGTTCGCGCCGCCGATTCAAGGCCCCCCTGCGGCGGCGTTTCGCTGCACCGCCCGGACGGTCTCACCCCTGGGCCGGCGCCTTGGCCACGATCACCCGCGCCGGGCGAATGACCCGTCCGTTGAGCTCATAGCCGGGCTGCACCACCTGCAGCACGGTGTTGGGCTTGGTGTCGGCGGCCTCCTGAGCCATCATCGCCTCGTGCCGGGTCGGATCGAAGGGCTGGCCGCGCGGGTTGATGGGCGTGACGCCGAACCGCTCCAGCGCCTTCGCGAGCAGCTGCAGCGTCGCCTGCTGGCCCTGCTTGAGGCGGCGCACGTCGACCTCGGGGCTGTCGGCACTCTGCACGGCGAGCTCCAGGCTGTCACTCACGGGCAGAAGCTCGGCGGCGAACTTTTCCAGGCCGTAGCGATTGGCCGCTTCGATGTCGCGCTGCGCGCGCTTGCGCACGTTGTCGAGCTCCGCCACCGCGCGCAGGTACTGCTCCCAATGGCTGCGAGCGCGCTCCTCGGCCTCGGCCAGGGCTTGCTGCAGGCGCTCGAGCTCGGACGGTGCCGATGCGGCCGCTTCTGCGCCTTCGGCTCCGGAGCGCTCGCCGTTTTCGCCCATACCCATCAAGAACCTCCCCAAAAATAAGGACGCAGGTCCGCCAGCGCCAGAGCTCGTGCCCCAGGAATTGGCGCGCGATCAAAGGCGGTCCCCTGCCGCGCTCGCCCGAAGGGCCGCAGGCGTCTTCGGGCCATCAGATAATGCTCTACCGGCGGGAATTCAAGGCGGCGCCGAGCAGTTTTGCGGTCATGTCGACGATCGGAATGACCCGCTCGTAGGCCATGCGCGTCGGCCCTATCACCCCCAGAACCCCGGCCACCGAGTCCGAGGAGCCGTAGGGGGCGGTGATGACACTGCAGTCATCGAGGATCTGATAGCCCGATTCATGGCCGATGAAGATCTGCACGCCCTGGGCGCGCAGGGAGTGATCGAGCAGATGCAGGAAGTCGCGCTTTTCGTTGAAGGCCTCGAACAGGCGCCGCAGCTTCTCGACGCTCGAGAGCTCCCCGACGCCCATGAGATTGGTCTCGCCCTTGATGACGTACTCGAGCTCCTCGCCGGTGCCGCCGGTCTCGAACACGTGCTGCGCCACCGCGATGGCATCCAGCATGACCTGGTTCATGTGGGCGCGGGTTTCGCTCAGCTGCCGCAGGATCTCCTGGCGCACCTGGGCCAAGGAGCGGCCGCGGAACTGCTCATTCAGGTAGTTGGAGGCGCGCTTGAGCTCATCGGGCGAGTAATAGCGCTCGAGCTGAACGATGCGGTTCTGTACCTCGCGCTCGCCATAGACCAGCACGACGAGCACCCGATTCTCGGACAGGCTCACGAACTCGATCTGAGTGATCGAGGCCTGCGCTGTGCGCGGCAGGGTCACCACGCCGGCGAGCCGCGTGAGACTGGAGAGAAGCTGCGAGACCGTGGCGACGAGGTCCTTGGAGCTCTCGCGGCCGGCCTCGAGCTGCCGTCCTTCGAACTGGCGGCGGATCTCCGCGGCTGCGGCCTCCTCGACCGGCTGCACTTGCAACAGCGTGTCGACGAAGAACCGGTAGCCCTTGTCGGTCGGGATGCGGCCCGCGGAGGTATGAGGAGAGGCGACGAAGCCCAGCTCCTCGAGGTCCGCCATCACATTGCGGATGGTCGCGGAAGAGAGCTGCAGCCCCGAATCCCGCGACAGCGAGCGCGAGCCCACAGGCTGACCGTCGCGGATGTAGCTCTCGATGAGCACCCGCAGCAGGTGTTGAGCACGCTCGTTGAGCAACTCGTCGTTCATCATAGCCAATTATCAGACGGCCGAGCCGACCGTCAAGCAAGGGCCTGGCGGTCCTGCTACGATCCGGTCGATGGGCCTCCCCGTCCGCACGTGCGCGCTGGTCGGCAGATTCACGGACTCGCGCGTCGCGGAATCCGCGCACGCCTTGCTGGCGCATCTTGCGACCCGGCAGGTCACGGTGCTCATCGGCGATCGGGCCGAGCTCCCCGCGGCGAGCGCGCCCGTGCTTCGGGTTCCGGAGCAGGACCTCGGCCGGCGCGCCGATCTCATGATCGCCCTGGGCGGCGACGGCACCCTCCTCTACGCGGCAGGCCTGGTGGCGCGCCACCGGGTACCGCTTCTCGGCATCAATCGCGGCCGGCTTGGCTTTCTCACCGACGTCATGCCGCAGGACATGCTGGGCTGTGTCGATGCGGCCCTCGAAGGGCGACTCGAAGCCGACGAGCGCCCCCTCCTCGCCGCGTGTCTTCGCCAGGGAGGTGGCGCGGTGGCCGAGGCGCTGGCACTGAATGATGTGGTGCTGCAGAAGCTGGCCACCGGTCGGATGCTCGACTTCGAGACTCGGGTCGGCGGCCGCTACGTCAACACCCATGCGGGCGATGGCGTCGTGGTGGCGAGCGCGACGGGCTCGACGGCATACGCTCTTTCCTGCGGCGGGCCGATCATCGAGCCGAACCTCGACGCGCTCGTCATGGCCCCGATCTGCCCGCATACGCTTTCGGATCGGCCGATCGTGGTCTCCGCCCGCTCGGTGATCGAAATCAGGCTGCTCGAGCGCCCCGAGACTCGCGCCCAGGTCACCTGTGACGGCACCATTCTCGGGGAAATCGTGCCCGGTGACCGGCTGGAGGTCAGACCCGCCGGCGAGCGCATCACCCTGCTGCACCCGGCCGGTCACGACTACTACCGCCTGCTGCGCTCCAAACTGCACTGGGGCCGGGGCGACGCGGAGCGCTGACCGCCCATGCTCATCCGGCTGCAAATCCGCGACTTCGCGATCATCGAGGCCGTCGAGCTGGAGCTGCGCCCGGGGCTCACCGTGCTCACTGGCGAGACCGGCGCGGGCAAGTCGATCCTCGTCGATGCGCTGCAGCTGCTCGCGGGCGGGCGCGGCGGACCGGAGATGATCCGCCACGGCGCCGAGCGCGCCGACATCGCCGCGACATTCGATCTGCGCAAAGCTCCCCCGGGATTGACTCGCTGGCTCGAGGAGCAGTCGATCGGAGGTGGCGATGAGCTCATCGTCCGCCGAGTGCTGTCGGCGGACGGACGTTCCCGGGCATACCTCAACGGCCAGTCCGTTCCCGTGCAGCTGCTGCGCGAGGCGGGCAGCATCCTCATCGACATCCACGGTCAGCACGAATTTCAGTCACTGACCCGCAGCGCCGCGCAGCGCGAGCTGCTCGATACCTACGGCGGGCTCGGGCCCTTGGCCGGTCAGGTGGGTATCGCCTACCGCGTGTGGCGCGAGATGCTCGAGCGCACGCTCGAGCTCGAAAGCCGCGCCCGCGACCGGGAGGCGAAGCTCGAGCTGCTTCAATACCAGGTCGGGGAGCTGCAGGCGCTGAGCCTCGAGCCCGGCGAGGTCGAGCGCCTGAATGACGAGTGGGCACGGCTCACGAACCGCGGCCGGCTGGCCGAGTCGGCGCAGGCGGCGCTCGCCGCGCTCTATCAGGCCGAGGACTGCAACGCTCAGGCGAGCGTCGCTCGAGCGCTTCAGTCGCTGCGCACCGGCGCAGGTCTCGACTCCAAGCTGGCACCGATCGTCGCGCTCGCGGAAGAGGCCGCCGTGCAGATCCGCGAAGCGGCGCGCGAGCTCGAGCGCTACGGTGAGAGCCTGGAGCTCGATACGGCGCGTCAGCAGGAGGTCGAGGGGCGTTTGACCGCGATCGAGGAGCTGGCGCGCAAGCACCGGGTGACGCCGCTCGAGCTGCTGCCGCGCGCCGCGCAGCTCGCCACGGAGCTCGAAGGCCTCGAGCGCGCCGAAGTCGATCTCGCGGTGCTGCGCAAGGAGCTGTCGGCAGCCCTGGAGCGCTACCGCGACCAGGCGCAGGAGCTCTCCGCGAAACGCACCGCCGCGGCCGTCGCGCTCGCCGAGGACGTCACCGAGCACATGCAGACGCTCGGGATGTCGGGCGGCCGTCTCGAGGTGGGCGTTGCCCAGAGCCGCAGCGGCGAGCCCGCGCAGCACGGCATCGACGACATCGAGCTGCGCGTCAGCACCAACCCGGGTCAGCCGCCGCGCGCGCTCGCGAAGATCGCCTCGGGCGGCGAGCTGTCGCGTCTCTCGCTCGCCGTACAGGTCGCCGGCAGCGCCGAGGAGACGCGCTGCATGGTGTTCGATGAGGTCGATTCCGGCATCGGCGGCGCGGTAGCCGAGATCGTCGGCCGCGAGCTGCGCGCCCTCGGCGAGCGCGGTCAGGTGTTATGCGTCACGCATCTGCCGCAGGTCGCCTCGCAGGGCCACCATCACCTGCGCGTGAGCAAACTGACCGATGGCAGGACGACGCGCACCGCGGTGGCCGAGCTCTCGGACGAGAGCCGCATCGAGGAGCTGGCGCGCATGCTCGGCGGAGTCGATGTGACCTCCAAGGCGCGCGAGCACGCGCGGGAGATGCTTCAGGCCGCGGGCGGGCGCTTGGGCGCGCGCCGATAAGGACAGTGGTTCTTGCGGCAGTTGCCGTAGAGAATCAGCGAATGGTCGCGGATCGAGAAGCCGAGCCGTTGCGCCACGGCGGTCTGCCGCTCTTCGATGCCCGCGTCCATGAACTCCTCCACGCGGCCGCAGTCAAGGCACACGATATGATCGTGATGCGTGCCTTGATTGAGCTCGAAGACCGCCATGCCGTCCTCGAAGTGATGGCGCGTGACGAGCCCGGCGGCTTCGAATTGCGTGAGCACCCGGTAGACGGTGGCGAGCCCGATGTCCTCGTTCGACTCGAGCAGGGTGCGGTAGATGTCCTCGGCCGAGAGATGCCGCGTCGCGCTGCCCTCGAGGATCTCGAGGATCTTCAGCCGAGGCAGCGTGACCTTCAGGCCCGCCTTGCGAAGGTCCTTGCCTTCCACCGCTCGTTCTCCGGCAAACCGCGCGGCGCGGGTTCGGCCGCGGCGCATTCGCGATCAGGTATCATCGACCCATTATTGCGCATTTTCCCATCCGACGGACCTCCATGCGACGTGAACCCTTGATTTGCACCATCGCCCGCGCCCTGCCACTGCGCCTGCTCGCGCCCGCACTGCTCGCTCTTTGCTTCGGACTCGGGGGCTGCGTGTACCGCATGGCCATTCAGCAGGGTAATTACCTCGATGGCCACGCGGTGAGCCAGTTGAAGGTGGGAATGACCCGCAGCCAGGTGCGCTACCTCCTCGGCACGCCGATGGTGGAGGACGTCTTCAACAAGGACCGCTGGGACTACGTCTATTACTTCAAGCACGGCTATGTGCGCCGCCCGCTCGAGAGCCGAATCATCGTGTATTTCAACGGTGACAAGGTGCAACGCCTCGCGCTCTACAACGTGCCCAAGGGAAGGCCCGTCGGACCGGGCCGGCTGCCCTCGCCCAACAGGTTTCCTGTTTCCTGAGTTGGCCCGAAGCCGCCTGCGACGCTTCGGCCCCGGGCCGATTACTTGCCGGCCTTGGAACGCCGCGTAGAGTTGGCGCGGCGGCGGGCCCGCGGGTCGTCACGCAGCGGCCGGTAGAGCTCGATGCGGTCGCCGTCGACGGGGCGATCGGCGCGGCAGCGGAGCTCGCCGAAGATACCGACCGGCGCGCTGTCCCAGGGGACATCCTCGCCCGGCGCCTGGTGCCTCGCCGCCTCTATGGCATCCGCAATCGTGGCTTCCGCGGGCAAGCTGACCGGCCAGAGGTATTGGCGCGCGGAGCCGGCGTAAGCCACGACGCAGCGCTTATCCTTGTCCAACACGGCTGCGACTCACGAATGCGTCGACCAGCGAGCCGACAGTCTCCGCAAACTTGTGCTCGAACAGCACGGCCGAAAAGGCGCTCTTGAACGCAAAGCGCATGGTCAACTCGACGCGGCAGCCATCCGGACCGATCGGTGCGAGCAGCCACTCACCCTCGAGCATCTTGAACGGGCCGCTCACGAGATGCATCAGGATCCGCTTGTCGGGCTCGAGCTCGTTGCGGGTCGTGAACTCCCCGTGAAGCGGCCCCTGCTTCACCCCGATGGTCGCCACGATCTCGCGCTCCGTCCGCGACTGCACGCGCGCGTGGGTGCACCAGGGGAGAAAACGCGGGTAGCTCTCGATATCGTTGATGAGCGCGAACAGGCGGCTCGGCGGCTGGGTGACGAGCGCCGAGCGCTTGACCTCTCGCATGCGGCGATTGTCCCAAGATCGACGCCCCGGGGACAAGCTTCCCCCTACAATGGCGGACCCCGAGCCTGACCGATACGTCAGCGAGCGCTCCGCCGATGCAGCCCAAGGCCGCCACCACCGCTTCCCGTCTCATTGCCGAGAACCGCAAGGCGCGCTTCGACTATTTCATCGAGGAGCGCTACGAGGCCGGGCTTGCGCTTCAGGGGTGGGAGGTCAAGGCGATGCGCGCCGGGCGCGCCCAATTGAAGGAGGCGTACGTGTACCTGAGGGGCGGCGAGGCGTTCCTGATCGGCGCCCACATCTCGCCGCTTCCCTCGACCTCGAGCCACGTGACCGCCGATCCGGTGCGCACGCGCAAGCTCCTCCTGCACCATAGCGAGCTCAACGGCCTGATCGGCGCGGTGGAGCGCAAGGGCTACACGCTGGTGCCGCTCGAGCTTTACTGGAAAGAGGGCCGCGCCAAGCTCGCGGTGGGTCTCGCCAAGGGAAAGAAGCAGCATGACAAGCGCGCGGTCGAGAAGGAGCGCGACTGGCAGCGCGACAAGGCGCGATTGCTGAGATCCCGCTAGCCGCCATCGGCCCCTGCGCCGCGCCAAGCGCCGCAGGCGACTGTGCGCCAATCGATCAAGGCAGATTGAAACCGCTCACGACCGAGGTCGTGGCGCCGGTCGGCGAAAGCTTGGGATTCGCGAGCGCGTAGACGAGATTGATCGTCATCACGGTATCGGTGTGCCGCGCGCTGCCCGGCGGCGGACTCGAGTTGTTCACGAGCTGCATGCCCACTGCGAGGGCGAGCGACGCGTCGACCTTGAACTGCAGCGACAGATTGTCCGCGGTGGTCGTGTCGCTCGAGCCGTACTGGACCAGGAGCGTGTTGACCAACTTGCTCGATGCAGTGATCGAATGCGAGTAATTCAGGCCCGCCTGCAGCACCGCATCGTCCACCACCGGCTGGTGCACGCGGCTCGTGACGTTACCGAGGACTCCCGTCGTCAGAATTTCCGGCTGCTCGCGCCGCACTCCAACACCCAGCTCGCCGACGAGCTGCGTCGCGGGCGATTGGATGAACTTGAAGCCGCCACCGGTCGCGATGCTCTCCTGGTAGCTGAAGCCGGTAAAGAGGTTGCGATCCCAACGCGCGGTCGAGAACCAGAAAGTGCGCTCACTCAGCTCCAGATCCGCCTGCAGGGTGGCGCTGAGGTCCTGCTGGGTCGTAAGGCTGCCCGTACGGGCGTAGAGCGCGGCGAATCCCCCGCTCAAGGTCCAGCGACCCATCATGTGAGCCGCGTTGAAGCTGGCGTTGCCGCTTTTGGTCGTCGTATTGCCGCTCGTCACGATGAGCCCGAGCTGTCCCTGCGCAGCCCAGGTGCCCGCGGGAGCAGCGCTCGCGGCGGCGCACGAGCACCCAGCCGAGCCGCCATCCGCAGCCGGCGCTGCTTGGGCGACACCGTGCAATCCCAACGCGACACCCACGGCCGCAAGGCTCTTGTTCCACATTCCGTACTCCCGGACCCACCGTTCGCTGGTGCGAAAGGGCGGCGACCTTACCGGAAAGAGCCCATGGAGGGAACCGCCGAATATCGCCGACGGATGGCGGGCTCGAGCGCAGGCCCGGCGGGCAAGTCCCTGCACGGCGGAGGCTCTTCGGGTATCCTACGCAGTACCTTTGGGGGCGACCGGCTTCGACGTGGGTTGCGAACCTTCAGGGGCGTACCGAGGTGCAGTGCCCTCGTAAATCACGCTGCAAATCATAGTTGCCAACGACGACAACTACGCTCTGGCTGCCTAAACGCAGCTGACCTCTGACCGGCTCGTGCCTGTGCGACCGAATCAGGGGACGCGTTCACAGGATCGCGATCCGCGTGTGCGACGGGCCGGATCGTTAAGAGTCACCGTCCGCTGGCGCGGCGTCTTCCCTGCCCCTCGGGTAGCGCAGCGTGAGAACCAAAGAGCGGGCTACGTACGTAGATCCTGAAGTCTAGGACTTGCGGACGGGGGTTCGATTCCCCCCGCCTCCACCAAACGGTGACTGCACTCCCGGCCGAGAACGCCGGGAGTTGTAATACGTACACTTCTTCACGCTCTCGATCCGGGCCGGAACCAACCGGAGCGGTCGCTCATTGAACGAAGACGATGACGACCGAGGAATCCGAGCCGCTCTCGAGGCGCGCGCGGGCCGGCCGTGAGGAGGAAGGCGGGCTCACGGGCGCGCGTACGCTCGCATCGCTCGAGGAATTACGAGCTGCGGTGAACGATTGCCGCCGCTGCACGCTGTGGAAATCCACCACCCAGGGAGTGCCGGGTGAGGGCATCGCGCCGGCCCGCCTGATGCTGGTCGGGGAAGCGCCGGGCGACTCCGAAGACCTGCAGGGCCATCCGTTCGTCGGCCCCGCGGGCGCGATTCTCGATCGGGCGTTGAAGGATGCCGGGCTCGGACGCGAAGCGGTCTACATCACCAACGCCGTCAAGCACTTCAAATTCGAGCCCCGCGGCAAGCGGCGGCTGCACATCAAACCGAGCGCGACTGAGATCGAGGCCTGCCACTGGTGGCTCGGCGAAGAGCTGCGGCTCGTGGCGCCGAAGCTCGTCATGGCGCTCGGCGGCACGGCCGCGCGCGCGCTTCTCGGTCATCCGGTGATCGTCTCGCAACTGCGCGGCGCGCCCATGAGACTCTCGGCAACAGCCCATCTCTGGGTGACCATCCATCCCTCGTTCCTGCTTCGCGTCCCGGACGATGCGCAGCGACGCAGCGAATACGCGCGCTTCGTGAAGGAGCTGAAGGACGCCATCGCCTGGATCGAGAAGCATTGAGTCGAACGGCTCCGAGCCGCTTACTCGCCGACTTTCCGAGTCCCATCGAGCGAGGTCAACGCCCCGTAGAGATCCGGGCGTCGATCGCGGAAAACGAACCAGTTGTCCCGCAGAGCGGCCGTCTGCTCGAGGTCGAACGTGGCCGTTAGCACCGCATCACCCTCTTGCGGGGCTTCCGCCACCTTGGCGCCCATGGCATCGGTGATGAAGGACGAGCCGTAGAAGCGGATGTAAAGACCATCCGGGTCCTGCAGCGAGCGCTCGAGCCCGTAACGATTGGCGGCCGCCAGCGGCATGAGGTTCGCGGCGGCGTGACCCTGTTGAGTGCGCTGCCAGTGGTCGCGGGAATTCACCGGCACGGCCGGCGGCGGCTCGGTACCGATCGCCGTTGGATAAAGGAGAAGCTCCGCGCCGGCGAGCGCCATGAGGCGGGCGCATTCGGGAAACCATTGGTCCCAACAGATGCCCACGCCGATGCGCGCGTACCGGGTGCGCCACACTTTGAAGCCGGTATCACCCGGACTGAAATAGCTCTTCTCCTGGTATCCGGGACCATTTGGAATGTGGGACTTGCGGTAGATGCCCAGCCTCGAGCCGTCCGCATCGAGGATGGCGACGGAATTGAAGTAGGCGGGCCCCGCGCGCTCGAAGAAGCTGATGGGCAGGACCACCCCGAGCTCGCGCGCCACCGCGCCAAAATGCCGCACCGCCGCGTCCTCGTCGACGCCGCGTGCAAGCCTGAGGTGGCGCGCGTCCTGCTCGATGCAGAAGTAGGGAGTCTGAAAGAGCTCCGGCAGCAGGATGATCTGCGCCCCACGCGCGGCGGCTGCGCGCACCCCCTGCTCCGCCTTCGCAATGTTGGCGGCGGCATCCCAGCCGCACGCCATCTGCACGGCCGCGACGGTCACCGGGCGCGGCGAGTGTTGGAGATGCTCAGGTGGCTTGGACATCGGGCTTCGCTCCCATGGCGCGGCGATCGGCGAGCGACCGGCGCACCTGCTCGGTGACGCGCATGGCGGTCTCAAGCGCCATCATGCCGGCCTCGCCCGTCACCACCGGTGGGCGGCCCTCGCGGATGCACGCGAGGAAGGAATCGATCTCGGCTTTGAGCGCATCTCCGGGCTCCAGGCTCTGCTCCTCGATACTGACCGGCAGCGGGCCCGGCGGCTCTCCGGGGGCGCGCTTACGGATGAGCGTCAGTATCTTCTGCTGTAGATCGAGCGACAGATACGCGTCGTCTTCGAAGATGCGCATCTTGCGCTCGGTTTTCAAGCTGACGCGGCTCGCGGTGGCGTTCACTACGCAGCCATCGGCAAAGGTGATGCGCGCGTTCGCGATATCGATGCTGTCCGAGAACACCGGCGTCCCCACCGCATCGATGGTGCGTACCGGTGCGCCGATGATCGTCTGCACGATGTCGATGTCGTGGATCATGAGATCGAGCACGACGTTGACGTCCGTGCCGCGCTCCCGGTAGGGGGCGAGACGGTGGCACTCGACGAACCGCGGCGCGCGCAGATACGGCTCTGCGGCCAGAATGGCGGAATTGAAGCGCTCGAGGTGACCCACCTGCAGCAGCCGGCCTCGCCGAGCGGCAAGCTCGATCAGCTCGCTCGCCTCCCGCGGGGTCTCGGTGATCGGCTTCTCCACCAGCACGTGGGCGCCGGATTCCAGGAAGTCGCGGGCGATGGAGAAATGAAGAGGCGTCGGCGTGACCACACTCACGGCTTCGACCTCCCCGAGCAGTTGCCGATGGTCGGCAAATGCCCGGGTGCCGACCTCGGCCGCAACGGCATCGCGGGCTTGCGGGCGCTCATCGACCACCCCCACCAGGTCGCAATCACCCGCCTGCGCATATTTTTGCGCATGGAAGCGCCCCAGGTACCCGACGCCGATCACGGCCGCTTTGATTTTCTGCATGGCGCCCAATTATGGCCCTAGAGGCGAACTCCGCCGATAGCAAGTGAGCGGCGCCTCGATCGGCTAAACTCGACGCATGACGGAGTCTTCCGGCGGCCCCGGACCGCTTGCCCGGCCCCCCCTCTTCGGTTTCGAGCTCCGCGCCCGGCGGGAGCTATCGCTCTATGGCGGCGCCCTGGTGCTCGGGCTGGTGGTGATGCCGCTGCTCATCTGGCTCGTGGGGCATCGGATCCTGGGGCCGTATAGCCACGGCGAGGACCCGCGGGGGCTCGGGCCCCTCGCCCTGTACGGGGATTACTTCTCCGGCCTTGCCCACGGCTGGCTCGGGTACTGGGCGGTGGCGCTCGGCCCGGCAGTGATGCTCCTCGCCGTGAGGCTCTGGCTCGGTCTGCTGCGCCGGCTCCCCCGGGAGTGAGATTTGCATCACGACCTTACCCCAAGGTGCAATGGGGGATGCCCCGCAGGCAGGTCTCGGCCATACTATTGATCACCTACCGGCGCGCGCGGCGCGCCTGAAACCTCTTACCACCCCAAGGATTTTTCCGAGCAGGTCCAGATGTTCAAACCCTTCCGCCGTCCGCTCGGATGGCTCGCCCTCACCGCCCTGTCGGTCCTCGCGATCGTGGCCACGGACGCCGCTCTCCATGCCCCGGCACGCGCCGAGGCGGTCCTGCCTCCAGGCTCGCTCGCGCCGACCGACGACCAGCGCTCCATCGCCCGCAAGATCGGGCGGATCCTGGAAGAGACCCATTACAGCAAGGCGCAGATCAACGACGCCTTCTCGCGTCAGGTCTTCCAGCGCTACCTCGCGTTCCTGGACCCCGAGCACAGCTATTTCCTGGCGAGCGACGTCGAGGAGTTCTCGGTCTACAAGGACAAGTTCGACGACATGATCCACACCGGCGACATCGAGCCCGCGTACCTGATCTTCAACCGCTTCAAGGAGCGCAATCGCGAGCGCTGGCAGTACGCCATCGGGCTGCTCGGCTCCGAGCCGAACCTCAACACGATCGCGAGCTACGACTTCGACCGCGAGCATGCCGCCTGGCCGGCGACCCAGGCTGACCTGGATCAGCTGTGGAAGAAGCGCGTCATCAACGACGTGCTGTCACTGATGCTCGCCGGCAAGACCTGGCCGCAGGCTACGAACATCCTCCGCAAGCGTTACCAGACCGTCATCCAACGGGTCGATCAGATCAAGTCCGAGGACGTGTTCGAGGATCTGATGAACGCGTACGCGCGCACCTACGATCCGCACACGAGCTACTTCTCGCCGCTCAACTCCGAGGAGTACCGCATCCAGATGAGCCTCAACTACGATGGCATCGGCGCATCGCTGCAGCTCATCGACAACTATGTCACGGTGATGAACGTGATCCAGGGCGGCCCTGCGGCGGTCGCCGGCACCCTGAAGCAGAACGATCGGATCACCGGGGTCGGCCAGGGGCCGGCGGGAACGATCACCGATGTCGTCGGCTGGCGGCTCGATGATGTCGTGCAGCTCATCCGCGGCAGGGCCGGAACGGCAGTCAGGCTGCAGGTGCTGCCGGCGGGTGCCGCGCCCGGCTCCAAGGAGAGAGTGCTCGAGTTCGTGCGCAACAAGGTGACGCTGAAGGCGCAGGAAGCGCACAGCGAGCTGAAGAGCATCACCGACCACGGCCGCACTTACCGGATCGGCATCATCACCGTGCCGAGCTTCTATGAGGACATCGCCGCGGAGAACGCCGGCGATCCCAACTATCGCAGCACGACGCGCGATGTGCTGCGGTTGCTCGAGAAGCTCGAGGCCCAGCACATCGACGGGCTGCTGCTCGATCTGCGCGACGATGGCGGCGGGTACCTCCCCGAGGCGACCGCGTTGACGGGTCTTTTCATCCCGCACGGCCCGGTCGTGCAGCTGCGCGACCGCAGCGGGCACGTCGATCCCCTGCCGGACCCCGAGCAGAGCCCGGCCTACACCGGTCCGCTCGCGGTGCTCGTGAACCGCTTCAGCGCCTCCGCCTCCGAGATCTTCGCGGGCGCGATCCAGGACTACCACCGCGGCCTCATCATCGGCCAGAACACCTTCGGCAAGGGAACGGTGCAGAACCTCGTGCCGCTCGATCGCTGGAGCGACAAGCCGGTGCAGGGTCAGCTCACCGTGACCATCGGCAAGTTCTACCGCGTAACGGGTGAGAGCACCCAGCACCGCGGGGTCGTGCCCGATGTGGCACTGCCATCACCGATCGACCCGAAGGAAGTGGGCGAGGCGGACGAGCAGGATTCGCTGCCGTGGGACCGCATCTCCGGCGTGCCCTTCAAGGTCAGCACCGGGATGTCGGCAGTGCCGTCGATCGCCACGCTCGATGCCGAGCAGACGGCGCGCGAGCGGCACGATCCCAACTATCAGTGGCTGGTGGCCGAGATCAATGCGGTCGATGCCATGCGCGAGGACCATACGGTGTCGCTGAACCTCGCGCAGCGGCGCGCCGACCGCTCGCGTCAGGACAAGACGCTGCTCGCCCTCGACAACAAGCGCCGCGCCGCGCTCGGCCTGCCGCCGCTCACCAACGCGGAGCAGATCGACAAGGACAAGGACAAGATCCCCGATGTGATCCTGGATCAGGCGGCCGACATCACCGCCGACATGATCGCGCTCGATCGCTCGAGCTATCCGATCGAGAAGACCGCGAGCACGGGAGCGCCGCCCGCGAACTAGCCTAAGTTGCGCAGAATCGCCGGTGCGGGTGAAGTAAATCAATGAGTTGCCGAAAAAGTCGGCACTACATTTTGCTGTAAGGGCGGTCAGGCGGTCAGCGCGGTGGGCAGCTCGATATCCTCGATGCGCAGGCGCTT
>DATFCZ010000084.1:0-22875 GCA_035252605.1 Steroidobacteraceae bacterium
TTCGGCGGTCGTCGGGTCGCGGCGCGCGCTCGGGGGCGGCCTTGCGCGGAGCCTCCCGAGCCGCGCTCGATGCTCGCCTTCAAAGCCGACATCAAATCGACGACGTTGCCGCCAGAGGCCGGCCGCGGCTCGGCGACCGTGACTCGCTCACCCTGCACCTTGCGTTGGATCGCCTCCTCGACTCGGGCCTTGACCTCATCGGGGTACGCCGCCGGATCGAACCGATCGGCGCTCTGCTGCTCGATCAACTGACGGGCAAGCTTCAGCTCCGCGTCGCGCACCTTCGCGCTCTCGACCCCGAGCGCATCGACCGACTGCACCTCGGGCGCAAAATGCAGCTGATGCAGCGCGAGAGCGTTGCCGAGCGGCCGGAGAATGACGATGTGATCCCGGCCGTGACTCGCCCAACGCCCCACGGCGCAACGCCCGCTCTCGCGCAGCGCCGTCACGAACAGCGTGAACGGCTTGGCACCGCCCTGATCCGGCGCCAGATAGTAGGCGGTATCGAAGTAAACCGGATCGACGGCCGCGAGCGGCACGAACTCGGCAACATCCACGCTGTGGCTGCCCGCCTCCTCCAAGGTCTTCAACTCCTCGGGCGTGAACATCACATACCGATCCTTGGCGAACTCGTATCCCTTGACGATCTCATCCCGGCTGACAACCTCCTGCTCCGCCACACAAACATACTGCTGCTTCAGCCGGGAGCCGTCCTTGGCGTGCAGCAGGTGAAAGCGCAGGCGCGCAGAGCCGATGGTTGCCGAGTACAGCTTTACCGGGATCGCCACCAGGCCGAAGGAGATGGTGAGGGATGCAATCGAGCGGGCCGCCATGGCACCGGTACCGCAAGTTCCGCGCCACTGCGACGCACAAGGTTTAAAGTACCGCCCATGAGCACCGAGAAGAGCGCCCGGGCCGCGACCGCCGCACGCGTGCGAGTCGGCCGCGAGGTGGCCGGACGCGGCGGCAAAGGCGTTTCGGTCATCTCGGGTCTGCCGCTTGCCGCCGCGGATCTCGAGGCGCTTGCCAGCCGGCTGAAGAGGCTCTGCGGGGCGGGAGGGGCCGTACGGGACGGCATTATCGAGATCCAGGGCGAGCACCGGGACCGGCTGGTCGCGGAGCTGCGCAAGCTCGGCTACGACGCCAAGCGGGCCGGCGGCTGAGACCACGGTGACGCAGGGCCCGGAACCTGCGCATAATGTAGGAGTTTGCAATTGAGCATCACCCAGGCAGAGCACGACGTGTCGAACAAACCACGAATACCAAGCCGGACACGAACCGGGGACGCCCTGCTGTTCGCCCGCAACTTCTTCCGCCATCCGCGCATGCTCGGCTCGATCGTTCCGAGCTCGCGGTTTCTCATCAAGCAGCTGCTGCAGCCGATCGACTGGCAGCAGGCGCGGGTCATCGTCGAGTACGGACCCGGAGTAGGCTGCATCACGGCGGAGATCCTGCGGCGCATGCGCGCCGACGCGATCCTGATCGCCATCGAGTTGAATCCCGACTTCGTCAGCCACCTGCGCTCGTCGTTGTGCGACGAGCGGCTTAAGGTGGTGGAGGGCTCGGCGGAGGCGGTGGGGGAAATTCTCGAGCGTTTCGGCCGCGGCAAGGCCAACTACATCATCTCGGGAATTCCCTTCAGCACCCTCTCGGCCGAGATCCGGGAGCGCATTCTGCGCAACACTTCGAAGGCGCTCGAGCCCGGCGGCGTCTTCCTCGTCTTCCAGTTCTCGACGCGAGTGCTCGAGGACCTGCAACGCGTCTTCCATTACGTGCGGCGCAAGTTCGAGCCGCTCAACGTCCTGCCCGCGCACCTCTTCTTCTGTCAGCTCGGGGCGGCCTAGGCGCCGCAGCTAGCGCGCAACTCCCGGGCCCTCGGGCGGGGCCGCCGCCGACTCGCGCACGATCAGCTCGTGCGGAACCAGGTGATCGACCGCCGCACCGGGCAGTCCGTCGCGCCGCTTGCGGATCTCGCGGATGAGCAGGTCGAGCGCCACTTCGGCCATGGCGGCGGTGGGCTGGCGGATCGTGGTGAGCTCCGGCCACACCGTGGTGGCGATCGCCGTATCGTCGAAGCCGACCACCGAAAGGTCGCGCGGCACATCGAGGCCGCGCCGATGGGCCACCGAGACGGTGGCGGCCGCCATGTCGTCGTTGCTCGCGAAGATCGCGGTCGGCCGCGGATTCGACGCCAGCAGTTTCTCGGCGGCCTCGAGGCCCGAGCGATAACTGAAGAATCCCTGCTCGATGAGCGGCGGCTGGGGCTTGCACTCCGCCTCGCGCAGCGCCGTTTCGAATCCGAGCCAGCGCTCGCCGCTCGCGGTTTGGTTGGGATGTCCCTTGATGAAACCGATGCGCCGGTGCCCGAGCGACAGCAGGTAGCGCGTCATCTCGTAGGCCGCCTTGAAGTCGTCGATGCGCACGCAGGAAGCGTCCGCGCGAAAGCGCCCGGTCGCCACCGCGACCGTGGGAATGGCCGCCTTCTTGAGCTCCGTGAGGATGACGTGCGATTCGCACACCGGCGGCGGCAGGATGACGCCCGCCACCGAGCCATCGATCAATCTGCGCACGGCGGCACGCTCGGCCGACGGCGAGCTCACCTCGCACTTTTCCAACAGCAGCTGCGCGCTCTTGCGACTGCTCTCATCGAGCGCGCCCAACAGGAATTCGCTCAGATACGCGGCGCTCGGATTGGCGTAGAGCAGCCCGATGCGCAGGCTCTGCGCCCCGGCGAGGCTGCGCGCGGCCGGGTTGGGAGCGTAGCGCAGCTCCTTGACGGCCGCGAGCACCGCGGCACGAGTGGCCTCGCGCACGTTGCGCTCGCCGTTCACCACGCGAGAAACCGTCATCGGTGAGACGCCGGCCCTGCGGGCGACATCGTGGATGGTGGTGCCGCGTCGGCTGCGGCGGCTGGTCTTGCGTGCGGGTGCGCGCCCGGAGGCCGTCATTTCGAGTTCTCATACGGCCGATCACACGGGCCGTGAGCGCCCATTCTACCGAACTCCCGGTAGCGCTAGCGGGCTTTTACGGCGCCGGGCCGGACCTGGCTCCGCTGCCCGGCGACTGCAGTGCGCGCCGCGCTCAGCTCGATGCCGCATGCGGCCAGGTGTTTGCCGACCGCTTGCCGCAGCCGCTCGAGACCGGACTCATCGGCCGCCTCGCAGCGCACGCTCAGCTTCGGCTCCGTGCCCGAAGCGCGCAACAGCCACCAGCCCTCGGGCTCGCTCACCCGCAGGCCATCAGTGGTGTCCACCGGCGCGCCCACGGCCGCGAGCCGCGCGGCAACCTCGCGCAGCACGCCGCTCTTGCGCTCTTCCGGACACGGCAGGCGAAGCTCCGGGGTGGTGGCGGTCGGCGGGAGATTTCGCCGGAAATCCCCGAGCGAGCCCGCGTTGCGGCCGAGACAGTCGAGGAGCCGCACCGCGGCAAAGAGCGCATCATCAGTGCCTTGCCAACACTCGGCGAAGAAGATGTGGCCGCTCATTTCTCCCGCGAGCGGCGCCTGCGCGCGGCGCATCGCCTCGCGCACGCGCACGTATCCCGAGGGCGCCATCAGCGCGCGGCCGCCGAGGCAGGTAACACCCTCGAAGAGCACCCGGCTCGACTTGACGTCGCCCACGATGCAGGCTCCGGGGGCGGCATTCAACACCTCGGCGGCGAGGAAAAGCAGCACCTGATCCGGCCAGACGATCGCCCCCGACTCATCGACCACGCCCAGCCGATCGCCGTCGCCGTCGAAGGCGATGCCGAGATCCGCCTCGTGCGCGAGCACCATGGTGCGCAGCTCCCGCAGGTTGGCAGCTACCGAGGGATCGGGGTGATGAGAGGGGAAGCGGCCGTCCACCTTGGAGTTGAGCAGGAAGTGGCGGCCCGGCAGGCCTTGCGTCAGGCGTTTGATCAGCGCGCCGACCGCGCCGTTGCCGCAGTCCCAAACCACGGTCAGGCGTCCGGCGCGGGCCTGCGCCTGCAGTCGCGTCACGTATGCCTGCGAGACCGGAAAATCGACGCAGGCACCGCCGGCGGCCGGGGAGCCGCGCGCGGCGACCAGAGCGCGCAGTGTCTCCCCGTGCACCGGCTCGCTGCCGATGAGGAGTTTGAATCCGTTCTCATCGCGGGGATTGTGCGAGCCGGTCACCATGATGCCGCCGTCGAGCCCGTAGGTCTCCACCGCGAAGTGCAACTGCGGTGTGGGGCCCAAGCCGATCCGATGCACCAGCATGCCGCCCGCCACCAGGCCCTCGATCAGGGCGCGCTCGAGCTCGGGCGAGGAGAGCCTGCCGTCCCGTCCGACTGCGATGCGCCGCAGCGCCCGCGCGCGAGCCCAGGCGGCATAGGCAAGGCCCAGCTGGCGCGCGTCGCCGAGATCGAGCTGCCGCCCGTAGACGCCGCGAAGATCGTACGAGCGGACGAGTTCGGGGTTGATGTCTGCAGCTGTTGATTGCACGGCTTTCCAACGTACCGCGATGCGCGGCAGTTCCGCAGCGCGGCGGGACCACGCTTTGCTTCGCAATTCCTTCGCGAGGTCGGATTGCGCTCATGAAGCTTGTCATTTTCGGATTGACGCTGAGCTCATCGTGGGGCAACGGCCACGCGACGCTCCTGCGCGGACTGATCCGCGCGCTGACGCGACGCAACCACGATGTTGTATTCTTCGAGCGCGATGTGCCCTACTACGCAGCGCATCGCGATCTCCCGGAGATGGCGGGCGCCGACCTGATCCTCTACCCGCAGTGGTCGGGAATCCGCTCCAGGGCACTGACTGAGGCGCGGCAGGCGGACGTCGCCATCGTTACTTCCTATTGCCCGGACGCCAAGGCGGCGGCCGCGCTCATCGGCGCGGAAGCGCCACGGGCGCTCTCGGTCTTCTACGACCTCGATACGCCGGTGACGCTCGCGCGGCTTGAGGCCGGCGAGAGCGTGGAGTACGTGCCGGAGGAGGGACTCAGGCAGTTCGACCTGGTGTTGAGTTATACCGGCGGCGCCGCCCTCGAGGCGCTGCGCAGCCGCCTCGGCGCACGGCGGGTCGCGGCGCTCTACGGGCACGTCGACCCGCAGGCCCATCGCCGGGCGCCGCCTGATGAGCGCTTCAGCGCCGACCTTTCCTATCTCGGCACCTACGCCTGCGACCGGCAGCAGACCCTCGAGGCGCTGTTCGTCGAGCCGGCGCGGCGCCGTCCCGCCCGGCGCTTCGTGCTCGGCGGCTCCGGATACCCGCCGGACTTTCCGTGGGCCGGCAACATCTGGTTCGTCCAACATGTCGCGCCGCCGGAGCACCCGCCTTTTTACTCCTCCTCGCGCCTGACGCTGAACGTGACCCGGCGCGACATGGCGAGGATGGGCTTCTGTCCTTCCGGCAGGCTCTTCGAAGCCGCCGCCTGCGCCACTCCGGTGTTGAGTGACACCTGGGAGGGCATCGATCGGTTCTTCACGCCGGGCAAGGAGATCCTCCTCGCCGGCAGCGCCGAGGAGGCGACCGCGGCCCTCGACCTGCCGGCTGAGGAGCTCGCGCGCATCGGGCGCGCGGCCCGCGAGCGAGCCCTGGATGAGCACACCTCCGACTGCCGGGCGGTGCAGATGCTCTCGCTCCTCGATGGCGCATCCGCGGGGGCGGCGGTCTGAGCATGTGGGGCATCATTCCGGCGGCAGGCAGCGGCACGCGCATCCAGCCGCTAGCCTTCTCCAAGGAGCTGCTGCCCGTCGGCAGCCGCGAGGATGCGGCGGGAGAGCATCCGAAAGCGGTCAGCGAGTACCTGATCGAGCGCATGACGCTGGCCGGCGCCGGCAAGATCTGCTTCGTGATCTCGCCGGGCAAATCCGACATCCTCCAATACTATGGCGCGCGCGTAGGCCGCGCGGATCTCGCTTACGTGGTGCAGCCGAGGGCCGCCGGCCTCTGTGATGCCATCTTCCGCGCCCGGCCTCTGATCCACGCCGAGGAGCCGGTCGTCGTCGGGCTGCCCGACACGATCTGGTTTCCGGCGGATGCGCTGCGGACCCTGCCCTCCGACCGGCTGTCGTTCCTCCTCTTTCCGGTCGAGCATCCGGAGCTCTTCGATGCCGTGGTAACCGACGAGCGCGCCCGTGTGCTGCGCATCGAAGTCAAATCGCGCGACGCTCGCACTCGCTGGGTCTGGGGCGCCTTCAGGATGCCCGGGAGCATCTTCCACCAGCTCCATGATTTCTGGCGTGCCCGCGGCGCAGCCGATGAGTACGTCGGCACTCTCATCAACGCCTGGCTCGCGCAGGGCGGCGAAGCCGCCGGCGTGCAGACCGGACAGGCTTACGTCGATGTGGGAACCTTTCACGGCTACCGGGAGGCGATTCGCCTCCTCGGCAGCGGACTCGATCGCGCTGATCGTCGCGCATCCGGACGATGAGGTCCTCGGGCTCGGCGGCCAGCTCGCCGGTATCCCGCGGCTGTTGCTCGTGCACGTGACCGATGGAGCGCCACGCGACGGCGCGGACGCGCATCGGTGGAGCTTTTCCACCCGAGCCGCCTATGCGCAGGCGCGCGCGCGCGAGCTCGAGCGGGCGCTGGAGAAGGCGGAAGTGCTCGGTGCGCGCCGCCGCGCGCTCGGGGTGGTGGACCAGGAAGCCATCGAGCACCTTTCCGAGCTCACCTCGCTCCTCGCCGAGGAGCTGCGTGCCGCCGCGGCAGTGATCACGCACTGCTACGAAGGTGGGCATCCGGATCACGACGCCTGCGCGCTCATCGTGCAGTGCGCCTGCGAGCGGCTGCGCCGCTCGGGCCACACGGCTCCCGCGCGCTTCGAGATTCCCTCCTATCACGCCCGCTGCGGACGGTGGACGACGGGTGTCTTCTGGCCGGCGGCAGGTTGTCCCGAGAAGATCCTCCCGCTCGATCCCGGCCAGCTCGCGCGCAAGCGCGCGGCGCTCGCCGAGTTCACCACCCAACAGGAGGTCATTGCCGCATTTCCGCTGGAGCCCGAGCGGCTGCGCCCGGCACCGAGCTATGATTTCGGCCGGCCGCCTCCTCCCGGAGAAGTGCTCTACGATCGCTTCGGCTGGCGGGTGACGGGTGAGTCGTGGCGAGATCAGGCTCGAGCAGCGATGCAGGGCATGCCGTGAGGGCAGCGCAGCCGCTCTCGGTCCTGAGCGTCGCCTACCCGTTCGCTCCCGTAAGTCTCGACCCGGTCGGCGGCGCGGAGCAGATCCTGGCGCGGCTCGATCGGGCGCTCGTGTATGCCGGGCATCGCTCGATGGTCATTGCAGCGCCCGAGTCGCATGTTGTCGGCCGTCTCATCGCCATCCCGCGGGTGCAGGGCCTCATCGATCAGACTCAACATGCGCTCGCCGATCGGGCGGTCCGCGAGGCGATGAACGAGGCGCTCGCGGTGGAGCGGATCGATGTCGTTCATCTTCACAGTCTCGACTTCCTTGGGCACCTGCCCCCGCCCGGCGTCCCCGTACTCGTCACGTTGCATCTGCCGCTCGAGCTCTATCCCGAGGCGGCGCTGCGCCCGGCGCGGCCGGGCACGTGGCTGCTTCCGGTTTCGCCCCACCAGTCGCGCAGCAGCCCGAACCTGCCGCTTCTGCCCGCGATCGAGAACGGCGTCGATCTGCCCGCTCCCACACCGTACGCCCGCCGCAGCTATGCGCTCGCCCTCGGGCGAATCTGCCCGGAAAAAAACTATGCCGACGCGCTGGACGCCTCACGGCGTGCCGACTGTCCGATGCTCCTCGCCGGCCATGTCTACCATTACCCCGAGCACCTGCATTACTTCCATACCGAGATCGTGCCCCGCCTCGACCGGACTCGCCGCTGGATCGGCCGGATCGCCGGCGCTCGCAAGCGACGTCTGCTCGCCGGCGCCCGCTGTGTCCTCATCCCCAGCCGCATCGCGGAAACCTCCTCGCTCGTGGCCATGGAGTCCCTGGCCGCAGGCGTGCCCGTCATCGCCTATCCTGCCGGCGCTCTGCCCGAGATCGTCGAGCACGGCCGCACCGGTTTCATCGTCGAGGATGCCCGGTCCATGGCCGCGGCGATCCGCGCCGTCGACCGGATCGATCGGCAAAGCTGCCGGCGCGCGGCCCGCGAGCGCTTCTGCGCCGAGCGGATGATCGGCGAGTACCTGAGTCTTTATCGGCGGATCGCGGGCGTCCGCGCTCAGTCGTAGCCGGTATCGAGGTGCGTCACCAGCTCCTCGCCCGTAAGATGCCGCAGGGTGTTCTTGAGCTGCTTCAGCTGGATCGCGAGATCGTGCTCCGGATACAGGCCCGCGGCGTGCATCGGGCTCTTGAAGTAGAACGACAGCCACTCCTGGATGCCGCTGCGGCCGGCGCGCTGTGCCAGGTCGAGGAAGAGCGCGAGATCGAGCACCAGTGGCGCGGCCAGGATGCTGTCGCGGCAGAGAAAGTTGATCTTGAGCTGCATCGGATAGCCGAGCCAGCCGAAAAGATCGATGTTGTCCCAGCCCTCCTTGTTGTCGCCCCGGGGCGGGTAGTAATTGATCTGCACCTGATGGCAGAGCTCGCCATAGAGCGCCGGGTACAGATCGGGTTGCAGCAGATAATCGAGCACCCCCTTCTTGCTCACCTCCTTGGTGCGAAAGCACGCCGGGTCATCCAGCACTTCGCCGTCGCGGTTACCGAGGATGTTGGTGGAGTACCAGCCGCGCACGCCGAGCATGCGCGACTTCAACCCCGGGGCGATGATCGTCTTGAGCAGCGTTTGACCGGTCTTCAGGTCCTTGCCCGCGATCGGTACGTGCTGCTCGCCCGCGAGCTCGATGAGTGCCGGCGCATCGACGCCGAGGTTGGGAGCGGCGTTGGCGAACGGGATCCCTTCCATGAGGGCTGCATACGCGTAGAGCATGCTCGGCGTGATGGCAGGATCGTCGGCATCGAGCGCCCGCTGGAATGCGGCGGTGGAGGCGTGCGCCTGCCCCGGCTCGAGATAGGCCTCGGTGCTGCCGCACCAGATCACGACCGCTCGCTCGAGACGGCGCGTCGTCATGAAGGCACGCATGTCGGCGCGCAGCTCCTCGAGGAGCTCGCGCTTGTGGACGGCGCGCTTTAAGTGAGAGCCTTCGAGCCGGCGAACGAGTTGCGGGTCGAACGCCGCCGGCCAGGGCTCGATCGCTTGCAGATCCTTGCGCAACTGCTCGAGCAGCGCCGCATCGAGCACCCCGGCGTGCCGTGCCGACTCGTAGGCGTTGTCCGGGAAGATATCCCACGCCCCGAACTCCAGATCCTCGAGCGAGGCCAGCGGCACGAGCTCGCGGATGAGTGGCGTCCGGTGATCGCTCCGTTTGCCGAGTCGGATGGTGCCGAGCTGTGTGAGGGATCCGTAAGGCTTCGCCAGGCCCTTGCGGATGGCGAGGACCCCGGCGATGAAGGTGGTGCTCACCGCCCCGAGCCCGACGAGCATCACGCCGAGGCGACCGCGCGGTGGCAGGATGTGCGTGGCAGGATGTCTCATTTCAGTCCTCCGGTGGCCGCCGGGCGGCGCGTGCAAATATGGCCTCGAGCTCCGATTGCCGCAGCCCCGCGCTGAGGGGCGGCTCGCGGCCGTCGGGCTCGCAGAGATAGATCTCGTGCCCCGGGCGGGCCACCACGCGAAACCCCGCGGCGCGCGCCATCGCTTCGACACAGGCGTGACTCGGTGCCCACCAGTTGGTCGGGTCCTCCTCGAGCCGCCCTTCGATGAAGGCCATCGCCGGCCAACCGCGCTCGCGCATGAGCTCGCGCTCGCCGAGCTCGATCGACTGCGGCGGCTCGAGCACCTCCTCCCCCGGCATGGTGAGCGTCTGCAGGATCAATCTGCCGCCGGTGACGCCGCGCACCACATCGAGCGCAAGCAGCGGATGGCGCAGGTGATACAACACTCCGAGGAAGCAGACGAGATCGTAGCGGTCGCGGCTGCCGGCGAGTCCGTAGACGGAGGCCTGCCGAAAAGTGAGCTGCGACTCGAGCCCGAACTGACGCGCGGCCCAGCGGGCCTGCTCGAGGTAGCGCGGCTCGATGTCGAGCGCGGTCACTGTCGCGCCGCGGCGCGCGAGCTCGAAGCTGTAGAATCCCGCGTTGCAACCGATGTCCAGCGCCCGACAGCCGGTGAGATCGTCCGGTATCCAGGGAGCGATTTGCCGCCACTTGACCGTGGGGAAATCGCCGAGCAGGTGCTGCGGCGCGGTCTGCGTCCCATCGGGCAAGTGAAGGTTGTGGAACCACGGTCCGAGCCGCATCACCTGCTCGCGCATCGCGCGCTGGACGCCCGTCAGGGCGAGCGCGCCCAAGGAATCCCCCGAGGAAGCGCTCTCCAGTCGCCCGTAACTGCGGGGTGTCGTCTCGAGCTCGTTCATAGGACCTTCTCGGCGGCCGCCCTCGAGGCTCGTGGAGGCGGACCGCACATCTCGGCCGGCCGCGCCGGCGAAGCCGCCTCGGCCACGTGCCGCTCGAGCTCCATGGCCCGCACCTGCGCGGTGTGGCAACGAAGCACGCGCTCCCGAGCCCGCCGCGCGAGCTCCTCGGCCGCCCGCTCGTCGAGGCCGTCGAGATGATGCAGCGCATCGGCAGTGGTTCGCGCCACCAGCACCTCACGGCCCGGAGCGAAGAGCTCCTCGAGCCCGGGCCACTCGTCGGTGATGATCGGCACCTGGCAGGCCGCCGCTTCGAACAGTCTTACGCTCGGGGAGTAGCCGTTCGCGATCATGCGCGCACGCGTGACGTTCAGCGTGAAGCGCTGGCTGTTGTAGAAGGAGCGGTGCGCCGCGGGCGGCAGATGCTCGATACGGGTGACATTGTCAGGCCAGTCGATCTCGGCCGGATACTGCGCGCCCGCCACACAGAAGCTCGCCTGGGTGAGGCGCCGCGCGGGCGCGATCAGCAGCCGCTCGAGCGCCGGCTGGCGATCGGGGCTATAGGTCCCGAGGTAACCCAGGCGATAGCGCTTGGCCGTCGCGGTCGGAAAGTAATCCCGCGGATCGACGCTGCAGTAGAGCGGTCGCGGCCGGAGCGCGCCGAAACGCGTTCGCAACCGATCGAGAATCGGTCCGCCGGCGAAGGACAGGTAAAGATCGAAGCGCGGCACGAGATCGGCGCTCAAGTACTGGCAATCGCCTCTCTCCAGATGGGCCACGGTGACCGGCGTATCGATGTCGTAGAAGGCGGTGAGCCCCGCCGCGCGCGGCAGCAGCCACTGCGCGAGGCGCACGCCCTCGGGCACGTAGGAGCCGATCATGACGAGATCGGCGCGGATCTCGTTGCCGAGCAACTCCTGCAGCTCGTTCAGGCTCGAGTAAAGCGTCGTGCGGGCATAGGACGGATTCGGCAGGTCGCGATGCTCGGCATACCAGGGCATGTCGCGCTCGAAAAAGCGCACGCCGTGCCCTCGCTCGGCGAGCGCCCGCAGCAGCGCCCGGTAGGTGGTGGCGTGTCCGTTGCCCCAGGCGGAGGTGATCGAGAGTCCAAACACCATGATCTCGAGGGTGCGCTGCGCGCTCATGCCGCCACCTCCGAGTTCGCGCCCGAGAGCAGCACGCGCTCGACCTCGAGCGCCCGGTGCGCATAGGTGTGCTGCGCGAGCACGCGCGCGAGGGCCGCGCGGCCGATCCGCGCCGCGCGCGTCGCGGTCAGCTCGTTGACGATCGCCGCCACCTCGCCGCCATCGTGAGCGACCAGCACCTCCCGGCCGGGCTCGAGGAATGAGCCGATTCCCTCCCATTCGTCCGTGATCAGGCAGGCGCCGGCGCCGGCCGCCTCGAACACCCTGGTAGGGGGCGAGAATCCGCAACGCGCCATGCTGTCGCGATTGATGTTGATGACCGCGCGCGGCGTGCAGTTGAAGGCATTGTGATCGCGGCTGTAGAGGTGTCCGAGGAGCCGCACGTTGCGCGGAGCGCCGCAAGCGCCGTCCCAGCCGTTGCCCGCCAGCAGGAACGTCTCGCCCGGCAGCCGCGCGGCGGCAGTGAAGAAGAACTCGCGCACCCGCGCCTCCCGATCCGGCAGCCGATTGCCCAGAAACCCGAGCAGGCCTTCGAAGCGGGAGTCCCGCTCGACCGGATGATGGGTGAGCGGATCGAGGGCGTTGTAGATCGGGACACAGTCGCGCGCGCCGAGAGCGCGGTAAGCCGCGACCACCGGATCGCCCCCGCCGTAGGTCAGGATCAGGTCGTAGCGCGGAACGAGCGCACCGAAGGGATCCTGCGGATCGCGCGCGACGCGCTCGAGCGTCGCCGGCGCATCGACGTCCCAGAACACGACCACATTGCCCGGACGGCGAAGATTCAACACCGCGCGCTCGAGGAGCTCGTCATGCACGCCTACGCCGCTCGCCTTCACGATGACGTCGGCGGCGCCCGCCGCATCGAGTGCCGCCATCACCGCCGACTCGCCGTTCGCCGGATAGACCACGACCTCGGCCCAGGAAGGATCCTCCATGTCGCGGTGCGCCTGGCGTTCGAAGGCGTCGGGCTCGTAGAAGGTCACCCGGTGTCCGCGCGCGTGCAGCGCGCGAATGATGCCGCGGTAGTAGGTGGCGGCCCCGTTCCAATAGGCCGATACCAGGCTCGATCCGAAGAAAGCAATCCGCAGCCGCGGGCTCGGCTCAGGCGACATGCGACAGTTCACCCACGCCGAGCTCGCGGCAGATTCCGAGCAGCTCCTGCACCCGGTGCGCGCACGTGTGACGTCGCAACACGGCGCGGTAACCGTTCTCCGCCACCGCTTCCGCAAACGCCGGCTCGTGCAGCAGACGGGTCAGGTGCCGGCGCATCTGCGCGCCGTCCCGCGCGAGGAGATAGTCCGCGCCCGGCCGAAAGAGCTGCTCGCTGTCCTCCCACGGCGCGCTCACGAGCGGCACGCGGCAGGCGAGCGCCTCGAATACGCGGATGGTCGGAATGCCGGGCAGCTGCTCGCGATAGAAGCGGCGGGGCACGTGCACCGTGACCCGCGCACGGGCGAACACCGCCGGTACCCTGAAATTGGCGACCCAGCCGCCGTACTCGAGGCCGGCTGCCCTCAGTGTGTGGATCGCCTCGGCGGGATAGCGCACGCCGTAGATCCGCGCCCGCAACCCGAGATCCCGCGCCGGACCGATCAGATACTCCATCAGCTCCTGGGTGCGCTCGCCATCCCCCCAATTGCCCACCCAGACCAGATCGAGCGGCTTTTCGAGCTCGGCCATCGGCTGGAAAATGCGAGTGTCGGCCGCCTCGTGCCAGGTCCAGGCCCGGGGCCCGAACCCGAGCTCCTCGTACCGGCTTCGCAGCGCCTCGCCAAACGCCAACACGCCGTCATAGTTGGAAAGATCGAGGGCGCGCATCTCCTGCGGCGCACTCACGATGCGATGATGCGTATCGTGAAAAAGCAGCTTGAAGCCGCCCACGAGCGAGCGCTGCCGGCCGAGCTGCGCGATCAGCTGAGGCGGGTTCCACTCGTGCGCAATGACGACATCGGCCCCGTCGAGCGCGCGCTCGAGATCGAGCGTGCGCGGGTCGTAGAAGGTGCTGCGCAGCTGCGGGAAAGCCGCGTTGAATGCCTCGACGGCCCCCTCACCCCGCTCCCGGCGCAGATTCTGCAAGCTCCAGCCGCGCAGCGGCTCGAGCACCCGGACCTCATGGCCGAGGGCGATGAGCTCGCTGGCGACTCCGCGCAGAAAATGCGCGTTGCCGTGATTCCAGTCGGAAATCAGCGAGTGCGTGAAGAAGACGAATTTAAGCCTGTGCGGCATGCCTGATCTCACTTCGGTCACGGCGCCCGGTCAGCTTGCGATAGAGGCGCAGATACCCCTGCGCCTGGCTCGCGGGCGAGAGCCGCGCGGCCACCCTGCCCGCGCGCATCGCAAGCGTCGTGCGCAGCGCGCTGTCGCGGATGAGCTCGGCGAGCCGCTCGCGCAGTCGCCAATGATCGTCAGGCGCCACGTAGCAGGCCGCATCGCCCCAGACTTCCCGCAGCGATGGAATGTCTCCGAGGAGCAGTGCGCAGCCGGAGAGCGCCGCCTCGAGCGCGGTCAGACCGAACGGCTCATAGCGGGCCGGCAAGGCATAGATCGCAGCCCGGCCGTACCAGAGGGCGAGCTCCTCCGGCGGCAGGGCTCCGAGCAGATGGAGATTTCCGCCGCCGATCTTCGCGCGTGAGCCATCGGGCGATACCACCTCGCCGGCGATGCACACCGGCCAATCGATGAGCCGCGCCACGGCTGCGAGCGACTGAACGTTCTTGGCCGCATCCCAGAGCCGCCCGGCGCAGAGGACCAGGTGCTCCTTGCGCGGCGCGCGGTGAAATTGCGCCGCATTACGGCCATTCGCAATGACGGCCCGGCGTCGCAGCGGCCCGTAGTGACGGTCGAGCTCGGAGAGCATGGCGCGCGTCGGAGCGGCCACGCAGTCCGCGGCCCTGAGGCTGCGCCTGACGCGCAGCCGGTACGTGGTCCATTCGGGAGGGAGCGGGGCGCCGTGCACCGCCTCCCACCAGGACGAAACGCAGGAATGGCCGGTGACGAGCACGGGCGCGCGCCACGCGAGGTGGCCATGGGCGAGGTGATTGAGATGAACGAGGTCCGGCCGGTACTCGCGCTCGAGGCGCAGCAACCAACGCCCGGCGCGCTCGAGGTCCGTCCAGGGATCGGCCATCCACTCGAGCCTGAAATCGCTCTCCTCGAGCTCGACTCCAACTCCTGTCGCGGCAGCACGCTGCCCGGCGCTCAACGGCGCGCCCAGCGTCGCGAGCTTCACCCCCACCCCGTGTCCGATGAGGTGCGCGCACAGCTCGAGCGCGAAGGTCCAGACGCCACCGACCGGGTCGGCTGTCATGAGCACCTTCATCGGCCGTAAATCCGATCGACGACCTTCGACACCGCCACCAGCCCCTCGGCGGAAGGGTCGAAGGTCGCCCCTTCGCCAACGCGCCGCGCCCAGGCGCAGACCGCCCGGCCGCCCCAGTCATCCGGTGGGCCCGCGAGCAGCCGGCGCCGGGTCCCTTCGCAATGCTCGACCGTGAACTCGTAGAAGGAACCGTTCACGTTGCGCAAGATCACCGCTGCGCGCGTGCCGTAGAACGCCGCTTCGATCACGGCGTCACATCCCGCCGGCAATCGCCAGGAGCAGGCGAGACGCGCGATCGCCCCCGAGGCGAGACGCAACTCGGCCGCGGCGTAATCCTCGAGTCCGGCTGCCGGCTGAGCCAACGGCTTGCCTTCCGCGTACAGATGGCTGCGGACCTCGACGACCTCGGGAAACTCCAGCACCCAGAGCAGCAGATCGATCAGATGGATGCCGAGATCCATCACGCAACCGCCGCCCGACTGCTGCCGGTCGTAGAACCAACTCTTGTCCGGACCATAGGCGTTGTGGAAGGTCAGATCGGCGGCGAACACCTCGCCGAGCTCGCCGCCGCGCACCAGGCGAGCCAGCTCCGGAACGCCCGCGACCGTGCGGTAGCTGAAGTCGACATCGAGCAGGCGATCGAGCGCCCGCGCGGCTCCCACGACTCGCGCCGCTTCCGCCGCGCTCGTCGCGAGCGGCTTCTGGCAGAACACGCCCAACCCGCGAGTCAGCGCCGCCATCGCCTGGCGCGCGTGCTGGCCGCTCGGTGTCGCGATCACGATGCCATCCAGGTCCTCCTCGAGCAGCTGCTCGAGCGATGATGTCGTCCGCGGTGCCGATCGCGCGGACCTGAGAGCCGTCTGCACCGCCACCGCGGCCGACTCCGGCGCCGCATCCGCGATGCACGCCACTTCGGCCGCCCCGGCCTGCACGATGGCGCGCATCCGGCTGAGGCCGATCCAGCCGACGCCTAAAAAGCCGAGACGCGCCAGGCGGCGTTGCTCACTCACCGGGCCGCTCCCGTCACGATCAACGCCTTCAGGAACCCGGCGGGGCGCAGTGCCAGTGCCTCGAAAGCCGCGCCCGCCTCCTCGAGCGGAAATCGGTGCGTCCACAGGGGATCGGGATCGAAATCGCCGCGCGCGACGAGCTCGATCGCCTCCTCCATGCCGCGCCGATAGATCCGCGGATCGCGCTCGTGGGCGTTGATGACGTCCAAGCCGCGCCAGTTCCACTGCTGCAGGTTGACCTGCCGGAGACCGTCCTGGTGATAGCCCGCGATAACCAGGCGGCCGCGCACGCCGGTGAGCTCCGTGGCGACATCGAGCGCCTGTTGGCTGCCGACGGCTTCGATGACGCAATGGCAGCCGCTTTCCCCGGTGATCGCCTTCGCCTTCGCGACCGCGCGCGCGGCATCCTCGAGCGGCACCAGGGCGGCCGCGCCCATGCGCTCCGCCATCTCGAGCGCGAACCCCCGGCGCGAGAGCGCGATGACCCGCGCTCCGGCGCGGGCCGCGAGCGCCGTGAGCGCGGCGCCGATGAAGCCGATCCCCACGATGGCGACCGTCTGCCCCGCTTCGATGGCGCTGCGGCGGAAAATGTTGACCACACAGACGAGAGGTTCGCCGGGGAACGCGCGCCCGGCGAGCGTGGCCGGCAACCGGACCACGCCCGCGGCCGGCGCGATGTCGTATTCGGCGTAAGCGTTGTAGGAGAGCAGCGCCACTCGATCGCCGCGCGCCAGAGCGCCGACCCCTTCGCCCACGGCATCGATGGTGCCCCATCCCTCGTGGCCCGGCGCGCCGGGGCTCAGCGGGTAACTGAACCACGGCCGCCCCTCCCAGGCGGGCAGGTTGGAGCCACAGACGCCGCAACCTTCCAGGCGCACCCGTACCTCGCCGCGTCCGGGGGGGCGCACCTCCACAGGCTCGATGGCGAGCCCACGCGGCGCGCGGAAGCGGACCGCGCGGCAGGCAACCGCGCTAAGCCGAGCCACTGATCCTCCCGGGAGCACGAGCTGGCTCAGGGGGCCGAGACGGCTCGGGAGGCGAGCGCCCGGACAGGACCCCCGGCCCGGGTGCACTGCCGCCAGGCGCGGCCAGTGGTACGGCCTCGCCGCTCTCGCTGCGAGTCCATTCGTCCAGCCGACTCAGTCCTTCGGTGACGGAAATGGCCGGCGACCATCCGGTCGCGGCGGCGAACTTGCGGCTGTTGGTCACATAGTAACGCTGATCGCCGCTGCGCCAGCCGGCATGCTCCACGCGCGCCTCGAGCCGGAGGCGCTCGGCCATCAGGCTCAACAGCTCGAGCAGGCTCACCGAGTTGGCCGGTCCACCGCCGATGTTGAAGGCCTGACCCGCGAGGCGCTCGATGCGGCGCATCGCCAGAAGCAGCGCGTCCACCAGATCCTCGACGTAGAGGACGTCCCGCACCTGACAGCCATCGCCGTAGATGGTGAGCGTCTGGTGATCACGGGCTCGCATCAGAAAGTGCGCAACCCATCCCTGATCCTCGGTGCCGCACTGGTGCGGCCCGTAGATGCAGCTCATCCGAAAGACCACCGCCGGCAGCCCGAAGCAGCGCGCATAGTCGAGAACGTACTGGTCGGCGGCGCCCTTGGAGCAGCCGTACGGGCTGTGAAAATCGAGCGCGCGATGCTCGTCGAGTCCCGAGGCCGCGAGCCGCGCATCGACGGGCGTGTACCGCCGGCCCTGCCGCTCGAGCTGCACGTCCGGCAGCGCCCCGTAGACTTTGTTGGTGGAGGTGAGAAGGAGGGGCGGGGGCTGCGGGCGCGCGCGCGCAGCCTCGAGCACGTTGAGCGTTCCCCGGGCGTTGATCTCGAAATCGCGCAGCGGATCGAGCAGGCTCGTCGTCACGGCCACCTGTGCGGCGAGATGAAAGATCCTGTCCGCGCGGTCGACCGCGCGGCGCACGGCCGGCATGTCACGCACGTCAGCGATCTCGACCTGCAGCCGCTCGGGGTAGCGCGCGCGCAGCCAGGCGAGGTTGCGCTCGACCCCGGCGCGCGAGAGATCATCGAACAGCAGCACGGGGGCGCCTTGTGACAGCAGCCGCTTGGCGAGATTGGTGCCGATGAAGCCCGCGCCGCCGGTGATGAGCGTGAGCGGCCCCTCCCGGGTGCCCGGCCGACGGCTCATGCCACCAGCCCCCGCTGTCGCAGCTCATCGTCCGCGGCCTGCGTCCGATCCTCGGTGCGCTGGCCCTCGAGCCAGGTGCCGAGCTCGGCCAGGCCTTCCTCGAGCGGAACCTCGGGCCGATAGCCGAGTACGGCCTCGGCTCGGGAGATATCGGCAAAGCAGTTGCGGATATCCCCTGCCCGATAGCGGGCCCGCACTTCGGGCTGCAGCTGCTCCCGGCCGAGTATCGCCCCCAGGCGCTGTGCGATCTCGAGAATGCTGCGCGCCTCGCCGCTTCCCAGGTTGAACACCGCATCGCGCGCTTCCGGCTTCTCGAGCGCGAGCACGCAGCCGCGCGCGAGATCCCGCACGTGCACGAAGTCGCGACGCTGCCGACCGTCCTCGAAGATCACCGGCGCCCGGCCGTTGAGATAGCGCGCCGCGAAGATGGCGAGCACGCCCGTATAGGGATTCGAGAGCGCCTGGCGCTCCCCGTACACGTTGAAGAAGCGCAGCGCCACCGCCGGAACGCCGTAGCAGCGTCCGAACATCAGACACATCATCTCCTGATCGTATTTCGAGAGCGCATAGATCGATTCCGGGGCCGCGGCCTTGCTTTCCGGGGTCGGCACCGGCTCGAGCGCCTGCCCCCGCTCATCGGTGAGATCCCAGCGGCCGGCCTTGAGCTGCTCGAGACTGCGCGGTCGCGGGCTCGAGAGGTGGCCGTCGGCTGCGCGGTAGAGACCTTCGCCATAGATGCTCATGCTGGAGGCCACCACCAGCTTGCCGACCGGCCGGCGTAACAGCGCCTCGAGCAGCACCGCGGTGCCGCGATTGTTGACGTCGGTGTACGACTCGATCTCGTACATGCTCTGACCGACACCGACCGCGGCGGCGAAATGGAACACCGCATCGATGTCCTCGAGCGCGCGTAACACGTCGTCGCGATTGCGCACGTCGCCGCGGATCGCCTCGACTTCCCGCGACAGGTAGGCGGGAAAGCTGCTCGATCCGCCGTGCACCTGCTCGGTGAGCGCATCGAGCACCCGCACGCGATAGCCGCGCTGTAGCAGGGCATCGGCGAGATGCGAGCCGATGAATCCGGCGCCGCCCGTCACGAGGACCCTAGCGCCCCGGTGCATCGCTCACCTGCCTGCCGACTACCCGCGCCCTGACACCCGATGCGGCATCGGCGGAGCCCGCGGCGGAAAGTCGCGCCTTGCGGGGCGCGCGCGCCTTCCCCGCCGCTGCGTGATCGCCGCGGGAGAGGACGTGCTCGAGATAACCGATCGATCGCGTGAGACCCTCGCGCAGCGGAACGCGCGGCTGCCAGCCGAGCTCGCGGCGGGCCAGCTCGATGTCCGGGCAGCGCTGCGTCGGGTCGTCGCCCGGCAGCGGCCGAAAGCTCATCCGCGAGCGCGATCCAGTGAGCTCGATCACGAGCTCCGCCAGCTCGAGAATCGTGAACTCCTCGGGATTGCCGAGATTCATGGGAGTCTTCACGCCTCGTCCGGCGCTCATGAGCAGCACCAGCGCCTCGATCAGATCATCGACGTAGCAGAACGAGCGCGTCTGACTGCCGTTGCCGTAGATCGTGAGCGGCTGATTGCGCAGCGCCTGTACGATGAAGTTGCTGACCACGCGGCCATCGCCCGCGGCCATGCGCGGCCCGTAGGTGTTGAAGATGCGAGCAACCCGCACGTCGACGCCGTTGGTCCGCCGGTAATCGAAGCACAGGCTCTCGGCGCATCTCTTGCCCTCGTCATAGCAGGAGCGCACGCCCGCCGGATTGACGTAGCCCCAGTAGCACTCCGACTGCGGATGGATCGTCGGATCGCCGTACACCTCGCTGGTCGATGCCTGCAGCATCGGCACGGCGCAGCGGCGGGCGATCTCGAGCAAATTGTATGCGCCGCTGACGCTCGTCATGGTGGTGCGGATGGGATCGGCCTGGTAGTGCACGGGCGAAGCCGGGCAGGCGAGGTTGAAAATGCCGATCGGCTCATCGAGCTCGAGCGGCTCGGCGATGTCGTGCAGCGTGAGCCGAAAGCGCGGCTCGTCCATCAACTCAGCGAGATTGCCGAGCGAGCCGGTCGTCAGGTTATCGACGCACAGCACCGAATGGCCGAGACGCAGCAGTCGCTCGCAAAGATGCGAGCCGAGGAAACCGGCGCCGCCCGCGACCACCATCGGCGATGCCCGCATGGGCTTGACTGCCATCGCACCGTTTCCGCTGGTCACAACTTCATCCCTCGGTAGCAACTTTCATGCGCACCGAGCCTGCGCGTGGAACATAACGGCGTGTCATGCGCGCGCAGAAATCCGCGAATTGCGCGATGTCCCGCGGCGGGCTCGTATGGTGCGGCTGCAACCCGCAACTGTCAGGCGTGAAGCAGAAAGTCGCGGTGACGGAGAATTCCTCGAGCGCCGCCATCTGCCGATCGAACCACTCGAGCGCGCCCGGGCGCAGGCTGTCGGCCCAACTCAGTCCGGTGCGCAGATACCGCACGCCGAGGCGCCGCAGCCATCGCACCGCATCATCCAGGCGATGGTCCTCGAAATGAAACCACTGACAGATGCCGAGCTCGGGCGTATGAGCGACGAAGCGTTGCGCCGCCGGCTTCGGCGAGCCGTCCTCGCGCAACAGGCCCATGTAGAAGTGCCGGTAGTAGGAGGAGCCTTCCGCCTCGCGGTGGCGCGTGGTGGCGGGCCAGGCGCGTGGCAGATCGTAGAGGCTGTACCAGTGGATGCGCTCGGCCTTCCCGCGCAGCAGTTGCGCGGTGCGCTCGAGGCCGAACTCCTGCACTTCGTCGGCGCCGAAGGTCGAGACTCCGACCTCCGAGACCCAGACGGGCAATGTCGTCACGGCGCGGATCTCGGCGAGTTTCGCCGGCCACTCGTTGATGTTCCAGTGATTCCAGTCGAGCGGAAAGCCGTGCACGGCGATCGTGTCCATGTGATCGAGCACGCCCTGCGCCTGCATGCGGCGGATGAACAGCGGATCGATCGGCGAGATGCCTCCGAGCACCCGCGTCAGCCCGGGACGCTCGGCCGCCACCGCTTGGGCGGCGAGTATCACCATGTCGGAGAAGATGCGCCATTCCGGATCGAGCTCGACGAAGTCCCAATGTGACTTGTTGTTGGGCTCGTTCCAGAACATCACCGCTTCGATCACGCTCTGCTCCCATCATCCATCTACAAAGTTGGAGCAAAAACGTTTCCTGGTTGCGCTTCGGTCCTCGTATCGCGCTCGCGCGCTAGCGGACGAAATCGAGGGGATGCGAGCTCGCGGCGGCGGGAAATGGTTGCCGAGCATCGGCGGGCTCGGCGAGAAGCCCGAGGTAGAGCCGCTCGAGACGCTCGGCGCTGCGCGACCAGGTGAGCAGCCGCTGCGCGCGGGCGCGGGCTGCGCGGCCCATCTGCCGCAGCCGAGCCGGATCCGCTGACATCTCGCGCAGCGCGCGCACCAACGCTTCGACCTCGAGCCTGGGGATGAGCTTGCCCGTGGCGCCGTCCTCGATGAGCTCGGGCACTCCGCCGCTCGCGCTCGCGAGCACCGGCACGCCGCAGGCCATGGCCTCGGCGACGGGCAGCCCGTACGATTCCTGCCAGATCGAAGGCAACACCAGCAGATCCGTCGCGCGATAGGCGCGCACGAGCGCGGGCAGCGGCACGGTGCCGAGAAAGCGCACTCGCGCCGCCGCTTGCGGCGACAGACGCGAGCGCAGCGCGCCGCTGTAGCTGCGATGCTGCCCGAGAATTTCCTTGTCGAGCCAGGAATAGAGCGAATGGCCGTAGAACGGCCTCACCGCATCGAGCGCAGGCTGATCGTCGCCGAGGAGTCGGCTCAGCAGATCGAAGGGCATCAGACCCGGCTTGCCGATCAGGGTGAGCTCGAGGTTCAGCCCTTCGCGCGTCAGCCGATCGAAGGCCTCGATCAGCAGGTGCACTCCCTTGTCGGGCGCGATGCGGCCGACATAGAGCAGCCGCAGGGCGCGTCCGCGACGCCCGACATCGGCCTCGGCGGCGCGAGGTGCCGGCCTGAACCTGAGCACGTCGACGCCGTTGCCGACGGTGTGGATGCGCGCCGCCATCTCGGGCAGGCGGGCCCGCGCACCGCAAGTCACGTAGTCCGAGACGGTCGCGACTGCATCGACGTCGGCCAAGTCGCGACGCAACAGCTCGATGTCGAGCTTCGCGAGCTCATCCTGGTGCGCGTGCACGACGATCCTGACTCCCGGAGCGGCGCGCTTGAAAAGCGACGCGAACTGCATCTGGTTCGGCAAATGCACGATCTGCGGGCGAAGCTCGGCAAGATCGCGCGCCACCTGGGCGAAGTACTCGCGGTAGAACAGGCGCGTGGTGAAGTACGGCGGACCGAAGCGGAAGCGCCCGGCGAGCAACTGCGCCGCTTGGTGCAGCCGACGCGCCACGAAGCCGATCCGCCGGATCTCGATCGCCCCACAGCGCTCGATGCGCGCCTGACCGCGCGCGCGCGGTGCGTAAACGGTAACCTCGTGCCGGCGGGCGAGGCAGCGCGCCAGCTCCCAGTTGACGATGGCCACCGAGCCGCGCTGCTCGCTGGCGGCCGCGACGTAATCCTGCGGCTGATTGAGGATGGCGATCTTCATGCTGGAGCAGCTTAGGAAACGCTCCAGCAAGATAGAGTCCCTCGAGGTTCGCTCTAGCGGGGGTGGGTCTCGGGGCCTCGCGGGAAATGCAGAAAGATCTGCCGCACGGCCTCGTCGATCGATTGAGCGGGATGATCCAGCATGCGCCGTGTGAGCTCGGAGAAGGCCGTTCCGCTCCAGACGACGGACTTGTCGGAGCGGTCGATCAGATCGATGGTCAGCGCGGTCGTCGTGACCGTCCGCACGTCACTGTAATAGCCGCCCCATCCCGCGGGTCCACCCCAGCCCCAGCCCCAGGGTCCCCAGGGATTGGCGGCCCAACCC
>DATFCZ010000085.1:0-17299 GCA_035252605.1 Steroidobacteraceae bacterium
GGAACCCTCAGTGTCCGGGTGACTGCTCCGGGTTCGGGGGAGCGGCGCCGGGCGTATCGGCTGCAGCAGGAGCCGCAGAGCCCTCCAATGCCTGCAGTCGCGCTTCCAGCTCCGCGAGCCGGGCGCGGGTGCGCTCGAGCACGCGGGTCTGGGTGTCGAACTCGTCCCGGGTCACCAGGTCGAGCTTGCCGAGGCTCGAGCGCAGCACGGCGCGGAAGTTGGTTTCGAGGTCCTTGCTCATGGTGCGAAACGCCGGTGGAACGCTCTCGAGCAGCCGGCGGGCGATCTCATCGATCCTGAAGCTGTCCATCATCTCTAGCCTCCAAGCGCAATGCCCCGTGGTGGGGCGAAGCCGCTCACGCGCGGCACCAAAAGGGTGCGCGCGGCGAGCTGTTGCGACGCAAGCCCCCGAAACCGCATCGAAAAATGCGATGGCATGGATTCTGCACCCCGACTGCCCGCTTCACTAGCTTACGCGCGCGAAGGCCGATCATGCAGCCGCCATTCGTGGCCCGATCGCCCGGAAACGCACCCTAAGACTCGAGAACTGCCCCGGGAGACCCCATGCGCACCGCCCCGATTCTCTTCAAAGCGATCCGTCGAATGGCCGGCGCCGCAGCGCTTGCGAGCCTCGTGCCAACGCTGGCGTGGGCGGCCGATGCGCCCGTGCCGACGCCCGACAAAGGGGACATGGCCTGGATGCTGACCTCGACCGCGCTCGTGCTGTTGATGTCGGTACCGGCGCTCGGCCTTTTCTATGGCGGACTCGTCCGTACGAAGAACATGCTGTCCGTGTTGATGCAGGTGTTCGTCGGGTTCTCGCTCATCACGGTGCTCTGGTGCATCTACGGCTACTCGCTCGCCTTCACCGCGGGCAACGCATTCATCGGCGGCCTGAGCCGGCTGTTCCTCGCCGGCACCTTCAACGCCTCGAGCGGCGCCTTTTCCGTGATCGGGACCTTCGACAAGGGCGTTGTGTTGAACGAGCTCGTCTACGTAGGTTTCCAGGCCACCTTTGCCGCGATCACCTGCTGCCTGATCCTCGGCTCCCTGGTCGAGCGGGTGAAGTTCTCCGGAATCCTGCTGTTCCTGGCGTTCTGGTTCACGTTCTGCTATTGCCCGGTGGCGCACATGGTGTGGTACGTGCCGGGCCTCGACATCAATCCGGCCGATCACCCGGTCGGAGGATTGTTGGCGACCTGGGGCGCGCTCGATTTCGCCGGCGGCACCGTGGTGCACATCAACTCCGGCGTCGCAGGGCTCGTGGGCGCCATCGTTCTCGGCAAACGCATCGGCCTCGGCAAGGAGCCGATGCCGCCGCACAGCCTCACCATGACCATGATCGGCGCCTCGCTCCTCTGGTTCGGCTGGTTCGGCTTCAACGCCGGCTCCGCTCTCGAGGCCAACGGCTCGGCAGCGCTCGCCTTCATGAACACGTATCTCGCCACCGCCTGCGCGGTGCTCGCCTGGATGGGTACGGAGTGGGTGGTCAAGGGCAAGCCCTCGATGCTGGGCGCGGCTTCCGGCGCGGTGGCGGGTCTCGTGGCCATCACGCCGGCGGCGGGTAACGTTGGGATCCCCGGAGCATTCGTGATCGGCCTCGGCGTGGGTCCGCTCTGCTTCTGGGGCGTAACCGGGCTGAAGAAGATGATCCGCACCGACGATGCGCTGGATGTCTTCGGCGTGCACGCGCTCGGGGGCATCTTCGGCGCGCTGACGACCGGCATCTTCAACGCTCCGGTTCTCGGCGGACCGGGCGGCAGTGCCTATCCCGGGATCTGGGCCCAGTTTCTCATCCAGGCCAAGGCCGTCGGTGTGGTCATCGCGTGGACCGCCCTGGTCGCCGTCATTGGCTTTCACCTGGTGAAGTGGACCATCGGCCTGCGGGTCGGCGAGGACGAGGAGCGTGAGGGCCTCGACATCACCGTGCACGGTGAGCGGGCGTACGACATGTGATGCGGTCGAGGATCGAGGCAGATCAGGAGCCCCGGGCCGCTGAATCGCGGCCCGGGGCTTCTTCGTTGCCAGGGGAGTACACTTTCTGTGAGGGGCTGCCGCTCCTTGTGTGATGCAGTTCAAAGGACTCGCTCGGGCCAGGGTGGACAATGCCTCGTCCGGGGAGAGTAAGGTCATGTCACGATCCATCGTCATCCTATTGGCCGCTTCGGCCGTGCTCGTCGCGGCGGCTGGTCTCGCGCGCGCGGACGAGCACGTCGTCTACGAGTGGACCGATGCGCAGGGCCAGGTGCACTACACCGACCAGTGGAAACCTGGCGCCAAGCTCATCCGGGTCGAGACGGCCAATCAGGCGGCCAGCGACCCGAGCGCCATGCAAGGGATCCAAAACGAGAGCAACGCCGCCTCCCGGGACGTCAAGCAGGACGCGGATGCCCAGGCCGTGCAGGAGGACGTGGCCAAGGCGCGCGCCACGCAATGCGCGCGCGACAAAGTGCACTACCAGCAGCTGATCCAGTCCCGCCGTCTCTTCACCACCGGCAAGAGCGGGGAGCGCCATTACCTTTCCGATGCGGACGCCGACGCCCTGCGGGTCAAGGCGCGCCAGGCGATGGAAGCGGACTGCGGCGCCAGCAGCACCCCCTGATCCGTTCCGTGCGGGACGGCGACGCACTATAGTGACGCTCCGCGGCTCCTCGGCCGCCTGAACCGGAGCGACAACCGAATGGGTGTGGGATTCGTGGGCCTCGGGGCGATGGGATCGCACATGGCCCGCAACCTGAAGCGGGCGGCGCTGCTGACCGCGGTGTGGAACCGCACGGCCGAGAAAGGTCGATCGCTTGCGGCGGAGCTCGGCGTCGAGGCACCCGCGACGCTCGCGGAATTGGCAGCGGGCGTCGATGCGGTCGTCATCTGCGTCTCGGCCGATAGCGACGTTCTCGAAGTCGTGCGCGCCCTCGCTCCCGGGCTGGCCTCGGGCAGTCTCGTGATCGACTGCTCCACGGTGGCGGCCGACACCGCGCGCAAGGCAGCGGAGCTGCTCGCCAAGCAGGGTGTGGAGTTCCTCGACTGCCCGGTGAGTGGTGGCGTGGAAGGTGCGCGCGAGGGAACGCTCGCCATCATGGCTGGCGGCACCACCCAGGCCTTCGAGCGCGCCCGCCCGGTGCTCGAAGCCATGGGCCGCACGATCACGCATTTTGGACCGACCGGCAGCGGGCAGGCGGCGAAAGCCACCAACCAGATCATGTGTGCCGGGATCATCGAGGCGGTTTCCGAGGCGATGGCGTTCGCGCGCGCCCAGGGCCTGCCGCTCGAGAAGCTGATCGACACGCTTGGCAAGGGAGCGGGCTCGAGCTGGTACTTCGTGCATCGCGCACCCAACATGGCGCGGGGCAGCTACCCGGCGGGCTTTCGCGTGCGTCTGCACGCCAAGGACCTGACCATCTGTCGTGACATGGCGGCGCGCTTCGGCGTGGCGCTGCCGGTGGTCGAGCGGATGCTGAGCGAGTACGCCGAGCTAATCGCCCGCGGGTATGGGGATGAGGACATCTCTGCCGCCTTCCGGCTCAAGGCGGAGCTCTTCGAGCCCTCACGAGGACGCGCTCCATCCGCCTGACGCGAAGCGCGATCCTGCGGCAGGCGCTGCGCGGCGGCGCGGAGTCCTTCTACCTGCCGGATTTCTGCACCTCGCGCGCAGCGCTCGCGATCGTGCTGATCGTGGAGCTGACCGCGATCCTGCTCGCGCTCGCGCGCCAGGGCGGGGATCACGCCCGCGCGCTCGACTTCTGGGCGGATCTCGCCCGCAATTCGCTGTTCCTCCTCTGGGTCGGCCTCGTTTGCGCGGCGCTCCTTTGCGGCACGCGCAGTCGCCTCGAGCGGCTGACCGTGGCGCGCGGCTCGGCTGCGGTACTGGCGTTGCTCACCGCGGCCATCGCCGCGATCTCGGCGGCCGCCTACTTCATAGGACGGAGTCGACTGGCTTACGGGGCGGGCGCCGTCACCTTCTTCCCATCGCAGGCGTGGCCGTTCGTGCTGCGCAACGTGGCAATCGGGTTCGTGATCGTCGCGGTTGCGCTGCGGTACTTCTACGTGACGCACCAGTGGCGGCGTAACATCGAGATGCGTGCTGCCGCGCGCGTGCATGCGCTGCAGGCCCGGATCCGCCCTCATTTCCTCTTCAACAGCATGAACACCATCGCCTCGCTCACCCGCTCCGACCCGGCGCTTGCCGAGCAGGCGGTGCAGGACCTGGCGGATCTCTTTCGCGCCTCGCTGAGCGATCAGCGTCAGACCATCACGCTCGAGGAAGAGCTCGAGGTAGCGCGAACCTATCAGCGGATCGAGCAGCTGCGCCTCGGCTCGAGGCTTCAGGTGCGCTGGGATATCGACCGGCTCCCGCGCGCTGCGCGGGTCCCGGGCCTGCTGCTGCAGCCGCTCATCGAGAACGCGATCTACCACGGCATCGAGCCGCGGCCCGGGGGTGGCACGGTGAGCATCGTCGGCGAGCTCGCGGGCGAGCTCATCACCATCGTCGTGCGCAATCCGGTGGACGAGCGCCAGAGCGAGCGTGAGGGCAACCGGCTGGCGCTTGCCAACATTCGTGAGCGGATGGCGCTCCTTTACGGCGAGCTCGCCCTGGTCAAGGCGGGTCGTTTCGGCGATGAGTACATCGTCACACTGCGCTTCCCGCATGTGAGCGCGCAGCAACAGCAAGCCGGTGAGCCGGCGAGTCCATGAAGGTACTGATCGTCGATGACGAGCCGCCTGCGCGCGAGCGCCTGCGCAGTCTCCTCGCGGAGATCGGCGGCACCGAGATCGTCGGCGAGGCCGGGACCGGCGCCGAGGCGCTGAGCCAGGCGGCCACGCTCTCGCCCGACGTCGTGCTGCTCGATGTGCGCATGCCCGGGATGGACGGCATCGAAGCGGCGCGGCATCTGAGCGCGCTGGAGGAGCCCCCCGCCGTAATCTTCACGACCGCGTACGATCAATATGCCGTCAACGCCTTCGAGACGCGGGCCGTGGGCTATCTGCTCAAGCCCATTCGCAAGGAGAAGCTCGCCGCCGCGCTCGAACAGGCGGGACGCCTCACCCGGCCGCAGCTTCAGCGCCTCGCGGCCGCCGCCAGAGCCGAGCGCCGCACGCACATCGCCGCGCGCCACCGCGAAGGGCTGCGCCTGATCCCGATCGAGGAGGTGCAGTATTTCTTCGCCGAGCAGAAGTACACGACCGTGCGCCACCTGCGGGGCGAGGATCTGATCGAGGACTCGCTGCGCTCGCTCGAGGAGGAGCTCGCCCCCGAGTTCGTGCGCGTCCACCGCAACGCGTTGGTTGCCGTGCGCCATCTCGATCGCATCGAGCGCAACGCCGAGGGCCAGTACTTCGTGAGGCTCCGCGGCTGCGAGGCGCCGCTTGCGGTCAGCCGCCGAATGGCCGGGGAGCTGCGCGAGCGGTTTCGATTATGAGTTATCCTCCGCTTCCGTGAAGCGCCTCGAGTTCACCAAGATGCACGGGCTGGGTAACGACTTCGCCGTGTTCGATGCGCCCGCTCCATCGCTGCTCGATGCCGCCCTGATCCGGCGTCTGGCGGACCGCCATACGGGGATCGGCTTCGATCAGGCGCTCGTGCTCGAGACCCCGAGGCGCAAGGATACCGCGGTGTTCTACCGCATCTTCAATGCCGATGGCATCGAGGTGGAGCAGTGCGGCAATGGCGCCCGCTGCATCGCGGCGCTCCTCGCGGCGCGCGGGCTGGTACGCGCGGGGGCGGTCACGATGGAAAGCCCCGCCGGCCTCATCGAGGCGCGCACCCTTGCGGGGGGACTGGTCTCGCTCGACATGGGGCCGGTGCGTTTCGATCCGAGCTCGCTCCCCTTCGATGCCGAGGCCGAGGCGGACCGGTACCCACTCGAGGCCGGCGGCACGCGGCTGGAGATCGGCGCCGTGTCGATCGGCAATCCACACGCGATCCTTGCCGTGGAATCGGTCGAGGCGGCCGATGTCGCGCGCCTGGGTCCCGCGATCGAGCGCCATCCGCGTTTCCCGCGGCGTGTGAACGCCGGCTTCATGCAGGTCATCGATCGATCGCACATCCGCCTGCGGGTGTATGAGCGCGGCGCCGGCGAGACGCTCGCCTGCGGCACAGGCGCCTGCGCGGCAGTCGCGGTGGGCCGGCGCTGGGGCGAGCTCGAGCGGCAAGTGCAGGTGAGCGTGCGCGGCGGCGAGTTGCGCGTAAACTGGAATGGTCCGGGAGAGCACATCTGGCTGACGGGACCTGCGCAGGTATCCTTCGCAGGCCACATAGAGGTTTGACAATGACGACACGAGATGCCCGAGGGTTGGCCGCGAAGGACAGTGAGGAAGACGCCGTCGCCGCCTATCTGCAGCACAATCCGGACTTCTTCGAGCGGCACCAGACGCTCCTCACCCGCTTGCGCATCCCACACGCGCGCGGCGGCTCGACGATCTCGCTCGTGGAGCGGCAGATCGAGGTGCTGCGCGAGAAGCACGCGGCGCTCGAGGACAAGCTCGGGGAGCTGGTGAGCGTCGCGCGGGCCAACGACCTCATCGCCGAGAAGCTCCATCGCTTCACCCGCAGAATCCTGCGGGCTCCCTCGCGCGCGGAGGCCGTGGCGCGCATCGAAGCCAGCCTGCGCGAGGACTTCGACGCCTTCCATTGCGTGCTCGTCCTCGTCGGTGAATACCCCGATCTCACTCCGCAACGTTTCGTGCGCACGGTCGCGCAGGATGATGCGGGGCTCAAGTCCTTCGAGACGCTGTTCGCCAGCGCCAAGCCGAGGTGCGGTCAGGTGCGCGACACGCAGCGCGAGTTTCTCTTCGGCCAGGATGCGAACGACATCGGCTCGGTGGCGCTGGTGCCGATCGGGGAAGCGCGCGGTTCCGCGGCGCTCAACGGACCGCTCGGTGTGCTCGCGCTGGGCAGCACCGACCGTGACCGCTTCCACCCCGGAATGAGCACCGAGTTCCTGGGCCGCATGGCGGATCTCATCGCTGACTCGCTGGCCTCGTGATGACGCGGCGGCTCCAGGGCCGTTCCGTTTCCTGGTGCGCTCGGCGTCCGCGGCGGCGGGACGAGTGCGCGTGAGTTGACTCCGGCCGCCCTCGCCTGGATCGAGCGCTTCGGCCGCTATCTCTCGGCGGAGCGGCGTTGCTCGCCGCACACGGTGGCGGCTTACACGCGCGACCTTCAGGCGCTGGTGTCCTACTGCGACCGGACCAAGCTCGAGAGTTGGATTGCGCTCGACAGCGGACACCTGCGAGCGTTCGCCGCACGGCTCCACGGCTCGGGCCTCGCGCCGCGCAGCATCCAACGGCGGCTTTCCGCCGTGCGCAGCTTCTACGAGTTCCTGCAGCGCGAGGCGCACGCCTTGCGCACCCGCGCGCATGAGCAGGAGCCGAGCGGGATCACGGAGATTCGCGGCAATCCCGCCCGGGATGTGCGCTCGCCCAAGGCGGCGCGGCGCCTGCCGCAAACTTTGGATGCCGATCAGATGGCCCGCCTGCTTCAGGTCCCCGCGGGGGAGCCCCTCGCAGCCCGCGACCGCGCCATCATGGAGCTCCTTTACTCCTCCGGGCTGCGGCTCGCCGAGATCGTGGGGCTCGATCTCGCAGACCTCGATCGCCGCGATCGCACGGTGCAGGTGCTCGGCAAGGGACGCAAGGCGCGCATCCTGCCGGTGGGACGCGTGGCGTTGCGCGCCCTGGAGGAGTGGCTGGCGGAACGCGCGGGCCTCGCGCGCCCCGGGGAGCAGGCCCTCTTCCTCGGCCGCGCCGGGCGGCGGCTCGGCCGGCGGGCGGTCGAGCTGCGGGTTGCGTATTGGGCACGCCGGCAGGGCATTGAGATGCACGTCCATCCTCACCTCTTCCGGCACTCCTTTGCCTCGCATCTGCTCGAGTCGGGCGCCGAGCTGCGCGGCGTGCAGGAGCTCCTCGGGCATGCCGATATCGCCACGACCCAGATCTACACTCACCTTGACTTCCAGCACCTTGCCCGCATCTACGACGCCACACACCCTCGGGCCCGGCGGGCCAAGACCCCTGCCAAATAAGCTTCAGCTGGCGAGAACCATGACCGATTCGCAGCGATTCGATCCGCACGGCACGACCATCCTCGGAGTGCGCAGAAACGGCGCCGTGGCGCTCGCCGGCGATGGCCAGGTGACGCTCGGCAACACGGTGATGAAGGGCAACGCCCGCAAGGTCCGCAAGCTCTACAACGACAAGGTGCTCGCGGGTTTCGCCGGCGGCACGGCGGATGCTTTCACCCTGTTCGAGCGCTTCGAGGGCAAGCTCGAGAAATACGGCAATCTCACCCGCGCCGCCATCGAGCTCGCGAAGGATTGGCGCTCGGACCGGTATCTGAGACGCCTCGAGGCGCTGCTGCTCGTCGGCGATCCGGACAAGCTCCTCGTGATCTCGGGCAACGGTGATGTGATCGAGCCCGACATCGATGCGGCCGCGATCGGATCCGGCGGCCAGTTCGCGCTCGCCGCCGCGCGCGCGATGCTCGAGACGACGCAGCTCGATGCCCGCAGCATCGTCGAGCGCTCGCTCAACATCGCCGCCGACATCTGCATCTACACCAACCGGAATCTGACCATCGAAGAGCTGGCTTCCTAACATCATGTCATCCCTCACCCCCCGAGAGATCGTCCAGGAGCTCGACAAGCACATCATCGGCCAGGACGCCGCCAAGCGCGCAGTTGCCATCGCGCTGCGCAACCGCTGGCGGCGCATGCAGGTGCCGGAGGACCTGCGGCAGGAGATCACGCCCAAGAACATCCTCATGATAGGTCCCACCGGTGTCGGCAAAACGGAGATCGCGCGGCGGCTGGCGCGGCTCGCCAACGCCCCGTTCGTCAAGGTCGAGGCGACCAAGTTCACCGAGGTGGGTTATGTCGGCCGCGATGTCGATTCCATCGTCAAGGAGCTGGCTGACGTCGCGGTGAAGATGACGCGTGAGCAGGAGATGCAGCAGGTGCGCGAGCGTGCCGCGGAAGCCGCGCAGGAGCGCATCCTCGATGCGCTGCTGCCGAAGCCGCGCATGATGGGCTTCTCCACCGACGAGCCTTCACCGCCGCGCGATGCGGATACGCGCGAGAAATTCCGCCGCATGTTGCGCGCCGGCGAGCTCGATGAGCGCGAGATCGAGATCGAGGTGCGCGCGATGCCGATGGGGGTCGAGATCATGGCGCCCCCCGGGATGGAGGAGATGCAGCAGCAGCTGCAGGCCATGTTCCAGAACCTGGGAGGCAATCGCACCCGGAGCCGCAAGGTGAAGGTGCGCGAGGCACAGATGCTCCTCGTCGAGGAGGAAGCCGCGAAGCTCATCAACGAGGAGGAGCTCAAGGTGAAAGCGCTCGCCAACGCGGAGCAGAACGGCATCGTCTTCATCGATGAGATCGACAAGGTTACGCGCCGCCAGGAGACGATGGGAGCGGACGTCTCGCGCGAGGGCGTGCAGCGCGACCTGTTGCCGCTCGTCGAAGGCTCGACCGTGGCCACGAAATACGGCCCGGTGAAGACCGATCACGTGCTCTTCATCGCCTCCGGCGCCTTCAGCCTCTCCAAGCCCTCCGACCTCATTCCCGAGCTGCAGGGCCGGCTGCCGATCCGTGTGGAGCTCGACTCGCTCAAGGTGGGCGACTTCGTGCGCATCCTGACCGAGCCGGATGCCTCGCTGACCACCCAGTATCAGGCGTTGATGGGTACCGAGGGCGTGGCGGTGCAGTTCGCGCAGGATGGCGTCCGTCGGATTGCGGAGATCGCCTTCCAGGTGAACGAGCGCACGGAGAACATCGGCGCACGACGCCTGCATACGGTGATGGAGCGATTGCTCGAGTCCGTCTCCTACGAGGCATCGGAGCAGGGCGGCACGCAGGTGATCATTGACGCCAGCTACGTCGATGAGCACCTGGGCAATCTCGCCAAGGACGAGGACCTCAGCCGCTACATCCTCTGAGGCCCGAGTACGGCCACAAGTGCGCCCTGGTTGTCCTGGGCCGGTTCTAGCTCGGGGCGGGGAGCTTTGCCAGAATCTCGCGCAGCACGTCCGCGTGGCCGGCGACCTCGGCGGCGCGCTCGCGATAGGCGGCCGCCGCCGCCGCCCGCCCGCGATCCCGCTCCACCGTGCCGCGGGCGCGGTCGACGTTCGCGCGCTGCTCGAGCAGACGAATGGCCGCCCAGAGGCTCGACTCCACCGCCCCGCGGCTGGCCTCGCCGAGCGACGCAGCGGCAAAAGCGTGGCCCAGACGACAGCGAAAGCGCAGGAGATTGCCGGGCTGGCGGTTCAAGGGGCCGCCGCATTCCGGGCAGTTGAGGTTAGTGGGCTCGCCGCGCGCTTCGATTTCGCGGGTGGCCTCCTCGTCCCCGGCCGCAACGCTCGCCTCGAGCCGGACCTGCTCGGGAATGGGCGCAGCCGGCGGGGCGGTTGCGGCCGCGAGCGCCGGAAGCGCTGCTCCCATCTCCATCGCCGTCATCACCCGCGCGTCGGATACCGCGCGTAGGGCCGACTCCGGCATGTGCGGATGAGGCGCATCGGCCGGACTCTGTACCATGCAGAGCCCCCCGCATTGCTCGACCGCCCGCAGCCCCGATGAGCCGTCATCGAGCGCGCCGCTCAGAACGATGCCGATCACGCGGCTGCTAAAGGCTACCGCCGCGGAGCGGAACAGCACGTCGATGGACGGACGCCAGAGATTCTCGCGCGGGCCGCGCGTCAAAACGACCCGCTCCCGCTCGAGGATGAGATGCCGGTCCGCGGGAGCGATGAGGAGCGTGCCGGGACGGATGGCTTCGCCGTGCTTCGCAAAGCGCACCTCGAGCGAGATGTCGGCGGCCAGAACCTCATCGAGCCGACTCGGACCCGGGGCGAGATGAGTGACGAAGAAGAACGCGGCGGGGAAGCCCGCCTCGACCGGCACCAGCAGCGCGCGCAGGGCGTCGAGGCCGCCCGCCGAGGCGCCGATCACCACGATGTCGCGTCGATCCACTTCACGCTCGCAGCAGACGCCATACCCAGCGGCTCGACCGCGCCTCATGCAACAACTTCCTCCGGCCAGGGTCGCTGCTAACCGCGTAGGCGGCCAGCGTGTACAATTTGAGGTTAGCTTCGAGCTAAGCTGATGGGGAAGCGGCATGGCGAGGAATAAGAAGGGGAGCGGACCTGCAGCGGGACGGGCGCGGCGCGCTCGCTCCAGGAGCGCTGCAGACAAAGCCCCCGTTTCAAATTCCGCCGCCGCTCCTGCCGAGCGCTCGCGCTCAGGGGGCGCACCGACCGCCATTGTCGGTGTCGGCGCCTCGGCGGGCGGCATCGAGGCGTTCACTGCTCTGCTGAAGGAGATGCCATCCGGCACCGGTCTCGCCTTCGTCTTCGTGCAGCATCTCGCTCCGACGCACACCAGCATGCTTGCGGAAATCCTACAGCGCGCTACACCCATGCGCGTGCTGGAAGTCCATGACGAGCCGGTGGTGGAGCGCAACTGCGTGTATGTCATACCACCGGCGAGGGTGATGACCATCAAGAGCGGCCGGCTCGCGCTGACGCCGCGCGGCCAGGCGCCGCATCACCCAGTCGATGACTTTTTCGAGTCGCTCGCCGCGACCCAGGGACACCGCGCGATTGGCGTGGTGCTCTCGGGCACCGCGAGCGATGGCACCGCGGGGCTCGCGGCCATCAAGGCCGCGGGCGGCATCACCATCGCGCAGGACTCCTCGGCGCATTACGACGGCATGCCGCGCAGCGCCGTCGCCTCGGGGCACGTGGACTTCGTGTTGCCGCCGGCCGGCATCGCCCGCGAGCTGGCGCGGATCGCCCGCCATCCGTATGTGATCGAGGCCGCGGAGGAGGGGACGCGGCGGGCCGCGGATCTCGATCAGATCGATCAGATCCTGACCGTGTTGCGCCAGGGAACGGGAGTCGATTTCTCGCAGTACAAATCCAACACGCTGCACCGGCGCATCCGCCGACGGATGGCGTTGCTCAAGATGGCGGGTGCGGCCGAATACGCCCGCTTTCTCAAGAGCAATCCGAGCGAGGTCGAGGCGCTCTACCAGGACATCCTGATCAGCGTCACGACTTTTTTCCGCAATCCGGAAGCGTTCGAGACGCTGAAGAGCAAAGTCTTCCCGCGCCTGCTCAAGGACCGCAGCCGCCAGGATCCCATCCGGGTGTGGGTGCTCGGGTGCGCGTCCGGGGAGGAAGCCTATTCGCTCGCCATCGCGCTCACCGAGTACATCGCCGACAGCGGCGGCGCGGTGCCGATGATGGTATATGCCACGGATCTCAACAACATCGGCATCGAGAAGGCGCGCGCGGGCCTCTATCCCAAATCGATTGCCGGCGACATCTCGCCCGAGCGCCTGCGGCGCTTTTTCGTCGAGGTCGACGGCGGCTATCGCGTCGCGAAATCGATCCGCGACGTGTGCATCTTCGCCCGGCACAACGTGCTCGGCGATCCGCCCTTCTCCCGCATGGACCTCATCAGCTGCCGCAACGTGATGATCTACATGGAGGCGGGGCTGCAGAAGAAGCTCCTGCCGCTGCTGCACTATGCGCTCAAGCCGTCGGGGATTCTCTTCCTCGGACCGTCGGAGACCATCGGCGCGAGCCGCGATCTTTTCGAGCTCGAGGACGCGAAATCGAAGATCTACTCGAAGAAGGCGATCGCGCCCCGGTTAGACTACGGCTTTCCGCTCGGACCCTATACCCCCTCGTCGGTCGAGTCGCGTTCCGAGTCGGCGCGCGAGGCGGCGCGCGAGCACGTTCCCGACGCGCAGCGGGAGGCCGACCGGATCCTGCTCGCCCGCTACCTGCCCCCCGGCGTGCTCATCAACGAGAATCACGAGGTGCTGCAGTTTCGCGGCGATACGGGACGGTACCTGACGCCTGCGCCCGGAAAGGCGAGCCTCAACCTGCTGAAGATGGCCCGCGAAGGGCTGCTGGTGTCCCTGCGCGCGCTGCTGCAGCGGGCCCGGCGGGAGGAGACGGTGGTGCGCGAGGAGGGCGTGCGCATCAAGACCAACGGCGGTTATACCGACGTTGCGCTGGCGGTGATTCCGCTCGGGCGGCCCAACACCAGCGAGCGCGGCTACTGAGTGCTGTTCGAGAAACCGACGCCTGCCGCGACCCCCGGCTTGCCGCCGGCGGCGGGCAAGAGGGCCGGCGCCAAGGCGACGGCCGCGAAGAGCGCGTCCGCCAGGGTCGAGATCGATGACAAGGACAAGCAGATCAATCGGCTGCTGCAGGAACTGTCCGCCACCCGCGACTACCTGCAGTCGGTGATCGAGCAGCAGGAGGCGGCAAACGAGGAGCTGCAGTCCGCCAACGAGGAAGTGCAGTCGGCGAACGAGGAGCTGCAGAGCATCAACGAGGAGCTCGAGACCTCGCGCGAGGAGATCCAGTCCTCCAACGAGGAGCTGACGACGGTCAACGAGGAGCTGCAGAATCGCAACGAGGAGTTGAATCGCGTCAACAACGATCTCAACAATCTCTTCGGCAGCCTGCAGATGGCGATCGTCATGGTGTGGCAGGACCTGCGGATCCGCCGCTTCACCCCCATGGCGGAAAAGCTCTTCAACCTCATCCTCACCGACATCGGCCGGCCGATCGGCGACATCAAGCTCAATCTCAACGTCCCCGACCTGCCAACCGTTCTCGCCGAGGCGATCGACCACGTGGCGGCCCGCGATCTCGATGTGCAGGACCCGAGCGGCCGCTGGTATCAGCTGCGCATCCGCCCCTATCGCACCCTCGACAACCGCATCGACGGCGCCGTGATCCTGCTGTTCGACATCGACTCGCTCAAGCAATCGCAACGCGCGCTCGAGCGGCAGGCGAAAGACCTCGAGGAGACGCACGAGACGCTGCGCCGGCGAGTCGATGAGCTCGCGACCGCCGACCGGCACAAGAGCGAATTCCTCGCGATGCTGGCGCACGAGCTGCGCAATCCGCTCGCGCCGCTGCGCAATTCGGTTGAGATCCTGAAGAGCGTCCGGCCGGATGACCCGAAGGCCGCGCGCGCGCGGGAGCTGATCGAGCGTCAGACTCGCACGCTCTCGCGACTGGTGGACGATCTGCTCGACACCGCGAGGATCAGCCGCGGTCAGGTGCAGTTGCGGCGCGAGCCGGTCGAGCTGCAGCGGGTGGTGAACCGCGCGGTGGAAAACATGCGCCCCGAGATCGACTCGCGGCGCCACCGGATCGCGGTGCAGCTGCCGCCCGAGCCCCTGCGCGTTGTGGGCGATGCCACCCGGCTCGAGCAGGTGTTCGGGAATCTGCTGCAGAACGCGGCCAAATACACGCCCGAAGGCGGCGAGATCACGGTCAGCGCGATCCGGGCGGACGGCGCCGCGGCCCAGCCCGAGGCGGTGGTGCGGATCAAGGACAACGGCATCGGGATTTCGGCGGAGATGCTGCCGCGGGTGTTCGATCTTTTCTCGCAAGCCGACCGCTCGCTCGCGCATTCTCAGGGCGGCCTCGGGATCGGGCTTTCCCTGGTGCGCAGCCTGGTCGAGCTGCACGGCGGTCGAGTGGCGGCGGAGAGCAACGGGCTCGGGAAGGGGAGCGAGTTCGCCGTTTACCTGCCGCTCGAGCTCGCCGCCGGCAAAGGCGAGGCGAAGAAGGGCTGAGGCCCCGCCGAGCCAGGTGCCCGGTGCTTACCCGGCGTGCTGAGTGTGGTCGTGCTCCCAGGCCGCCAGGAAGTCGATGAGTGAGATCAGCTTATTGGGGCTGCCGGCCTTGCCGACGTCGGTGCTGAACTTGCCGTCCACCGCGATGAAGGGGACGCCCTGCACCTGGTAGGCGTTGGTGATCTCGTCCGCCTGCTGCAGCTGCGTGTTGACGAAGAAGGAGTTGTAGGCGCTGGCGAAGGCGTCGGCCTTGATGCCATTCTGCACGGCCCAGGCCTGCTGCTCCTTGAACGTCTCGTCCTTGTCGCTGGAGAAGAGCACGGCTTCGCTGCCGGTCTGATCCTCCTGGGCGTGCAGGTACGCGAACGCCTTCTCCACGAGATCATCGCGCCCCAGCGCCTCGAGCGTGTAATAGAGCCGGGCGTGCGCCCGACGCATCGGATCCCACATCACCGGCACGCGCACGAACTCGACGTAGGAGGGCTTGGTCTTCAGCCACGCGCGGAGGTAAGGCTCGAGCGCGAAGCAGTGCGGGCACCCCAGCCAGAAGACCTCGAGCACCTCCACCTTGCCCGGGGCGACCGTGGTCGGCTGCGCCGGCGAGATCACGGCGTAGCTCGTGCCGGCTTTCCACTCGCTGCTCGAGGGCAGCGCCCCTGCAGTCTGCAGGCCCGCCAGGCGCTCGAGCGACGGACTGTTCGCATCACTCGCCTGGGCGCTGCTCACCGGGCCGCTCGCGGACGCCGCCGGCTCACTCGCCGCCTGCTGGCTCACGTCCGCGGCGGACGGTGTCGCCTCGTCGGCTTGCACGGCGGCGGGGGCAGGCTGGGAGGTCTCGGCGGCAGGTTGCGGCGCGCGCGCGCGCCAGAACCAAACGCCGACGGCGATGAGGACTGCGGCGGACGCAATCAGCGTGACTTTTCGTGTCATGGCGGGGTCCGGGGCTTACCGCAAGCCCTGCACGTAGGAGGCGACGTCGCGGATCTCCTCCGGTGTCAGATGCTTGGCGATGTCGAACATGATGATGCTGTTGGGGGTTGCGGTAGTGGCGTTCGGCCCGCTGTAACGGGTGCCGTCGGCGTAGTTCTGCAGCTGCGATACCACGTAGACCGATTGCTGCGCCTCGAGTGCCGGATAGCCCGCCGCGGGGTTGCCGCGGCCGAGCGGACCGTGGCAGGCGACGCATCCCGGAACGCCCCGCGCGGCGTCACCGTGCAGGTAGAGCGCCCGGCCCGCTTTCCAATATGAAGGGTCGGCTTCCAGCCCGGCGGGCGTCTGCGCGGCGAAGAACACCGCCAGGTTATCGATGTCCTGATCGCTCAAACCCGCGGCCATCGGCTGCATGACGGGATTTTTGCGGATGCCGGCGCGAAAGAGATGCAGCTGCTCCGCAATGTAGACGGCATTCTGGCCGGCGAGTCGCGGCCAGACAGGATTCTGGCTGTTGCCATCGGGGCCATGGCAGGAGAAGCAGACGGCGGCCCTGGTGCTACCCGCCTGCGCCGAGCCGTCGATGTAGGGATCAGGGGTGACGGGCGGCGTGGCCGTCGTCGGGCTCCCGGTGGGGGTCGCCGGGCCGACGGCAGCCGGCTTCGAAGGGGTGGTGCTCGCGCCGGCCGCTGCCGCACTCTGCGGGCCGGCCCATGCGGCGGTCCAGACGATCGACAACAGTGCCGCGGAAGCGGTCGCCAGTGGTGCTCTTTTCGCCATCGTTTCGCTCTTTCCCCGAGTATCGCCCGTGATGCGAAAGCGCCGGATTGTACACTACGGCCGTGGCCGCATTTCCTGACGCAAAGTTCCTCGTGAGCGCCGCCGCCCCCGCGCAGTTTCCCGCCGACCGGGGCACCGAAGTCGCCTTTGCCGGCCGCTCGAACGCCGGCAAATCGAGCGCCATCAACGCCATCGTGGGCCGCCAGGGACTGGCGCGGACCAGCAAGACCCCGGGACGCACGCGGCTCATCAATTTCTTCGAGCTCTCGCCGCTTGGGCGCATCGTCGATCTGCCGGGATATGGCTACGCGAGCGCGCCGGAGAGCGAACGGCGCGCCTGGCCGCGCCTCATCGAGGCGTTGCGCTCGCGTAATGCGCTGCAGGGCCTGTTCGTCATCGTGGATGCGCGCCGCGGCATCGGCGCGGGTGATGAGGCGTTGCTCGAGTGGGCATTGCCCCGGCAGCGGGTGCATGTGCTGCTGTCGAAAGCGGACAAGTTGAGCCGCAGCGAAGCGCGGCAGGCGCTCGCGGCGGCGGCCGGAATGCTCGGAGCGCGCGCCACCGTGCAGCTTTTTTCCGCGCACGCGCGCACCGGTCTCGAGGAGGCGCAGCGCGTGCTCGCCAGCTGGATCGGGCAGGAACAAAAAACCCCGATGACCTCTGGCGAGGCCACCGGGGCAGACTAACCCGGCACAGGTCTCGTGTGAACCGGGTCGACCCGCTCAGGGAGGGAAGCGGGGAGTGCCGCAGCACTCGACCGATTAGACGGGAAAGGAGCGGCGAAGTTCCGTCCCCGATAAGGAAAAAGCCGTTAGGCATCAGGGACCTGCAGGGGAACGGCCGGCTTCTAGCCTAAGTTGCGCAGAATCGCCGGTGCGGGTGAAGTAAATCAATGAGTTGCCGAAAAAGTCGGCACTACATTTTGCTGTAAGGGCGGTCAGGCGGTCAGCGCGGTGGGCAGCTCGATATCCTCGATGCGCAGGCGCTT
>DATFCZ010000086.1:0-13752 GCA_035252605.1 Steroidobacteraceae bacterium
GCCGCGCAGCCCGTCGCCGTCGGCGCTCCAGCACGATCAATTGTTGCTCGTGGTTCATCGTCACCTCGAATGAAACCATTCGAGGGGGTTGGACAGCAAGCGGCGTAAAAAGTGCTACTCACTTACGCAATTCTCAATAGATTGCCGGGAATCTCCTCGGAAATGCGCGGAAACTCAGCGGCGTCGAGATCGCGGGCCCGCTCGCATCACCTCCGCTTTTTGCTGATTACGAGGCGGTCCTCTGCCAAGCTTTCGTAAACTCTCGCCGCAGCGCCTCTTCCCGGCCAAGATAGCGCGGCGAGAAATGAAAGGGCACTGCGGCCCGCACACCGGCGGTGCGGGCGATCTCGCCGGCCGCTCGCGCGGTGAGGTGAGCCTTGCGCTCGGCATGCTCCCGGTCGGCCTCGAGAAACACCGCTTCGATGAAGAGCACATCCGCCCCGCAAAGGAATTGCTGGAGAGCGTTTCGGTTGCGCTCGGTGTCGGCGACATCGGTCACATAGCAGATCCGTTGGCCGGGAACGAACTCGAGCACCCTGCGCTTGAGCTCGCCGAGCGGGAAGGTCCGATCATACGAGCCTTCACGGCTCCTCCAGCGCACGCGGATGGGCGTCTCATCGGGTGAACCTGCGCGCACCTCTCTTTTCAGTTCGGTGAGCCAGGGACCTGTCGGCAGCCCCATCTCCTCGAGACGATTCTTCCACACGTTGATGTGCACGCCTTCTTCAAAGGCGAAGGCGAGTGAGGTAATGTCGTGATGCTCGAGCGGCAGGGCTCGTACTCGAAACGACGGTTCATCGAGCAGGAGGGCTTCGGGGGCGGAGATGTCCGGGAGCGCCTCGCGCTCGAATCGAGCGCTGCTGCGAAAGCGGGCGCGCCGCACCCGCCCGTCGGCGTCGAGCTCGTGCGCGACGATGACAAAGTCGGTCTGGTAATTGGCGACGAGATTCCAGGTGTACGCACCGAGCTTGTGCTCGACTTGGGAGATGAGCCTCGGCGGCCCGTACAGGTTCACGCCCGTATCCCGTCCCAGACAAACCCGTAGCAGGTGATCGAAGCCGCAGAAGTGGTCCATGTGGGTGTGCGAGACGAATACGTCGCTGACACGCAGGAGCTTTCGGGTCGAAAGTGCGGTGATGTCGCCGATATCGAGAAGGATCGCGCGGCGCTCGAATATCAGGTCGACGTAAACGCCCGGGTCGCCGAAGCTCCGATTGACGAGCTGCGCCTGAAAGATAGGTCTCAAGGGAGGGGTCTCGGTGCGATCGAAAATCATACGCTTCCGTGCATGATTGGTGTTGCAGAAGTATCGCTCTGCAGGGTCCTTTTCCAGTATGAGTGCCTCGCACCGGCGTCGGCGGCACTGATTGCCTCGACCGAGCCGGCACCGCCGTAGCCAACGATAACCGCATCGGCTCGCGCGTCCCCACGCGGCAGGGCCGCCACTGCGCCCGAGATGCTGCTTTGACCTGACACCCTGGACGATCTGTCCACCCCTTCGATCGATCGTCCTTTTCTACCGCTCGGCGAGCACATCCGCAGCGCGCATCAATACCTAGTGCCGCCGTCCGGGTCTCTACGCATGGATACGGATTGCGCTCTGCTCAGGCAGCGTGCTGAATGCCCCTGGGTCCCGGAAGGTAAAGAGTGAGTACGCCGATGATTGCGCCAGCGAACACCGCCACCGTCGAACATGTGCCTCAGGTCGGGGCGGCTGATCCGGAACGCCGCAACTCACCGATTCAGACTGATCCGGGACAGTCATTTGAGCTGCTGCGCGAGCAGATCGGCGATGAGGCCGTCGGGTGTTACTTCAATGATCTGCGGTACGAGGAAGGCAATCACGTGCTGAGCGGAAGCACCTACCTTCGCTGCGAGCGGGGAATCTGGGTCGAGGCCGGAACTGAGGCTCCCGTCTCCCCTTAGCTCGGGACACGAATGAAGAACCTCTTGGGAATCGATGGCTGTCGGTACGAGGAGGGTAAAGAAATGAACGTCGGAGAGGTCTGTAGCCGAGAGGTATACATCTTCAAGGCCGGAGAGCCTCTTAGCAGTGCCGTGGGGGAGATGATGAAGCGCCACATCGGCACGATCGTCGTCGTCGAGACAGAGCCGGACCGTGTGCGACCTATCGGCATTGTGACCGATCGCGATGTCATTCGCGGGCAGGTATCGCTCAAGAAAGAGCTGCCCAGCCTCACTCTTCGGGAGGTCATGACGAGCGCACCGCTCACCGTTTCCGAAGCATCCGGTATCCCGGAGGCCATCGAGCGCATGCGCGCGCGAGGCGTACGCAGGGCACCGGTGGTAAACGACTCGGGTGATCTCGTCGGTATCGTCTCGCTCGATGACCTGCTGCCGGTCGTTGCCGCAGAGCTCGGTGCGCTCGCACGCCTGGTGGGCAATCAGGCGGGGCGTGAAGGCGGCACGGCAAGGCCGCCCGCCGAGAGCTGGCCCGGCGCATAAGACGGCGACTGCTGCTGCGGGTTCTTGTCATGAGCGGGCATTGGGAGCATTTCGCGCATGAAGCCGACGTCGGGGTTCGAGGAGTCGGTGCGACGCGAGCGGAAGCTTTCGAGCAGGTGGCGCTCGCGATGATGGCGGTGGTCGCTGACCTCGATAGTGTTCGACCAGTGGAGCGGGTGGATATCGAATGCGAGGGGTCGGATGATGAGCTGTTGCTTGCCGAATGGCTGAACAGGATCGTTTACGAGATGGCCTCGCGCCACATGCTCTTCTGCCGCTTCTCGGTGCATCTCGAGGGCTTGCGGCTTCGGGGTGCGGCCTGGGGAGAGCCGATCGATCGCGAGCGCCATCAGCCGGTGGTGGAAATCAAAGGGGCGACGTACACCGCGCTGCGCGTGGCGCGCGAAGGCGGTGAATGGCTGGCGCAGACCGTGGTGGATGTATGAATCGGATGGAGCGACTGGCATGAGCGCGGGCATTGCGGGTCTGCACGCGGGTGATGCTCTATTGATCGTCGATGTGCAGCGGGACTTTCTGCCCGGCGGGGCGCTGCCGGTGCCCGAGGGTGATGCGGTGATCCCCGTGCTCAATCGATGCATCAAGGAGTTCGTGTGTCGAGGGCTGCCGGTGTTCGCGACGCGGGACTGGCACCCCATCAATCACTGCTCGTTTCGCAACCAGGGGGGAGCATGGCCCGAGCATTGCGTGGCGGGTACGCCGGGAGCGGCCATTGCGGAAAGCCTGGAGTTGCCGGCTGCAGCAGAGGTAATTTCGAAGGCGACTACTCCGGAGAAGGAGGCCTATTCCGGTTTTCAGGGAACGGATCTGCTTTCGCGCCTGCGTGCGAGAGGGTGCGGCCGCGTGTTTGTCGGTGGGCTGGCAACCGACTACTGTGTCAAGTGCACGGTGTTGGATGCCCGGTCGAACGATCTCACCGGCATAGTCCTCGAAGATGCCATCCGGGCCGTTGACGCGCAGCCCGGCGACGGTGCACGCGCGCTGGCGGAGATGCTCGCGCGTGGAGCGATCATGGCGAAAATCGAGAACATTGTTGCCTGAAGCAGCCACTCGCGAGCGTCCGGCCATGTCTCCTCGCCGAGCCCTCACGCTGTTCCTGAGCGGCGATGTCATGATCGGTCGGGGAATCGATCAGATTCTACCGACTCCCGGCGACCCTCGGCTCTTCGAGCGCTGGGCGAGATCCGCCATGGACTACGTCCAGCTGGCCGAGAGGGCCTCCGGGCCGATCCCGCGTCGTGCCGCCTTCGACTATGTCTGGGGCGAGGCGAGTGAGATATGGAGCCAAGAGAAGCCCGACGCCAGGATCATCAACCTGGAAACGGCAATTACGGCGGGCGAGGATGCTGATCCCGACAAGGGCATTCATTACCGCATGCATCCTGGGAACGTTCCGTGTCTCACGGCCGCCGCCGTTGACTGCTGTGTGCTCGCCAATAACCACGTGCTCGACTGGGGACGAAGGGGACTTAGCGACACGCTGAGCGCTTTGCATGCGGCGGGAATCGCCACTGCCGGTGCGGGACGAACTGAAGCCGAGGCTTCCTCTCCGGCCGCGATTGCGATCCCGGGCGGCAGGCTGCTCGTGTACGGCTTCGGCTTCTCAAGCAGCGGTGTGCCGCGCGCCTGGAGAGCGACGCGCGCCGGCGCGGGAGTCAATTGGCTCGCTGATCCGTCGACTCGCTCGGTGGACTCGGTCCACCAGCGGATCGAGCGCGACCGGCGGCCGGGCGATCTGGTGGTCATCTCTCTGCACTGGGGCGGGAACTGGGGGTACGGAATCTCGCCCTCGGAGCGGGAGTTTGCGCACCGCCTCATCGACCGCGGGGGGATCGATCTCGTGCACGGACACTCCTCCCATCATCCGAAAGGCATCGAGATCTACCGCGGCAAGACCGTCCTCTATGGCTGCGGCGATCTGCTGAACGACTACGAGGGAATCCAGGGCCACGAGTCCTTCCGGCCCGAATTGGGCCTCATGTACTTCCCAGTGATCGATACCGCTGGCGGCGAGCTCCTGGCGCTGACATTGGTACCCGTGCGGACGCGCGGCTTCCGGTTGCAGAAGGCATCCGCGGAGGAGACGGCCTGGCTAGCGGCCATGTTGGATCGGGAGTGCAAGCGATTGGGAGCCTGCGGGGTACGGCATCGGAACGGTGCTCTGGTGGTCGACTGGGCCCGCCGATCGGCTGAGCCGCCCGATTGAGGCGCAGCCTCCGAGCGCCTGCGATGATGCGTACGAGTCCTGATACCCCGGCAGGCGAGACGCTGATATCAATTGATCGCAATGACGGGTGCGTGAGCCATGGAACTCGACCTTTTGACACGACGATCGGAGTACGAGTGGGAGATATCCCCGAAAGGGCAGATGCGCGTGCCCGCCATCATCTTTGCGAGCGAAGCGCTCATCCGAGCGATGGACCGGAAGGTATACGAGCAGGCGGTGAACGTTGCAACGCTGCCGGGCATCATCGGGGCAAGCTACGCCATGCCGGATGCGCATTGGGGCTACGGCTTTCCGATCGGCGGAGTGGCTGCGTTCGATCCGGACGAGGGCGGGGTGATTTCCGCGGGGGGCGTCGGCTTTGACATCTCCTGTGGCGTTCGTTGTCTGCATACGAGCCTAAAGCGTGCCGACATCGTGGGCGTGCAGCAGGAGCTCGCGCATGCCCTCTATCATCGGATCCCGGTCGGCCTCGGGAGCACCGGGGCGGTACACCTGGGAGTGTCAGAGATGGACAAGATGCTCTCGGGCGGCGCGAGATGGGCGGTCGAGAGCGGTTGGGGCTCGAGTGAGGATCTCGAGCGCATCGAGGAGCGCGGCCAGATGTCGGGCGCGGAGCCCGAGAAGGTCTCATCTCGCGCCAAGGAGCGGCAGCGGGACGAGATGGGCACCCTCGGCAGCGGCAATCATTATCTCGAAGTGCAGCAGGTCACCGCTCTCTACGACCCGTCGGTGGCCGGCACATTCGGGCTCGAGGTCGGTGATGCGCTCGTCATGATCCACTGCGGCTCACGCGGCCTCGGTCACCAGATCGGCACCGAGTTCCTCAAGCGCATGGCGGAATCGGCCGTGCAGCACGGCATCCATCTGCCGGATCGCGAGCTCGCCTGCGCGCCCATCAACTCCGAGCTCGGCCGAGACTATCTGGGCGCGATGCGCGCTGCGATCAATTGCGCGCTCGCCAATCGACAGATTCTCACACATCTCGTGCGGAAGGTTTTCGCCGACGTTCTCCCCAAGGCGAACCTGACGCTTCTCTACGACGTCTCGCACAATACCTGCAAGGTGGAAGAGCACCGCTCTCTTAAGCTCTACGTGCATCGCAAGGGGGCGACGCGCTGCTTCGGTCCGGGTCACCCCGAGGTGCCCGAAGCGCTTCGTGCAACGGGTCAGCCGGTGCTCATCGGCGGCTCCATGGGGACCGGATCCTACATCCTGGTGGGCACGGAACGATCGGAGCGGCTGGCGTTCAGCTCCGCCTGTCACGGCGCCGGACGCGCGATGAGCCGCCACCAGGCCTCGCGGACGTGGCGCGGCAGAGAGGTCGTTGATGAGCTGGCGGCGCGCGGTATCCTCATAAGAAGCCCCTCCATGCGCGGCGTCGCCGAGGAAGCCCCGCAGGCCTACAAGGACGTCTCGGAGGTCGTCGACTGCGCCGATGCCGCGGGATTGGCGCGCAAGGTAGCAAGGCTCGAGCCTCTGGTCTGCATCAAAGGATAGGCGCCCGTAGGTCGCACGCGTTCCCCAGGCCTCGAGACGTTGAGATCATCAGCTCGCTGAGTCTGGCTCCTCGCAGTGACGCAGGATGTGCGTGCGAGCCGCATCGCGCAGACGCACGGCCGCCGCAAAGGGCTCCTCATCCTCTCGGGCGGCGAGCGGTGCACCCGCGATGAGCCGCAGCGGCGTGCGCCGGGGCAGCCATTGACCATCGCGCAGCAGCGAGCGGGTGCCGCAGATCGCGACGGGAATGACAGGGACACCGGCCGTGACCGCAGCCTGGAAGGCCCCAAGATGGAAGGCCCGCAGCCCCCTCGCGCGCACGAAGGTGCCCTCCGGAAAGATAACCACCGAGTCACCGCCTCGAAGCGCATCGCGGATCCGGCCGACTTCGGTGAGCCGCTCGGCGGCGAACCGTTCGATGAATAGCGTATCGAGTCCGCGCAGATAGCGCCCGAGCACGGGCGCCGGCGAGAGCTCTGCCTTGGCGGTGAAGCGGTGAGGCTCCGCGAGCGCGGCGCCGATGACGATGCCGTCCGAATAGCTCGCGTGATTGGCCACGATAATGTGGGGTTTCTTGAGGTCGGGCGGGACCTCCCAGATGACCTTCACCGGCATGCCGAGGAGCCGTAACATCCGCTTTGCCGCTTTGTGATTGAGCCGCCACGCGCGGTCGCGGTTCCCAACAAGGCTCGTGAGAGCGAGCACGGGAGGGGCGAAGATAAGAAGGACACACCCGGCGTAGAGGCCGAATGCGACGCGAAGTGCGCTTGCGAGCGCGCGGCGCACCGCGTCCGCCAGGCTCGCCAACTTCAAACGGAGCAGCTCGAGAGCGGGTACGGCTGCTGCATGGCCGAGTGAGCCATCGAGGAAAGCCTGGCGTGTCGCAGCGCGACGGAGCTTGCCGCTCGATGTCTTCAGGATGGAGTGCGGCTCGAGCAGGACGATCTCGTCCGCGGGCTCACCGACGGCTCCGGTGACGCACTCGGTGATACGCCTCGTGAGCTCGCGGCGGCGCTCGGGGTCGCTCTCGCGCGTCTCAGCGAGGATGACCAGTCGCTCGGTGCCGCTTTCGCCCTCCTGTGTTCCCACCGCGGCGACGCAGCCGCGGCGGATGCCCTCGATCTCACCCACCGCGCGCTCGATCCCCTCAGGATAGATGTGTTGCCCACGGCGAATGATCAAGTCTTTCGCCCGGCCGGTGACGTAGAGCTCCCCGCGCGCGAGATATCCCCGGTCGCCGGTGTTGCGCCAGTCGCCCGAGAGGAGGTTTGCGGTGGCGGCGACGTTTCGGTAGTAACCGCTCGTCGCCGAGGGTCCGGTGAACTGCAGGTTGCCCTCCATTCTTTCCGCCACTTCGGAGCCCTGCTCATCCACCACCCGCAACTGGTAACCGGGGAGCGGCCGGCCGCAGCAGACGAACGAAGCGGCACTTGTTGCGCTCATCGGTACGGGGCGGGCCTCGCCGCTGCGCGCAAGCAGCGCGCGATCGATGTGATCCACGACGGGGGCGCGCCCCACGGCCGGGAAAGTAAGACCCACTCCGGCCTCGGCGAGCCCATACACCGGCATCATCGCCTCGGGACGAAGGCCGCACGGTGTAAAGCGCCGTTGGAACCGCTCTAGAGTCTCGGGAGATACGGGCTCTGCACCGTTAAAGGTCACGCGTAGCGATGAGAGATCGAGGCTCCTGACCTCCTCGTCGGTCACGCGCCGTGCCGCAAACTCGTAACCGAAGTTGGGTGCCGCCGACAAGGTTCCGCGGTGCTCATGAATCGCCTTGAGCCACCGCGCTGGTCGCGCGAGGAACGCCGTCGGAGGCATGAGAATCAGCCGGCACGCGAAGTAGAGCGAACCCAACCAGGCACCGATCAATCCCATATCGTGATAGAGCGGCAGCCAGCTCACGAAGACATCGCGACCACTCGCGCCGATCGCCTTGCCCATCGCGCGGATGTTGGCGAGGAGATGCGCATGCGTGAGGACGACGCCCTTCGGCGAGCCCGTGCTGCCCGAGGTGTATTGAAGAAGCGCGATAGAGTCCGTGGAGGGCGGCGTCGGCGAGGGGAAAGCCGTGGCCGGCTGCGTGAAATCTGCGATGCAGAGTACCTGGCGCAATCCACGCACCTTCGCTCGCAACCGACGGGCGAGGGGCTGCGCCGCCGGGAAGGTGATGAGCGCCTCGGCACCGGCGTTGCCCAAGATCCCCACATGCCGCTCGATGTGCTCTTGGAGCTGTGCGCGGTGCGACGGGGGGTAGAGCGGAACAGGAATGCCACCGGCGAGCAGCACGCCGAAGAAGGCGTGTAGATACTCGACCGAGGTCGGCAGCATGAGCGCGACTACGGCACCGACTGAGAGCCCGCGAGCAGCGAGTCCCGCGGCAACCAGCTGCGCGCCCTCGAGCAGACCCGCATTCGTGAGCAACACAGGCTCGGGCTCGCCGAGGACGATTGCATGGATCGTCTGCGGCTGCCGCTGTGCGCGCCACATGAGGACTTCGGTGAGACTTTTGGCTTCGACAGGCTCTCCTTGAGCGGCTGCCGGCTCGGGGGCGCGCGGCGCGAGCGTCCGTGCAAAGCGGTCGCCAGCGGCCTTACCCGCCGCCGAGGGCGCGCGGCGCATCATGGCGGTGAGGTCACTCACCGTATCGATGGACTCGAGCGCGTTGGTGGGAAGCTCGACGTTCAAGGCACGCTCGAGGCGCTCGAGGAGCTCGACGCGCGCGAGGCTGTCGAATCCTAAGTCGGCATCGAGGCGACTCTGAGGATCGAGAGCGCCGGGTGCTGCGGCGTGGTGCAGCTCCTCGAACAGGGTTCGCACGGCATCCTCGACGATGGGCGATATTGCGTCGCGCTCCGGAACCGATGCGACTTCATCAAGGGGTGCCATGGTGCGACGAGGCCGGGTGGTCAGCCATCCGATCCGGCCGCGCGCTCGCCCGGGCAAGTCTCGATGCCAGCTCCCGGATTCGGCCCTCAAGAGGAGGGGAGGGGTCCATGTGACGGAAGGTGATCTGCAAGGAAAGCATCATGGCCAAGCCTTCGAATCTGCAGCTTTCACAAGGGCGTAGCGAGCGGATTCATGTGCGGACTCACCGCGCCTGAGGCGAAACCAGTTTCGAAAGGCCGGTCAGCTCGTCAGACACCCGCGCGAGCAAGTCGTCTGAGGAGATGAGCCCCGAGAGCATGCCGCTCGCATTGACCACCGGCGCGCGCCGGACACCGCGAGCCTGCAGGCTGCCGATCGCATGACCGATGGACTGGTCCTCGTTCAGCACCAGCGGGTCCCGGGTCATGGCATCCTCCGCATGCAGGCTCGAGAGCGGAACCGCACGGTGAAATTGGGTGCGAACGATGTCGCGATCGGTGACGATACCCACGACCACCGGCCTCTCGAGCGGGGATTTGGTGATCACCACCGCTCCTACGTTTCCTTCCAACATGAGCCGTGCCACTTCAAGGAGAGGCGTGGCGGGCGATGCGGTGACGGCTCCCTTGGTGGCTATCTGACCGAGATTCATGAACTTCGCCTCCTCAAAGGTCATTAGCTCACGACGCGATCGTGGGTGCCATGCGTATCTATCCGGATGCGCCTTCTGCATCGCGCTCGGCGGTCATTCCTCAACTCGCACGTACGGCGGCACGGGGACGAGATGGCGCTCGAACCATCTCGCCGCCAGTGAAGCGACCTGCTCGAGCGTGCCCGGCTCCTCGAAGAGATGCGTGGCTCCGGGCACGATCTCCAGACGCGCCTCACACGTGAGCTGTGCCAGCGCGCGGCGGTTCAGCGCGAGAACCTCAAGATCATCGCCGCCGACGATGAGGAGGGTCGATGCGCGAACTTCAGCGAGCGCCGAGCCCGCAAGATCCGCCCGGCCACCGCGCGAGACCACGGCACGAATGGCCGGTGTGCAGGCTGCGGCGCAGAGCGCTGCCGCAGCGCCGGTGCTGGCGCCGAAATAGCCGAGCGCCAGATGACGCAGCTCCGGTTGGGTTTGGGCCCAGTGCGTCGCACCGACAAGACGCCGGGTGAGAAGCGGGATGTCGAAGCGCAATTCCCGTGTCGCTTCATCGAGCCGCTCTTCTTCCGCAGTCAGCAAGTCAAAGAGCACGGTGCCGACCTGCGCCTCTCGAAGCGTTTGGGCGACGTAGTTATTGCGGGGACTGAAGCGGCTGCTGCCACTTCCGTGTGCGAAAAGCACCACGCCGCCTGCGCCGGCCGGAATCTCAACGAATCCCCTTAAGGCGACGGCATCCGCCTCGATCGAGACGGAGCGATCCATGGCGATCCTCCTGCGAGCTCTTTCGGATGTTCCCCGATAGGATCCGCGACATCGGATCCGGCGCCATCGTGGGATTTACCGATGCGCGTGACCGTGAGTGCCGCGCGGCTCGCCCCGCGCTGATTTGCGCCCCACCCCAAAATGCCACGGATCATCGCAGAATTGCCACGCTTGGTCTTAGTGCTGCGACCCCAACCGCGACGAGAGTTATCAAGGCACTGGCGATCAGGAAAGTGGCGACGGCCCAAATAGGGCCGCCGGTCCAGTGCATTAGATACGCGGCAATGAATGGCGTCGGTGCGCCGCCAATCATGGCGGCCAATTGATACCCGAGCGAGATCCCAGAGCAGCGCACACGTGCGTCAAAGAGCTGCGCGAGGAGGGCACCCGTGATGGCGTAGAGTCCGCCGCTGCTCAATGCAAAGGAAGCTATTGCGAGCCAGATCAGTAGAGGCTCTCGTGTGCTGAGTAGCCAGAAGAACGGACACGACAGCAGTAGATTGAAAAGGGCAGTGTAAATCGCAACACGACGCACACCCACGCGGTCGGCAATACGGGCAGCAATCAGCATGCTCGCCAGCTCAGCGGCACTGAAAAGCACGTTTCCCACCAGGGCCACGTTGTTTGACATTCCGAGCTGCTGGGTGAGATAGGAGAGGCTGAAGGTCGTGATGAGATAGAACCCACTGATACTGAAGAACACCACGCCCACAGCCAGGATCACGGCGGCCGAATGATCGCGAAGCAGATCGCGCAGGGGGGCACGGCACACCTCCCCGAGCTCTTTAACTCGCGAGAACACGGGTGACTCGGCCACCCGCAGCCGAACCATGAGTCCCACACCGATCAACACGATGCTCAGCAGGAACGGCCCTCTCCAGCCCCAGGCAAGGAACTGCGGTTCCGAAAGCGTGGAGAACCCAGCGAAAACCGCCGCGGAGAGCATTAGTCCGATCGGCACACCCATCTGCGGCCAGCTGGCATAGAAGTTGCGCCGCTGTTCGGGAGCATGCTCGACCGCCATCAGGGTCGCACCGCCCCATTCACCTCCGACGGCAAAGCCCTGCACGATCCGGAGGGCAACCAGCAGGATGGGTGCCAAGACGCCGACTTGCCCGAAAGTCGGCAGCAGCCCGATCAGAAAGGTTGCACCGCCCATCAAGAGAAGCGTCGTGACGAGCAATGCCTTGCGACCCACCCGATCGCCAAAATGACCGAAGCACGCGCCACCGATAGGGCGCGCAAAGAAGGCAACACCGAAGGTAGCGAACGAGGCGAGCGTCCCCGCGAAAGGACTGAAGCGCGGGAAAAACAGCTTTGGGAAGACGAGTGCGGCGGCGGTTCCGAACACGAAGAAGTCGTACCACTCCGCCGTCGTGCCGATGCCGCTCGCCAAGGCAACTTGACGGCTGGACCTGTTCCCAGAGTCCTCGGCAGCCGTGCGGAGGTTGCCGATGGCGATCTCGGGGACTGCGCCGGAGAATTCGGTCTTCACGTCCGCTCCAGTCAAAGCGGTTAACTGAGTGGGCCTGACCCTACGGCAGTAGCTCGTTGGAGGCCGGCGGGCTGGGCCAGGTGCGTCAGGAGTCGCTCGAGAACGTCCCTAGGAGGATCGCCGACAAGTAGCAGACATCGGCGACAACCCGATCATACTATTTGACGAGAGGCAGCTCCAGCCAAACATGCTCTGAAGGGGCTGAAAGCACCGAGAGATCGCCACTTTCCGCCGAGCAAACGTAACAGTGCGCGTGGTAGAGGACGAGCGCGAGCTCAAATCCGGGAGCAACGCCGAGCACCAGGAAGAGGGGTCCATTGGCGCTCCCTACGGGATTCGAACCCGTGTTACAGCCTTGAGAGGCCGGTAGCTGACGCCGCGCGGCAATCCGCTCAGCTGTTCGGCCGCCGGATGGCTTCGAGCGCGGCCTTGGTGAGAAACGCGCTGCGGGTTTGTCCGTGAGACTTCGCATACTCGTCGATTTGCTTCAGGAGCCGTCCCGGAACCGTGATGTTGATCTTCTCGGCGGGCCCGAAGAAGCGATCCACGGGCACATCGACGATGCCCCAAGTCCATCCCCTGTATTCCTTGTCCTTCTGCCACGTGCTCATCGGCTTCGGCGTCGGAATGGCCTTCTCTTTCTCTGCGAGGACCTCGCAATGAGCCTCGATCGCTTCACGCACGTTGTCGAACGCCTCCTCGACGGTATCGCCCGCGCTGAAGCAGCCAGGAAGATCGGGAACAACCACGCCGAAAGCGGCTCTCTTCGTCCCCGGCTCGATTGCAATCGTGAATTTCATCGATCCTCTCGCGGCTTTTGACTACACCAGCCCATGCGCGCCATATTCCACATTCCCACTACTCGAGCCCTGCCTGTTTCCTGATCATGTGCACCAGCCCTTTCCCGAGATCCTTCTTAGGGTGAGGTACCGTGAGATGCCCGGGTCGTGTAGGGTGCTTCAAAATATGATGACTGCCGACGACACGGTCCTCGTACCAGCCGGCCCTCTTGAGCTCCCGGATGAGGTCGGCGCTGCTCACGGTGGGTACTATACCCACCGTAGCGCACTGTTGTCAACACTATACCCACCAATTGTCGGTGCAGCTACAAGGTCGCAAAAAGAAGCCGATGTCGGATGACAATATTTGTAAGCTGGCCTGCCGAGGTCTACGTGACTGAACCGCGTGACAAGGTGTTTCGGGCAGCTCTAGAGCTCGACTACAGCGATCGCGCCGAGTTGGCCGCGCTCCTCGTCGATAGTCTCGATCCTTCAGTCGAAGAGGGCGTAGCAGGGGCATGGATGGAGGAGGTGGAGCGACGTGCGGCAAGCATGGACGCCGGCACGATCCAAACAATTCCCTGGCATACCGTTCGAGCACGCCTCCGGAGCGGCTGATTGACGCACGCCATTCGCTCAGAAGTGCCTCCGGTGGGGAGATGAGATCTCGTAGGTATTTGATTTCCTGGCGCTCCCTACGGGATTCGAACCCGTGTTACAGCCTTGAGAGGGCTATGTCCTGGGCCTCTAGACGAAGGGAGCGGTGGCTCGGGGCCGGCTTCAGGAGCGCGGTATTATAGGGAGGAATCCCGCACCCGCAACCTCCTTTGCGTTCAAGGACATACCTCGCTAGGAGCGCGTCCGGGTAATGGGTTCTGAGCGCGTCATCGTGGCTTGGGAATGTGGGTCTGGCATGGTGGATGGCCGGAGGCGGCCTACAAATGGTGCGCGCCGCGTCGAATCGAGAGTCTCACTGCCCGCTCTTTCA
>DATFCZ010000087.1:0-54317 GCA_035252605.1 Steroidobacteraceae bacterium
CTTCGGCGGCGTGAGCATCAATCCTCAGATCGACGCGCTGGAGGCTGGTTGCGACCTCCTGGTTGCGACGCCCGGACGGCTTCTCGACCTTGCCGGCCAACGCGCCGTGGACCTTCGCGGGGTACGGCATTTCGTGCTCGACGAAGCGGACCGGATGCTCGACATGGGCTTCATCCACGCCATCCGGCAGGTGCTGAAGCTGTTGCCGGACCGACGCCAGAACCTCATGTTCTCGGCGACTTATTCGGATGATATCCGCGACCTTGCCACGCGCATGCTGCGCGATCCAGTGACCGTAGAGGTCGCGCCGCGCAACGCCACGGCTGACCGCGTGGATCAGCAGGTCTACCGTGTGCCGAAGGAGCACAAGCGTCACCTGCTGGCACACCTCATCCGCGACGGGGGCTGGCACCAGGTGCTGGTCTTCACGCGCACCAAGCACGGCGCCAATCGGCTGGCCGAGCAGCTTGCGGGAGCAGGCATTGCCACCGCGGCCATCCACGGCAACAAGAGCCAGAACGCGCGTGTCCGGGCGCTTACGGAGTTCAAGACGGGCAAGACCACGGCGCTGGTGGCGACAGAGGTCGCCGCACGCGGCCTCGACATCAAGGAGCTGCCTTTCGTCGTCAATTACGAGCTGCCCAATGTGCCGGAGGACTATGTCCATCGCATAGGCCGCACCGCTCGCGCGGGCGGCGCAGGACGTGCCATCTCGCTGGTCGCACCGGATTAAGCGGGCCTCCTGAAGGAAATCGAGCGGTTGCTGCGGCGGTCGTTGAGCGTCACCCCCAATCCTGCGTTCGCCGTAGTGCCTGAGCAGCGCGCGGCCCACGGATCCGGCGCGCCGGCGCCGAGCGCCCCTCAGCCGAAGCCGCAGAGCCCTCGCCATCCATCACGTCCCTCGGGCCGCAGCTTTGGTCCGCAGCGCGACCGGCGCCGCTGGGGATCATCGCGGGGCTGATCGCACAAAATCGACGGGAGTGATTTTGGACGACGCGCAGCGTCGGGCCCGAAGGGCCGAGGCCCAGGAGGGGCCGAGCAATCGCGCCGGGGGTCGGAACCGGCGGGTCTCTCTCGGCTTCTTAGGGGAGCGCGCCGTGGGTGGCGGCGCTCCTCATCGGGAGAGAGCTCATGGCAACCGACATCACACAGCAGGGCTTGGGGCGAAGTCGGCTCCATTCCTCCGGCATTTCCGGCTCCGAACCGGGCGCGCAGTTTGCGCGCCGCGGGCTGCAACGGGGAAGCGACGGACTGCAGAGCGCGGATTCGCTCGAGCAGGGCCTCGGTTGGTTCAGCATCGCGCTCGGAACCGCGGCTGTCGCGGCACCGCGACTGGTCGGCTGGCTCTCCGGCTCGCGCAGCCCCACGATCATGCGCCTGGTTGGAATGAGGGAGCTCTCGGCCGGGATCGGCATTCTCACCCAGACCGATCGCGCCCCGTGGCTGTGGTCGCGCGTGATCGGTGACACCTTCGATCTCGCGGCGCTGTCGTTGGCCTTCACGCGCGGCAACCGGCGGGGCAGGGCCGGCGTCGCGCTTGCGGCCGTAGCGGGCGTGACCGCGCTCGATGTGATTGCGGCGCTTCGGCTTACCGGCAGCCGGGCCGGTCAGGCCACCTCGGGCGTGGCCGGCAGGATCGACATCTACCTCGAGCGCAGCGTCGCCGTCAGCAAATCTCCCGAGGAGTGCTACCGCTTCTGGCGCCGCTTGGAGAATCTGCCGCGCTTCATGCAGAGCCTCGAGTCCGTGCGTCAGCTCGATGAGCAGCGCTCGCACTGGATCGCCAGTGGGCCGCTCGGCACACGTCTCGAGTGGACCTCCGAGATCACCGCCGAACGTCCGGGCGAGGAGATCGCGTGGCGGACGCTGGAAGACTCAGGCGCCGCGCACGCGGGCTCCGTCAGGTTCGAGACCGCTCCGGGCGGGCGCGGCACGATCGTCCGGGTGAGCCTGCACTACAGTCCCCTCGGCGGTACGCTCGGCGCCGGGCTGGTGAAGCTCTTGGGTCATGATCCCCAATCGCGTATCCGCGAGGATCTGCGGCGCTTCAAACAGGTGATGGAGACCGGCGAGATCGCCACCACGCGCGGTCAGCCGACCGGCCGGCGGAGTCTCTTCGGACGTGTCACACAACAGTGGGGACTAACGGTATGAAAGCGAATGTCTGGTACGGCCGAGAGGAGCTGCGGGTCGAGAACGTTCCGGACCCGAAGATCCTGAATCCCCGCGACGCCATCGTGCGCATTACCTCGACCGCGATCTGCGGCTCGGACCTTCACATCTACGACGGCTACATCCCGGGCATGCTGCCCGGGGACATTCTCGGCCACGAGTTCATGGGCGAGGTAGTCGAGGTCGGTTCCGAGGTGAGGAATCTCAAGGTCGGCGACCGGGTGGTGAATCCATTCCCGATCGCCTGCGGCGCGTGTTTCTTCTGTCAGCAGAAGATGCACTCGCTCTGCGAGAACTCGAACCCCAACGCCTGGCTCGCCGAGAAGCTCTGGGGCCACTCACCGGCCGGGCTGTTCGGCTACTCGCATCTGCTCGGCGGCTACGCCGGCGGGCAGGCGCAGTACGCGCGCATTCCTTTCGCGGACGTGGGTCCCATCAAGGTTCCGCAGGATCTGAGCGATGAGCAAGTGCTTTTCCTGTCGGACGTCTTTCCGACGGGCTACATGGCGGCCGAGCAGTGCGGGATCCGCGCGGGCGATACCGTGGCGGTGTGGGGCTGCGGGCCGGTCGGACTCTTTGCCATCAAGAGCGCGCGGCTCCTCGGTGCCGAGCGCGTGATCGCCATCGACCGTTTTCCGGCGCGCCTGCGCAAGGCGAGCCAGTGGGCCGACGCCGAGACGCTGAACTACGAGCAGGTGAACGTGGCGGAGGCGTTGGAAGTGATGACCGGCGGGCGCGGGCCCGACGCCTGCATCGATGCCGTGGGACTGGAAGGTCATGCCCATGGCGCATTCGGCGGTTACGATCGGCTGAAGCAGGCGCTCATGCTCGAGTCCGACCGGCCGCCGGCGCTGCGCCAGGCGCTCACCACCTGCCGCAACGGCGGCACAGTATCGATTCCGGGCGTCTACGGCGGCTTCCTCGACAAAGTTCCGTTCGGCGCCGTGGTCAACAAGGCCCTGACCATAAGGTCCGGTCAGACGCACGTGCAAAGATACATGCAACCCTTGCTCGAGCTCATCGAGAAGGGCTCGATCGATCCGGGTTTCGTGGTGACCCATCGGCTGCGGCTCGAGGACGCGCCGCGCGCCTATCGCATGTTCCGCGACAAGCAGGACAGCTGCATCAAGGTGGTGTTGCAGCCGTGGGCGGACGTGCCGACGGTGGATGCGGACAAGGTAGAGGAGACCGGCCGCATCCTGCACTGAGCATCTGCGCTCATGTGACCCGTGCCGCCGCGAGCCGCGGCGGCTTTCGTCTCGGGCTCGCGCCCGCGGGTCGTGGCGCCTTCGTGACGTCTCCGACCGTCTCGAGGATGACGCGCGCGCCGTTCTCGAGGAGGTAGGCGCGGAAAGCCGAGGCGATCGGCGACAGGATCCTCTCGCGCAGGTGAATGACGTACCAGTCGCGCACCACCGGCAGGCCGACGACATCGAGTATGGCGAGCTTGCCGGTCTCGACCTCGAGTCCGATGGTGTGTGAGGAGATGAAGCTCAGGCCCATCCCGGCCATCACCGCCTGCTTGATGGTCTCGTTGCTGCTCACCTCCATCGAGGCGCGGAAGGGCACGCCGCGCTCGCGGAACACGTGCTCCATCGACGCCCGGGTGCCCGAACCCTGCTCGCGAATGATGAAGCTCTCCCGCGCCAGGGACTTGAGCGGGATGCGGTGGCGCCGGGCAAGTGGATGGTCGATGGGGGCGATGATGACGAGCGGGTGGCGCGCGAAGGGCTCCGCCGTGGTGTCGAGCTCGCGTGGCGGACGGCCCATGATGACCATGTCGAGCTCGTTGGCGCCGAGGAGGCGCACGATTTCCTCGCGATTCGCCACCGTGAATTTGATCACCACCTCCGGGTAGGCCGGGGTAAAGGCCGAGAGAAGCGCGGGGGCGAAGTACTTGGCGGTGCTCACGGCTCCGAGCTTGAGCTCGCCGCGCTTCAGCCCCTTCATCGCGGCCAGTGCCTCGCCCGCCTCCCGCAAAAGCTCCGTCACCTGAGTCGCATAGCGCAGCAGCTCCGTGCCTGCCGGCGCAAGCCGGATCCTGCGGCCGTGCTGCTCGAAGAGCGGCATGCCGACCTCCTCCTCGAGCAGGCTCACCTGCTGGGAGACCGCGGGCTGGGTGAGGTGCAGCTCCTGCGCGGCGCGCGTGAAGGAGAGATTGCGGGCCACGGCGGCGAACACCCGTATCTGGCGAAGGGTCACGTTGCGCATTCATAAGCTCTTCTTATGAAGATAAGTACAATATCTAACTAGACCTAATGATAATCAAGTCCCACGATGGCGCCACGCGTGAGCAGCAGGTGGAGAGCCCCAAGCCATGAAAACCAGCGCCATGAACGAGAGAGCCAGGACCGACCAAGCCAGGCGAGACGCAAGAGACGGCGTAGTTGCCGCCGACGAGCAGAAGCGGGCCAAGACGGGCGCCGCCCGCTATCGGCCGGGAGTGCTCAAGTACGCTCAGATGGGCTACTGGAATCCTGACTACTCGCCCGCGGCGACCGACGTGCTGGCGCTGTTTCGCATCACTCCGCAGGAGGGGGTGGAGCCCGAGGAGGCTGCCGCGGCAGTGGCGGGCGAGTCTTCCACGGCCACCTGGACGGTGGTCTGGACCGATCGGCTCACGGCCTGCGATCGCTATCGGGCGAAAGCCTACCGGGTCGATCCCGTGCCGGGCTCCCCGGGGCAGTATTTCGCCTATATCGCCTACGACCTCGACCTCTTCGAGCCGGGCTCGATCGCGAACCTCAGCGCCTCGGTCATCGGCAACGTCTTCGGCTTCAAGCCGCTCAAGGCCCTGCGTCTCGAGGACATGCGCTTCCCCACCGCCTACGTGAAGACGTTCGCGGGCCCGCCGACCGGAATCGTGGTCGAGCGCGAGCGGCTCGACAAGTTCGGCCGCCCGCTGCTCGGAGCAACCGTGAAACCGAAACTCGGACTCTCCGGCAAGAACTACGGCCGGGTGGTGTATGAGGCGCTGAAGGGCGGCCTCGACTTCACCAAGGACGACGAGAACATCAACTCGCAACCCTTCATGCACTGGCGTGACCGCTTCCTCTACTGCATGGAGGCGATCAACCGCGCTCAGGCCGCAACCGGCGAGGTGAAGGGTCATTATCTCAACGTCACCGCCGGGACCATGGAGGACATGTACGAGCGGGCGGAATTCGCCAAGGAGCTGGGCTCGATCGTCGTCATGATCGATCTCGTGATCGGCTACACCGCCATCCAGTCGATGTCGCGCTGGGCGCGCCGCAACGACATGATCCTGCACCTGCACCGGGCCGGGCACTCCACCTACACGCGCCAGAAGAGCCACGGCGTCTCCTTCCGGGTGATCTCCAAGTGGATGCGGCTCGCGGGCGTCGATCACATCCACGCCGGCACGGTGGTGGGCAAGCTCGAGGGCGATCCACACTCCGTGCAGGGCTTCTACAACGTGCTGCGCGAGGGCCACAATCCACAGGATCTTCAGCGCGGCATCTTCTTCGAGCAGGACTGGGCCGGCCTCAACGGAGTCATGCCGGTCGCTTCCGGCGGCATTCACGCCGGCCAGATGCATCAGCTGCTGCACTATCTCGGGGAGGATGTGGTGCTGCAGTTCGGCGGCGGCACCATCGGCCATCCGATGGGTATCGCAGCCGGGGCGACCGCCAACCGCGTGGCGCTCGAGGCGATGGTGCTCGCGCGCAACGAGGGCAGGGACATCTGGAACGAGGGACCGGAGATTCTCGCCGCGGCCGCGAAAGACTGCGCGCCCCTCAAGGCCGCCCTCGACGTCTGGGGCGAGGTGACCTTCAACTACGCGAGCACCGACACACCCGATTACGTGCCGACCGCGGCCGTCGCCTGAGGAGCCCATCATGAGAGTCACCCAAGGCACCTTCTCCTTCCTGCCCGACCTCACGGACGAGCAGATCGCGAGACAGATCGAGTATTGCCTCGGCAACGGCTGGGCGGTATCGCTCGAATACACCGACGACCCGCATCCACGCAACACCTACTGGGAGATGTTCGGCCATCCGATGTTCGACATCCGCGACGCCGCCGGCGTCATGACGGAAGTGAACGCCTGCCGCAAGACCTTTCCCAACCACTACATCAAGGTGAATGCCTTCGACTCGAGCCGCGGGCGGGAGTCGTTGCGGCTGTCGTTCATCATCGGGCGCCCCGCCGCCGAGCCGGGATTCGCCCTGGTGCGCGCGGAGGGAGCGGGGCGCAGCGTCCGCTACACGACCCGCTCGTACGCGACGGAGCGTCCCGAGGGAGAGCGGTATTGAGGCCTTATGAACGCGAGTGTCGATCCCCATGAGAGGCTCGATGAGCCGCTCGATCTCGAGGCTGCCTACCGCGACTCGCACGTCGGGGAGGTGCTCGATAGCCTCGATCGCGAGCTCATAGGGCTGGCGCCGGTCAAGAGTCGGATCCGCGACATCGCGGCGCTGCTGCTGATCGACAAGCTGCGCCGCTCGGTCGGGCTTTCCTCCGGTCCGCCGGCGCTGCACATGTCCTTCACCGGCAATCCGGGCACCGGCAAGACCACGGTGGCGATGCGGATGGCGGAGATCCTCCATCGCCTCGGCTACGTGCGCAAAGGCCACCTCGTGGCCGTGACGCGAGACGACCTCGTGGGACAGTACATCGGCCATACCGCGCCCAAGACCCGCGAGGTGCTGAAGCGGGCCATGGGCGGTGTGCTCTTCATCGACGAGGCGTACTACCTCTATCGGCCGGAGAACGAGCGCGACTATGGCCAGGAGGCGATCGAGATCCTGCTGCAGGTGATGGAGAACCAGCGCGAGGATCTGGTCGTCATCCTGGCGGGCTACAAGGATCGGATGGAGACCTTCTTCCGCAGCAACCCGGGAATGTCCTCGCGCATCGCCCATCACATCGATTTCCCGGATTACACGCCCGAGGAGCTGCTCGCGATCGCGCGGCTGATGCTCGAGCAGATGCAGTATCGGCTGAGCGCGCAGGCGGATGCGGCACTGCGCGAGTACATCGAGAAGCGGCGGGCGCAGCCGCACTTCGCCAACGCGAGGTCGATCAGGAATGCGCTCGATCGCGCGCGGCTGCGCCAGGCGAGCCGCCTGTTCGAGCGCCACCGGAGCAAAGAGCTCGGGGCGATCTCGCGGCAGGACCTCGAAACCATCGAAGAGTGCGACATCCGCGCGAGTCGCGTCCTTAGGGGAGGGCGAGCGTGACGACCAGCAACATGTTCAGCACCGGAACCATCACGCGCTTCCTCATCGAGGAGCAGCGTCGGCTCAATGCCGCCGCCGGCATCAGCACGCCAACGGGCAGTTTCACGGCGCTGGTGAACGACGTGCGCCTCGCCTGCAAGCGCATTGCGACGCTCATCGGCAAAGGGGCGCTGGCGAATGCGCTCGGGGATGCGGGAACCGTCAACGTGCAGGGCGAGACGCAGATGCGGCTCGATGTGCTCGCGAACGAGATCTTCGTGCGCACCAACGAGTGGGGCGGGCAGCTCGCGGGTATGCTCTCGGAGGAGCAGGAGCGCCCGTACGCCATCCCGGAGGCGTATCCACGCGGGCGCTATCTGCTGCTCTTCGATCCGCTCGATGGCTCCTCCAACATCGACGTCAATGTCTCGGTCGGCAGTATTTTCTCGGTGTTGAAGTGTCCGGAGGGAGTGAGCGAGCCCACCGAAGCGGATTTCCTCCAGCCCGGAAGCGCGCAGGTGTGCGCAGGTTATGCGATCTACGGGCCCGCGACCATGCTGGTGCTGTCGACGGGCCGCGGCGTCAACGGCTTCACGCTGGATCGCGAGATCGGCGAATTCATGCTGACGCACCCGAACCTGCGCGTTCCCGAGACCACCTCCGAGTTCGCGATCAACGCATCGAACTCCCGCCACTGGGAGCCGGCGGTGCGGCGCTACGTCAACGAGTGCCTGGCCGGCCAGAGCGGCCCGCGCGGCAAGGATTTCAACATGCGCTGGATCGCCTCGCTGGTCGCGGAAACGCACCGCATCCTCATGCGCGGCGGCGTGTTCATGTATCCGCGCGACCGCAAGGACCCCGGCAAGCCCGGGCGGCTGCGCCTCCTCTACGAGGCCAACCCGATCGGCTATCTGATCGAGCAGGCGGGCGGAAGGGCCAGCACCGGGCACGGGCCCATTCTCGAGGTCGTGCCCGAGAGCCTGCACCAGCGCATCAGCTTCGTTTTCGGCGCGCGCTCGGAGGTCGAGCGCATCGAGCGTTATCACCGGGACCACAACGAATTCGAGCTGGACGTGCCGCTGTTCGCCACCCGGGGCCTCTTCACCCAGCACACCTGAGCGAGTGATAGCCATGTCCGCGCGCCATCCCATCATCGCAGTCACCGGCTCCTCGGGAGCCGGCACCACCTCGGTCAGCAGGACGTTCGAGCAGATCTTTCGCCGCGAGCAGATCAAGGCGGCCTTCGTCGAAGGCGACAGCTTCCATCGCTACGACCGGGCGGGAATGAAGGAGCAGCTCGCGCAGGCGCTGGCGCGCGGGGACCACCGGCTGAGCCACTTCGGTCCGCAGACGAACCTGTTTGCCGAGCTGGAGGACCTCTTTCGAGGCTATACGGAAACCGGCACCGGCAAAGCACGCAAGTATCTGCACGACGATGCCGAGGCCGCGCGCTATGGCCAGAAGGCCGGCACGTTCACCGAGTGGGAGGACCTGCCTGCGGATACGGACCTCCTCTTCTACGAGGGGCTGCACGGCGCCGTGGTGACGGACGAGGTCGATGTCGCCCGGCACGTCGATCTGCTCATCGGTGTCACGCCGGTCATCAACCTCGAGTGGATCCAGAAGCTGCATCGCGACAAATCGACCCGCGGGTATTCGGCGGAGGCCGTCACCGACACCATCCTGCGCCGCATGCCCGATTACCTGAGCTATATCTGCCCGCAGTTCTCGCGCACGCACATCAACTTCCAGCGGGTTCCGGTCGTCGACACCTCCAATCCCTTCATCGCGCGCTTCATCCCGATGCCGGACGAGTCGTTTCTGGTCATCCGCTTCGCCAACCCGCGCGGGATCGACTTCGCCTACCTGCTCTCGATGCTGCACGACTCCTTCATGTCGCGGCCCAACACCATAGTCTGCCCGGGCGGCAAGATGGACCTCGCCATGCAGCTCATCTTCACGCCGATGATCTGGAGGCTGATGGAGCGGCGCAAGGACTCGCTCGCGCGCGAGCGCGGGCGCGCCGCGTAGCGATGCGCATCGAGGCTTTGATCTTCGATGTCGATGGCACCCTCGCCGATACGGAGGAGGCTCACCGCCAGGCGTTCAACGACGCGTTTCGCGCGCACGACCTCGAGTTCCGCTGGAGCCGTGAGCTCTACGGCGAGCTCCTGCAGGTCGCGGGCGGCAAGGAGCGTCTGGCGGCTTTCTTCGAGCGCGCCCCGCTTGCGCCGAGCGAGCGCGGCCGGCTCGCCGCGCTGATTCCCCGCCTGCACGCGGCGAAGACCGCCTGTTATCGGCAACAGCTCGAGCGCGGCGGAGTGCCGCTGCGCCCCGGCGTGCGAGCTCTGCTGCGCGAGGCGCGCGCCGCGGGCGTGAGACTCGCCATCGCCTCGACCACCTCCCCCGAGAACGTCGCGGCACTTCTCGAAGGAGCGCTCGGGCGCGCGGCGCTCGCGCAATTCGACGTCATTGCGACCGGCGATGTCGTGCCGGGCAAGAAACCCGCTCCGGACATCTACCTGCTCGCGCTGGCCCGGCTCGGTGTGACCGCCCGCGGCGCGGTTGCATTCGAGGACTCGCAGATCGGCGTGGCGGCGGCCAAGGCAGCCGGACTCTTCACGGTGGCGACGCCGAGCGCCTGGACCCGCGAGCAGGATTTCGCCGCGGCGGACCTCGTGCTGCCGAATCTCGCCGACCTCGGACTCGAGCGGCTCGAGACCTTCCATGCCGCGACGCTGCCGCGCCTCGCGCATTGCGGTTGACGGCTCACTTCGGGAGAACGGTATGGCTCTCATCTCGCTCCGACAGCTTCTCGATCACGCCGCCGAGTTCGGCTACGGCGTGCCGGCATTCAACATCAACAACATGGAACAGGTGCAGGCCATCATGCAGGCGGCGGCCGAGACCGACAGTCCGGTGATATTGCAGGCCTCGGCGGGTGCCCGCAGTTACGCCGGCGAGCCGTTCCTGCGCCACATCGCGCAGGCGGCGGTCGAGACATGGCCGCACATCCCGCTCGTCATGCATCAGGATCATGGCGCGAGCCCGGCGGTGTGTCAGGCGTCCATCCGCTCGGGCTTCACCAGCGTGATGATGGACGGATCGCTGCGGGAGGACATGAAGACGCCCGCGTCCTACGAGTACAATGTCGAGGTCACCAGCCGCGTGGCTGACATGGCGCACGCGGTCGGTGTCTCGGTCGAGGGCGAGCTCGGCTGCCTGGGCTCGCTCGAGTCCGGCCAGGCGGGGGAGGAGGACGGCGTTGGCGCGGAGGGAACGCTCACCCGCGAGCAGCTTCTGACCGATCCCGCCCAGTGCGTCGAGTTCGTCGAGCGCACCGGGGTCGATGCGCTCGCCATCGCGATCGGAACCTCTCACGGCGCCTACAAATTCGCGCGCAAGCCGACCCGGGAAGTGCTCGCGATCGCCCGCATCGAGGAGATTCATCGCGCCATTCCCGACACGCATCTGGTGATGCACGGCTCCTCGTCCGTGCCTCAGGAATGGCTCGCCGTGCTGCGTCAGTACGGCGGTGAGATTCCCGAGACCTATGGCGTTCCGGTCGAGGAGATCCAGGAAGGCATCCGCCACGGCGTGCGCAAGGTGAACATCGACACCGACATCCGCATCGCCATGACGGCCGCGGTTCGGCGCTCGCTTGCAGTCAACCCGGCCGACTTCGATCCGCGAAAATTCCTCAAGGCTGCGACCGCCGCGGCGCGCGAGATCTGCAAGATGCGCTTCGAGGCATTCGGTTGCGCCGGCAACGCCGCCCGCATCCACCCCCTGCCGCTCGAGAAGATGGCCGAGCGCTATGGACGGCGCGAGCGGCTGCGGCGAGTCGGTTGAGGACTCCCGGCCGGGAGTCTTTCTTGCTCGTGCGCTGATGAGGCGCGAAGGCCACGCCGCGGCTTCCGCGCGCGCACTTTCCGCGCATGCCCGGCGCGTCGCCTCCGCGCGGCGGCACCGAGGCGGCAGCGCTCGGGCCCCGACCTGAGCTAACTTGGCTTCTTCGAGCCGGCGGCCTCGGCTGCGCCGCGGCTCGATGAGCCTTGGCGACGTCCCTGATCCGCACCCGTGGCGCTGCGGACTTCATCGGCGAAGTAGAGCGGCCTTGCGCCCTGACCGGTGGAGGGTTCGACCGCAAAGAGCAGGTCGGTGAGCTCGTCGGCGTGCTCCTCCTCCTTGGCGAGAATCTCCTCCATCAGGATGCGCGTCGTCGAGTCGCGCTCACCGAAGTAGTGGATCATCTCGCGATAGCTCTCGACCGCGATGCGCTCGGCGATGAGGTCCTCGCGGATCATGTCGGCGAGTGTGTTTCCCTCGCGGTATTCGCTGTGGCTCAGGTCCGTCAGCATCGCCGGGTTCATCTGCGGCTTGCCACCCAGCTGCTTGATGCGCTCGGCGATGCGCTCGGCATGCTCCTGCTCCTCGCGCGCATGCTCCTTGAACTCCTCCTTGACGGCCTGCGAGTGGATGCCTGTCGCCATGAAGTAGTGAAACTGATATCGCAGCGTGCAGACGAGCTCGGTGGCGAGCGCTTCGTTCAGGATCCGGATCGACTGCTCGCGATCGAGCTGGTAATCGGGGGTGATCGCCCCTTGGGAGATGTGCTGGCGCGCGCGCTCGCGCAGCGCCTGGATCTGCTCGAGATGGGTCATCGGCTGCTCTCCTCCTGCCCGCCGTCAAGCCCGCGCCCGGTGGCACCGGCCCGAGCGGGCTGTTGCCGAGCGTGGAGCAAGCTGCGCGCCTATGCAGCTCTCATCGATGAGATACGCAGATCATCAGTCTGCCGATTGGCGCGAACTCGTGTGCGATGCTGGCTCCGGCCAAAGTCCCCGCGATCGTGCTTCCCACTCCGCTTCGTCGCTGCCATCGGCAGGCCGGCGTCGGTGCCGCCGAGGCCCTGGGTGAGGCTCAAGTTCGCGGACTGCTCCAGGTCGCATGCCACCATCACAGAGCCAACCGAGTGTTCATGGCATCCCTCTCTGACCATCGATCCAGGTGTCGAGCACGTTGAGCTTGTCGTCGGCGAGCACGAGATTGGCGCGGTAGCCCGGTGCGATGCGGCCGAGCTCGTGGGACACACCGAGAAACTCGGCCGGATAGAGGCTTGCCATGCGCACCGCCTCGGGAAGAGGCAGGCCGAGCAGGGACACGGCGTTGCGCACGCAGCTCGCCATGTCGATGTTGGAGCCGGCGAGGCGCCCGTCCTCATCGAGGCAGACGCTGCCCGAGACGGTGATCTCCCGACCCTGAAGGTTGAACGAGCGTGCATCGGTGCCGACGCTCGGCATGGCGTCGGTGACCAGCATGAAGCGGCTCGATGGCTTGCAACGCAGTGCGAGGCGCAGGACGACCGGGGAGGTGTGTTGGCCATCGACGATGATGCCGCACCAGCTCTCCTGGCTCTCGAGCGCCGCGCCGACCACTCCGGGCTTGCGACCGGTGAGCTGCGACATGGCGTTGAAGAGGTGTGTGAAGCCGGTGAGTCCGTGCTGCAGCGCGGCAACCACCTGCGCATAAGAGGCGTTGGTATGACCGGCGGAGACGATGACGCCGGCTTGGGTCAGCTTGTGGATGATCTCCGGCTTGGTCATCTCCGGCGCGAGCGTCACCAGCGTGCGTCCGACGCCGAGGGAGGTCAGGAGTCCTACGGCGCCGGTATCGAGCTCGCGAAGCTTCGCCGGATCGTGCACGCCCTTGCGCTCGACGTTGAGGAATGGGCCCTCGATGTGGATCCCGAGCACCCCGGGCACGCCCGCTTCGATCGCACCACGCGCGGCGGCGATGGCGCGGGCGACGACATCGAGATCGGCGCTGATCAGCGTCGGCAGGAAGCCTGTGGTGCCGAAGCGGCGGTGAGCGCGCCCGATCTGCCTGATGGACTCGACAGTGGGCGAGTCGTTGAAGAGCACGCCGCCGCCGCCATTCACCTGCGAGTCGATGAAGCCGGGCAGCAGGATGTTGCCTCGGAGGTCGACCTGTGCCGCGGCGCGGGAGCTCGGATGACCTTGCGGCACGATATCGAGTATGCGGCCGCCCTCGAGCAGCACGCACTCCCCCTCGACGAGCGCCTGCTCGCGCAGCACCCGCCCGTTGTGAAGCGCGATGGGCATCAGACAGTCTCGGTCACTTTGCTCAAGTGGGGCGGGTGGTCCGGATCGAATCCACGCGCGAGGGACAGGGCGTTTGCCATCCGGTAGAAGGTTTGTGCGATCAGCATGGGCTCAATCACCGGATGTGAGGGCTCGGAGGCCAGGTTGAGGGCTCCCGGGGAGCGGGCGCCTGCCATCATGACCGCGGCCTTGCGCGCGGCGAGCTCGCCTGCGAGCACTTCCACGCCGGCGCGGGTCTCGTCATTCTGGGCAAAGAGAAGCACCGGAAACCCGGGACGAACCAGCGCCATCGGACCGTGACGCAGCTCCGCGGCGCTCACGGCCTCGGCGTGCAATCCACAGGTCTCTTTGAGCTTGAGCGCCGCTTCCTGCGCCACGCCGAGTCCCATGCCGCGTCCGACCACGAAAAGGTCGGTGGCCGGCTTCAAACGCTCGATGGCCGCGCTCCAATCGAGGCTCCAGGCCCGCTCCAGGTGCTTCGGCGCTTTGCGGATCTCCTCGGAAAGCTCGCGGTCCTGCGCCCAGCAGGACACCAGATGGATGATCGCCGAGAGCGAGGCGATGAAGGATTTGGTGGCGGCCACGCTCGTCTCGGTGCCGGCGCAAAGAGGCACGATGTGATCGGCTCGCTCGGCAAGCGGCGAGCCCTCGGCGTTGACGAGCGCCACGATCATTGCGCCGGCCTCGCGCGCTTTGCCCACCGCCGCGAGGAGGTCCGGGCTCGCACCGGATTGCGAGATGGCGATGCACACCGAGTTGGTGAGATCGGGACGCGTGTCATAGACGGAGCTGACCGAAGGCGCGGCGGAAGAGGTGAGCACGCCGAGGCGCGTCTCGATCAGGTACTTGGCGAAGGTCGCGGCATGATCGGAGCTGCCACGCGCGCAGGTGATGACGGCGCGCGGCGCGAGCCGCCGCAGCCGCTCGCCGAGCCGCTCCATCTCCTGCGCGTTCGAGAAGAGCTGGTCCCGAACCGCCTGCGCGGCCTGCCCGGCCTCGAGGTACATTCGGGTCGACATCTCGGGCGCGCTCAAGAGGACATGCTCAGCTCGGCGACAAAATCGTAGATGTCGCCGCGGAAGTAGGATTGGGTGAACTCGACGGCGCGGCCATCCTTGAGAAATCCCAGGCGCTCGACCAGCAGCCCCGCGTCTTTTTCCCGCGCCTGCAGGAGCTCGGCCTGCTCGGCCGTGAAGAGCACCGCTCGCAGCCGCTGCAGCGCGCGCGCCGGCCGGTTGCCGGCATGCTCCAGCGCTTCGTACAGGGATGACTCCACGGCATCGGGCGAAGGCAGACAGGAGGCCAGGACCGTCGCGTACTCGACGCACATCGGCGCGTCGTCCGCAAAGCGAATACGGTGGAAGCGATAGACAGGCGTTCCGGGACTCGAGCGTAGCGCCAGCGCTTCTTCCGGCGTTACGGTGCCGGTGGACTTCTTCAGCCAGACGCTGCGGGGTGTGCGGCCGCGGGCGCGCATGTCCTCGGAGAACGAGGTCAGCTTGGAGAAGTTCTTCTCCACCCGCGCGGAGACGAAAGTGCCGGAGCCTTGGCGGCGGACCAACAGGCCTTCGCTGATCAGCCCATCGATCGCCTTGCGCACGGTGATGCGCGAGACCTGAAAGTCATTGGCGAGGTCGCGCTCGGGCGGCAGCGCATCGTCGGGGCCGAGCACCCGGCTCTCGATCGCCTGGCGCAAAACCCGCTGCAGCTGCAGATAAAGCGGCAGGGAGCTGGATTCGTCCAATTTGCCCAGCGTCTGCGACAGCGTCAAAGCCCCTCTCCCCTGGTCGAAACGTTTCGATACTACCAATACAAGACCAGTTTGTGCCATTACGTCAAGGGCGTCAACTATAAGATCATGTATTTAAAAACGAAATGGTGGAATCTAAGGTACCGGTCTTCATTGGGATAGCATTTTTCCAAGATTGGTACTATAGTGGCATCTAACTGGTCCCCTACCGTGACATGGGGCGGTCTCAAGTAACGACAACAGCCATCGGGGTGAGAAGAGTCATGAGAATCTCAAGGTCAACGTTGGTCGGCACCGCCGTCGCGGTCGCACTGTTCGGCGGTAACGCCCTCGCCCAGCAGACTACCGCCTCGAAGGGCGATGCGAACACAACGGACAGCGACGCGGCGACTCTACAGGAGGTCGTCGTCACCGGTGTCCGTTACTCGGTGCAGAGATCGATCGCAACCAAGCGTGCCGCAACGAACATGACCGAGGTCGCGACCGCGGAGGACGTCGGCAAGCTGCCGGCCAAGAACGTCGCGGACGTACTGCAGACGCTTCCGGGCGTGGATACCTCCTCGTCCGTGGCCGGGGAGGGGGCTTTCGCCGAGAACGACCGCATCAGCCTGCGCGGCACGCCGAACAGCCTCACCCAGACCACCATCAACGGTCATTTCGTGTCTGCGGGCGACTGGTTCATCGAAGACCAGTACCAGACCGTCGGCCGCAGCGTGAGCTATGACCTGCTGCCATCCGAGATGGTAGGCAAGACGGTGGTCAACATGTCGCAGGACGCGAGCATGATCGAAGGCGGCGTAGCCGGCTCGGTCGACATCCAGACGAGGCATCCGCTCGAGTTCAAGCAGGGGCTCTCCGGTTACCTCAATGGCGGCGCCCAGTATTCCGACCTGCCGGCGAAGGTCGATCCCCAGGCGCAGCTGATGGTGAACTGGAACAACGGCAGCTTCGGCGTGCTCGCGCTCGGGTTCTACTCCAAGCAGGACCTGCGGCGCGATGCGCAGGAGGAGCTGGGCTATGCGAAGGTCGATCCCGCGACCGCCGCGGCATGGCAGACGGCCAATCCCTCGCTGCCGAATGCCGCCGGCGCACTCTACCCGACGCTCCTCGGCCAGACGATCTTCCAGCAGACCCAGACCAAGGAAGGCGGCCTGCTCGACATCCAGGCCAAGCCGAGCGATGCGCTTTCGCTCGACCTCACGGCCTTCTATTCCTACATGAAGGCCGGCAACCAGAACCGCAACTACATGTTCTGGGGCAGTCACGTCGTTGGACCCACCTATGTGCCCTCGGCGCTCACGGTCCAGAACGGGACGATCGTCTCCGGCACCTGGCCGACGCAGGCCGGTGCGCCTGCCTCGATCGTGTACGACCAGATCCTGCGGCCCGGCACGACCGCGGATGCCTCCTTCGTCAACCTCGACGTCACCTTCGATGCGACCGACAACCTGACGTTCGACGGGCAGCTGGGAGCCACCGAGGGTACCGGCCGCACCACCTACGCGCCGGCCTACGAGTGGGTCGGGGGCAATGGTGCTTCCTACACCTTCAACGGCTACACCAAGCTCGCGACGGTGAGCTTCCCGGGCACGGCAACGAACAGTCCCGGAGTGAACGGCGTCAATAACGTCGGCACGGGCTGGGCGTGGAACGACATCGACGACTCGGTCGACAAGGAGACCTACGCCAAGCTCGATGCCACCTTGAAGCAAAATTTCGGCGCGCTCGAGGACCTCAAGGTCGGCGTGCGCTTCGCGCATCACTCGCGCGACGGCCAGTTCACCGCCGATCAGGGCTGCACGTCCTACTGCTGGTCGAATCTGCCCGCCTACAGCGGCGGGGAATACCCGAACAACTTCCAGTCGGGCCTCGGCGGCAGCCCCTGGGGCGGTAATATCTTCGAGTACTCGCAGGCCGAGATCGAGGCCTACGACGCGGTGGCGCTGACGCCGAACGTGAACGGCTCGCGCTATTACTGGCTCGATTCCTTCAGTACCACGGAAAACGAGCTCGCGGGCTACGTCATGGAGGATATCGGCGGCGATCATTGGAGCGGCAACTTCGGCGTGCGCATCGTGAACACCCTGGAGGAGGTAACGGCCAACTTCGCAAACGGACTCAATCCGCTGACTTTCTCCGCCTTCGGCCCCTTCACCCCGACGCAGATCGACAACCGCTACTTCAACGTGCTGCCGAGCGCGAACCTGAAGTTCGATCTGACCCACAATCTCGTGTGGCGCTTCGCCGCCGCGGAGACCATGGCGTTGCCGGATCCGAGCGCCCTCGGCACGGGCGTTCAGCTCACCGATACCAACCTCACCGGCAATGGCGGCAACGCGAATCTGAAGCCGGTCAAGGGCGCCGTCTACAGCACCGATCTCGAGTACTACTACGGGCCGGAATCCATGATCGAGCTCGGGTTCTTCGACATGGACCTGTCCTCGTACGTCGACTTCGGCACCAGCACCGGCAGATACCTGAACTTGAACCTGTCGAAGAACGGGCCGCCGATCTACTCGGACTTCACGATCACCTCCCCCTTCAACACCACCGCGGAGATCAAGGGGGCGACCGCCTCCTGGCAGCAGGCGCTGCCGCTCGGCTTCGGCGTGAACGCGAATTTCACTCTCGCCAACGGCAGCTCGGGCGATGGCAATCCGGTGCTCGGGGACTCGAAGTACACCTATAACCTCGGCGCCTATTGGCAGAGGGGACCGCTCAGCGCGAATCTCGACTACACCTATCGCTCGCATTACTACGCGGCGGTGAGCGAAAGCTCGCCCCAGTACATGGCGAACTGGTACAACCTGAATGCGCAGGTGAGCTACGACGTGACGAGCAACTTCTCGCTGACCTTCAGCGGACGCAACCTCACGGACAAGATCATCTACGAGTATGGGGTGAACACTTCGCAGCCGGTGGCGATCTACGACAACGGCCGGCAGTATTACCTGAGCGCCAACTACAAATTCTGAGCCCGCGCGGGCAAGGATCCGATGGGGCGGCGCGGCGCTCTTGCAGGCGCCGTGGCCGCCCTTTTCCCTGTCTTGGGGTGAGCGGTATAGTTTTTCCATGAGCGCCCCGTCCGTCACGCCCGATGCCGAGGCCTATCGCTTGATGCGCGCCGGGCGCCTGGCGGAGGCCTTGAGGTTCGCCGAGGAGGCCGTTGCCGCCAAGCGGGCCTGCTCCCCGACCCACGGCGTCCTCGCCATGATCCTGCTGAGACTCGGTCGGCCCGCGGAGGCGGATGCCGTGATCGAGAGCGCGATCCGGTGCAACGCCGGCACCGGCGATGCCTATAACTCCCTGGCCCACGTCGCTCGCGCCCTCGGGCGGCACGAGCGCGCCAATGTTCTTTACCGCCGCGCGGTGGAGCTCGGTCCACGCGTGTCCCGGCACTGGTACAACCTCGCCGCGAGCGAGCGCTCCTTCGGCCGGCTCGCGCAGGCCGAAGCGGCCTGTGATCGGGCGATTGCGCTCGATCCGCGCGAGTATCGCGGCTATCTGCTGCGCGCCGAGCTTCGCACGCAGACGGCCGCCGCCAATCACATCGCGCAGTTGCGGCGCGAGCTGGCCCGGCCGGGTCTTACGACCCAAGCGCAGGTGCTTCTCGGCTATGCGCTCGGCAAGGAGCTCGATGACCTCGGGCAGTACGAGCAGGCCTTCGAAGCGTTCGCGCTGGCGGCGAGCGCCCGCCGCCAAGAGAGCGGTTTCGATGTGGCGCTCGAGGAACGCAAACTCGAGCGCATCATCGAGGCGTTTCCGCGGGGAGCGGCCAGCGCCGCCACGGGTCGCATCGATTCGAGCCGCTTCGTTTTCATCGTGGGTCTGCCGCGCTCGGGCACCACACTGCTCGAGCGCATCCTGACGGGGCTGCCCGAGGTCCACTCCAACGGCGAGACCGATAACTTCGAGCGCGCCGTCATCGCGGCATCGCCCGCGGGCCAGGGCGCGGCGGACGAGGGAGTCCTCAATGTCTGTGCACGGGCGGCCGTCCTCGACTGGGATGCGGTTGCCGCGGGCTATGCGCGGCTCGCGGCCGGCAGCGCTCGCAGAATCGTTATCGAGAAGCTGCCGCTCAATTACCTCTATCTCGGGGCCATTGATCGTGCCCTCCCGCAGGCGCGGCTCGTGCTCGTCAGTCGGGCGCCGGTCGATGTCTGCTTCGCGATGTACCGAACGCTCTTCGGAGATGCCTACCCCTTCACTTATGACTTCGAGGATCTGGCGCGCTACTACGCCGCCTACTCGAGACTGATGGCACACTGGCAGGACGCATGCGGCGAATCGCTTCACCAAATCCGCTACGAGGAGTTGGTGAGCGATCCGATCCGAGCCGCTTCGACGCTCGCGCGGGCGTGCGGCCTCGAATGGCGTGATGCGGCGGTCGAGGTCGAGAGGAACACCGCCCTCTGTCTCACCCAGAGTGCGGCGCAGGTTCGAAGACCCATCTACCGCTCCTCCAGCGGGCACTGGCGCCACTACCGCGCGCAGCTCGGGCCGCTGATCGAGGCATTGCGCCATCACGGGGTGAGCCTGGCGGAGCTCGACTCATGAGGCCGCACCTTCTATCGGGAGTCTTTCTGGGTCTCCTGGGTCTCCTGGGTCTACTGGGGCTACCGGGGCTTTCGGTCGCGGCCCAGGCGGCGCCGCAAATCGCTGCGTACTACGATGGCGGCATGCCGGTCGCGCAGACACCCGCCGCGAAGCTCAATGACTTGATCTACGCCTTCGGCGAGCCGAACGATGCGGGCGCGTGCGCGCCACCGACGGCCGCACAGGCGGGGACTTTCGCCGCCTTGCGCAGGCTGCGCGCGCAGCGTCCGGACCTGCATCTGATCGTTTCCATCGGGGGCTGGGATGCCGCGCCGCAATATTCCGATATTGCGCTTACCGGCGTATCGCGCCGCCGCTTTGCGGCGAGCTGCATCCAGGCGTTTCTCGTGGGACAGGGATTCGATGGCATCGACATCGACTGGGAGTTTCCGGTGCATGGCGGCATGAACCGCTCTCGGCCGGTGGATCGCGCCGATGCCACTGCGCTGGTGCGGGAGTTTCGCCGCCAGCTCGATGCGCTCGGCCGCAAGAAGCATCGCCACTACTTGCTCACCATCGCCACTCCGGCCGGCACCTGGCAGCAGGGCGGCGCCTACTCGGTGAGCGACAGCTACGACCTGAAGACGCTCGCGCGCCAGGTCGACTGGCTGAACGTCATGACTTATGACATGAACAACATCTTCAGCCCCGTGAGCGGCTTCAATGCGCCGCTCGGTGCCGACCCGCGCGACCCCTCGCCGCAGCCGCAGCGCTCGCGCGACAACCTCACGAGCGCGGTGACCTATTACGAGTCGCAGGGCGTGCCGCCCGCGAAGATCATGTTGGGTATGGCGTTCTACGGGCGCGGCTTCACGGGCGTGTCGCCGCAGAATGACGGTTTGTACTCCAGCTACGCCGGGGGCTTTGCGGAGACGCCGTGGAAGAGCATCACCTCGCAGTTTCTCACCAGCCCTGAGTGGGTGCGTCATTGGAGCTCGACCGCCCAGGCGCCGTGGCTTTACAACCCGAGCCAGCACATCTTCTTCAGCTACGACGATCCCCGCTCGCTCGGCATCAAGGCCGATTTTGCGCGCCGCGAGCATCTTCGCGGAGTAATGATCTGGGTGCTGGGCGAGGATGATCCGGGGGACGGTCTCTTGAACGCGCTGGTCTCGCATCTCGCTCCCCAGGGCTCGCAGCAACATGGACGCAGCTGAGCCGCGGCGTGCTCTCATCCTGCTGGCGCCGCTTTCAGGCTGGAGCACGCCGCTCGATGAGGTTCCGGATCCGGTCTTCGCCGGGCGAATGCTGGGCGATGGGCTCGCCCTCGACCCGACGAGCGCGACGCTGCATTCCCCCTGCGACGGAGAGATCATCGCCCTTCCGGACGCGAGACATGCGCTGACGCTGCGCAGCGAGGGCGGCGCGGAAGTCCTCGTGCATATCGGCATCGATACGGTGGGGCTAGGCGGCGAGGGCTTCGAAGCGCACGTGAAAGCGGGTGCGAGAGTGGTAGCGGGTGAGCGGCTCATCACCTTCGATCTCGATCTCCTCGCCCGGCGCGCGAAGAGTCTGCTGACCCCCGTTCTCGTGATGGAGGGATGCGGATTCGCGGTCGTGCGCCGCATCGCAGATTGCGAGCTCGCGGCCGGCGATGTCCTCATGGAAATCGCTCCCGTCGAGCAAGCGGGCGAGCGCAGCGAGGGCCACGAGCCGGTTGCCGGCGAAGCGCGCGAGGAGCTCGGGAAGGGAGAGGTGCGGCAGGTGCGAGTGACGCTCGAGCATGGCATTCACGCACGGCCCGCCGCGCAGATCGTCAGCGCGCTCAAGGTGCTCGCCGGGGAAGTCAACCTTGCCGTGCAGGGCCGCACCGCCAATGCGCGCAGCACCGTGGCGCTGATGAAGCTCGGTGTTTCCAAGGGCGATGAGGTGCAGGTTCGCGCAGTAGGCAGGGATGCGGCCCGGGCCATCGAGGCCGTCGCGGCGCTCCTTGGCGGGCACGAGTCCGGCTCTCACGAGCCCGGGAGCGACCCGGCCTATGCCGCAAGCCGCGCTATCTCCAAACCAAGAGCGCCGCCGGCGGCAACCGCTGCCGCCATCGAGGTGCGCCCGGGCGCCGCGTTGCCGGGAGTCATGGCAAGCCCGGGACTTGCCGTTGGAGAGGCCGTGCGGCTCACGGTGCGCGAGATCGAGGTGCGGCAGACGGGCGGCGGAGTCGCGGCGGAAGAGACCCTGCAGCTGCAACGCGCCCGCGCTCAGGTCCGGACCCGGTTGGAAGAGGCGCGGGCGTCGGCTTCGGGCCCGAGGCGTGAGATCGTGGCGGCACATCTCGAGCTGCTCGAGGACCCGGAGCTCACCGAAAAGGCGTTGGCGCTCATCGTGGAAGGCGCAAGCGGCGCATTTGCCTGGCGGCAGGCCATCCGCGGCAACATCGAGGCGCTGCGTGCACTCGGTGATCCGCGGATGGCGGAGCGCGTGGATGACCTGCTCGATCTCGAACGACAGGTGTTGGCGTCCATGAGCGGCGATGGTCCCGCTGCGATCGAGGAGCTGCCGCCGGATGCCATCGTGCTCGCGGAGGAGTTGCTGCCCTCGCAGCTCGTTGCCCTGGATGCCACGCGGCCGGCAGGTCTTGCTCTGGCGGCGGGCGGCGCCACCTCGCACGTCGCCATTCTGGCGGCGGCGATGGGGATACCGGCTTTGGTCGCGCTCGGGCCCGGCATGAGAGAGATCGCCGACGGAACGGCACTGCTGCTCGATGCGGATGCCGGGCTGCTGCACGTCGATCCAGGCGCGGAACGGCTCGCCGCCACCCGCCGGCAGCTCGAGCTGCGGGCCGCGCGACACGCCGCCGAGCGTCAAGCTGCGCAGGAGGATTGCTACACCGCCGACGGCACGCGCATCGAGGTGTTTGCCAACGTGGGATCGCTGTCGGAGGCGCAGGCCGCTACTCGCAACGGCGCCGAAGGCTGCGGCTTGCTGCGCACGGAATTCCTGTTCCTCGAGCGCGAGACGCCGCCGAGCGAGGCCGAGCAGCAGGGCGAGTACCAAAGGATCGCGGAGGCTTTGGCCGGCAAGCCGCTCGCCATTCGCACGCTCGATATCGGCGGCGACAAGCCGATTCCGTATCTGCCGATGCCGCCGGAGGAGAACCCGGCACTCGGGCTACGCGGCGTGCGCACGAGTCTCTGGCGTCCGCCGCTCTTGATGCAGCAGCTGCGCGCCATCCTCGGAGTGCGGCCGCATGGCCAGTGCCGCATTCTCCTGCCCATGATCACCGATGTGGCGGAGATCCGCTCCGTGCGGATCATGATCGAGGCGGCGCGCGCCGAGATCGAGCGGCAGGAGCCCATCGAGCTCGGCGTCATGATCGAAACCCCAGCCTCGGCGCTGCTGGCGGACTTGATCGCCGCGGAAGCGGACTTCTTCTCCATTGGCACCAACGATCTCACCCAGTACACGCTCGCGATGGACCGCGGCAATCCCGAGCTCGCCGCGCGGCTCGATGCCCTGCATCCGGCGGTGCTGCGGTTGATCGCGCGCACGGCCGAAGCCGCGCACGCGCGCCGGCGGCGAGTCGCGGTATGCGGAGGCCTCGCCTCCGATCCCGTGGCGGCGCCCATCCTGATCGGGCTCGGGGTACACGAGCTTTCGGCCGTGCCGTCGGTCATTCCCCGGTTGAAGGCGCTCATCCGCAAGCTGACTCTGGCAGGGTGCACCGACCTTGCGCGCCAGGCGCTCGAGCAGAGCTCCGCCGCAGAGGTCCGGGCGCTCGGAGCGCGAGTCGTATGAAACAACTCCTCGCCCAGTTGCAGCGCATCGGCGGCGCCCTGATGCTGCCGATCGCCGTGCTGCCGGTCGCAGCCTTGCTGCTTCGCTTCGGACATCTGCCCGTCATGCAGGCGGCGGGCCAGGCGATCTTCGACAATCTGGGACTGCTCTTCGCGGTGGGTGTCGCGATCGGAGTCGCGCGCGAGAACCACGGCGCCGCAGGTCTTGCAGCCGTGGTCGCCTATCTCGTGACCACGCGTGGCGCCGAGGTCTTCATCATTCCGCCGCCTGACCTTCTCGCCCTCAGCGGGCAGGCTCGCGACCTCGCCGTCGAGGCTTTCAAATCGAACGAGCTCAGAACCCTCACCGTCCCGGTCGGGATCCTCTGCGGGCTGCTGGCCGGGGCGCTCTACAACCGCTGCCATCGCATCAACCTGCCGAGCTATCTGGCCTTCTTCGGCGGCAGGCGGTTCGTGCCCATCGTGAGCGGGCTCGCGGCGCTCGCCCTCGCGGCCGTCTTCGGCCTGGAATGGCAGCGACTCGAGCACGGCATGGATACCCTCAGCCGCGCGGTGTTGGCCGCGGGACCGTGGGGCCTCTTTGCCTATGGGGTGCTCAACCGCATCCTCATCGTCACCGGCCTGCACCACGTCATCAACAGCATCGCCTGGTTCGTGTTGGGCAGCTATCACGGCCATACCGGAGATCTCAACCGCTTCTTCGCGGGTGACCCGACCGCCGGCAAGTTCATGGCGGGCTTCTTCCCGGTGATGATGTTTGGACTGCCGGCGGCGTGTCTCGCGATGTACCACACCGCGCTGCCGCAAAGGCGACGGGCGGTTGCCGGACTGCTGGCCTCCATCGCGCTCACCTCGTTCCTCACCGGTGTGACCGAGCCCGTCGAGTTCTCCTTCATGTTCCTTGCGCCCGCGCTCTACGGCCTGCATGCGCTCCTCACCGGGCTCGCCTTCATCATCATGAGCGCACTGCACGTGCGGCTCGGGTTCGGCTTCTCGGCGGGTCTTTTCGATTATGTGCTCAACTACAGATTCGCCAGCCATCCGCTGCTGCTGCTGCCGGTGGGGGCGGCCTACTTCGGGCTTTACTACGGGGTGTTTCGCTTCGCCATCGTCAGATTCGACTTGAAGACCCCGGGGCGCGAAGAGACGGAAAGCGCCGCTCCGGCGGCAGCAGCCGCGGGAGCGGGCGGGGCGGCCGATCGCGCCCGGGCGTACATCGAGGCTTTGGGGGGCGCCGGCAATATCAACTCCGTGACCGCCTGTACGACCCGTCTGCGGCTCATCGTCGGCACTCAGGAGACGATCGATGTCGAGATGCTGAAGCGCCTGGGCGCGCGCGGTGTGGTGAGGCCCTCGGCTACCGCCTTACAGGTCGTGGTCGGTCCGATGGCCGATCAGCTCGCAAGCGAGATCCGCGAGGCCATGGTCTTGCTGCCGAGGGAGAGCCCGAGGGCTGCGGCTGCGCGCGGCGTGCCCGCGGCGCCACATTCCGAGACGAGGGCGGCGCCCGTACCGGCACCGGCAAAGGAAGTTCTGCAGGGATTGCTCACCGCGCTCGGCGGCCGCGCCAACGTGCGCAGCATCGAGCCGGCTTCCTCGCGCCTGCGCATCGGGGTGGCCAACACCGGCGCGATCGACCAGGCGGCGATTCGCAGGCTGGGCATGCGCGGCGTGGCCATCGCAACGGCCGACTGCGTGCATGTCATCGTCGGACCCGCTGCCGAAGCGACCGGCGCATCGCTGCGAGAGCTCCTGGCTTCCTGATGCGAAGTGCGGCGCATGAGTGACTCGGACCGCCGCGTACGCCGCATCGTCATCCTGGGGGGTGGATCTGCGGGCTGGATGACCGCCGCGGCGCTCGCCCATTCGATCGGCGGCGGCGCTCGAATCGCGCTGATCGAGTCGAGCGCCATCGGCACCGTGGGCGTCGGCGAGGCGACGATTCCGCCCATCCGGCATTTCAACAGGCAGCTCGGGCTCGATGAGAATGCCTTCATCGTCGCCACCCGCGGCACCTTCAAACTCGGCATCGCGTTCCTCGATTGGGTTCGGCCGGGCCATCGTTACTTTCACCCGTTCGGCCGCATCGGCGATGAGTTCGATTCGATATCGCTCCATCAGTACTGGCTTCGCGAGCGTGCCCGCGGGAGCGCGGTGCCGCTCGAGGAGCACGCCATGGCCTGGGTGCTGGCGCGCGCCGGCCGCTTCGGCCGGCCGCTCGCCGATCCGGCGCTGGTGCTGTCGAGCTTCGATTACGCCTATCACTTCGACGCCACGCTCTACGGCCGTTATCTACGCGATTACAGCGAAAGGCGCGGCGTGCGGCGCATCGACGGCAAGGTGAGCGACGTCAAGCTGCGCGCCGAGGACGGCTTCATCGAGGCGCTCGAGCTCGAGGGCGGCGAGCGCATCGAAGGGGATCTCTTCATCGACTGCTCGGGTTTCCGCGGTCTTTTGATCGAATCCGCGCTCAAGGTCGGGTACGAGAGTTGGCAGCATTGGCTTCCGTGCGATCGCGCAGTGGCGGTGGGCTGCACGCTGGCCGAAGACCTGCCACCCTACACATGCGCCACCGCGCGTCCGGCCGGCTGGCAGTGGCGCATTCCGCTGCAGCATCGCATGGGCAACGGACACGTCTACTGCAGCCGGTACATGACCGATGACGAGGCGACCGCAATCCTTCTCGCCGAGCTTTGCGGCGAGCCTGTGGGCGAGCCGCGGCCGCTGCGCTTCACCGCCGGCGTCCGGCGGCAGTTCTGGTCGCGCAACTGCGTGGCCATCGGCCTTTCGGCCGGCTTCCTCGAGCCGCTCGAGTCCACCTCCATCCATCTCGTGCAGTCGGCGATCACTCGCCTGCTCGCGATGTTTCCGGACCGCGACTGCAACCCGATGCTGGCGCAGGAGTTCAATCGCGCCAGCCGTTTCGAATATGAGCGGATACGGGATTTCCTCATCCTGCACTATCACGCCCAGGAGCGGCAGGAGCCGCTCTGGCGCGAGGCGCGCTCGATGGAGATACCCGAAACGCTGCAGTTGAAGATCGAACATTTCCGCAACGGCGGCCGCATCCTTTTCGATCCTGCGGAGCTCTTCCAGAAGAACAATTGGCTCGCCGTGCTGGCCGGTCAGGAGGTGTTGCCCGAACGCTACCATCCGCTCCTCGATCTGCGCGGCCGCGCCGATGCCGCACGGATCCTCGGGCAGATGCGCGCTGCCATGCAGCAGGCGGCGCTGTCGCTTCCCACGCACCGTGAGTACATCGAGAGGCACTGTAAGGCTCGTCTGACGCCGTGAGCGGCGATATGATGGCTCCGGCCCGCATCCGCGGGCGCCGCGCCAGTCACTTCATTGCCAAGGAGCCCTGCCATGGTCAACCACACGAAGAAGACCCCCACTCTCGATACGCCCTCGGGCCTTTCGCCGGAGGCGATCCGCGACATCCCGCCCGGGCTCACGACGCTGCTCGCCGACACCTTCGCTCTTTATCTCAAGACGAAGAACTTCCACTGGCACATGTCAGGACCGCACTTTCGCGACTGGCACCTGCTGTTGGATGAGCAAGCCACGCAGATCTACGAGACGACGGATCCGATCGCCGAGCGGGCGAGGAAAATCGGTGGCGGCACGCTCAAGTCGATCGGCCAGATCTCGAAGCTGCAGCGCCTGCGGGACAACGACGCGAGCTTCGTCACTCCGAGGGACATGCTGTCCGAGCTGCGGGAAGACAACAGGCAGCTCGCCGTCTACATGAGGGAGCTGCACGGGGTGTGCGATGAGCACGGCGATGTCGCTACGGCGAGTCTGCTCGAGAATTGGATCGACGAGACGGAGAGGCGAGTGTGGTTTCTCTTCGAGGCCACTCGGCACGCGGAAGGTTAGAGTCAGACCTGGCGCGCTCAGTGCGGGTTGCTGGTGAACCCCCGCGGCCGCGGCAGGCCGACGGGGGTCACGGTTGCAGCGCCCTTGGCGCCGCACTTCGAGCAGCGAAGCCGCGGCGCGAGGCTCTCGAGGCTCATGGACCAGCCGACGAGGCGCGCCAGCGCTTCCGCCGCGATGTCGCGTGAGGCGCCGCAGGCCGGGCATCTGACGCGCACCAGGAACTGACCGAAGCGATCGTCCAGCTTCTTCACGTCGCGCAGCTCTCGCATGTCCTGAGAGTAAAAAGCGCCCGGGGCTCCTGTCCATGCAGTTCCTGGAAGCTGCGGGTACTGGATGAGCCGGATGCGGAACTCTTCCGCTTCCATGCGCATTCCCTGAGAGGTGTCGCAGGATCAGGGGTACTTGGATGAAGGCAGTGCTGTCGCTGCTCGGAATTGTGCTCATCATCGCCTGGCTGGTGCTGTGGCTTGCGGTGAAGGTCACGTTCGGCGCCATTCACCTGCTGGTGGCCATCGGGGTGATCCTGATCATCCTCGCCCTCGTGAAAGCGGCATAGACGTCCCGTCTCGCCAGGCAGGGGTTGAACGGCGTGCCGCGCGGCGCAGGCGGCGAACCGGTGTATACGAGGTTCTCAGGTGTCCGCGGTGGCATGGGTTAGAATCGGCAATACCTCTACCGGGGCCGATCCTGCCCATGAGCAACAACGCGGAAGCCTTCGAGCACTGGATCCGGACATCCTTCGTGCAGATGAATACCGAGCTCGAGGAGCTCTATTTCGGGCAGCAGGACCGATCGCACCTCATCGGAGTGGGCGATGCGATCAAGTACGCATTGCGCGACGAAGGCCACACCCATGTCACCGCCTTGCGCGCCGAAGGCAACACGGGTGAAGGCTTCGACAGCGCGTTCGGCGTGCTCGGCAACGTCGGCATGTACCTGGGCGCCCTGAGGCGGCACGAGCTCACGAATCCCGCGCGCGAGGAGCGCTCGCCCTTTCCAGAGGCATCTTCCCTCGCCGTGCACTGCGGCGCCTCTTTGGGAATGGCGCCGAGATTTGCAACGGCCCATCTGACCATCTACAACCGCGCTCGTGCCGGATTGCGCAAGAGCTTCACATCGCTCGCGGACGAGTTCCTCTTCATCGACGAGAATACCCGCGGCATTCTCTCGTTGCAGCGCGCGGCCGATGCGCTGACGAGTATCGTGCACATCGGCGTATCGAGCCCGGTGGCCGATGTGATGTTCGAGGCGGCGAAGCAGGCGCTGCGGGAGGTGATTGAGGCCAACCGCCGGCTGATGGCGAGACTCGACGTCGAGCGATTCTTCTACTGCGTGCGCCCGTACTACAAGCCCTATCGAGTGGGTCGCATCGAGTACCGGGGCGCCAACGCCGGCGATTTCTCCGGGATCAACCAGATCGATCTGCTCCTCGGGCTCTGCCGCGCCAACGACCCTTACTATGGGCAGCTCCTGGTCGACAAGATGCTCTTCATGCTGCCGGCGGATCAGGCGCGGCTCAAGGAGTGCATGGCGCGCCGCAGCCTCTTGGATGAGCTCCTGGAGCTCCTGCCCGACTACGCCGCCAGCGACTGGTTTCAACGCAATGCGCGGGCCTATCTGGAAGTCTGCGATCTATTCGGACGGACCGCGGCCCAGCACCACGATGAGCTCGTGCAGCGCTTCATCGAGCAGCCGGCCGCGAGACTCGGCCAGGAGGCGGCTCAGGGCCTCACGGCGAGCGGCCCACCGCTGCCGGTTCTCTTGCGCTCACTCGAGGTGCTGCGCGACCTGCGGGTGGCCGCCGACCGAGGGGATATCGCCAGCCGCCATGCCGACCTCGGGAGGCTGCGCGCCGCCCTCGCGCACGGATGAGCACCGCCGAAGACATGCGGAAGCTGACGGAGCTGATCGGCAGCATCCGGATCGGCCTGCTCACGACCGTCGACCTCGAGGGATCCCTGCATACACGGCCGGTGGAGACACTGCGGTGCGATGCCGACGGCACTCTCTGGTTCTTCACGGATCATGCGAGTCCGAAAGCCGATGAGCTCTCGCGCGACACGCGCGTGAGTGTCGGCTATTCGGAGCCATCGAAGAGCGTCTATGTCGCCGTCACCGGGCACGCCCGCATTTTGCGCGATCAGTCCCTCGCCGCGGAGCTCTGGACGCCGGCGCAGCGGGCCTGGTATCCGAAGGGACTCGATGATGAGCACCTGTCCATTCTCCGCGTGACGCTCGAGCGCGCGGAGTATTGGGAAACTCCCGGCAGAGTCTCCTACCTGCTGGCCGCCGCGGCGGCGCGGGTGAGCGGCAAGCCCGCGACGGTGGGGCAGGGCACGAAGCTCCCCTGAGCGGGTTAGAGGCTCCGGTCAGAACGCGTTGATACCCGTCAGCTCGCGGCCGAGCGTGAGCTGGTGGATGGTCTCCGTGCCCTCGTAGGTGATGACGCTCTCGAGATTGAGCATGTGGCGGATCGGGACGTACTCGGCGCTGATGCCGGCACCTCCCAGCATGTCGCGGCAGTCGCGCGCGATGTCGAGCGCCATGCGGCAGTTGTTCCACTTGGCGAGCGAGACCTGGGGCGGCTGCATCCTGCCCTGATCCTTCAGACGCCCGAGTTGCAGCGCGAGCAGTTGCGCGCTCGTGATGCGGCGGGCCATATTGGCCAGGCGCATCTGAATGGCCTGGTTTTCGGCGAGCGGCCGTCCGAAGAGGACGCGGGTCTTCGAATAGTCCAGCAGCTGGCCAAGACACGCCTGCGCCGCGCCGATGACGCCCCACGCGATCCCGTAGCGCGCCTGGGTCAGGCAGGAGAGCGGGCCCTTCAGGCCCGTGACACCCGGCAGCACGTTGGCCTCCGGCACGATCACGTTGTCGAAGAACAGCGCGGAGGTGACCGACGCTCGGAGCGAGAATTTCCGCTCGATCTCGGGTGCCGCAAAACCCGGCGTGCCCTTCTCGAGGATGAAGCCGCGGATGCCTTCTTCGGTCATCGCCCAGACGACGGCGAGATCGGCGATGGCGCCGTTGGTGATCCACATCTTCGAGCCATTCAAGACCCAGTCCCTGCCGCGCCGCTTGGCATGAGTCTTCATGTTGGCCGGGTCGGAGCCGCCGTGGGACTCCGTGAGCCCGAAGCAGCCGATGAGCTCCCCGCGCGCCATGCCGGGCAGGTACTTCTTCTTCTGCTCCTCCGATCCGTAGGCGTGAATCGGGTACATGCAGAGCGAGGACTGCACGGAGACGAAGCTGCGGATGCCCGAGTCTCCGCGCTCGAGCTCCTGACAGATGAGACCGTAGCTGATGGCGTTGAGACCCGCGCAGCCGTAGCCCTTGAGCGAGGAGCCGAGGAGGCCGAGCTCGGCGAGCTCGGGTATGAGCTCCCGCGGGAACCGATGCTCCTCGAAGCACTTCTGAATGACGGGCAGCACCTTGTCGTCGACGAGCCGCGCGACCGAGTCCTGCACCATGCGCTCCTCTTCGGTGAGCGCGCTGGCGATGTCGTAGAGATCGAGTGGGTTCAGGGGCATGGCAACTCGCGATTCCGGTGGATGATGGCGCCTCGCCTCAGGCACAGGGACGTGCCCGGCCGCCGCACTTGGCCGGGTCCTGGTAAACCACGCGCTTAAGGTATCACCGCGGTGGCCTCGATTTCGACTTTGGCCTGCTCCTCGATGAGCGCGCTCACCTCGACCGCCGTCATCGCCGGGAAGTGCTTGCCCATCACCTCGCGATAAACGGCGCCGATTTCCTCGAGGTGGGCGAGGTACTCGGCGCGGCTCGTGAGATACCAGCTCATGCGCGCAATGTGCTGCGGCCCTCCGCCCGCCTGCGCGAGCACCGCGAGCACATTCTTCAGGGCCTGGGCCGTCTGCTCGACCAGGCTCGCGCTCTCGAATGTGCCGCTGGTAGGGTCCCAGCCCACCTGGCCGGCGATGAATACCTGGCGGCCCTGCGCGAGCACGCCGTTGCTGTAGCCCGAGGGGCGCGGCCAGCCCTCGGGCTTCAGGATCCCCGAGCGGCTCAATGTGGTTTCTCCGCGCTGCGCTCGATGAGCTCGCGCCCGATGATGAGCTTCTGCACTTCAGTGGCTCCTTCGTAGATGCGCAGCGCGCGGATGTCACGATACAGTCGCTCGATCACCTCGCCGCGGGCAACCCCGCGGCCGCCAAACAACTGCACCGCACGGTCGATGACCTGCTGCGCGGTCTCGGTGGCCGTCATCTTCGCCATGGCGACCTCGCGCGTCGCCCGCTCGCCGCAATCGCGCAGCCAGGCCGCGCGATAGGTCAGAAGCCGCGCCGCATCGATGGCGGTCGCCATTTCGGCGAGGGCGGCCTGGGTGAGCTGGAAATCCGCGAGCGTCTTGCCGAAGAGTGCTCTCGCCGCCGCGTGCGCGAGAGCTTCATCCAACGCGCGTTGCGCGAAGCCGACTGCCGCGCCGGCGACCGATGTCCTGAAGACATCGAGCGTGCGCATGGCGATCTTGAATCCCTCCCCCTCGGCGCCGAGGCGCTGGCCGAGCGGCACGTGGACCTCGTCGAAGGCGAGAGTCGCGAGCGGGTGCGGCGAGAGGGTATCGATGCGCCGCGCGATCGAGAGACCCGGTGTCGCCGCATCGACGACGAAGGCGCTGATTCCGTCGGCGGCCGCGCTGCCATCGGGGCGCATCACCGGATCGCTCGTGCGCGCGAAGACACAGTAGAAATCCGCGATGCCGCCGTTCGAGATCCAGGTCTTCTCGCCCTGCAGCTTGTAGCCCTCGGCCGTGCGCCTGGCGCGACATCGAAGGGCGGCCACATCGGATCCGGCGTCGGGCTCGGACAGCGCGAAGGCGGCAATGGCCTCTCCGGCGGCGACGCGCGGCAGGTAACGGTCCTTAAGCTCCGGCGAGCCGGCGAGTGAGATCGCGCCGCTGCCGAGACCTTGCATGGCGAATGCGAAATCGGCCAGGGCGTGGTGCCGGGCGAGCGTCTCGCGGATGAGCGCCAGGGCGCGCACATCGAATGCCGCAGCTTCCCGGCGCGCTGCGGGAGCGATCGCCGGCGCGCAGTAGCGGGTCCAACCCGCCTGCCCGAGGTCGCGGACGATCTGCCGGCAGGCGATATCGACCGATTCACGGTCTTCCGGCGGCGCGGTGCCGGCAAAGCGCATCGCCGCCCACTCATGCAGGCGCCTGGCAAGCTCGCGATGGCTGTCGCTGAAGAACGGCCAGTCGAGGAAATCGTGGGACGAGCCCAAGGTCAATCCCCCTCGAATCGCGGCGCTTGTCTTGCGACGAAGGCCCGATAGGCGCGGCGGAAGTCCTCGGTCTGCATGCAGCGGGCCTGCGCCTCGGCTTCGGCGTCGATGGCTGCATCGATCGGCAGATGCCACTCGGCGTGCAGCATTCTCTTGGTCATGGCGTGAGCGAACGTCGGCCCATCGGCGAGCTGCGTGGCGAGGGAGAGCGCCTCGCTCAGCAGGGATTCAGGGGCGGTAAGCCGGTTGAAGAATCCCCAGGCGAGCCCTTCCTCGGCGGACATCGAGCGGCCGGTGTAGAGAAGCTCCGAGGCGCGTCCCTGGCCGATGATCCGCGGCAGGATCGAGCACGCGCCCATGTCGCATCCGGCAAGCCCCACGCGGGTGAAGAGGAAGGCGGTCTTCGCGCGCGGCGTGCCGAAGCGAAGGTCCGACGCCATGGCGAGAATGGCGCCCGCGCCGGCGCAAGCTCCATCGACGGCGGCGATGATGGGCTGCGGGCAGGCGCGCATGGCCTTCACCACATCGCCCGTCATGCGCGTGAACTCGAGCAGCTCCTCAGGGCTGCGCTCCGTCAGCGGCCCGATGATCTCGTGCACATCGCCGCCCGAGCAGAAGTTGCCGCCGGCACCGGTGATGACGAGCGCCCGGACCGTGGGTGCCGCCGTCAATGCGCGGAAGAGGTCGCGCAGCTCCGCATAGGAGTCGAACGTCAGCGGGTTCTTGCGTTCCGGACGGTCGAGCGTCACGACGCCGACTCGCTCCTGCAGGCGCCACCTGAAGTGTTGCGGCGCAGGGTTTGCGGGTTCGAATGCTCGCGGTGCGGTCATGGCTGCCTCCGGTCAAGCGCCGTTGAGAGCGGCGAGTTGCTCCTTGAGCTCACCCAACAGGTCCATCAGCTGTTTCTTCCGCTTCGGCGAGAGCGTGCCCAGGAGATCGATGACCCACCTCTCGTGCTCGGCGGCCATGCGGCGGAACTGGCGCTCACCTTCGGCAGTGAGCTTGACGCGATAGACGCGGCGGTCGGCGGAGTCGACCTCGCGCACGACCAGACCTTCCTTCTCCAGGCTGTCGGTGATGCCGGTGACATTGCCCCCGGTCACCATCATGCGCTGGGAAAGCTCGCTCATCTTGAGGCCATGCGCCGCGCGCTCGAGCTGCGCCATGAGATCGAAGCGAGGTAGCGTCGTGTTGAAGCTCGACTGCAGGTTCTGGCGAACCCGGCTCTCGATCTGATTGGTGCAGGAGAGGAGTCGCAGCCACAGACGCAGCGACACGTGATGATCATCGTGCACGCGCGTTTCCGCATCGAGTGAGGCCGCGGGGCTGGCTTTCATCAGCCCCCCGCGCCGCCGGCGATCACGATGCTCTGACCCGTCACGCTCTCCGTACCGGGCCGGCAGAGCCAGAGCACGGCATTGCTGACCTCGGCGGGCGTCACCAGTCGGCCCTGCGGGTTCGTGGCGGTGAGCGTCGCCAGCGCTTCGCTCTCGCTGCGGCCGGTCTTCCTCATGATGTTGTCGATGGCCTGCTTCGCCATGTCGGTGTCGACATATCCGGGGCACACCGCATTCACCGTGATGCTCCGGGTCGCATATTCCAACGCCAGCGAGCGCGTGAGGCCGATGACGGCGTGCTTCGATGTGGCGTAAGCGGATATGTAGGGCGCGCCTCTCAGCCCCGCGATGCTCGCGACATTGACGATCCTGCCGAAGCCGGCCTGCAGCATGTCGTGTATGGCCTCCCGCGTGCAAAGATAGGTGCCGGTCAGGTTCACGCCGAGGATCCTGTTCCACAGGGCCTCATCCGTATCGGTGAACTTGGCGCTCGCCGCCTGCCCCGCGTTGTTCACGAGCACGTGCACCGGGCCGAATTGCCGCCGGGCCGTGGTGAAGGCCTCGCGAACGGCATCGGCCCGGGTGATGTCCGCCACGATCGCGACGGCGCGATCCGCTCCGCCGAGCCGGGCGCAGACCTCTGCGAGCCGAGCCGCATCACGTCCGATGAGCGACACGCGGGCGCCATCGGCGATGAGCGCGGCGGCGATCGCGGCGCCGATCCCGCGGCTTGCGCCGGTAACGAGCGCGTGCCGGCCCGCGAGCGCCGCATTACTTTCGCTCATGAATGCTCTCACCCACTGATCTCGTCCACTGGTGTTACGGCAGCCGCGGCGCTTTGCATCTGAGCGGCGCGCTGCAAGTTGCGCTCGAGCTGTTGGCGGCCGGAGAGGTACTGCTTCGGCCACCATTGCGCGCCGTAGCCCAGGCGGGCCGCAGCCTCGAGCGTCCAGGCAGGATTGGCAAGGTGCGGGCGCGCGAGGGCACAGAGATCCGCCCGGCCCGAGGCGATGATCGAGTTGACGTGATCGGGCTCGTAGATGTTGCCGACCGCCATGGTCGCGATGCCGATCTCGTTGCGCACCTTATCGGCAAAGGGCGTCTGCCACATCCGTCCGTAAACGGGCTTCTGCCAGGGCACGGTCTGGCCGCTCGAGACATCGATCAGATCGATCCCGGCCTCGCCAAAGGCACGGACGATGACGAGGAGGTCCGCCTCGGAAAGTCCGCCTTCGGCCCAGTCGGTGGCGGAGATCCGCACCGAGAGGGGTTTATCCCCGGGCCATTCGGCGCGCACGGCCGTCAGGACCTCGAGCGGGAAGCGCATGCGCCCGTGAACCTCGCCGCCGAATTCGTCGGTGCGGCGGTTGGTGAGCGGCGACAGGAAGGAGGCGAGCAGATACCCGTGGGCCATGTGGAGCTCGAGCATGTCGAAGCCGGCCTCGAGCCCGAGCCGCGTGGCGCGCACGAATTGCGCTCTGACTTCGCTCATCTGCTCGTGTGTCATCTCGATCGGAGTCTGACTGATGCCGGGCAGGTATGGCAGAGGGGAGGGCGCGAGGACCGGCCAGTTGCCCGCGGGCAGCGGATGGTCCATCTGCTCCCAACCGAGTTGGGTCGAGCCCTTGCGTCCGGAGTGCCCGAGCTGCAGGCAGAACTTCGCCGGCGTGCGCGAGTGCACGAACTCGACGATCCGTCGCCATGCATCGCGCTGCGCCTGGTTCCAAAGTCCGGTGCATCCGGGGGAGATGCGGCCTTCGGGCGAGACGCAGGTCATTTCCGTGTAGAGAAGTCCCGCACCGCCCAGGGCGCGGTGGCCGTAGTGCACGAGGTGCCAGTCATCCGGCAGGCCGTCGGTGGCGCAGTACTGCGCCATGGGAGAGACCACGACGCGGTTATCGAGCGTGAGCCCCCGAAGCTTCAGCGGCAGGAACATGGGCGGGCGCGGGTCATGCACGCCGTTGCGGCGCGCGAGCCAACCCTCGTAGTTCTCGACGAACGCCGCGTCCCGCAGCTTGAGGTTCTCATGGCCGATGCGTTGGCTGCCGGTGAGGAGGCTGTAGGCGAACTGCTCCGGCGGCAGATGGGTATAGCGCTCGACGTTCTCGAACCATTCCATGCGGTTGCGCGCGGCGCTCTGCAGCTTCAATACCTCGAGGCTGCGCTCCGCGTGGTAGGCCGCGAGCGCCAGGTCGAGGCGGGTATGGGCGGCGAGGTGGCGCGTCAGCGAGATGGCATCTTCCATCGCGAGCTTGGTGCCGGAGCCGATCGAGAAATGGGCGGTATGGGCGGCATCGCCGATCAGCACGACCTTGCCGTCGTGCCAGCGCCTGCAGTGCACGCGATTGAAGTTGAGCCAGGCGGAGCCGCGCAGGTGGCTGGCGTTGCTGCGCAGTGCGTGACCACCGAGATAGCGGGCGAAGAGCCGCTCGCAGAAGCCGATGGAGCCTGCCGTATCGAGCCGATCCAGCCCATGGCGCCTCCAGGTCTCCTCGCGCGTCTCGACGATCACGGTCGAGAGATCACGGCTGAACTGGTAGGCGTGGATCTGAAACCAGCCGTGCTCGGTGCGCTCGAAAGCAAAAGTGAAGGCCCGGAAGGTCTGTGTGGTACCCAGCCAGATGTACCGGCAGTTGCGACGATCGAGCTCGGGTTCGAAAACGGCCGCGTGCCGCTCGCGGGTCTTGCTGTTGGCGCCATCGGCCGCAATGATGAGGTCCGCATCCTCGAGTCCGGCTTCCGCGTCCACCTCGTGCTCGAAGTGCTGACGGACCCCGAGCTGCGCGGCGCGCTGCTGCAGAATGGCGAGCAGGTGCCTGCGGCTGATGCCGCAGAATCCGTGGCCGCCGCTGACGAAGCGCCGGCCGGCGAAGTGAATGTCGATGTCGTCCCAATGATGAAAGCTGCCGACGATGGCCGCCTGCGAGGGCGCATCCGCGGCGCGGAAGTTCTCCATGGTCTGATCGGAGAAGACGACGCCCCAGCCGAAGGTGTCGTCCGGCCGGTTGCGCTCGAAGACCTCGATGCGGACCTCGGGAAAGGCCTGGCGCAGGAGGATCGCGGCGTAAAGGCCCGCCGGACCGCCGCCGAGGCAGACGATTCGCTTCATCGCGGCGCTCTCAAGCCTGTATCGCTCCCATCGGGGCTGTGTTATATTGGGAGATACTTGAGATGTCAAGTATCATGATCGCCATTCCTGGGAGATCCGGACCATGAGCACATCGGCCATCGCCTCGCAGTCCGACATCCTCGCGCGCCTCATCCAGGGCATTGTGGGCGGTGGCATCCGGGTCGTCGATCTGACGGTGCCGCTCGAGCCTGCGACGCCCACGATCCAGCTGCCGCCGCAGTTCGCGCCCTCGAAGTCGTTCGCGCTCGAGGAGATCTCCCACTACGACGAGCGCGGGCCCGCCTGGTATTGGAACAATATCGCCTGCGGCGAGCATACGGGTACGCACTTCGATGCCCCGGTGCACTGGGTGACCGGCAAGGACTATCCGAACAACGCCACCCACAACATTCCCGTCGACCGCTTCATCGGCCCCGCCTGCGTGATCGACGTGTCGCACCAGGTCGCCGAGAACTCGGATTTCCTGCTCACGCAGACGCTCGTCGAGGACTGGGAGCGGCGGCACGGACGCATTCCTGCGCACGCCTGGGTGCTCGTCCGTACCGACTGGTCGAAGCGCCGCGCGGCAAAGGATTTTCTCAACATCGGCAAGGACGGGCCTCATACCCCCGGGTTCCATCCCAAGTGCGTTCCTTTTCTCGCGCGCGAGCGCGACATTCTCGGGGTCGGCGTGGAGACGGTCGGCACCGATGCAGGGCAGGCGGCGACCTTCGAGCCGATGTTCCCCTGCCATACCCTGATGCACGGCTCGAACCGCTTCGGCCTCGCGAGTCTCACCAATCTCGATCAGCTGCCGCCCACCGGGGCGGTCGTGATCGCCCCACCGCTCAAGATCGTCAACGGCTCGGGCAGTCCCTTGCGCGTGCTGGCCCTCGTCCCGGCCTGAACCCCGCTAATATGTAGGGTCTCATGGCCGAGCGTTCCTTCGCCAAAGAGGTCCAGTCGCTGCGGCTCGGCGCGGGCGCGGAGTTTCGCGGCGAGGGCATCCTTGCCGTCACCAAGGCGCTGCTGCAGTCGGGCGTGGGCTATGTCGGCGGCTATCAGGGAGCGCCGATCTCACACCTCATGGATGTCCTCTCGGACGCCGAGGACATCCTCACCGAGCTCGGCGTGCACTTCGAGGCCAGCGCCTCGGAAGCGACCGCCGCCGCCATGCTCGCGGCCTCGATCAACTACCCGCTGCGGGGCGCGGTCACCTGGAAATCCACGGTCGGCACCAACGTCGCTTCCGATGCGCTCGCCAATCTGGCCTCGGCCGGCGTCAAGGGCGGCGCCCTCATCATCGTGGGTGAGGACTATGGCGAAGGCGCCAGCATCATGCAGGAGCGCACCCACGCCTTTGCCATGAAGTCGCAGATGTGGCTGCTCGATCCGCGGCCGCACCTGCCCGAGATCGTCCGTGCGGTCGAGCAGGGATTCGAGCTGTCGGAGGTGAGCCGCACTCCCGTCATGTTGATGCTGCGCATCCGCGCGTGTCACGTGTACGGCCGCTTCACGGCGAAGGACAACCGCCGGCCGCCCTTCTCGGTCGCCGACGCGCTGCGCTCTCCCTCGAGGGATTATGGGCGCATCATCCTGCCGCCCTCCACCTACGCCCAGGAGCGCGAGAAGATCGAGCAGCGCTTCCCCGCGGCCATTCGTTCCATCGCCGAGCGGCGGCTGAACGATTTCATCGACGGCGAGGCGAGTGACATCGGCATCGTGCTCCAAGGGGGGCTCCATAACAGCGTGCTGCGCGCTCTCGAGCTCCTCGACTGCGCCGACACCTTCGGAACGAGCCGCATCCCTCTCTATGTGCTCAATGCCACCTATCCGCTCGTGCCGGAAGAGTGGGTCCGGTTCTGCAGCGGCAAGCGCGCGGTGCTCGTGGTGGAAGAAGGGCAGCCGGAGTTCATCGAGCAGGCGGCGAGTCAGATCCTGCGCAAGCATGGGGTGTCGGCGCCGCTCGCCGGCAAGGGCGTACTGCCCATGCAGGGCGAGTACACGGTCGATGTGCTGCGCGCCGGTGTTGGCGAGTTCATCGAGCAGTGGGCACCGAAGCTGCGCCGGCGGACACCCGGCGGGCGCGGGAAGGAGGTGCCGCTCGTGCCCGCGGCGCGCCTCGCGGCACTCGTGCCGCCGCGCCCCTCGGGTCTTTGCACCGGCTGCCCGGAGCGTCCGTTCTTCGCCGCCATGAAGCTGCTGCAGCGCGAGATCGGCCCGCTTCACATCAGCGCCGACATCGGCTGCCACTCCTTCGCGACGCTGCCGCCTTTCAACATGGGCAACAGCATCATGGGCTATGGCTTGGGCGCCGCGGGCGCCTCGGCTTTTCACGCCGGCAACGGTCGCCGCCCGGTCGCGGTCATGGGCGATGGGGGCTTCTGGCACAACGGGCTCACGAGCGGCATCGGCAACGCCGTGTTCAACCGCCACGATGGCCTCACCGTCATCATCGACAACAACTATTCCGCGGCTACGGGGGGGCAGGACATCCCTTCCTCGCGCTGGCCGAACGAGCACCGGCAGGGGAATAACTCGATCGTCGATGCCGTGAAGGGGGTGGGCGTGAAGTGGGTGCGGCACATCCGCACCTATGACATGGGAGAGACCCTGAGCGTGCTGCGCGAGGCACTGACGACTTCGTTCCGGGGCCCCAAAGTCATCGTCGCTGAGGGTGAGTGTCAGTTGAACCGCCAGCGGCGCGTGCGTCCGCTCATGAAGCGGGCCATCGCGGAGGGCAAGCGGGTGGTGCGCGAGCGTTTCGGCGTCGATGCCGACACCTGCACCGGTGATCACTCCTGCATCCGCCTCTCCGGCTGTCCTTCCCTCACCGTCAAGCCCAATCCCGATCCGCTGCGCACCGATCCCGTCGCGCACGTGGACAACAGCTGCGTCGGCTGCGGTGTATGCGGCGAGGTCGCCCATGCGGCCGTGCTCTGTCCTTCGTTCTACCGCGCCGAGCTTCTCTACAACCCCTCGTGGCGGGATCGGCTGTTGGCCCGCGTGCGTGCCGCCGTCATCGGGGCGCTGCAGCGGCGCAGCGACCGCAAGCGCCTGCGCTACGCGCTATGACGCCGCGGCCGATCAAGCTCTGCATCGCGGCGCTCGGGGGCCAGGGGGGCGGTGTGCTCACCGAATGGCTGATCGAGATCGCCGAGACTGAAGGCTACCTCGTGCAGTCGACCTCCGTTCCCGGAGTCGCGCAGCGAACGGGAGCCACCATTTACTACCTCGAACTCTTCGCGCGCGCCGCGGCCGAGCGCGCCGGGCGCGAGCCGATCATGGCGCTCATGCCGGTGGCGGGAGATGTCGATTGCGTGGTCGCCTCCGAGCTCGTCGAGGCGGGACGGGCAATCCAGCGCGGCCTCGTCGACCCCAAGAGCACGACGCTCATCGCCTCCTCCCACCGCTCCTACTCGATCGCGGAGAAAAGCGCGATGGGGCAGGGCGCGGCGGATACCGCGGGCCTCATCGAGCTCGCGCGCAGCCAGGCCAAACGGCTGATCCTCTTCGACATGGAGGCGCTCGCCGAGGAGCACCACAGCATCATCAGCTCGGTGCTCCTCGGTGCGATCTGCGGCAGTGGCGTGCTGCCTTTCGGGCGGGCGACGTTCGAGGCGGCGATCGCTAGAAGCGGCATCTCGGTCGCGACGAACCTCGAGGCTTTCGCCGCTGCCTGTGAGCGGGCCGGGCACGAGGAGGCCGCTTCCATGGGCGAGGGCGCGACGGCGGTCTCGGCCGATCGCCCGGCGGGTATCCCCGCACGGGCGCGCTCGGCGCGCGTACAGCCGCTGCTCGATCGCGTGCGCCTGCTGCCGCAAGCGGTGCAGCCGCTTGCGCTCGAGGGAGTGCGGCGCGCGATCGATTATCAGGATCCGGCCTATGCGGCGCTCTACCTGACCCGGCTCGAGGGCATCGGTGCGCTCGATGGGCCCGCTCGCCCCGCGGGCGGCGAATGGGCGCTCACCGCTGCCGTTGCCCGGGCGCTCGCTCTCTGGATGACATTCGAGGACACCATCCGTGTCGCGGACCTCAAGACCCGGGCGGCTCGCTTCACGCGCGTGCGCGCCGAGATCCGCGCGGCCCCGGGGCAGCTCTTCGGTCTCACCGATTTCATGAAGCCGCGCGTGGCGGAGATCGCGGGAACCCTGCCGGCGGCGATGGGAGCGCGGGTGCTCGCCTCGACCCGGCTCTCGAGCTGGCTTCAGCGCGCGACCGCAGGCAAGCGGATACGCACTCACACCGTGAGCGGTTTCCTGCTGCTGCACGCATTGGCCGGCATCAAACGCTGGCGACGCGGGACGTTGCGCTACCTCGAGGAGAACGCGCGCATCGAGGAGTGGCTCGGGCGCATCGAGCGGCTGGCTCCCGCTCACTATGAGCTCGCGGTCGAGCTCGCGCGGACTCAGCGTCTCATCAAGGGATACGGCGAGACGCACGAGCGTGGCTGGAAGAGCTTCTCGATTCTGAGCGCGCAGCTCGATGCGCTCGCCGCCCGTCAAGATGGCGCGGCAGTGCTGGCGAGGCTGCATGAGGCGGCGCTCGCCGACGAGGACGGCACCGAGTTGGCGCGGGAGCTGACGGCGTTCGGCGCGCGTGCCGACGCGGCGGCCGTTGCAGCGCGCTCGGCTTGATGCGCCCGCGCCCAGGGTGAGCTTGCCGCCGCGCTGACAGTCGCCGTGGAGAGGTCAGGAGAGATGTCGGTACCGCTCGTTGCGCAGCCCAAGCCCTGTCTCGTGAGGCTCGAGAGCGGCCGCACCTACTTCTGGTGCGCCTGCGGGCGCTCGGCCACGCAACCCTTTTGCGACGGCTCACACAAGGGCACCGGATTGACACCGCGCAAGCTCGTTGCGACGGTGAGTGAAGAGGTGCTGCTCTGCGGCTGCAAACAAAGCCGGGATGCGCCGTTCTGCGATGGCGCCCATACCAACCTTCCGGGCGGCTCACCGCTCGATGACCCGGAAAGCGCCGCCAACCGCCGCATTCCCGTCATCACCCAACAAGACGGCCCGCGGCGGTGGCTGAACGGCGGCTGTTATGTCGTTTCGCCGGCTCTTATGCCGATGAGTGCCCGCGGGCGCCTGCGTTACGGCTACCTCGTCACCCCCGAGCTTGGCGCACGTTATCAGACCCAAATGCTGCTCGAGGTGACGGCGGGCGCATCGCCGGTGTTATCCGCGGGTGACCGCGACATGATCCTCTTCGTCGTGGAAGGCGGCGGGCGAGCCGTCATTTCCGGCCGAGCGTTCCAAGTGAAGCCGCTGGATGGCGTGTACGTGCGAGCGGGCGAAGCCCTGCAGCTCGTTGGCACGGGTGAAAAGGCCCTCCGCGTCTTTGCGCTCGCCTCGCCCGCGGGCGAGCTCGACTGGCCGGTCGCCATGGCGGACGATTTCGATGCCGGCTTTCCCGAGCGAGTGGTCTCGGTCGATCCCAAGCAGCGCACCGCGATGGGGCCGCGCTATTTTCAGCTCCTCGTGGACCGGCGCATCGGCTCGCGCCTCATCACGCAGTTCATCGGGCACATTCCGCGCTCGAAGGCGGCGCCGCACCGGCACCTCTACGAGGAGGCCCTGATCGTGCTCTCGGGAGAAGGCTACATCTGGACCGAGGAATGCAAGGCGAGAGTGCAGGCGGGCGAGGCGATCTTCCTGCCGCGCAAGCAGCTCCATTCCCTCGAGGCGACCTCCGCCGACGGGATGTTCGTCGTTGGGGTAATCTGTCCCGGCGACAATCCCAGCATCGCGTACTACGATTGAGCAACGACACACCGAGCGAGCGCGAAAGCGGCCTCAAGCGCAGCTTGGGCAAGGCGCAGGTCGTGATGATCGGCTTGGGCGGCGCGATCGGCACTGGGCTCTTCCTCGGCAGCGGACTTGCCGTGGGTTACGCGGGGCCGGCCGTCATCGTGAGCTACGTGCTCGCGGGCCTGGTCGCACTCATCATGATCTTCAGTCTCTCGGAAATGGCGGTCGTGCATCCGACCGCGGGCTCCTTCGGAACCTACGCCGAGATGTATCTGAACCCGTGGGCCGGCTTCCTCGTGCGTTACACCTATTGGATCGCGCAGGTGATTGCCGTGGGTGGCGAGGCGGTCGCGGCGGGACTTTACATGCAGTACTGGTTCCCCGGCGTGCCGGTAGGGGCCTGGGCGCTCGGCTTCTGCCTGGTGCTGCTGTACCTGAACTCGCGCTCGGTCACGAACTTCGGCACCGTCGAGTCGTGGCTCGCCCTCATCAAGGTGGCGGCGATCGTCGTCTTCATCATCCTCGGCATCGCTGCCATCGCCGGCGTGGGCCGTACTGCCGTCGGTCTGCACAACCTCACCGACCTGCCGGGCGGCTTCCTGCCCAGGGGAGTGGCGGGGCTCTGGATGGCCGTCACCGTCGGCATCTTTTCCTTTGTCGGTATCGAGGTGGTTGCGGTGACCGCCGGGGAGACCCGTAATCCCGAGGTGGCGATTCCGGCGGCGCTGCGAACGATGTTGTTGCGGCTGTTTCTGTTCTACGTGCTTGCCATTGCGGTCATCGTCACCATCGCTCCGTGGACGGCGACCGGCGCGACCGTGGTCGCGCGCAGCCCGTTCGTCACCGTGCTCGCGCACTCCGGCATCAGGGATGCGGCCGGGATCATGAACTTCGTCGTGGTGAGCGCGGCGCTCTCGAGCATGAATACCGATGTCTACCTGTGCTCGCGCATGCTCTTCTCGCTCTCCCGCGCCGATCATGCTCCACGGGTGCTCGGCCGGTTGAGCGCCAGGGGAAGCCCGGTGGCGGCCATCCTGGCTTCAGGCGCCTTCGTGCTCGTCGCCGCCGGCGTATCGATGTTCACACCCGATGCGTACGCGGATCTCCTCGGGGTGGCGCTCTTCGCCATGATCACCGTGTGGATGTTCATCCTGGTGAGTCACCTGAGCTTCCGTCGCCGCCATGCCGCCGCCACGCTGCGGGTGCGGATGCCCTTCTTCCCCTGGATGCAGTATGCCGGGCTCGTCATCCTCGCTGCGGTCCTCATCACTATGGGCTTCGATCCGCACCTCGATGTCTCCTGGCTCTATGGGCCGCCGTGGCTGGCGTTGATATCGCTCGTTTACTTCGTACGGCGGAGCCGGTCGCGGACTGCCTCCATCCTGTCGCAGGCAAGCAGGAAAGGCTGAAGATGTCGGTCGACTTCGATGCGTTGCGGCGCAGGTTTCCCGTCCTCGAGCGCAAGACCTATCTCAATAGCGGCTCGTACTGCGCGCTGGCCGATAGCGTCCGCGAGGCCTTCAACGCCTACATGGACGAGCGGCTGGCCGTGGGAGCGAACTGGGATCTCTGGGTGGCGAAGAACGAGGCGGTCAGGGCCGCCATGGCGCAGGTGCTGCGGGTGATGCCCGATGAGATCGCAGTCACCGCGTCGGCTTCGGCGGGCATCAACGCGCTGGCGAGCGCGTTGGATTTCACCGGACCGCGCAGGAAAGTGATCGTCAGCGATTTCGAGTTCCCCACCAACGCGCAGATCTGGCATGCGCAGGAGAGGCTCGGAGCCGAGGTCGTGCACGTACCACCCGCGGCCGACGGCTACATTCCGCTCGAGCATTTCGCCCGGGCGATCGACGAGCGCACGCAACTCGTTGCCGTGACGCAGGTTTGCTACCGCAATGGCGCGCGGCTCGACATCGGCGGCATCGCCCGCCTGGCGCACGAGCGCGGTGCTCGGCTCATGGTGGATTGTTATCAGGCGATCGGCGCCGTGACGGTCGATGCGAGAGCGCTCGGGGTCGATTTCGCGGTCGGCGGTATGCTGAAGTACCTGCTCGGCACCGCCGGGATCGGTTTTCTCTACGTGCGCTCGGGGCTCATCGACGAGCTCGTGCCGAGCCACTCCGGTTGGTTCGCGCAAGAGGACATCGGCGCGATGGACATTCGGGCGAACCGACCGTCGCTGAGCGCCCGGCGGTTCGAGGCGGGGACGCCGCCGGTGGTCAACTGTTATGCGGCGGAGGCGGGGCTCAAGATCATTCTCGAGGCGGGAACGGATGCGATCGAGGAGCGGGTGCGGGCACTGACGCGGCGCTGCATGACGGGACTGGCCGAGATCGCCTGGCCCGCCATCACTCCGGCGGATGATGCGCGCCGCGGTCCGATGGTGGCAGTTCCCTCGAGCAATGCGGCGGCCTTGTGCGCACGGCTCCTCGAGCAGGATATCGTGACTTCCTTCAGGGATGGCAATATCCGCGCGACCGTCCACTTCTACAACTCCGACGAGGACATCGACCGCTTCATCGCCGCGATGAAAGCTCACCGGGCGCGCTTCGGCCCGCAGCCATGACTCGGCCCCAATTCGCCATTCTCGGGGCGGGAGCTCTCGGCTCCATACTGGGTGCGCATCTCGCGCGCGCGGGTCATTCCGTCGTGATGCTGGCCCGCGGCGATCGCGCCCGAGCGGTCGAGCGGGACGGACTGCGGGTGAAGGGACTGGTGGAGCTCTCGGTTCGCGTGCCGGTGGTCACCGAGATGACCCAACTTCGGGCCGCCGAGACCCTCATCGTCGCGATCAAGACCCCGGGTACGCAGGCCGCCCTTGCGGCTCTCGCGCACCTCGAGGTGGGCGCGGCGCTCTCCCTTCAGAACGGTGTTCTCAAGGACGAGCTGCTCGCGCAGACCTTCGGCGCCGCGCACGTGCTCGGCGCGCTTGCGGATACGAGCGGCGAGCTGCTGCCGTCGGGCGAAGTGCTCTTCACCCGCAACGTGAATCTGCCGCTCGGGGAGCTCGCGGGCGGCCTCAGCGAGCGGGCGCAGCGGATCGCCGGCATGATCGATCGCGCCGGTATTCGCTCCACCGCCGTGGCCGACATCGTCTCGATGGAGTGGAGCAAATTCACCGTCTGGCTTGCGCTCGTGAGCCTGGCAGTGAGCACGCGGGCGGTGACCTGGTCCTACCTGGCCGATCCGGACGGTGCCAGGGTGCTGGTGCGGCTCGTACGCGAAGCCGCCTCGCTCGCCCGCGCCCAGGGAATCACCCTCACCGAGGGCGCCGCGGCGCTGCCGTTGGGAATGCTGCTCGATGTGCCGGAGCAGGAGGCGATGGAGACCATCCGCCGGATCGGGGAAGACATGCGGCGTCGGGCGCCGAACCATCGCATGTCGGCGCTTCAGGATCTCGAGGCGGGCCGGCCGCTCGAGGTCGAGGAGACCTTCGGCTACGCCGTCGGCAAGGCGACAGAGCTCGGGCTATCGCTTCCCCTATTGGAAGCGTTCCATCACCTGGTTGCCGCCATCGATCGCATCCGGCGGCCGAGCGCGGGCTGAGCGCGGGCCGAGCGCCGCTCAGGCGCTGGACTTCTTTCCGCGCAGCGCGTGATAGATCACCAGGACCACGACCGCGCCGACGACCGCCACCAGCAGGCTGTAGAGATTGAGGCCGCTAACGCCCGCCGCACCGAAGGCATGGAACAGCCACCCGCCGACGAGCGCGCCGATGATCCCGAGGATGATATCCAGGAGAAGACCTTCGCCGCGCTTGTTGACGATTTTACTGGCGATGAAGCCGGAGATGAGGCCGAGAACGACCCAGGCAAGAATGGACATGTGCGTTCCCCCGAAGAGCGCCGTTGAGCGGCAGCGGGATCATATCCGTTGTCCGGCGGAAAGTGGCTGGTATGCCTCACTGCGGCCGGAACCTCGCCCAGAGCGTTCCATTTAAAGGTCATGAGTGTCGATACTGAGATCCTGCGCCAATCCGGCCGCACGCTGGCCGATGCCGCCACCCTGGTGGAGCGGGCTGCGCATACCCTGGCGCCATCGAGCTCCACGCTCGAGCGCATGGCCGCAGCGGTCACGGTCGCGAGGCTCGGGGCACGCTTGCTACCGGCGGGAGGGCGCCTGCTCAGGCGATACCCGGTTGGCTCCCTGCTCCTCGCCGCCGGATTCATCGGCGCGTTGTATCTGCTGCGTCCGCCGCGAGCGGCGCCGCAGCCGCGGCTGCGCTGACGCGAACCTAAGACGAACCCGGTGCATCCGCCCCCTCTTGCGCAGGCACCGCCGATGTCGGTGGCGGGCTGGGCTTCGGTGCCGGAGCGGGGCTGGCGGGCGGCGGTACGCTGCCCACCGGCAGGGTGGAAAGCTCCTCATGCCGACTCTGCAGGATGACGGTGTTCTCGAGCACCAACGCGACGCCGTCCGATAGGACCTGGAGGGTCTTGGTCGAGTTGCGCGGCATCGGCACACGAAGCGTCACGCAGTAGTTGACGATCGCGGCAGCGATCATGGGAAGCGAGTAGCGGCGCTCGATGACTTTGCCGCTCTCCGGCCGGTGAATCGACAGGATCACGCGGTCATTGTCGGTCGTCGCCGACTGATCGATGGAGGCTCCAACCACGGTGGCCTTCGGCGGCCAGTGCCCCTGCTTGTCTTCGAGCTCGATCAGGGCGTCGACCAGGGTGTCGAGCGGAAACTGCAGGCGCCTGGTCTCGTGTATGAGTGTGTTCGCCATGGGTTCGCTCTCGGCTCTAGGTCCACGCTACCATATCTGCCGGCCTGCCGCGCCCTGCTCGCTAGCGGCGCGCTGGAGATCACCATGAAGCCTTACGTCATCTGCCACATGGTGGCGAGCATCGATGGACGGATCCTCCACAGCCGTTGGCGCCCGCAGAATCGCGCCGCAGGAGATCTCTTCGAGCGCCTGCATACCCAGTTGGGTGGCGATGCGTGCCTCGTCGGCCGCCTGACCGGGCAGGAGTTCGCGAAGGCGCGCGCCTATGATGCTCGCCCCGACCGGAGCTACCCGCGAGAGCCCTGGCTCGTACGTCACGATAACGGCCCCGCGACGTATGGCGTTGTGCTCGATGCGCAGGGCAAGATCGCCTGGGGCCGATCGGATATCGGTGGTGACCCGATCGTGGTCGTGTTGGGCGAGCAGGTCTCGGACGCGCATCTCGCCGGGTTGCGCCAGGACCGCGTTTCCTACTTCTTTGCCGGCGAGAGGGAGCTCGACCTCGGGTCCGCGCTCGAGTTTCTGCATCACGAGCTCGGCGTGAAGCGGCTGCTGCTCGAGGGCGGTGGCGGCAGTAACGGCTCGTTTCTGCGCGCGGGTCTCGTCGATGAGGTGAGCCTCGCCATCTGTCCTGCGGTCGATGGGGCGAAGGGCGCACCGAGCATCTTCGACTCGACCGATGAGCAAGCCGAGCTGCGCGCGCCCGTGGCGGCGATGTCGCTCGAGAGCTGCGAGGTGCTGGAGGGGGGCGCGGTGTGGCTGCGCTATCGGCTCTCGAGCGCGGGCCGGGTCACGGTCACGGACTCGCCGGCGGATGCGAAGATCTCCTGAAGCGCGCCGGTGAGAGCTCGGCCGGATCGAAGCGTCCGAGCTCCGGTGGTTCCGGCGCTTCGCGCACCAAAGCTGCGGCGAGGGCCGCCGCGGCCGGAGCCGTCTGGATGCCGTAGCCGCCCTGGCCCGCAAGCCAGAAGAATCCCGGCGCGGCCTCATCGAAGCCGATCACCGGCGACCGGTCGGGTGCGAACGAGCGCAGCCCAGCCCACTTGCGCCGCACGCGCGCGATACTCACCCGCGTGGCCTTCTCCACCCGATCGATGGCGACCGCGACATCGAGCTCCTCGGGCTGCACGTCGCAAGCTTCGACCGGAGTCTCATCCGCCGGCGAGATGAGGAGTAGGCCGGCGTCGGGTTTGAAGTAGTACGCCTCTTCGATATCGATGGTGAGGGGCCACGCCTCCGAAATCGGCTCGCCCGCAAGCTCGACCAACACGGCGGTACGGCGGCAGGCCTGAATACGCATCGGCTCGATGCCGGCCAGCCCTGCCAGCGCATCCGCCCAGGCGCCGGCGGCGTTGATCACGATGCCCGCCTCAAAGGCTCCCGCCGTGCTCTCGAGAAGCCACTTGCCCCCGCTGCGCGCGAGCGCCGTCACCTGCGCGTTAGTGACCATCGCGCCTTCGCGTTGGCGCAGGAGCCGCAGATACCCCTGGTGCAGCGCATCCACGTCGATGTCGGCGGCCTCCGCCTCGTACGCCCCGCCGGCGGCCGCGGTTTCGGGCTTGAGGAGCGGCGAGAGGGCGAGAGCCTCCTCGGGGCTGATCCGGCGCACGCGCGAAGCCACATCCTCCACCGCGAGAAAGCTTTCCAGAGCGGAGGCCTGGCTCGCCGATGCGACGTGAAGCCAACTGCGGCGTTTGAGCAGCGGATAGGGGCTGAACTGCGCCGGCGGCTCACGGAAGAAATCGCGGCTCGCCCGGGTCAGCGCGCGCACCGCGCGGTTGCCGTAGGACTCGGAGAACACCGCCGCGGAACGGCCGGTCGAGTGATATCCGGGCGCCGCCTCTGCCTCGAGCACCACCACCCGATGGGTGCGCGCGAGCTCGGCCGCGGCCGAAGCGCCGGCGATTCCGCCACCGACGACCAGGATGTCAGGTTGGGAGCGGCTCATTGAAGACTCTGGGCGGGGGCACGCAGTTGGCTCGCGCGAAGCATCGCAACCGCGTAGAGAAGGATGGCGATGATGACCGACGGCGCAATGATGCAGCTCATGGCGGCGCCGACCGCCCGGGAGTCGTGGAAGATTCGGTCGGTCACGAGGGCAACGAGCGTAGGTCCCAGCCCGAGCCCCACGATGATGTTGTTGAACGCAATGGTGGAGGTGCCGAAGCCGCGGCTTTCCTGTGGCAGGAGATCGAGTATGGTGGCGATGCTGATGGTACCGATCGCCGATGAGAGGAATATCCAACAGCCGGCGCTCGCCAGAGCCTCATCCGCCGTGCCGAGAATGCCCACCGGGATGCCGAGAAGGCCGCCCGCGGCCACGGCGACGAGCAGTGGGAATCGGGCGCGCACACCCCAGCAGGCGCTCATCCAATCCGAGATCAGTCCGCCTGCGGGCGTGCCGAGGAGGCCCGCGAGGATGGCGACCGTTCCGAGGCGCTCGCCCACTTCCCCGGGTGACCATGCGAAGCGGCGCATCAGGAGGGCGGGAGCCCAGGAGAGCAGGGCGTTGTCGACGATCGACCAGAAGGCGAGCGCGCCGTAGAGCGGCACCAGGACGCCCGCGTGCTCGCGGAAGGCGCGCGCGATCTCACCGAGACCGAGGAGGCGCGCGCGCAGGCGAGCCGGTGAGAAACTGCGGCCCGCCGGCTCGTAAACGCTGAGCATGGAGAGCGCGATCACGATACCGGCGATGCCGGCCGCGAGGAGCACGAGCCGCCAAGGCGCGAGCGCGCCGATCACCGGCAGCGCTCGCAGGGAATGGGCCTCGGCGAGCTGCAGCAGGCCGCCGCCGATGCCGATGGCCGCCCCCGCGCCGACCACCAGGCCGGTGAGGAACACTCCCATGGCCGTGCCTCGGCGCTCGGGCGGAAAGTACTCGCCCATCAGCGAGATCGCCGCGGGCGCAAGCGCGGTCTCGCCGACGGCGACCAGCAGCCGCGCGGCGAGCAAGCCGTCGAAGGAGCGCGCGAGGCCGCAACCGGCGGTACCGAGGCTCCAGAGGGCGATAGCGAGCGCGAGGAGCGCGCGGCGCGGCACGAGGTCCGCGATCCGTCCGAGCGGCAGTCCGATCAGCGAGTACAGCACGGCGAAGGCCGCGCCCTGCAGCAGGCTCAGCTGGGTGTCCGTGATATGGAGGCTCGAGCGGATGGGATCGACCAGAAGGGTGAGGATCTGCCGGTCGGTGTACGAGAGGAGGGCGCCGAGCGTGAAGAGGGCGACGCCCCACCAGGCCGTAGCCGGACGGGGATAGGCGCTCTCGTGACCGCCGGTGGCATCCATGGACTCGCGGCTCCCGCGAAGATTGAAGTGAGAGCACTTTTAGCGTATAGAAAGTTTTTTCTCAACTGGAAAATCGGGGAAATCGATGCGCCTCTTTGCGGCAGGACTCATCACCGAGACCAATACCTTCGCGCCCTGGCCCACCGGCCGGCGCGGCTTCTCCGCCATCGGACCGTTTCGCGGCGATGCCACGACGCGCGGTCGGGACGATGAGACGGGGGTGCTCGCCGGGGTCTGGAAGGAGCTCTCGCGCCGGGACGGCCATGAATTCGTCGAGGGCTTTTTCGCTCATGCGCAGCCTTCCGGTCCCACCCTGCAGTCGATCTACGAGGAGTACCGCGAGGAGATCCTGGCGGAGCTGCAGGCGCGAATGCCTGTCGACGTGGCGCTCTTTTTCCTCCACGGCGCGATGGTGTCCACCGGCTGCGATGACTGCGAGGGCGACATCCTGGGCCGAGCTCGGGCGATTCTAGGACCGCAGGCGAGGATCGGCGCCTTGCTCGATCCGCACTGTCACCTCACGCCGCGCATGGTCGAGTCGGCCGATGCCATCGTGCTCATCAAGGAGTATCCGCACGTCGACTACCCCGAGCGCGGCGCCGAGCTCTACGAGATCTGCACCCGCGCCGCCCGGGGGCAATGCCGTCCGGCCATGCATCTATTCGACTGCCGCATGGTGGGTTTTTATCCGACGACGATCGAGCCCATGGCCGGGCTCGTGCGGCGCATGAAGGAGGCCGAGAAGCACCCGGCCGTCCTCTCGGTGAGCTTCGGACACGGCTTTCCCTGGGGAGATACGCCCGAGACCGGCTCCAAGGTATTGGCCATCGCCGATGGCGATCCGCGGCTCGCCGAATCGGTGGCGGCGCGGATCGGCCACGCGATTTACGATGCGCGCGAGGCCCTCCTGCCCCGATATCCGAGCATTTCGGCTGCGCTCGATCGGGCCCGAGCGCACCAGGGGGTCGTCGTGCTTGCGGACACGGCCGACAATTCAGGCGGCGGCGCACCGAGCGACAACGTGTCGCTCCTGCGGGCCATGTTGGCGGCCGGCGTGAAGGGGGCGGCCTACGCGGGTATCTGGGACCCGGTGACGGTCGGGATCTGCGCCGAGGCCGGCATCGGGGCGACGCTGCCGCTTCGCATCGGCGGCAAGTGCGGACCGGCCTCGGGTGATCCGATGGATGTCGTTGCCACCGTGAAGGCGTTCGTTCCCGGTCACAGCCAGCAGGACCTGGGTCCCAGCCGCTGTCCGATGGGCGATTCGGCGTGGCTTGAGATCGGCGGCATCGATGTCGTGCTCATGAGCGTGCGCACGCAGATCTTCTCGCCCGATGCCTTCACCGGCCTCGGCATCGATCTCGGCTCGAAGCGCATCATCGCGCTCAAGTCGAGCTGGCACTTCCAGGCGAATTTCGGGCCCGTTGCCGATGAGTTGATCCCGGTGGCGACGCCGGGCGCGCTGCAGATGGATTTCGCCGCGATCGATTACCGCAAGAAGCGCGATCAGCGCTTCTTTCCGCGCGTGGCCGATCCGCTCGGCCGTGGTTAGCCGCTGCGGCGGGCCCGCGCCGTCGTGGGTCTTTCGCGTTGCAGCGCCTCCTTGAGCTGCGATTCAGGCCCGGAGCAGATCGAGAGCACCCGGCAGGGGCCGGGCTCGGCGGCAAGATAGGCGTGGCCCATGCCGCTGTCGAAATAGATCGAGTCGCCCTTGCGCATGGTGAGCGGCGCGTAGAGCTCGGTGTGAAAGAGCACGGTGCCTTCCAGCACGTAGGCATATTCCTCGCCCGGGTGGCGGATGAGCTCGCCGAACTCTTCCAGCGAGCGCGCTCGCAGCTCCGCGATGATCGGAATGAAGCGCTTGTTGAGGAAATCGGCCGCCGGATAGATGTGGCCGTAGTTGCCGGTCTCGATCACCTGACCCTGCCCGACCGGCGTGTAGCTGCGCCGGCCGATGAACGCCCCCTGCATGAGTCCGAGCGGTGGCGAGAAAAGCTGCGAGATGTCGACACTCAGGCTCGCGCTGAGGAGCGCGAGCTTGTCGTAGGTGAGTGAGATGCGCTCGTTCTCGATTTTCGAGAGCGTCGAGACCGGAAGGCCCGTGCGCCGGCTCACCTCCGCCAGAGTCCAGCCGCGCTGAGTGCGCAGCGCCTTCAGAGCCGAGCCGGGGTGCGCGGTCACCCGTCCGTTGCTCAGCGCCTCTGCCGTCTTTGCCGCTTTCGAGCTCATAGCATGCATTTAAATCCAGTGGCGAATATTTGTACATATCCCGTATGGAAAAAAGTTGCGGATTCAGAAATACCGAGCTAGATTTATACAACGGCGCCATCGGGGGTCCCCAGGGGTCGGTCATTTCGCTCCGTTCTGACAGTCGACACACACCTGATGCACATTCACATCGATATCGAGCGTTGGCCGCTGAAGGCCCCTTTCCGAATCACCGGCTACACGTTCACCGCCTCCGACCTCATGGTCGTGACGGTGCGGGAGAATGGCCTCTCGGGACGCGGAGAAGCGGCCGGCGTTTACTATCGAGGCGAGACTCCAAAGAGCATGGCGCGCCAGCTCGAGGCGATCAGGCCGATCCTCGAGCGGGGCGTGACGCGCGAAATCGTCCGTTCGCTCCTGCCTCCGGGAGGGGCGCGCAATGCGCTCGACTGCGCGCTCTGGGATCTCGAGGCGCAAAGATCCGGTGTTCCGGCCTGGCGAATGGCGGGCCTGCAGGCCCCGAAGCCGCTCGCGACGACCTACACCATCGGCGCCGACACGGCGGAAGCGATGGCGCGCACCGCGAGCGCGTATCGCGGTGCCCGGCGTCTGAAATTGAAGCTGACGGGAGAGGGGGATGTCGCGCGCCTGCGCGCGGTGCGAGCGGCGCGGCCGGATGCCTGGATCGGCGTCGATGCGAATCAGGCCTACGACGGGGTGTCACTTCGCGCCTTGCTCCCCGCGTTGCTCGAGGCGGACGTGGAGCTCATCGAGCAGCCCGTGCGCGTCGGCCGCGAGCACGAGCTCGCGGGTTTCGATTCGCCCATTCCACTGGCGGCGGACGAGAGCGTACAGAGTCTGCGCGACGTGCCGAAGGCGGTAGGGCTCTTCGATGTCGTCAACATCAAGCTCGACAAGTGCGGCGGGCTTACCGAAGCGTTGGAGATGGTGGCGGAGGTCCGCCGCCTCGGCATGAAGCCCATGATCGGCTGCATGGAGGGCACCTCGCTCTCCATGGCGCCGGCGTGCCTCGCCGGCACGCGCTGCGACCTGGTCGATCTCGACGGGGCGATGTTCCTCGCGCAGGACCGCCGGCCGAGCGCCAGGTACGAAGGAGGTACGGTGTATTGCCCGCAGGGCTGGGGCGTGCCCGATCGCGGGAGCGAAGACCCACTGACTCATGAGGTGGCGAGTGAAGCATGATTGCAACCGCAGCCGTTGGCTGCCCAAA
>DATFCZ010000088.1:0-28587 GCA_035252605.1 Steroidobacteraceae bacterium
CCCCTGCCCGAGGCGCCGCCACCCGAGAGCTCCGCCGCAGGAGTTCTGGGCGCACTCCCGCAGCCGGCGGGTGTGCGTGCGAGCAAGGCCTTCGTCGACTGGCAGAACGATGTCACTTCGCGGGATCTTGCGCTTGCGGCCCGCGAAGGCTTCCGCTCGATCGAGCACGTGAAGCGCTATACCACGACCGGCATGGCGACCGATCAGGGCAAGACCTCCAACATCAACGCGCTCGCGATCGTCGCGCGCGAGCTCGACAAGTCCATGCCGCAGGTCGGGCTCACGACCTTCCGCATGCCCTACACGCCGGTGAGCTTCGGCGCCTTCGCCGGCTTCGGGCGCGCCGAGCTCTTCGATCCGATGCGGACCACGCCGATGCACGACTGGGCCGTGAGCCAGGGCGCGGTGTTCGAGAACGTCGGCTCATGGAAGCGCGCGCGCTACTTCCCGCGGCAAGGGGAGGACATGCATGCCGCCGTGGCGCGCGAGTGTCTCGCCGTGCGCGAGCACTGCGGCATTTTCGACGGCTCAACGCTCGGCAAGATCGAGGTGGTGGGCAGCGGCGCCGCAACGTTCATGAACCGGATGTACGTCAACGCCTGGACGAGCCTCGCCGTCGGGCGATGCCGCTACGGCATTCTGCTCAAGGACGACGGCTTCATCTACGATGACGGCGTCGTCGCGCGCACGGCGGAGGACCGGTTTCACGTGACGACGACCACGGGCGGCGCCGCCGGCGTCCTCGCGCTCATGGAAGATTACCGCCAGACGGAGTGGTCGGATCTCGATGTCTGGCTCACCTCGATCACCGAGCAGTGGGCGGTGATCACCCTGCAGGGGCCGAGCGCCCGGCGGGTGTTGGAGCCTCTGGTGGAGGGACTTGACCTGGCGGCTGCGGCCATGCCGCACATGAGCGTGGCACGCGGGCGGATCTGCGGCGTCCCCATGCTCCTCATGCGTGTGAGCTTCACGGGCGAGCTCGGGTTCGAAGTCAACGTTCCGGCGGATTTCGGTGTGCCGGTCTGGCAGGCGATTTATGAAGCCGGGCGATCCCACGGAATCACCCCGTACGGCACCGAGGCCATGCACGTGCTGCGCGCGGACAAAGGCTACATCATCGTGGGGCAGGACACGGATGGCACCGTGACACCCGAGGATGCGGGACTCGCATGGACCATCGGCAAGAGCAAACCCGACTTCGTCGGCAAGCGCTCGCTGCAGCGTCCCGCCATGCTATCGCCCTACAGGAAGCAGCTCGTGGGACTCCTCACGCGCGATCCGCAATGCGTGCTCGAAGAGGGCGCACAGATCGTGACGAGCGGTCGGCGCACGCCGGCGGAGAGCCCCATCGGCCATGTGACTTCCTCCTATCACAGCGCGAGAGTCGGGCGCTCCATCGCCCTCGCGCTGGTGAGCGGCGGGCGGGCGCGAACGGGCGAGACGCTGTACGTGGCGATGCCCGACGGCGACGTTCCCGTGCGGGTGACCTCGCCGGTGTTCTACGATCCACAGGGAGGCCGGCTGAATGGCTGATCTCTCCACGGCGCGGCGACCGCAGGTGCTGGCCTCGAGCCCGATCCTCAGACAGCTGCCGCCGGCTTTGCGACTCGTGCTGCGCGGCAACCCGCAGGTGATCGGCGCCGCGTTGACGGCTCTCGGGCTGCCGGCCGGCGAGGCGCCGTGCCGCGCCTCGCGCAGCCAAGATCGGGCAGCGCTCTGGCTGGGACCTGACGAGCGCCTCCTGATCGGACCTGCCGAGGCCGCCGCGGAAATCACCGACCGGCTGCACCACGCGCTCGCGGGAACCGCACACTCCCTGGTCGAGGTGAGCCACGCGTTCGTCGCCTTCGAAGTGCTGGGTCCTCGTGCCGCCGCCACGCTCAACGCCGGCTGTCCTCTCGATCTTGATGCGGCATCGTTCCCGCCCGGGATGTGCACGCGCACGGTGTTAGCGAAGGCGCAGATCGTGCTCTGGCGCACCGGCCCCGAAGTCTTCCGTGTCGAGACCGCGCGCTCCTTCGCCCCCTACGTCACCCGGCTCCTGGCTCTCGCAGCGAGCGAGCGGGCATCCTGACCGCTTCACCTCCCACTGAACCTCACCCCGCGACAACGCGCCGGCAGGAGCACAACCCAATGGCCTCTCGGCAGCACACCGAACTGAGCTCTTGCGACGGAGCTGCGAAGAGCGCGACCGGCCTCACGCGCCGGGAATTCCTGGCTGCCTCGACCTTGGGCGCGGGGCTGGCCGTCGGCTCCGCACAGTTGGTCACTGCGCGACCCGTCAGCGTCACGATGGCTGACGAGCGCAAGGGCACCCACCGCGCCCTTACGAGTGCGGATCGAGATCTCCTCGAGGTCAGCATCCCCCAGTTGCAGCGATATTACGCACAACGAAAGTACACGGTGAGCGAGGTTGTCGAGTGGTATCTCGATCGCATTCGACGCTACAACGGGATCTATCGTCCGGTCGAAAACCTGTTCGAGGCGGACGCCAGAGCTGAAGCGGCGCGTGCGGACGCCGCCGGCCCCGGCGCCCGTGGATCGCTCTGGGGAATTCCCATCGTAATCAAGGCCAACACCAGCATGGCCGGCAAGGTGACGACCGACGGCTGGAAGGGTTACGTCATGCCGGGCCATGAGCTCGTGGCCCCGAGAGATGCGACGATCGTGGCCCGCCTGCGCGCGGCAGGTGCGATCATCCTTGGACATACCAACATGCCGGACTTCGCGGACTCCGACACGACTCGCAGCAGCTCGTTCGGCCGCACCGGAAACGCGTACGACGTACGCTTCTCCCCGGGAGGATCCTCCGGCGGCACCGTCACGGCCGTCACGGGCAACCTTGCCATGCTCGGAACCGGAACGGACACGGGTAATTCGATCCGCATGCCCTCTGCCACCAGCGCATTGATCGGGCTGTTTCCCACCCGCGGACTGGTCAGTATCGCCGGTATTGCCCCTCTCGATTGGCTCCTCGACAACACCGGCCCCATCGCGCGCACCGTGACCGACGCAGCGATCGGGCTCGACGTCACGGCCGGCGAAGATCCGCGCGACCCGGCGACCCAGGGCTCCGCCGCGAGAGCGCAGCCCGGACCATACACTCGATACTTGAAGACGGACGCCCTGAGAGGCAAGCGCTTCGGGGTACCGGCGTTCATATTGCACGGGATCGGAATCCCGTTTCACGGAATACCCGCGGCGGTATCGCAACTCGAGGCCGCCAAGCAGATCGCCGATGCAGGCGTGCCGCTCGACCCGCGCACGCGCGTCGCCTTCTTGCAGGCCCTCGAGGTCCTTCGGGCGCAAGGCGCCACGGTTATCATGCAGGAATCTCTACTGGGGGAGAGTTTCGCGCAAGTGGCGGCTCGCATCAGCACCTATGCCTATGTGCGCCAAGGGACGGATGCATTCCTCAAGGAATTCGGACCTCCGCAATACACCTCCTCCGCTGACTACGAGCGCATCATGGGAGTGCCGCTCGGTGATGCCGTCATCGGCACGGAACAATCCCATAGCCAGATAGGCGACGTCCTCGTTCGGCAGCGCCTGCTCAACAGCGATCCCGATGCGGATGCCAATTATTTCCGCCCGCGGAAGCGCGCACTCGCGCTGTACCTGGAGGCAATGGATCGGCTGCGCCTCGACGGCTACGTATATCCGGCGATTCAGATGCCGCCGGTCGATGAGACGATGCCCCAGGATGGAGGCCTCAGCACCGGCCCCCACTCACTCACCAGCTGGGTCAACATGCTGGGTGTGCCAGCCATTACCGTGGTCGGCGCTTTCTACGAGAGCGGCCTGCCCTTCGGCCTCGAGTTCAGCGGCCGTCCCTTCAGGGATGGTGATTTGCTCGGCTACGCCTATGCCTGGGAACAAGCCACGCACTACCGCCGTCCACCGGAGCTGGTCGACCGCGGATTGCTGTCAGGCGCCTGACCTCATCGCGGCTCAACAGCAGCGGACTGCCTAGCTCGTCCACCAGACCAGGAACTCTTTGAAGCCTATGAATCCGTCCCCTTCGGTATCGGCCTTTTCGAAGTCAAGCAGGCATTCCCCCTGAGTCACATCGCGTTCGAGCTTCAGCAGCAATGCGTGGAATTCGTTTACGTCGATGAAGCCGTCATGGTTTAGATCGAAGGACTCGAACGTCCTGCGAAGCTGCTCAAGCTCTTCAGGAGTCAGTTCCGCCATGCGCGCTCCCGCCTGCAAGCTCACTCGTGTACGGGGATTCTCCGCTTCTTTCAATTGCAAAAGGAAGAACAGCCGGCCGTGCGAAATGTGACGCAGCTCATGTTTCCGAGCGCTTCATCGAGCACCGAGCGGTGTCAATTCAGGACTTCGGCCGCTCGTTAGTGGGATCGTAGAGCGCGCGTTGACCCACCGCCTCGACGCGCAGCGGGTAGTGCTCGCCGAAATATTCCATGACGAGCGCGCGTCCCTCCTGCGCATAGCGCTCGGGAAGATATCCCAAGGCAATGTTCTTGCCGACCGAGGGCCCATACGCCACGCTGGTGGTGAACGAGCGCCGTCCGAGCTCATCGATCAGCACCTCGCGCGAGTCAGGATCGAGGATGGGCCACTGGCCCACCGGATAACGGGCGATCCCCTTCGCATCGACGTTGCCGACGAGCGTCAGCGTGCAAAGATAAGCCGGCTGACGGGCGCGCTCGCGCTGCTCGAGGTAGGCCGCCTTGCCGTGAAAGTCATCGCTCTTGACCTTCGCCCGCGAGAGGCCCGCCTCGTAGAGGTTGTACTCGGTGAGCAGGTCCGCGTTCTGCAGACGCAGGCTCTTTTCCATGCGCCGCGTGTTGGCGTACGTTTCGATACCGACGGGTACGACGCCCTGCTCGTAGAGCAGATCCCAGAGCGCGAGGCCGTAGCTGGGTGAGACATAAAGCTCCCATCCCTGCTCGCCCACGTAGGAGATGCGGAATGCCCACACCGGCAGCCCGCGCACGCGTATCGAGCGCGTGGCGGCGAATGGGAAGCTCTCGCGGCTGAGCGCCTCCGGCTCATCGGCTACGGCCTGCAAGGTGCGGCGCGCGTTGGGACCCCAGAGACCGAGCGTGACCAGCTCGTCCGAGCGGTCCTGGATCTGCACCTTGAATCCGCGCCTCTCGCGGATCCGCCGCATCCACGCCAGGTCGCGCGGCCCGGTGCTGCCGCCGCAGACGACCCGATACTCGGAAGCGCCCAAGCGGATGATCGTGAGGTCCGAATGCACCCCGCCCGCCTCGTCGAGAAAGTGGGTGTACACCCCCTGCCCCAGCGCCGTTCCTCCGCCTACCTTGGCGACCGAGAGGTACTCGAGAAAAGCTTCTGCCTGTTCGCCCGCCACATCATAGATGGCGAAATGCGACAGGTTGACCATTCCCACGTGCTCGCTCATCGCAAGCTGCTCGGCGTTGGAAACCGGCCAGAAGTGGCGAGCGTCCCACTCGTTGCGCCGCTGCGGCACGCGCTCACCGTACTTCTCGAGCAGAGGCTCGTTGGCCCGGTAGCCGTGGGCGCGCTCCCAGCCCGCCGCCTCCATGAAGTAGCCGCCGAGCTCCTTCTCGCGCGGCCAGAAGGGGCCGCGGCGCAGGTCCCGGCCGGTGAGGTACGGCTCGCGCGGATGCACGGCCGGGTTATAGACCTTCTTCGCCGTCTCGAAGCAGCGGCCCGAGACGTACGCCGGTGTTTTCTGCACCGCGTAGAAGCGGGCGATGTCGATGCCGTAAGGATCCCACTCGGTGCGTCCCCGGGTCATCCAATCGGCGAGCACCTTGGCGATGCCCGGAGCATCCTTGACCCACACCGCCTCGGCGAACCAGAGGCCGCCGACTTCCGGCGACTCGCCGACGAGCGGCGAGCCGTCGGCGGTGATGGACATGAGACCGTTGAAGGAACGCTTCGCATCCCAGCCCAACTCCCCGAGCAGCGGCACCAACTCGGTCGCGCGCTCGTAGCCCCGCATCACCTGCTCGATGTCCATGTCACGCATGGAGGGAGAGAGCCGCGCCTCGCCGGGCTCGGCGATCTCGCGCGGATGCACCAGGCGGGGCTCATCCTGCTCGTAATAGCCCCACTCGAGCTGTCCGCCCTCCGTGGTGGTCGGATCCCCGGTGTCCCGCATGTACGAGGAGTTGCCCTGGTCCCGCAGCAGCGGGTAGCCGATCTCCTTGCCGGTGCCGGCGAACTCGTTGAAAGGTCCGAAGAAAAGGAGTGGATGCTCGAAAGGCATGAGCGGCAGCGGTGAGCCGACGCGCGCGGCGAGGAGCGGCCCCCAGATACCGGCGCTCAGGATGACGATGGGTGTCTTGATGTAACCCCTGCGGGTCTCGACCCCGCGCACTCGCCCTTCGTGAACGTCGATGGAGAGCGCCGGTGTGTTGGCAAAGGTCTGCAGGCGCCCGCTCGCGACGGCGCGCTCGAGGAGCACGCCCGCGACCCGCTGCGAGCGCGGCACCACGAGCCCGGCGTCAGGATCCCACAGCGCACCCTGGATCGAGCGCTCCTCCAAGAGCGGAAAATACTCCTTCGCGCGCGCCGCCGAGATGAGCTCGGCCCGTGTGCCGAACGCCTTCCCCGATCCCACCTTGCGCTTGAGCTCCTCCATGCGCTCATCGTCGCCGACCCGGGCGACCTCGAGGCCGCCGACGCGGCTGTAGTGCCCGAGACTTTCGTAGAACTCGCGGCTGTAGAGGGTGGTGAAGACCGACATCCTGTCGTGACTCGTCATGTAGCAGAAGTCGGACGCGTGGGCCGTGGAGCCGATGTCGGTCGGTACCGCCGATTTGTCGATGCCGACCAGGTGGTCCCAGCCGCGCTCGATCAGGTGATGAGCGAGCGTCGCCCCGACGATCCCTCCCTGGCCGATGATGACTGCAGCCGCCTCCTGCGGAAACCGCCTCTCGCCGCTGCTCTGATTGCTCATTTGGGGGCTAGTATGTCCGCCGCCTCAGGCGGCGGCTGACCGATTTGCGTCATCGGCTTGCCGAGATGCGTCTCGAGCCCGTGCCCGCGGGGTCCGATCTCGCGGCGCCAGAGGAGCGCCACGGAGGCGAAGGCGATGAGGCTCACGAGCCCGAAATACCACAGCATGGCCTGATAGCCCGCCGGATGGGCGGGCCCGGCGTGGGCGCGGTCCGCGAGCCAGCCCCCGACGAGATTGCTCGCGGCGAGGAAGAGATTCTGCAGGAGATTGATGAGCCCGAAGGCCGTTCCGAGCCGGCGCGGCTCGACCAGCATCGCCGTCGAGGGCCAGATCACCGCCGGCACCGCGGAGAAGCTGATGCCCATGAGCGCCGTGGAGATCCATAGGCTCCAGTCCGTGGTGCCGAGGATGAGAAACACCAGCGGCATGAGCAGCGTTGCGATCATCATGATAAGCGAGCGCCTGCCGAACCGGTCGGCCAGGAACCCGAAGAGCGGCGTGGCGAAGATGGCCGCAAAGAACACCCAGCTGTTGGCGAGCCCCGCCTGCTGCAGGGTGAGGCCCTTGGCGTCCTGGAAGTATTCGATGGCGAAAGTGCTGCGGAAGGGAAAGAACACGGCTGCGAACAGCACGTTGAGGGTGAGGATGTACCAGTAGGAGAGGTCGAAGGTCACCAGGTCCGACCAGGTGATCCGCTCCGGCGCCGATGCGCGCGGCAGACCTCCGGAGCCGCGCGCGCGCCCGTCGATGACTCGATACACGAGGGCGGCGAGAAAACTCGCAGCGGTCGCGCCGGCCGCGAGCCAGAGCGGCAGCTGCCATCCGTGAGCGTAAAGCGCGTGCGCCCAGGAGGGCGAGGTGTCGGCGGCATACGAGCCGATGCGCGCGAAGCTGAAAAAAAGAGCCATGGCGAGCGCCGTGCCGCCGCTCGAGAACCACTGCGCGAGTCCGGCCAGCAGCGCGATGAAGAGCGCCTCCTCCGCAACCCCGAAGATCAGCCTCCCCGTCACCATCACGGCGTAGGGCGAGCCGACCGCGGTGAGCGCCGCGCCTATGAGGCAGAGCGCTGCCATCCAAATCGCCATGCGGGCGGCGCCGTAGCGATCGATCAGGACGCCGCCGAGCAAGGCTAGAAAGATGTTGGGTAGGCTGAAGACCGCGTTCAGCATGCCGATCTGCGACTGGGTGAAGCCGCGCTCGGCACGCAGGAAGTCGGCGATCGGCGCGATCGCATCGTACTCGTAGTAGCTGCCGGCGATCGCGAGGCTGAGCAACGCCAGCACGAGCCAGCGCGTCCTCCCCTGCCCGGCCCACGTGCGTCGCAATCCGGATGCGCCGCGGCGCGTCAAGTGATGCGGGCTCCCTGCCGCACGAGCTCCTCTCGAACGGCACGCACGTCGAGCTTCTCGAACGGCTCGCCCGTGCGCAGCGATACCGCGGCCGCCGCTCCGGCGCCCTGGCCGCTCACCGCGCAGCACATCATGTTGCGCACGGCGGCATGGGAGATTCGGTCGCCGCCGATCGAGCGGCCGGCGACCAGGAGGTTCCCGACCCCCTTGGGAACCAGCGCCCGATAAGGCACGTGGAAATAGCGGCCGGTGGTCGGCAGGATGAGCAGGCCATAGCCGTCGATGAATTCCGGAAAGATGCCGATCGCATCCTCGAAGCGCCCCTCGCCGCGCACGTCCGCGGCGGTGAGGTTGTAGAGCGCATCGATCTTGCGGGTGTCGCGCACGCCGAGCGTCATGCCGAAATTGCGCAGCTTCGCCTGCTCACAGCCGGGCATGAAGCGCTTCAAGGCCTCGATGGCATGGATCGCCTGACGGCGGCCTTCGATCTCTGCGGCCGTGAGGTCGTTGGCATCGGTGCCGTCGATGTTGGGCAGGTGGATGAGATTGAGATAGGTGAGATCGCCCTGATCGCTCACGCTTCCCCACGTTCCGGCGATGGTGCTGAGACTCGCCGGAATGACCCCCCTCTCCACGGCCCGTTTGAAGGGCTTGCGCAGGAACGGGGAGAACATCTCATCCTCCTTGCCGGTGGTCTCGATATCCCACTCGCCGTTGCCGGCCCAGTCGCGATAGGTCTGCGGGTCGGAGCGCACCTGCTCGAGGAAGCGTGCCTTGTTGACACCGGCCATGGAGAACATGACCGAGGCGGCCATGAGCTCCTCTCGCGGCGCCTTGCGGACCGGCGCTCCCGCGCGGGCCGCGAGGTCGGCATCTCCGGTCGCATCGATCACGCGCCGCGCCAGAAAAGCCTCGCGACCCGACTTGCTCTCGGTGATCACGCCCCGAATCGCGCCGCCCTCGAGCACGGGCGCGACGCAGAGGCGATGCAGGAAAGGCTTGATGCCGGCTTCCGCGACGAGCACGTCGGCCACGTACTTGAACATCTCCGCATCGAGCGCATGACTCAGGGACTGCGGCTCCGGCGTGGCCGCACCCATCGCCCTGGCGCGCTGCTCGAGCTCGATGCCGATGCCTTCGCAATCGACGGTGCCCTCGTGCCGGTACCAGGCGAATCCCTCGACGCCGACCTGGGTGATGTTGCCGCCGAAGCAGCCATAACGCTCGAGGAGGGTGGTGCGCGCGCCGGCGCGCGCCGATGCGAGAGCGGCGGCGAGGCCCCCGGGACCACTGCCGACGACGAGAACGTCGGTCTCGTGCACGACCTCGACCGACCGCGCAGGCTCGGAAACGCTCTTGTGCATGGCAGCGCGATACTATCCGATCGGCTCGCCCGCCATCTCCAGGTGCAGCGCCGTGGCCGAATACGGATGCTTCGCGGCCACCGCCTCGTCGAGCTCGACTCCGAGCCCAGGCTCGCTCGGCGGGATGACGTAGCCCTCCTCCCAGCGGATGGGCTTGCGCAGAATTTCGGCATGAAACCCCTGCCAACGCTCGATGCCCTCCAGGATGAGGAAATTTGGGCTGCAGGCGGCGAGCTGAATGTTGGCGGCCCCCACCACCGGCCCGCAGTAAAGGTGCGGCGCGATCTGCGCGTGATGGACCTCGGCCAGTGCGGCGATCTTCTTCGCCTCGAGAATGCCGCCGGCGCGCCCCAAGTTCATCTGCAGGATGGCTGCGGCGCCGGCACTCAAGAGCCGCGCGAAGTCGTACTTCGTGGTGAGCCGCTCGCCGGCCGCGATCGGCACGCGCGTGGCGCGCGCGACCTTGGCCATCTCCTCCGGCGCATCCGGAGGCACCGGCTCCTCGAACCAGAGCGGATCGTACGGCTCGATGCGCCGCGCCAGGCGAATCGCTCCGGCGGCAGTCATCTGGCCGTGGGTGCCGAGGAGAAGATCGGCGCGCGACCCCACCGCCGCGCGCAGCTGCCGCAGGAATCGCTCGCAGCGATCCAGCGCCTCGAGCGAGGGCTGGCGGCCATCGAACGCGGAATAGGGCCCGAGCGGATCGAACTTCAGCGCCGTGAATCCCTGGGCGAGGTATTCGGCCGCGCGCTCGGCGGCGAGATCGGGATCCTGGTAGACATCGGTGCGGTCCCCGGGTCTCGCATAGATGTACGTGTAAGTGCGCAATCGCTCGTGCACGCGTCCGCCGAGGAGCTTGTAGACCGGCTGCCCCGCCGCTTTGCCAATGATGTCCCAACAGGCCATCTCGAGCGCGCTCAGCACCCCCATGAGCGCGAGGTCCGGATGCTGCGAATAGCCCGAGGAATAGACTCGCCGCCAGATTCTCTCGATGTCGTGCGGGTCCTCGCCCTCGAGGTAGCGCCCGAACACGTCCTCGAGGAGGCGCGCGACATGCTGCGGATGAAACGGAACGCCGTACGCCTCGCCCAGCCCGGATATGCCATCGGCAGTCGCGAGTTTGACGAAGATGAAGTACCGCCCGCCGTTGTGCGGCGGCGGATTGCCGACGACGAAGGTGCGGATGTCCTTGAGCTTCACGGGCGTGCGCCTCGGTGAGCCGCGGCGACGCGCTAAAGCCGCGACCGATACGCGGTCTGCACCGGCCTGATGCGCCTGTTGGTGCCGAAGTAGGCATGCTTCGACATGTCTGCCGAGTACTTGCTCGCCTCAGGATGGCGACCCACCGCCTCCGCCAGCGCGCGGATGTGATGCGGACCCGCGCCGCAGCAGACCCCGAGATAGCGCACGCCGAGGGCATAGGCCTCGCGGCCGAAGTCGGCGATCTCATCGCGCGTGCAGATGAAGGGATCGAGCCCGGTCGGGAACGCCCGCGCACCGCCGCAGCAAGGATCGGTCAGCGACTGGAAAGTCGGCTGTCGGCGCGTGGTGCGGTAGGGAACCGGCAGCGCCGCCACCTCGCACTTGACGGCCTTGCGGATCTTTTTCAACATCGGCAGCATCGTCGCGGGCCCGCGCGCGCAGTTGACGCCGACCACCTCGGCTCCCGCCGCCTCGAGGCGCTTGCAGGTCTCGATGGGCGTCCAGCCCTCGCGCAGGTTACCTTCCCGGTGCATCGCGAAGGTCACCACGGCCGGCACCTTCGAGTGCTTGCGGATCGCCTCGAGCGCCATCAGCGCCTCGCCGCCCCAGGAGAAGGTCTCCGCGACGATGTAATCGACGCCGGCCTCGGCCGCCCAACCGACCTCCTCGGCGAAGATCGCTTCGACCTCCTTCAGCGCCTTGCGGTCATTCGGATCGTAGATGTTGGTATTACAGATGTCGCCCGCAAAGAGCGTGTGCGTGCGCCGCGCCACTTTCTTCGCGATGGCGAGCGCCGTGCGGTTCATAGGCTCGAGGTCCTTCTCGCGTCCGATGACTTTCAATTTCTCCCGATGCACATAGTAGGTGAGCGCCTCGGTGACATCCGACCCCGCGTGCACGAAGTCGAGGTGCAGCTGCTCCACCACTTCGGGATGCTCGATCAGCACTTCGGGCACGAAGGCACCCGCCTGCAGGTAGCCGCGTCTCTCGAGCTCGAATACGTAGCCTTCGGCGCAGATCACGGGGCCTGCCGCCAGGCGCTTCATCAGACCGGGCTCTTTGTTTCTCATGCTTGGCTCGCTTCACTCAGGCGCGCATGCGCGCGCCGCTGGGATCGTAGGCGTAGGCGGCGAGCCGCCGGGCGGGCCGCCGCTCACCGATGATCTCGATCTCGAACCCCTCCTCCGCCGCGGCGAGCGCCGCCGGAACGTAGCCCAAGGCGAGCGAGCGCCCTACCCGATGGCCGTAGGCGCCGGAGGTGACCCAGCCGACGACCCGGCCGTCGTGCCAGATGGGCTCATCGCCGATCGCATCGGCATCGGCGGCATCCACTGCAAAGGGGACGAGACGCCTCTCGCCGCCGCTCGCCTGCTCCTTCACCGCCGCGGCACGGCCGATGAAGTCCTGCTTCGCGAGAGCGACGAATCGGCCGAGACCCGCCTCGTAGGGACCATAAATGGGGCGGAACTCCCGCGTCCAGGTGCCGAAGCCCTTCTCGATCCGCATGCAGTTGAGCGCGCGCGCCCCGAAAGGCTTCAACCCGTGCTCGGCTCCGGCGGCGATGAGGAGCTCATGGAGCGCGCGCTGGTAGTCGGGCGTCACCCAGATCTCGTAGCCGAGCTCCCCGGTGAAGGAGATCCGGCCCACCAGCGCCGGGATCATGCCGATGTCGATACGGCGGAAAGCGAGAAAGGGGAACGCGGTACCGGAGAGGTCGGCGCGCGTCAAGCTCTGCAGGAGCGCGCGCGAGGCAGGTCCCGCGACCGATAGACCCACGTGCTCCATCGCGCAAGCTCGCACTTGCACTCCGGATGGCGGCAGATGGCGCTCGAACCAACGCAGGTAATAGCTCTCCGCGGCCAGCGTCCCGATGAGCAGCACACGCTCGGCCGCGAGCCGGCATAGGGTGAAATCGCCGATGAGCCTGCCGCGCTCGTTCAGCATCGGGGTCAAGGCGATGCGTCCCACGGCGGGAACCCGGTTGGCCATCACGCGCGAGAGCCACGCTTCCGCGCCGGGACCGGTGACCTCGATCTTGCCGTAGTTGGAAATCTCGATGAGGCCGACTTGCTCCTTGACCGCCCGGCACTCCTCGGCCACGTGCTCGTGCGCGTTGGAACGGCGGAAGGTGACATCCTCGCGGGCACGCGCCTCGCTCGGCGCAAACCAGAGTGCATGCTCGAGTCCGCAGTACTCGCCGAAGACCGCATGCCGCTCGCGCAGCCGATCGTAGATCGGCGTGGTGCGCAGCGGGCGCGCCGCCGGCAGCTCCTCGTTGGGGAAGCGGATCCTGAACCGGCGCGAGTAGTTCTCGCGCACCTTGGTGTTGGTGTAGGCGAGTGTCGCCCAGTCGCCGTAACGCGAGACGTCCATCGCCCAGATGTCCGAGCCCGGATCGCCGTTCACCATCCACTCCGAGAGCGCGAGGCCGACGCCGCCGCCCTGGCTGAATCCCGCCATCACGCCGCAGGCGACCCAGAAATTGCGCAGCCCCTTGATGGGCCCGACGAGCGGATTCCCGTCCGGGGCGAAGGTGAAGGGACCGTTGACGACCTTGCGTATGCCGACCTCGCCGAGCGGAGGAAAGTGCTGGAACGCCAACTCCAGGCTGGGCGCGATCCGCTCGAGATCGTTAGGTAACAGACTCTGGTTGAAGTCCCAGGGCGTCGTGACCGGCGACCAGGGGACGCCCGAGCGCTCGTACGTGCCGATCAGCACCCCGCCGCGCTCTTCACGCAGGTAGAGCTCACCCTCGAAATCGATGCAGTGCATCTGCTCGGTGAGACCGGCGAGTTGCGGCAGCTCCTCGGTGATCAGGTACTGATGCTCCATCGCGAGGATCGGCAGCTCGAGACCCACCATCCGTCCCACCTCGCGCGCCCAGAGCCCACCGGCGTTGACGACGTGCTCGGCATGCACGTTGCCCTGCTCAGTGATCACATCCCAGGTGCCGTCGGCACGGGGCTTGAGATCCACCACGCGCGTGTGCCGGACCACCTCGGCACCCGCGATCTGCGCCGAGCGGGCATAGGCATGCGTCACGCCGTAGGGATCGACGTGACCTTCGATGGGATCGAACATGGCGCCGACGAAATGCCGTTGGTCGAGGAGCGGAAAGCGCCGCGCCGCCTCATCGACCGTCAGCATCTCGAGCTCCATGCCGAGATAGCGGCCGCGGGCCTGGGCCATCTTGAGCCAGTCGAGCCGCTCGCGGGTGCCCGCGAGCATGATGCCGCCCGTCAGATGCACCCCGCAGGATTGCCCGGAGATGCGCTCGATCTCCCGATAGAGATTGATGGTGTACTGCTGGAGGCGAGCGACGTTGGGATCGCCGTTGATGGTATGCATGCCGCCGGCGGCATGCCAGGTCGAGCCGCAGGTGAGCTCGTCCCGCTCGATCAACATCACCTCCGTCCAGCCGGCCTTCGTCAGGTGGTAGAGCACGCTCGCGCCCACCACCCCGCCGCCGATCACCACCACTCGCGCCTGTTTCTTCATCGATCCTGTCTCTCCATCGATCCTGCCTCCTCACCGACCCTGGCCTTCGGCCTTCTCCCACTCGTTCGAGACCGCGAGCCGCACGGGCTCGGCCGCCTCCGTCGTGCGCTCGCCGAAGCGGTCGATGAGCCACGAGCGAAAGAGCGCGATCGCGGTGTCGGAAAGAGCTTCCGGATGAGTGAGCAGGTAATAGCCGTAGCCGTTGTCGAGCATCGTGTCGAAGGGACGGACGAGGCGCCCGGCGCGGATTTCCTCGGCGAAGAGCTTGGGGTCGACCAAGGCGATGCCGTGGCCGCTCAAGGCGTACTGCACGGCGAGGAGGGCGGTATCGAACACCAGGCCCCGCTCGACGGCAAGACCGGTGAGCCCCGCTTGGCGCACGAACTGCGACCAGGCATCGTGCCGCGGCAGCTCATCGATGCGCACGTGCACGATCTCGTTCTCTTCGATGAAGGCGCGCAGGCCCTTGCCGGCATGGCGGGCCGCGACCTGAGGATGGCAGAGGATGCTCTGGCGGACGGGCCAGAGAAGATCCGCCACGAGATCGGTGACGATGGGCCGCGAGTAAACGACCGCCACATCGACGTCGCCGAGCGGCCGCCCCGATGCCGCAGGGCTGATGAGGTCGATATCGACTTCCGTGCTCGCCTCGCGGAAGTCCCTGAGTATGGGCACCGCGAGCTGCACCGCGAAACTCGGCGGCATTCGCACCCGCAGCGTGCGTTGCGCCGGGGCACCCTCGTTGCGGATGTCATCGATCGCGTATTCCAACCGATCGAAGGACTTGGCGACCGCCGGCAGGAGGTGCTCGCCCGCCTTGGTCAGGGTGAGTGCGTGGGGACGGCGCTCGAAGAGCTGCACCCCGATCAGGCGCTCGAGCGAGATGACGTGGCGCGACAGGGCGCTCTGCGAGATGAGCAGCGCATGCGCGGCGGCCGTGAAGCTGCCGTGCTTGGCGACACCCTCGAACGCGCGCAGCGCATTGAGAGGCAGCCAGCGTCGATCGATGGTCTTCTTGCCCATGGGCCCTCCCCGGACGGTCATACTAGCCGGCCCCGAGCGCTGCGGCGCAGCGGATTCGATGCCTTTTTTCGATGCCCATAGCCAAATTCTAGGCTTGGAGGGTCGGGGAGAATATGGAAGCCTAATCATCTGACCTTTGGTCCGAGCCCATGAACGCGTGGCTTGAGCATCCGGCGCCCCCCTCCTCCGGGCATATCATCGCCTCGATCCGTATCAGCCATCACCGGCTGCCGCTCGACCCGCCCTTTCATGCGAGCTGGGATACCCGGCCCCGGGTGCACTTCGATGCCACCCTCGTGCGGGTGAGGACCGACACCGGGCTCGAAGGGTACGGCTCCGGCGATCTGATGGTCGGCTTCGCCGGGCACGAGTCCCTGTTCGTCGGCCAGGACGCGCTCGCCATCGAGCGGCACCACCGTGTTCTCTCGCACATCGATTTTCATTACGGGCGCTGCTGGCCGCTCGATCTCGCCCTCTGGGACCTCGCCGGCAAGATCACGCGCCAGCCGTGCTGGCGGCTGCTGGGCGGGCTCTCGAGCCGAGTGCGGGCCTACGCCTCCTCCGGCACGTTGCGCGCGCCGGCCGCGCTCGCGGAGCAGGCGGAGCGCTATCTCGCCCAGGGCTTTCGCGCCATGAAGATCCGCTTTCGGCGGGGTGACTGGCGAGATGACATTCGCGCGCTCGAAGCCGTGCGTGCGCGCATCGGCGAGCGGCTCGAGCTGATGGTCGACTGCAACCAGGGCTGGCGCATGCCGTGGGATACACAGGCGCCCTGGAGTCTCAAGGATGCGCTCGCGGTTGCGCGCGAGCTCGAGCGGCTCGACGTCTTCTGGATGGAGGAGCCCCTGCATCGGGGCGATCACGCCGGCATGAAGGCGCTGCGCGAGGCGACGGAGGTGAGGATTGCGGCGGGCGAGATGACGCGCCAGATGCACGAGCTGCGCGACCTCATCACCACCGGAGCGGTCGACGTTCTGCAGCCGGATGCGGCGCTCGTCGGTGGGATCACGGGGCTCAGGCGCATTGCGGCCATGGCCCATGAGCATCAGCTCGTATTCACGCCTCACACCTGGACCAACGGCATGGGGCTCACCGCCAACGCGCACCTGGTCGCCGGCCTTGCCGATGCGCCCTTCCTCGAGTACGCCTACGATCCACCGGAGTGGACGCTCGCGCGGCGGGATTTCATCATGAGCGAGCCTCTCGAGGCCGATGCGGACGGCTGGCTCAATCTGAGCGATGCGCCCGGCATGGGCTATGCGCTCGATGAGCGCGCGCTCGCCGCGACATCGCTCTAGATCCGGCCGGCAGCCGCTCGGCCGCAAGCACCGTCACCGCCGCGCGAGTAGACTCGCGGAGAGCGAATCAGGCCGCACCTCGCGGGGGAGAATCAATGTCACGGTACATTGGCGCCATCGATCAGGGTACGACGAGCTCGCGGTTCATCGTCTTCGACAGGAAGGGAGCGATCGTCTCGGTCGCCCAGAAGGAGCATCGGCAGATCTATCCCAAGCCCGGATGGGTCGAACACGATCCGCTGGAGATCATGAGCAATACCGACGAGGTGATCGGTGGTGCGCTGGCGCGCGCGAATCTCGGTCCGCGCGATCTGGCCGCGATCGGCATCACCAACCAACGCGAAACGACTCTGCTTTGGGAGAAGAAGACCGGCAAGCCGTTGTGCAACGCCCTGGTATGGATGGACACGCGCACCGCTCAGCTGGTGGCGGGTTACGCCCGTGCGGGAGGCCAGGACCGCTTCCGGGCGAAAACCGGACTGCCGCTCACCACGTACTTTGCGGGCCTGAAGCTGCGCTGGATCCTCGATCACGTCGATGGCGCGCGACGCAAGGCCGAATCCGGCGAGGCTCTCTTCGGCACCATCGACAGCTGGCTCACATGGAATCTGACGGGCGGCGCCAACGGGGGCGTGCACGTCATGGACGTCACCAACGCGAGCCGTACGCAGCTGATGAATCTCGCGACCTGCGACTGGGACGAGGACATGCTCGCTGAATTCGCGATTCCGCGGGCCTGTTTGCCCAGGATCGCCTCCTCATCCGAGGTCTATGGCGAGATGAGCACGGCATGGCTGAAAGGAGTGAGGATTGCCGGGATCCTGGGTGATCAGCAGGCGGCGCTCGTGGGGCAGACCTGCTTCGAGCCGGGAGAGGCCAAGAATACCTACGGCACCGGCTCCTTCCTGCTGATGAACACCGGCACGCATCCGGTGCAATCCAAGGCGGGACTGCTCACGACGCTCGCCTATCGCTTCGGCAAGGAGGCGCCGCGCTACGCGCTCGAGGGTGCGATCGCGATCACCGGCGCTCTGGTGCAATGGCTGCGTGACAATCTTAAGCTCTTCGAGGCGGCGTCTGAGATCGAGCCGCTCGCCGCCAGCGTCGAGGACAATGGCGATGTCTACATCGTGCCGGCTTTCTCCGGTCTCTATGCGCCCTACTGGCGAGACGATGCGCGCGGCGTAATCACCGGGCTCACGCGGTACGCGAACCGCGCGCACCTAGCGCGGGCTGCGTTGGAATCGACGGCCTATCAGGTTCGCGATGTGGTGGAGGCCATGCAGGCGGACTGCGGCATCGGGCTCTCGAGCCTGAGGACGGACGGCGGCATGGTGGTCAATGATCTCCTCATGCAGTTTCAGGCGGATATTCTCGATGCGCCGGTGATTCGCCCCAAGGTGACCGAGACCACGGCGCTCGGCGCGGCGTATGCGGCGGGTCTCGCCGTCGGCTTCTGGAACAACACCGAGGATCTGCGCGCCAACTGGGCCATCGATCGCACCTGGACCCCGACCATGGCGAGCGAGCGGCGCGACCATTACTACAGGTGTTGGAAGAAGGCCGTCGAGCGGTCTTTCGGCTGGGTGGAGCAGCGATGAAAATCGGCGTCAAAACGGGCTGGCGGGCGCAAAGCCTCTGGAGCGAGCTGCTGGCGGAGTTTTTCGGCACTTTCGTCCTGCTGGCTTTCGGCGCGGGCGTCGTGGCCGTGGCGGTCGTGGGACTTCCCGAATCCGGCCGAACGCCGGCGATCTTCGCCGGCGCGGGCGATTGGCTGCTGATCACCTGGGGATGGGCCATGGCCGTCGCCATGGCGGTCTACGTGGCGGGCGGCGTGACCGGTGCGCATCTTAATCCGGCGGTGACGCTCGCGTTCGCCGTCAAGGGTGACTTCCCCTGGGCGAAGGTGCTGCCCTATTCTGGGGCGCAGATCGCCGGCGCCTTCGGCGGTGCTGCCCTGGTGTACGCCGACTATGCGCCGGCGATCGAGATGTGGAACGAGGCCAACAAGGTGGTATCCCGTGCCGACCCCGGCGGCATGACGACCTTCAGTATCTTCGCGACCTTTCCGGCGCATTACTACGGCGCCAATCTCCTCGGGCCGCTCTTTGATCAGATCGTCGCGACGTTCTTCCTGCTGCTGTTCGTCCTCGCCATCATCGATTCGATGAACGTTGGCGTGAAGGCCAACCTCGCGCCCTTCATGGTGGGCATGGCGGTCGCCGCGATCGGCATGTCCTTCGGCACCGGCTCGGGCTACGCCATCAATCCTGCGCGCGATTTCGGTCCGCGGCTCTTTTGCTGGCTCATGGGATGGGGGACCAACGCCTTCCCGGGGCCTTATGGCTACTGGTGGGTGCCCGTCATCGGACCCCTGGTCGGCGCACCTCTCGGCGTTGTGCTCTACAAGTTCTTCATCGCCGACACCCTGTCCGCGAAAGCGGCCGGCGCCGCGGCGACCCAAGACGCCGCTCTCCCCGTCGAACAAAGCCCCGACCCGCTGGAGTAAAGCGACGTGCGGAGCCTCTCCTGCCCGAAAGGTTGTGCGGGCCTGATCGGTCCGCTGCTGCTCACGCTGGGACTCGCGTTGCCGCCGGCGGCTCTCGCCTCCGCGCGCCGCACCCTGACACCGATCAGGCACGTGATCCTCATCATCGGCGAGAATCGGACGTTCGATCATCTTTTCGCCACCTACCAGCCGCCACGCGGTGAGCGGGTGTGGAATCTCCTCTCCCAGGGGATCGTGAGAGCCGACGGCACGCCCGGCCCGAAGGTCGCGCTCGCCCGTCAGTGGCAGGCCCTGGATACCGGCGCCTATTCACCCGACCCGAAGCGCACCGCGCCCTTCACGGACCTGCCGGCAATCAATACCGACGATGCGATGCAGAAGCCCGCGTTCACCACCGCCGCCGAGGCACGGCGGCGCGAGTCGGGCCTTCCCGCGGCCGACTACCCCGAGCTCGCGAGCGGAGGCACCGGTCTGCCGAATGGAGCCGTCGATACGCGCTTCCCGCTGACCTTCGCCAACGCGCCGATCGACCTCAGTCGCTACCTGCCGTATGACGCGTATGCGGCCAGTCCCGTGCATCGGCTCTTTCAGATGCGCCAGGAGCTCGACTGCTCGATGGACGCCGCGACGGAAAAGAACCCGAGCGGCTGCCGCGCCGACCTTTTCGCCTGGGTGGAGGTCACGGTAGGGGCGGGAAGCAACGGGGCGCCGCGGCCCGCCGACTACACGGAGGAGACGACGCACGAAGGCCCGACCGCCATGCAGTTCCTCAACATGGCGCGCGGCAACGCTCCCTATTTCGCGCAACTTGCGCGCGAATACACCCTCAGTGACAACTTCCATCAGGCCGCCCTCGGCGGCACCGGCGCCAACCACATCATGCTGGGATTCGGCACGCTCATTTACTACGAGGACGCCGCCGGGCGCCCCGTGCGGCCACCGGCCGGTCAGATCGAGAATCCCGACCCCGAGCCCGGCACCAACAACTGGTACCGGCAGGACGGCTACGGCGATGCAAAAACCGGCGGCGGCGGCTCCTACGTGGAGTGCGCAGATCCCAACCAGCCCGGAGTCGCTGCGGTCGACCAGTACCTCGAGTCTCTACCCTATCGGGCGTTTCGCAACGGCGACTGCAAGCCGGGCGCCTACTATCTCGTCAACAACTACAATCCCGGGTATCTCGGAACCGGCCAGCCCGCGGCCTTGGGGCCCAGCCAGTTCACCATACCGCCGACGCGTCAGGAGAATCTCGGGCTGCTCTTGAGCCGGCATCACGTGACGTGGAAATACTACGGCCAGGGCTGGGACGGTGGCCGCGAGCGCGCGGATCCCGGCGCCTACTGCAACATCTGCGATCCGTTCCTCTATTCGAAGCAGATCATGACCGACCCCGCGCTGCGCCGGAACAACGTGGGCCTCAAGGACCTCTATGCGGACATCCGGCACCAGAGCCTGCCGGCTGTCTCGATCGTCAAACCCGACGATCTGCTCGACGGTCATCCGGCTTCTTCCAAGGTCGATCTGCTCGAGGGTTTCGTCCAGAAGATCGTGGATACGGTGCGCGCGACGCCCGGTCTCTGGAAAGACACGGCGATCATGATCACCTTCGATGAGGGCGGCGGCTTCTACGACCAGGGCTACGTGCAGCCGATCGACTTCTTCGGCGACGGCACGCGAGTTCCGCTCATCGTGGTCTCGCGCTACTCGCGCGGCGGTCGCATCGTGCACAGCTACGCCGATCACGTCTCCTTCGACAAGTTCGTCGAGGCGAACTGGAGAATCCACGAGCACATCTCCTCCCGCAGCCGCGATAATCTGCCCAATCCGATCGCCTCGCCATCGAATCCCTACGTGCCCCGCAATGCGCCGGCGATCGGCGATCTGATGGACCTGTTCGACTTCGGCCCGCGACACGGACGCTGAGGTCCCGACCAGCGACTTTGCCCACTCGGCGGCATCGGTGTCACACTGCGCTCCATGCGTTACGACCGATTATCGAGGCGAGGCGCCGCGGCGCTCGCCGTACTCTCGGCATTGGCCCTGACACTCATTGCCGGCCTCGACTGCGCACAGGCGGGCGACGCCTCATCGCCGGGTGCATCGAACGTTCCGGGCGCGAGCAGCCCCCGCATTTACCCGGACCGCCGCGTCAGCTTCGAGCTCCGCGCGCCCGGCGCTCGCAGCGTGCTCGTGGCCGGAGGCGATGGACTCGGACACGGCCCTTTTCCGATGACCCGGTTGGCGGGTGGAGTCTGGCGGGTCACCCTTCCGCCGGTCGTCCCGGGATTTCACTACTACTGGTTCATTCTGGATGGCGTCGCGGTCAGTGATCCGGCAAGTGAGACGTACTTTGGTTACGGGAAGGAAGTCAGCGGGTTGGAGGTACCGGACCCGCAGGGTGACTTTTATTCGGTGAAGGCCGTCCCGCACGGCCAGGTGCGCGAGAAGTGGTACTGGTCACGCGTCACGGGAGCCTGGCGTCGCGCGTTCGTCTACACACCGCCGGGATATGATGCGAGCCCGACACGGCACTATCCGCTCCTGATCCTGCAACATGGCTATGGCGAGGATGAGACGGGCTGGACGCGCCAAGGCAAGGCGCAGTTCATACTCGACAACCTCATCGCTGCCGGCAAGGCTGAGCCGATGATCATCGTCATGGATCGCGGATATGCCAACAAGCCAGGCACGCCCGCCCTGCATCTCGGCCCCGACACCTCAGCGAAGCAAGTGGGGCTCGCGTTCCATGCGTTCGAGGACATGATCCTGCGTGACCTCATCCCGACGATCGATGCCTCGTACCGGACGATTCCCGACCGCGAGCATCGCGCGATGGCGGGGCTGTCCATGGGCGGCATGGAGACGCTCTTCATCGCTCTGCGCCACCAGGACACTTTTGCCTACATCGCGTCGCTGAGCGGGCCGATCCTGCAGGACCCTAACTCGTCGCAATCCCTTGCGTCTGCTTTCGCGGCGCCGTTCGATGTCAGAGCCGCCTACGGCGGGAGCTTTGCGGATGCGCGGCGCTTCAATCAGCGCGTGCGGCTGCTATGGATGGGGGTCGGCACCGCGGAGCCGCCGGGTATTCGCCTCGGCATAGTCGCTGCTGTCAAGGCGCTACGCGAGCACGGCGTGCATCTGGTGTACTTCGAGAGCGCAGGAACGGCACACGAATGGCAGACTTGGCGGCGGGGTTTGAATGACCTCGCGCCCCGCCTGTTTCGTTGAAGGCGCTCCGACATTCAGCGCGGTATCGGCTATCACCCGGCCATCCGAGACAGGTGCCGGGTACAGACCCGAAGTGCACGTGCCTGACGCCCGATTCTCGACAGATCGCCCTCCGTTCGGCAACAGACGGCCAGGAGCTGTCCGCGAAAGGCTGGGGTAGAATCCCTAGTCGTGTGACTTTGATGCAGTTGGATGAGCGCGCAGATGAGCAGCTACCGCATCGAACAGCGGCCAATTCATTTGGGGCTCGGCGCTACCGCCGTGGTGGAACCGGAATTCACGGGCTCCATGGATTGGTACGGAAACTACGTTCAGCGCCATCAATCTGATGGCGTCGAGGGCCGTCTGGTGAGTCAATTCAATTTCGACGAGCCTTGGGACATGTGGGAAATGCATCCCGCCGGCAGCGAGGTGGTGCTGTGTATTGCGGGCCGCATCACCTTGTATCAGGAGCATGCCGACGGCACCCGCAGTAGAGTCAATATCGGACCAGGCGAGTACGCGATCAACGCACCCGGCACCTGGCATACTGCGGATGTCCAAGGCAGCGCAACCGCGGTATTTATCACCGCCGGACTGGGCACGCAGCATAGGCCGCGGATGAAGGGGGATACCAACGGTTGGTAAGTTCCCGGTGCGCGTCTGCGACTTGGACGTACCAAAAGCCGACTCAGGGTGTCGTTATGCTACGACCCGCTCTAGGGACCCTGAGGCACAGCAAAATACCCGCAGCGGCGCCCTGATCACAGCGGATATCGCCAGGAAGTACGGGTGGCATGTCCAAATGCGGACGATCGTGATTGTGCCCCAGTCACCTCACAGCCGCCGTCTCTGGAGCTCGCGACAGGTGCATCCTGCTGCGCAAGGCCGAGAGTCAGCCAAGTTGCTTGCCGACCATCCGACCGACGTCAGCGAAAACGCTCGTCAGCTGGGCGGCCGTCGGTGAACCGCCCTGGGTATAGGCGCAGATCACTATGGGCGCGTCCGGCTCGGGCCACGTCACAGCGATGTCGCCGGACGCGTCTTTACCGTTGTTGCCCGTCTTGTCGGCGATCGCCCAAGTCTTGGGGATCCCGCCACGCAGGCGATCGCCTCCAGTCTTGCAGTCCACCATCCACCCGGTGAGGCGTTCGCGCGAAACCGGCGACAGAACCCTTCCCAGCAATAGGCGGCGCAGGTTGGCTGCCATCGCGGCGGGAGTGGTCGTGTCATGCGGGTCACCCGGGGGCGAGCGGTTCAGAATCGGCTCGTTGTGGTCCAGACGCGTGACCGGATCGCCGATCGAGCGCCAAAAGGCCGTCAGAGCGGCCGGACCGCCCACCCTGGCTAGCAACAGGTTTGCGCAGGTGTTGTCACTGTACTCAACCGCCGCCTCGCACATGTCAGCCACCGACATCGCTCCCTTGTCCAGGTTCTTCTTCGCCACAGGCGCATACCAGTCGGGTACGTCTTCAGGCCCGTAGGAAATCATTTGTTGCAGCTGATCCCGGCCATGATCGACGCGCGCCATGATCATCGCGGCGAGCGAGGCCTTGAATGTGCTGCACATCACGAAGCGCTCGTTCGCGCGCCAAGAGATCCTGAGACCAGTCGTCAGATTTTCGGCGTAAAGCCCAATTCGCCCACCGGTATCACGCTCATAAGTCACCAATGCGGCCGGCGCCTCCCGAGAGAGCGCTGGCCACGCGATCAGACCCGGTACTGCGGACAATACTGCGCGTCGATTCAACATCATCGGAAGTCCTTCTGCCACCAAGCGTCAACCGCCGCTACATCCGGCTTTATGAAGCGAATCCGCTCGTCGACGATCTTCTGATGTGAGTCGATAAAGACGGTTGCGAACACCGGGGCATGAAACGCGGCGATCTCGGTACGCCCATGCGCGCCGATCCCGCGCACGTTGGTAAAATCCGCATCCTCGGCAAAGAGCATCGAAAAGGCATAAGCGTCATGCTTGTTCCGCGCTTCTATGAACGCGGCCAATACATCACGGATGCTCGTTTCCTCGGCAGTGCGGGCAGGCGCCGCGGCGTCAGCGATCATAACGATGCCCCTTTGTACCGGTGGAAGAGATCAGTGTATACCGCTCCAAAGCGGTCAGAGAAAATGTCGGCTCGGGGTCGATGGCCACGAGCGACGACGTGCCGCCACAAGCGGCCCGCCGAGAGTGCTTTTCAATAGCCCGGAACCGGCCGCTGGGAAGCGTACAGCGGGACCAGCTGCGTACGTGTCGCTTCGTGAGCATGTCACGCAAGATCAAGCAACAGACTGCCAGCAAGGCGAAGTGTCGCCTCCGGGAGTCACCGTCACCGCGCCGACTTCGATTCTGAGTGCTGGCGCTTTTTATGGTGAGCGCCGCACATGGTATCGTTCCGGCCGTTGAGTCGCCGCATGATCGTGCGTGGCAGCCGTAGAGTGCCGCTGTTGCTGCGCTGGGGGGCATATGAGCGTTGAACCCATTGAATCGGTAAGCGAGGTCTGGACGAGGTGGCAGGGACACCTCATCAACGGCGAGTTTCCTCTGGGGCGCTATGTCGGCAGCTCGGATCACAGCGGCGTCTTCCTCACTGAGTCTGCGGCCCGCCGTCCTTCCCTAGTGGCGATCAAGCTCGTGCCTGCGAATCGAGACCTGGCCGAATCACTACTGCCCAGATGGAAGCGGGCTGGCAGCCTCGCTCATCCTCGGCTACTTCGCCTGTGGGAGTGGGGCGGGTGCCAGCTGGACGGGTTGCCCCATCTGTACGCCCTGATGGAGTACGCCGACCAGACTCTTGCGCAATTATTGCGGCACCGCGCCCTGACGGACACCGAGGCGCGAGAAATGCTGTTGCCGATACTGGACGCACTGGCGTTCCTGCACGGCCAAGACCTGGTTCAGGGCCAGTTGAAACCAGCAAACATCCTGGTCGTTGGAGATCAGCTGAAGCTGGCAAGCGACACGATCCGTCGCGTCAATGGAAGTGCGAAGAGCACCAACACTCCGCATGTTTACGATCCTCCGGAAGCCCGTCACGGCAGCACTTCCACTGCCGGAGACGTCTGGGCGCTCGGCGCGAGCCTCTTCGAAGCGCTCACTCGCCGTGCGCCTTCGGGCTTCGGCGAGTGCAAGGAAGCTGTCGTGCTGCCGGCAGATTTCTCCCAGGAATTCCGGGACGTAGTGGCCCGCTGTCTGAGCCCCCGCCCGCAGGAACGTCCCACCGTGACGGAGCTCATGGCCTGGGCGCGCGGGCGATCGGCGGGGTCTGCACCGGCTGCCACTATTCAGCAGGCGGCGCTCGTACCACCAGAGCCGACATCGGCGCGGACTGCAGCCCCGCGGGTCGCTCCCGAAGCGGCGCGCCCTCCGGCATTGCCCGTGAAGATGCAAGTCTTACTTGCCGTGATGCTCGGAGCAGCAGTGATTCTCCTGTTGGGTTGGACGGGAGCACGCATGTTCAGAACGGATCACGCCTCCGCTTCGCCTTCACCTCATGTTGAGATTCGCGGAGGATCACGATCACATACTCCGAGCGCCGCCGCGTCCGCGGCAGCGCAGGTGCGGGCGCCTGTCTCTGCTATATCTCCAACAGGGTCGGCTCGGAGCGGCTTGGCCGAGTCGCAATCGGTGCTCCATGAGGTCATCCCTCACGTTTCGTGGAAGTCCCGTCGAACGATCCGCGGACACATCCGAGTTTGGGTGCGAGTCATCGTCGATCGCGACGGCTCGGTATTTGCCGCTCTCGCGGTTCGAACCGGACCGAGCAGGTATTTTGAGCGACTGGCTATCGAGGCGGCCAAAAAATGGACGTTTTCACCGGTGGATACACCCTCCCGGCGCCTAATGCAGGTTCGGTTCACCTTCAGTCGCGACGGGACGACCGGGCGTGCGATCACGCTCGATTAAGACCTGCGGCAAGCGTCGGTCGATCTGAGGCCCCGAGTACGTCAATTTCTGTAGCGAGCGCCTGATTGGGCGGGAGCGGGCCATCATCTGCCGCTCGCTCGGGCAGCTAGACTGCCGGCAAGCTGTCATTCCCGTACAGCGGCATCGACTGGTGTGTCGTGACGAGCACTTGACCGTACTTGATCGGCAGCGTGCACTTTGCAGCCGCAACGCACGGCGTTACGCTCCGCATCGGGGTAGTCGCCGAAGCGGCTATCGAAGCGTCGCTGGGGATCGCGGATGTCGTCACGATCATTATCCATCGCCCAATTGTTCTGGAAGGCTCTCAACGGCGATCCGTCAAGGCTCGAGCGCCTGCAGTTTGTCGGCGAGGGCGAGCTGCCATCGTGCTTCCCCGTAACGGACTTTGCCAGCGCGTCGATTGCCTCTGCCGCTCTCTCCATCGGAGAGCTCGCGGTGCACGCGGTCGATGCTCCTGCCGTTACGGTCAATCGCCGTCTGGCTTCACTCTGGTTTGGCTGGTCGATCGAGCCTATCGGCTGGAAGCCACCTGCCCCCTGGGACCCGATCGCGGGGGACTACCCTGCGCGGGATGGGTGGATCAGACTTCACACAAACGCACCGCATCATCGCGCTGCCGCGGAGCGGGTGCTTGGGCGACACAGGGATAAGGCCACAATGGCGCATGCCGTTGCAGGCTGGACCAAGGCCGCGCTCGAAGCCGCTGTCGTCGAAGCCGGTGGTTGCGCGGCCGAAATGCGTTCAACGGCAGAATGGCTCGAACATTCCCAGGGACGCGCAGTCAGCCTAGAGCCGTTGGTGCATATGCACACCAGGCGCGATGCAACGGCGCACGCACGCTGGGTGCCGTCGCGGTCGCGCCCATTGGCTGGAATTCGCGTCCTGGACCTGACCCGGGTGCTAGCCGGTCCGGTCGCGACTCGCTTCCTCGCGGCGTACGGCGCCGAGGTGCTGCGCATCGACCCGCCGGATTGGGACGAGCCGGGAGTGGTCCCCGAAGTGACGCTCGGAAAGCGATGCGCAAGGCTCGACCTTAAGACTCTGGAGGGACGCAGCCGCTTCGAGCTCCTGCTCGCGGGAGCCGATGTGCTCGTACACGGTTATCGCCCCGGTGCGCTGGAGCGGCTGGGATATGACGAGGCAAGACGGAGCGCGATTTCTCCGGGCCTCATTGACGTCAGTCTTGATGCTTACGGCTGGTCGGGTCCTTGGACCGGTCGTCGCGGATTCGACAGCTTGGTACAGATGAGTTCGGGAATCGCCGACGCAGGGAGGAAGTGGAAGGGCGCTGACAGCCCCGTCCCCCTGCCCGTACAAGCACTTGATCATGGCACGGGTTATCTTCTTGCCGCCGCGGCGGTCCGGGGACTCGTGAATCGCAGGCTCACGGGCGCAGGGATGACAGCGCGGCTGTCGCTCGCCCGTACCGCCAGCGTTCTGTGGGAGGCCGGTAAAGATGGCAAGGAAACCGCGCTTATTCGGCGTTCTGACTGCGATCTGTCGCCTTCACTCGAGGCGACGTCTTGGGGAAACGCCCGGCGCCTGAACCCGCCGGTGGTAGTAGCAGAGGCACCCATGTCCTGGCCCTGCGGCGCCTCTGCACTGGGCTCGGCCCGTGCAGCATGGCAAGAGATGACTTCCACGTAACGCTTAAGCCCGGACGCAAGCAGAGGAAGTCTCAAAGCACGCCGCGTGAAATGAGATTCCGGCACAATCGGCCAGCAACCGCCGTTGCAGCGCTGTTCTCTATCTTCTCCAGTGCGGCCACTGGTACGCGCGATTCGCTTCCGCTCCCAGCTGGACGCAGCCCTTAAGCCGCCAACCGCTTCACCTTCGGGCGTGCGAGCTGACGCACCCGCCAGAGGTCGTACTGCGCCTGAAGATTGATCCAGATATCCGGCTCAGTACCGAAGACGCCAGCCAGACGCGCTGCCATGTCCGGCGACACGGGCACGCGGCCGTTCACGATCGCCGAGACGTGCTTGCGACTTACTCCAAGTGCGTCCGCCGTCTGCGTAATCGTGACCCCGAGCGGTCCCATGTACATCTCCCTGAGGATCTCACCGGGATGAGCGGGGTTGTGCATCCGGCCAGAACTCTCAATGGTAGTCTTCATAATCCACCTCGTACGCGTGTCCGCCTCCGAAACGGAACGTCACTCGATAATTCTCATCCACCCAAACGGAATAGCGGTCGCCATGCAGCTGATGAAACCGCATTCCGGGCATCGCCATCTGCGCTGCCTGGGTCGCGGCATTAAGCGCGGTAAGGATCAGATTCAGGCGCTTTGCG
>DATFCZ010000089.1:0-16377 GCA_035252605.1 Steroidobacteraceae bacterium
ACGCGTTCTGCGTCCGAGAGGGTGATCGTGCTCATGGGCACGATCATACTATCATTTCAGTTGTTACGGTACACTAGGAGCCCTATCGGAAGGGCGGGCAGAAGCCGCGCGCCCACGTACACGTGCAGCAGCGCGATCAGAGTGACGATATTGCGAACGAAGCGCGACGGCCCCCGCCGCCGCGCGGCACGGTGGGGGAGGGGCAGGGGAACGGAGCGGGCGGCAGCGCTTTCGGTCGGCATAAGCTCTCGAGGGCTGGGTCCCTCGATATTGCCTGCGCCGAGGAAGAGGCGCGAGCCCGAGGCGGCCGAGATCTGGTTGACGTTTGAGGCCCCCGTGCGGCTCTTTTTGATAGCATTCGCGCCGCCGAGTTCCCCCTGCCGGAGAGGTGGCAGAGCGGTTGAATGCACCGGTCTTGAAAACCGGCAGGGGCGCAAGCCCCTCGCGAGTTCGAATCTCGCCCTCTCCGCCAATACTTCAGAGGCTCACCCGTAGTTACTCGACCCGGGACCGGCCATTCTCTGTCTTCCCCAGTGCGGTCATTCGTACGCGCGATTCGCTTCCGCGGTCGCCATGCAGCTGATGAAACCGCATTCCGGGCATCGCCATCTGCGCCGGCTGGGTCGCGGCATTGAACGCAAGCGTCAATTAGGGTTTTTCAGGCTGATCCAGCAGCATCGTAATCCGCTCGGCGCTCACGCCGTCGATCTCGATCACCTTGCGTCGGCTTCTCAAGCCGGCAATCAGGCGTACGTCACGCCGGTGAACACCTAACCGTTCGGAGAGGAAGCGGAGCAGCTCCTCGTTGGCCGCGTGGTCGATCGGGGGCGATGCGACGCGGATCTTAAGGTCCGGCCCGTGGCGGCCGGCGATTCCAGTGTGGCTGGCACGCGGCTGCACGTAGACGGAAAGTCGATGGCCAGGAGGCACGGCATCATATTACTGCACCTCAACCGGCGATCTCGGATGCGGCGCCCAGGGCGATAGCCGCGAATGCCGTGAGGCATCTCCTTGAAACCGACGCCAAACCGGCATGCTACAGCCGTGCTTCAGCACGTCGGAATGGCGCTTGCTCATCCAGGTCCGTGCGATGACGAGCCAAGCCACGGGAGTAACGGCATGACATCCAAAGTACAGGGTGAGGGCGATTACGAGTCCGCTCGCCGCTATGACGAGAAGACCCAGCGCTTCGTGGACGAGAAGAAAAAGGCCGGCGAGCCGCTCGAAGGCTCGGCCTCCGAGGCGTCCGACGAGCTGACGCCGGAGGAGAAGGAGGCGCGGTCCCGTGCCAAGGAGCCTGCCGAGGACCGGCGGGACGCGGATGCTTTGCGCAAAGCCGAGGAGCAGCGCAAGCACTGACGGGGCGCTGAACGCCAGCGAGGCGGGCGGGGCGGCGACCTCTCGTGCGGCTGGCGGCCCAAGTGACGCGGGCGGTGTGCGCTCGATCACAAAACCCGTGACCGGGCGGCAATTTTCGGGCGCGACTGCCGAAAACCAGGGACGGCCCGAAGCGACGTGCCGCTTCGAAGGTCTCTCGGCGATAGCGTGATCTGGTTGCTGCCATTGCTGCTGATTGCAGCCTGCGGATTCGCGGCATGGCCCGCTTGGCGCCGCTTTTCTCCTCCCCGCCTGGTGCGCGCGGCAGGATCGGCCCCGATCGAGAGCGAGCCCGGGTTCGACCTGCGGGATCTGCCCGAGCCGCCGCTGCTGCAAGCGGCGGATTCCTCGCAGTTCCTCGACCGCACCGAGGTCTTTCGCCGGCTGCGGCAGCTCGAGCTGGGCGCCCCTGGGGGAGGGCGGCAGGATGCCGCCCATGAGCGCATCGTGGCGGCTGCGCTCGCCGCCCTCGGTGATCCGGCCACCCGGCGGCATTACTTCCCGAGGCGGCCGAATCTTCTGCCGCAGCTCCTTCGCGCCATCAACGACAGCAGCGTCTCGGTGCGCCAGTTGGTCGCCATCGTCGCGCGCGATCCGGCGCTGGTCGGGAGCCTCCTCAAGGTGGCGAACAGCTCCTTCTACCGCCTCACCTCGCGGCCGATCGAGACCATCGAGCGGGCCATCGTGGTGCTAGGGAACCACGGCTTGCGCTCGGTGATGGCGGCGGCGCTCATGCAGCCGATCTTCCAGAGCTCCGGGGCCGCGGGGGCGAAACGCTTTCCGGAGCTCGTCTGGGAGCACGCGGCGCGCTCGGCCCATGCGGCCATTCCACACGCCGCGCTCGTCGAGCGGGCGAATCCGTTTGCGGCGGAGTTGCTGAGCCTCATCAGCGGACTGGCCGAAATCGTGCTCTTCCGAGCGGTGCTCGAGCACTGCTCGCCCCCGGGATCGGCAGAGGGAGTCGATCCCCTGGTGATGGCGTCCGTGCTCGATCTGCAATCCGCCGCCTTTGCCTGGCACATCGGCGCCGAGTGGCGCCTTTCGGAGGAGATGCTCGCGGCTTTGGAGGAGCAGATGACTTTCTCGGCGCCGGCCACCCCACTCGGCCGCTCGCTGCGCTTCGGCCGTTGCGCGGGCGCGCTGGCGGTGCTCCACAGCAACTCCATCATCGATGATGCCAGCGTCAGAATCTCGCTCCCGCCCTCGGGGCTCTCACCCGCGCACCTCGAAAGCCTGTTGACTCGTCTTCTGCGCCCGCACGAGGATCCAAGGACCGTGGTCGCAGCGGCACCTCGCTAGCACGGTCGATCCGGCTTCGAGGTCCGTACCCAGATTTCGGTACGCCCGAAGATCGGCAAGCCAACATAGCCGCGCAGGTAAAGGAGATTCCCCGCGGCCGTCATCTGGCCGCTGTAGGTGCGTCCGTTCTTCGGATCGTAGAGGTGTCCGTCGCGCGCATGCTGCGGATCGATCTCGAGGAAACCCTCGCCGATGCGCAGCCCACAGAGCGCGCGGCTGCGCAACCGGGGGTCGGGATTGTGAGTGTCGGTGATGGGTTGAGTTTGACCGGCGAGCCTCGCGATCATTACACACAGCCGCCGATCGCAGCGGGCGATGCGAAGAACCGAACCGCCCGGCGTGCGCCAGTAGCCGCGGACGGTGGAAACCTGAGCGTACGCAGGGGTCGCAAGGAGTGCTGCGACGAGCAGCAGCGGTGCGTGGTGTCGCATGGAATCATGAGTACCCCAGGCAAGCGGCCGCGGGTCACTGGCGATCGATATAATCGCGCCGGGTCATTTCGCTGCATCGGGGGATCTGTGGCGCAACGAGGGCGTAGTCAGCCTGGCGAGCGGGGACGGCCTCTCGGCCCGCTGGCACTTTGGGTGCTGTTGGGATTTGCGCTCGCAGCTTCGTGCCGCGCGGCGCAAGCGGCGCCCGTGGTGCGCATCGGGCAGGGTTCGCTGGCCGGCATCAGGCAGGGCGCGGTGGCTGCGTTTCTCGGGATTCCCTACGCGGCGCCTCCCATCGGGCGCAATCGCTGGCGCGCGCCGCAAACCCCGCCTCAGTGGCAGGGGATCCGCGACGCAAGCCGATTCGCGCCGAGCTGCTGGCAGGTGATGACTCCTGGGGCCATCGGTCCCTGGACTCACGAGTACCTGCCTCAGGGGCGCGCCAGCGAGGATTGCCTCTATCTCAACATCTGGACGCCCGCCGCGCAGGTGCGGCGCCAACTCCCGGTGCTCGTCTGGATCCCGGGCGGCGGCTTCGTCGCAGGCTCGGGATCGGTGGCGGTCTATGACGGGGCGAACCTCGCCGCCCAGGGCATCGTGGTGGTCACGATCAACTATCGCGTGGGCCTCTTCGGCTTCTTCGTGACACCGGCGCTCGCAGCGGAGGCGGCCCGGGAGCACGCGCCTCCCGGCAACTACGGTCTGCAAGATATGCTGGCGGCGCTGCAATGGGTGCATCGCAACATCGGCGCTTTCGGTGGCGATCCGGATGCCATCACCGTCGGCGGGCAGTCGGCCGGCGCCATGGCGGTGCACGATCTGATCGTCTCACCGCTCGCTACGGGACTCTTCCGCGGCGCCATCACGCAAAGCGGACTGCCGCAGACCGTGCCGGCGCCCTCGCTCGCGCAGGCGGAGAAGGCGGGCGAGAGGTTCGCGCGGTCCAAGGCGCCCTCGCTGGCGGCACTTCGGGCCTTGGCGCCGCGGCAGCTCACCGCGGGTGCACCGCCCGCCCTTCAGGGACCGCTGCTCGTCCCCATCGTCGATGGAGTGCTGCTGCCCGGGCCGCCCGAGACGCTGCTCATTCCGGGCGCTTTCTCGGACGTGCCGGTTCTTGCGGGGATCGATGCCGATGATGCCTCCGCCTTCTCGGGGCCGCTCGTCAAGTCGATGAGCCGGTCGGCGTGGAAAGCGCTGCTCGAGAAGACCTTCGCGGCCCAGGCGCCGCGCTTTGCGACCCTCTATCCCGCGGGCACCGGCATCGAGCGCGCGCACTCGGCAAGGCAGTTGCACCGTGATCTCGGGCTCGCCGCGCTTTACGCCTGGAGCCGCGCGTGGGACGGACACGCACGCAGCGCAGCGTACGGATACCTCTTCGATCACCTCGAGCCCGGTCCGCAGTCGAGCCGCTGGGGCGTTTTTCATTCCTCCGAGTTGCCTTACGTCTTTGGCACTCTGGCGGCCGCGCCGCAGCGGCATTTCGCTCCGAGCGACGAGGCGCTCTCGCGGACCTTGTCGCGCTACTGGGTCAATTTCATCAAGACCGGCAATCCCAACGGTGCCGGGCTTCCTCCCTGGCCGCGGATGGCGGGATCGGATCCGCGCATCATGCTCTTGCGCCGTAGCCCGGTGCCGCGCCCCATCCTGCCGCCGCGCAAGCTCGAGCTGATGAGCGCGTTCCTCGCGAGCGGCGGGAAACCCGACATCCTCTGAGGCTCGGCGGCCGAGCCGGTCAGATCGCCAGCGTCACGCTGATGGGACAGTGATCGCTTCCCATCACATCGGCATGGATCTGCGCCGCCTTCACGGCCTTCCTGAGGCTGGCGGAGACGAGGAAATAATCGATTCTCCAGCCGACGTTGCGCGCGCGCGAGTTGGCGAACCGGCTCCACCAGGTGTAATGACCGTTGCCTTGCTGGAAGAGGCGCAGGGTATCGATAAACCCGGCGTCGATGAGCTTCTGGAAGCCCGCCCGCTCCTCGTCGGTGAATCCTTTCCTGCCGCGGTTGGACTTGGGATTGGCGAGGTCGAGCTCGGTGTGGGCCACGTTGAGATCGCCGCAGAAGACCACCGGTTTTTTCTTCTCGAGCTGGCGGCAGTAGGCGAGGAATGCCGGGTCCCAGTGCTTCTGCCGCAGCGCCAGCCGGCTCAAATCGTCCTTGGCGTTCGGGGTGTAAACGGTCACCACGTAGAGCTTGGGAAACTCGGCGGTGATGACGCGGCCTTCCTCGCTGCTGTCGCGCTCGAGCTCGTCGGCGAACTGGAAGCGCTTCGCGAACGCCTTCGGGAAGCCGTTGACCACCTTGAGCGGCTCCTCCCTGGAGAAGATCGCCGTGCCGGAGTAACCCTTCTTGACGGCGGAGTTCCAGTACTCGTGATAGTCCGGCAGGTCGATCGCGATCTGCCCGCGCTCCGCCTTGGTCTCCTGCAGACACAGCACATCCGGCCGGTGCGTCTTGACGAACCGCTGAAAGAGACCCTTATTGACGACGGCGCGAATGCCGTTGACATTCCACGAGTAGAGTTTCATCGGCACAGCGCTTCCCCGGCATCGCTTAAGCCGCGGCCAGTCTAACCCGGGACCCGCCCCAGCGCGCTCCGCGCTGGAACGGATCGTCGCCAGCCTCGATAATGCTCGCCTATGGCTCTATCCCCGCTCGCCGGCAAGCCGGCGCCGAAGGCGTTGCTGATCGATCCGGCGCGGCTCGAGAGCGAGTTCTACCACCGAACGCCCGATCCGGCCGACCCCGCGCAGCTCGTCAGCTTCGGCACCAGCGGTCACCGTGGCTCACCGCTCAAGGGCTCGTTCAACGAGGCGCACATCCTGGCCATCACCCAGGCGATCTGCGAATACCGCAGCGCCCAAGGCATCACCGGACCGCTCTACATGGGCCGCGATACCCATGCGGTCTCCTCACCTGCCCAGCGCGCCGCGCTCGAGGTGCTCGCTGCCCATGGCATCGATACGCTGATCCAGCCCGAGGACGGTGTGACTCCGACGCCGGCGGTCTCGCGGGCGATTCTGGCGCACAACCGCGCTCGGAAAGAGCGCCTCGCTGACGGCATCGTCGTCACTCCGTCGCACAATCCTCCCGAGGACGGTGGCTTCAAATACAACCCGCCAAATGGCGGACCTGCCGACAGTGATGTGACGGGCTGGATACAGGCACGGGCGAACTCGCTGCTGAAAGAGGGCAACGTCGGCATCCGGCGGCTCTCGGCCGAAGCTGCGCTGCGCGCCCCGACGACCCATGCCCAGGACTTCATCGCGCCTTACGTGAACGACCTGATCCACGTCATCGACCTGGAGGCCATCCGAGCGGCACGACTGTCCCTCGGGGTCGATCCGCTCGGCGGCGCCGCGGTGCACTACTGGGAGCCCATCAACAGGACCTATGGACTCGAGATCGATATCGTCAATCCGAAGGTCGATCCCACCTTCGCCTTCATGAGCGTGGATCACGACGGCAAGATCCGCATGGACTGCTCCAGTCCTTACGCCATGGCGGGCCTGTTGCACCTCAAGGATCGCTATCGCGTCGCCTTCGCCAACGATACCGACGCGGACCGCCACGGAATCGTCACTCCGTCGGCCGGTCTCCTCAACCCGAACCACTATCTCGCGGTGGCCATCCGTTACCTGCTCACCCACCGCCCGGGTTGGAGCAGGGCCGCGGCGGTTGGCAAAACCCTGGTCTCGAGCGGCCTCATCGATCGCGTGGTGGCCCGCCTCGATCGGCCGCTGCGGGAAGTGCCTGTCGGATTCAAGTGGCTCGCGCCAGGTTTGCTCGAGGGCTCGATCTGCTTCGGCGGCGAGGAGAGCGCCGGCGCGAGCTTTTTGCGACGCGACGGCACGGTGTGGACCACCGACAAGGACGGTCTCATCATGGGTCTCCTGGCCGCGGAGATCACCGCGCGCACGGGCAAGGACCCGGGTGAGCACTATCGTGAGCTCACGGCGGAGCTCGGCACGCCCTGGTACACGCGCATCGATGCTCCGGCAACGTCGGATGAGAAGAGGCGGATTGCGAGTCTCTCGCCCGAGTCCGTCCGCGCCGCGACGCTGGCGGGCGAGCCGATCACGAGCAAACTCACCCGCGCGCCGGGCAACGGCGCCTCCATCGGTGGGCTCAAGATCGTCGCCGCGAACGGGTGGTTCGCGGCCCGTCCGTCCGGAACCGAAAGTCTTTACAAGATTTATGCCGAAAGCTTCCTCAGCGAGCGTCATCTGGCGATGATCGTCGAGGAGGCGCAGCGGATCGTCGGCGATGCGCTGAAGTCCGTATGAAGGAGTTGATCATGAGCAAATCATCTGCAACGCCACGCAGCGCGACATCCGAGCTCCATCGCGCCGGTCAGAGCCTCTGGCTGGACAACATCACTCGTGAGCTCCTCTCGAGCGGGACTCTGAAGCGCTACATCGAGGAGCTCTCCGTCACCGGCCTCACCTCCAATCCGACCATCTTCGATCAAGCGATGAACCACGGCTCGGCCTACGATGAGGACCTGCGCAAGCTCGGCGCCTCGGGCCTTGTGGATGAGAAGCTTTTCTTCGAGCTCGCACTCGAGGACCTCAGGCGCGCCGCCGATCTTTTCCAGGAGGTTCACGAGCGCACCTCGGGGGTCGATGGCTGGGTCTCGCTCGAGGTCTCCCCGCGGCTGGCTTACGACACCAACTCCACGCTCGCGGAGGCGCGGGAGCTTCACGCCCGCGCGAGCCGTTCCAACCTCTTCATCAAGATACCGGGAACGCGAGAGGGGCTGCCCGCGATAGAGTCGGCCATCTACGCCGGCGTTCCCATCAACGTGACGCTGCTCTTCTCGCCCGAGCAGTACGTTGCCGCGGCGCAGGCGTGGCTGCGCGGAATCGAGCGGCGCATCGAGGCTGGCCTCAATCCCGACGTTGCCTCGGTGGCTTCCATTTTTCTCAGCCGCTGGGATGTCGCAACGGCCGACAAGGTGCCGGCGACACTGCGCAACCGGCTGGGACTTGCCATCGGCCGACGCGCCTACCGCGCTTATTGTGAGCTCCTCATCTCACCGCGCTGGCTGCGAGCGCTCAACGCCGGCGCAAGACCGCAGCGACTGCTCTTCGCGAGCACCGGCACCAAGGATCCCAAGGCTCCGGATGTCCTCTACGTCGAGGGGTTGGTTGCCCCATACACCATCAACACCATGCCGGAAAAGACGCTCGCGGCCTTTGCCGATCACGGCAAGGTCGGTGATGCGATCCGCGCCGATGGCGGCGACAGCGAGGCGGTGCTCGCGGAATTCACCCGCGCCGGAGTGGACCTCGCGGCACTCGCCGCGAAGCTGCAGAAGGACGGTGCCGACGCCTTCGTCAAGTCCTGGGACAGCCTCATGGGCGTCATCCGCTCGAAGGCTACGGAGTTGAAGAAAGCCGCGGGCGCACGCTGAGCGCGCCAGCGCCGCGCTCGTGGCTAGCGGGTGTTTCCCGCGACCCGCCGCCACACCTGTGATCGCCCGAGAAGGGAGAACCCGAGAAACCCGCGCATGACGAGCCGATGGCCGCCGTCCGTCAGTCGAAGGGTGCAGCCGTATACGTGTCCGGTGTTGGGGTCGAGGATATCGCCGCCGACGTACTCGCCGTTCTGCGGCTTGAGGTGGCGCATGATCACCAGGCCGATGATCGGCTGGTCGTGCCGCTCGCCGGTGCACGCCGTGCAGCGGGCGTTACGGTCATCGCTCGCCGAGCTCGGCTCGATCCGCCCGTAATAGAGGCCGCCGACCTCGAAGATGCGGATCAGACCCTCGGGCTTGCCGGAGCTATCGAGCGGCTGCCATAGGCCGGCGGGCGAACCGAGCCCCGCCTGCGCGGCGCCGGCCTCGAGCGGCGCCGCCAGCGAGAAGACTGACAGCACCGCGAGCATGGCGAGCAACCGCATCGGCTCCGATCCGATCAGCTGTTGGCAAGCAGGCGGCGCAGGTCCGAGGCCACCTGCTGCGCCGTGTTGTCCGACTGCGCGAGCAGCCGCGCGCGGCCGTCGCGGTCGAAGACGAAGACGGCGCTGCTGTGGTCGACCTCGTAATTACCGTACTTGTCCGGACTCTCGTAGTGATAGGCGATGCGGTAACGCTTGCTGAGCGCAGTGAGCTCCGCCTGATCGCCGCGCAATCCCACGAATTGAGGGCCGAAGTTGCTGACATAGCGCTTCAGCACCGCGGCCGTGTCCCGTTTGGGATCGACGCTGACGAAGAGCACTCGCACCTGCGAGGCTTGGGGTCCCAGGGTATGAAGCGCATTGGCGAGGGTGGTGAGTGTCGTCGGACATTGGTCGGGACACTCGGTATAGCCGAAGTAGAGCAACACCAGCTCGTGCCGATAGTCATCGGCGGTGACCGCCTGATCGTTCTGGTTCGTGAGGTGGAACTTGAGCGGCAACACGAGCCCGGTGATGTTCTTCAAGGCATAGGGCGGGCCGCTGCCCGCGCACGCGGCGAGCGCCGCGGCGAGCGCGAGCACTGCGAGCCGGCAGACGGGGCGCTGGCGCATCGAGCCTGCAGAAGTCTCTGTCACGCTGGAGCTCCTCGCATCCGCCGGGTCGTTGCCTGCGGATCATGCAGAATGTGATGCAGCACGACCAGTATGCCGACGAGCGACATCATCGCAGCGGGAATCCAGGTGAGGAGGCCGCCGAGCTGCTGATCATCGATCGGGCTGATGGCCCAGGCGCGGCCGCAGACGGCGTAGATGTCATAGAGCGGCGTCGAGTGCAGCGTGATGTAGGCGCCCAAGAGGATCTGCGGCACGGCGACGATCGCGAGGATGACGAGGCGTGTGCCATAGCCGATTGCGGCGGCGCCCTGCGCCTGGCGCGGGGCGAGCATGAGCCACCAGAAAAGAAGGCCGTCGGCGAGCATGCTCCAGTTCATGAGCAGATACCGCCGTCCATCGAGCATCGCGGTGAAATGAATCGACGGCGTCAGCCAGAAGAAGATGAGCCCCACGAAGAGCGTTGGCGCGATGAGCGGATGCTGGATGACGCGAAAGAGGCTCTGCAGGGGCCGGCGGATCCAGGCGCCGACTTGCAGCCGCCGCGCGATGCCCGCGGGAATGCCGGCCCGCAGCACGCGCTGCGGAGCCGCCAGGACGATGAGCACCGGACCGATGTGATGCAGAACGAGGTGCTGGAATCTATGGATCCAGAACATGTGTTGGGCGAGGAAGTCGAGGTAAGTCTGCATCACCGCATAGTTCAGAGCGATGCCGAGAAAGAACGTGAACGCGCGCCAGAAGCCGACGCGGTCGGCGCCGCGCCGCAGCGCGAGGAGTCCGCGCGCGTAGAGGACAACCACGACGGCGCAGGTGAGGAAGACGGTAGGAGAGAACTGCCAGGGAAGGAGGTACCGCAGGTCCGATTCGAACAGTGGCATCGAATCATGATACCACGCTGCCGTTTATGACTTGCGGACCCGGATCTTATTGTCGACGTCCCGCACCGCAGGATGGCCGGCCGCCAGGTCCTCGATGAGGTAGCGCATGCGGCGCTGCGGAACGGAGCCCTCGAGCAGCACCTCGCCTTCGTGGACGGCCACGGTGACGTCGCTCGAGTCCACATCACCGCGCTCCATCAGTGCTTCGCAGATGTCCTCGTAGAGTTCCGGGTCGGAGCGGCGGAGGGGCCGCGGCGCGATCGGATGACGGCTCGGGCCTTTGCTGCGGTGAGCGTGCCCTTCGGAGCCGGCGCGCGCAGCCTCGGGCGAAGCAAAGCGGTCGGAGGCGTCATCCCCGCGGATTCCACCTTCGTAGCTCGAGAGGCCGAAGTAGCGTTGCCAATACTCTTCGGGCGTCAGGCGTCCGCGCTCGGCCGACGCAGCCGGATTCGCCTCGGCGCCACCGCCAAACTGACTCTCGCCGTAGTGTCCCGAGGCGCCATAGCCGTAGTCGCCCGTCGTGCCGTAGCCACCGTAGCTGCGGCCGCCAAAGCGTCCCGGAGCTCCCGAATATCCACGTGCCATGCAAGCAGCGGTAGCAAGCGGCGCGCCCCTCAGGCATTTCGGTTGCTGGGCGTTGGCATGACATCGCAAACACACGACTCCGCTCGAGCCGAAGGCGCGGCGCGGCGCCGCGAGAACTCGCACTTCGAGCAGAAGCTCCGGGAGAGGTGGTGCCGATTGCGCGACGAGACTCGGGAGGTGCTCGCGCGCTCACAAAACGAGGGCTACGCCGACATCGCCGGCCGCGTGGGCGATCTCGAGGACCAATCCCTCGCCGACCTGCTGGTCGATGTCAACCTTGCAGAGGTGGCGCGCGACGTGCAGGAGATCCGCGCGGTCGAGCGGGCGCTGCAGCGGATCGCGCTCGGTACCTACGGCATCTGCGTGAGCTGCGGTCAGCCGATCGAGCGTGAGCGTCTGGAAGCCTATCCGACCGCGAACCGGTGCGCGGTTTGTCAACGCGCCTACGAGCACGAGCACGCGACCGCACCGACGCCGCGCCTTTAGGCCTGATGAATGGCCTTGGTGACGAGGCAGTCCTCCAATCCCTCCGGGCCGTCTTCGGAACCATGGCCGCTTTCCTTCACCCCGCCGAATGGCGCATCGGCGGCGGCCATGCCGACGGAGTTGATGCCGACCATGCCCGCTTCCAACGCATCGCCGATGAGCATGGCGCGCTTGCCTGATTCCGTGAAGGCATAGGCGGCCAGGCCGTACGGCAGGCGGTTCGCCTGCTCGACCGCCTCATCGAAGGTGGCAAAGGGCGCCATTACCGCCACCGGACCGAAGGGCTCCTCGTTCATGACGCGCGAATCCAGAGGCACATCCGAGAGTACGGTCGGCTGATAGAAGAATCCCTCCTTCCCGTGGCGCTCACCGCCCGTGCGCAGGCTCGCGCCGCGACTCACGGCATCGCCGATCAGTGCCTCCAGGGTCTGCGGACGGCGCGGGTTCGCCATCGGTCCCATGTGGTGGCGCTCGATGAGGCCATCGCCCACCTCCACCTTGCGCGTGCGTTGGGTGAAGGCGCTGACGAATCGATCATAGATGCCCTGCTGCACGTAAAAGCGCGTCGGCGAGACACACACCTGGCCGGCATTGCGGAATTTCGCGGTGGCGAGAAGCTCCACGGCGCGATCGAGATCGGCATCGTCGAAGACGATGACCGGCGCGTGGCCGCCGAGCTCCATGGTCGTGCGCTTGACGGTAGCGGCGGCGAGCGCGAGCAGATGCTTGCCGACGGCGGTCGAGCCGGTGAAGGAGAGCTTGCGGATGATGGGGGAGGCGAGGAGCTGTCGCGACACCTCATCGGGAACACCGAAGACGAGCTGCACGACGCCGGCCGGCAGCCCGGCATCGATCAGCGTGCGCGCGACTTCGATGGCGGAGGCCGGCGACTCCTCGGCGGGCTTGAGGATCACCGAGCAACCGGCGGCGAGCGGCGCGGCGAGCTTGCGACCGGGGTTGATGATCGGGAAATTCCACGGCGCGAAGGCGGCCACGGGACCGACCGGCTCCTTGACGATGAGCGAGCGCGTCCCGGTCGGACGCACCAGCACTCGGCCATAGGATCTGCGGCACTCCTCGCCGTAGAATTCGAAGAGATTGGCAACGGCGCTGGCCTCGGCGCGTGTTTCGCGCAGCGGCTTGCCTTCCTCGAGTGTCGCCACCCGGGCGATGTGCTCGAGGCGCTCGCGCATCAGTTGCGCGGCGCCTTTCAGCACCCGCGCGCGCTCATCGGCCGTGGATTGCTTCCACTGCCGGAAGGCGCGCTCGGTCGCCTGCAGTGCGCGATCGAGGTCGGCGTGATCGACCAGCGGCAGCTCGCCGAGCGAGCCACCGGTGGCGGGATTGACGACGTGATGCGTTCGGCGTTTGCCGGCGCCGATCCATTCGCCATCGATGTACAGCTTGAGCTCAGTGTATCCGGCCATGCGCCAATTCTACCGTGCCCTGCCTTTCTTCGGCGGCCGAGCGAACCCCGGTCGGGACCTTCGCCCTGACTTGGGTATTCTAGGCTGATGAGCTTCACCCGAATGCGCGTCGATAGGCGGATGTCAGCGGGTGCGCCCACGACTGCCGCGCTTGTGCTCGCCACACTCTGGCTCGGGGTCGCCGCGGCACAGCAGCCGCAGCCGATCCGAACGCGGCCTGGAGCGGACCCGTCGGCTGCGGCGGCGGCACATGCCGCGCCGGCAAAACAGACCCCGCCGCTGCCACTCACCCCCAATGAGGTTCTGACACACGTGCAGCGCAGCGTCGCCTGGTATCGGGACGTCAGTGCCGTGGAGCAGATCAGCCTGCAGGGCATCGGGCCGCTGGCCCGCAGCGAGCTGCAGACGCAGGCGCTCAAGGCGCTGAGCAAGGCATTCGAGTTCGGCAAAGGGGCCGAGGATCTCCTGGGCCGCGAGGACCAGGCCCAGGCGCAGAGCGGGAGCGCGAGTGCCGCCAACGGCGGCGGCAAGGGCGGCGCGAAAGCCGCAGCGCCGACTCTGCCCGCGCGGCTCGCACAGGCAGCGGCGAACCTCTCGGCGCAGGAGACGACGCTCAAATCCGAGATGGCGGCCGTCGATGCGCAGCTGCGCCGCGCCAGAGGCCCGAAGAGCCGCGCGGCCCTCGCCGCCCAGCGGGCCGGCATCGTCGCGGCGCTGCAGCTCGTGCAGCAGATCGAGGCCAACCTCGAGCAGCTCCGCCGCTTCCAGGAGAGCGCGATCGCGAGCCAGGGTAAGCCGCCCAAAGGCCTTCGGGCACAGCTGAAGGCACTCGAGAGCTCGGTGCCGGAGCTGGCAACGGGTGAGGGGACGGGCGCTCATGCGGCATCGGCCCCGGCGCCAAAGACCGCCGCGGCCAACTTCCAACCCCAGTCGGCCGGCATCGTGCCGCTCATCGGGCAATGGTATGCGCTGCATGGCAACCGGGTGCAGCTCGAGGGCGCCATCAGCGACACGAGCACCCTCGAGGCCCAATTGACCGCGCTGCGCTCGCGGCTTCTCGCCACCGTGCGCGGAGTCGTCGGCAGCGGCATGGCGTCGATCGCCTCCGGCAGCACGAGCCAACTCGCCACCCAGCGGCCGACCATCGAGGCGGCCACGGGAGAGCTGCGCGAGCTCTCGAGTGTCGTCATTCCGCTCGATGAGCAGGCGCTCGTTCTAAGCAGCGCGCAGACCACTCTCGAGGACTGGAGGAACACACTCGCCGCGCAGCAATCGAGCGCGGCCCGTTATCTCGGGATACGCGTGGGTATCCTGCTCGCGTGGGTCGCCGCCGTTCTCTTCGTCGCGGAGATCTGGCGGCGAGTGACGTTCCGCTATCTGGCCGATGCCAGGCGCCGGCGGCCGTTTCTGATGCTGAGGCGCGTCGTCCTCGGCATTGCTCTCATCCTGGTGATCGTATTCAACCTCGTCTCGCAGGTCGGCTCGATCGCCACTTACGCGGGCCTCCTGACGGCCGGCCTCGCGGTAGCCCTGCAGAACGTCATCCTGGCGGTAGTGGCCTACTTCTTCCTCATCGGCCGCTACGGCGTGCGCATAGGCGATCGCGTGACCATCTCCGGCGTGACCGGCCGAGTCGTCGACATCTCGCTCCTCAGGATCTATCTCATGGAGCTCTCCGGGCCTGACCTGCATTCGACCGGGCGCATGGTGGTGTTGTCGAACGCTGTGCTCTTTCAGCCGACGGCGCTCTTTAAGCAGATCCCGGGCGCGGAGTACCTGTGGCACAGCGTGACGCTCACGATCATCGCCACCGCCGACGTCGAGACGGCCTACGGCAAGCTCCAGGCCGCCGCCAACCGCGTCTATGAGACCTATCGCTCGGCCATCCAGCGCCAGCACGATCTCGCGCAACGCTTCATCGAGTTCGAGACCGCGGCGCCAGCGCCGGAAGTTCGCCTGCGGCTCACGGATAGCGGCCTCGAGTGCTCGGTGCGCTATCCCGTCGTGGCGGAGAAGGCCGCCCGCATCGATCAGCAGATGCTCGATGCGCTGCGCAAGGCGGTCGAGGGCGATGAGCAGTTGAAGCTCGTCGCCTCGGGCGGGGTGGCGCTCAAGTCCTCGGAGAGCTGAGGCGGCAGTTATCTCAGCACGGCGAGCCGCGCCAGATTCGACTGCACCACCGCATCGTGACAGGCGCTCTGCGCATACCAGCGGCGCGCGGCGTGTACGAGCGTCGCGCAGATCTGCGCGGCATCGGCGGCTTCCGGACCCAACAGCGGGAGCGCACCGCTCTTGAAGCCGCGATGACGCGTACGCTGCAGGCGATGAAGCCGCAGACGCCGCAGTGCCAGCGCGGGTATCGACTCGCTCGCGAGGCTTGCGCGTTCAGCCCGCTCGCAGACGAGCTGCACGATCCGGGCGACATCGGGATCGGCTGCGGGGGGGCCGTCGGGGTGTTTCACCCACTGCTCGCACCATGCCTGCACGCGATCGACCGAAACCTGCAGGTGCGCATCGCTCAGTGCCACGGCGATCTGCGGCAGATCGAAGGCCTCGCGCAGCGCCTGCTCCCAGCGCTGCTCCTCGAGAAGCAGCTCGATATCCGAAAGATAGCTCGCGAACATGCGCGAGCTCGAAGGGGAGATCGAGTGCGCGGACTCTCTCCCCGGCGGTGGTGTGCTCTGGTACGCGTACCGGTCTTGCATGCATCAGCCCCTGGATGAAGTATGGAGAGCGCCGCGCCGCCGGGCGCTCTTGCGCGGCGCCGCGTGCGAGCGTCGGCGCGCCTGGGCGGTCGAAGCCGCGGGGGTGGAATTGCCGCGATGGGCTTTGCGAGCTCTCTTCCACGCCTTGCGCGCCGCGCCAGAAAGCTTGCGCGCGCGCTTGGCCTCGCGCTTGGCCTCCTTGACGCGCTTGCGGGCGCGCTTGAGCTCCTCTTTGGCGATTCGCAGGCGCTGCTTGGCGACTTCAGCCTGCAGTCTTGCGCGCTCGAGCGGCTCCGGCTCGCCCGTGGCGGGCGCTTTGGACGCGGCGTCCGCCGCGACTGGATCCGCCACGTCCCCCGCGCCAGGCGGCGGCTCGCCGGAGGGTCGTTTTTCGCGGGCAGTCTTCCCCATTCGCAGCGACGGGTCGTGGGAGAGGGTGATCAGTGTCACACAATCGGGGGCGGTCTCGCCACCCGATTTGGCGAGGCCGTACGGCGCCGTCAGCGCACGCGGGCGGGCAGCATCGTGGCCGTGACGCGGTTGCGACCGGAATTCTTGCTGCGATAGAGCGCGGCGTCGGCGATTTTCAGTACCTGCTCCGCGAGCTTGCGCTCTCCGACCGGCACACGATCGAGGCCGCAGAGGCCGAAGCTCGCCGTCACCTTGACCTCG
>DATFCZ010000090.1:0-34193 GCA_035252605.1 Steroidobacteraceae bacterium
GGGGCGGAACAGCACGCATCACTCAAGTTCGCCGCGGCGCGGCCGACACAGGCCGGCAGCGGTACGCTGCAAAGGCGATAGCGGATGGCCGATCTCCTCTCCACCAGCGTCTCCGGGCTGCTCGCGTTCCAGCAGGCGCTGGACGTCACCAGCAACAACATCTCCAATGCCTCGACGCCGGGGTACAGCGTCGAGACGGCGAATCTCGCCGAGGCTCCCGGCCAATCCACCGGCATCGGATTCGTCGGCAGCGGCGTCGACGTCCAGAGCATCACGCGCAGCTACAACGAATACCTCGCGCAACAGGTGCGCAGCTCCCAGGCGAGCTACTCGAGCTCCAACGCCCTGGCGACGCAGGCGGCGCAAATCGACAACATGCTGAGCGACTCCGGTACCGGACTCACCGCGACCCTGCAGAGCTTCGTCAACTCGCTGCAGGGCGTCGCGAACACGCCCACTTCGACCTCGGCCCGCCAGGCGCTGCTCAATCAGGCGCAGGCGCTCGCGCAGCAGCTCACCTCTTACGACTCGCAGATCTCGCAGTACGGCGCTCAGCTCGAATCCCAGCTGAGCGGCGATGTCACCCAGATCAACAGCATCATGGCGAACATCGCTTCGCTCAACCAGCAGATCGCCGCCGAGTCCACCAACGGCCAGACGCCGAATCAGCTCATGGACCAGCGCGACAAGCTCATCACCCAGTTGAGCCAGTACGTTGCCGTGCAGACCGCCACCGAGAGCAACGGCGCGATGGACGTCTACATCGGCACCGGCCAAGCGCTCGTCACCGGTGGAACCGCGGCGAAACTGACCACCGTGGCCGGCGCTTACGACCCCTCGCAGCTCGATATCGCCATCAGCGGCGGTGGCGGCACGAGCGCCGACATCACTTCCGAGATCAGCGGCGGCGAGCTCGGCGGCCTTTTGAGCGCCCGCAGCCAGGTGCTCGACCCGGCGCGCAACGCCATCGGCCAGGTGAGCGTCGCCGTGGCTACCCTCGTCAACCAGCAGCAGCAATCCGGCATGGACCTGAGCGGCGCGCAGGGCCAGCCGATGTTCTCCGTCGGCGGGGTGCAGGTGCTGCCGGATGCGAACAACACCGGCAGCGCCGCCCTGAGCGTCACCCGCGGCTCCTTGAGCGCGCTCAGCACGGACGACTACAAGCTGCAGTACACCGGCGGCGCCTGGCAGCTCCAAGACCTCACCACCGGCCAGTCGGTGGCCATGACCGGCAACGGCACGGCCGCGAGCCCGTTCCTGGCGGCCGGCCTTGCCATCGTGACGAGCGGCGCCCCCGCGGGCGGCGACAGCTTCCTCATCCAGCCGACGGCCGCCGCCAGCGCGGGATTTTCGGTGCTGCTGACGAGCCCGTCGCAGGTCGCGGCCGCCTCCCTCATCCAGGGCACCGCGGGCGCGGCCAACACAGGGAGCGCGGCGGTTAGCGCCGCCAGCGTCACCGACCCGAGCGCCTGGGTAGCGGATACCTACACCGTGGCATTCGGCGCCGGCAATTCGTACACCGTGACCAATAGCGGCGGTACCCAGGTTGCCTCGGGCAGCTATGCGAGCGGCACACCCATCTCCTTCCAGGGCGCCAAGCTCACCCTCACCGGCTCGCCGGCCTCCGGCGACACCATCACGGTGGGCGCCAACAATCCGGCCAATACGGGGGATAACAGCAATATCCTCGCCATGACCGACGCGCTGTCGGCGGCGGCACTGAATGGCAATACGACCTCCGTCGCCGGCGCGGCGAACAGCCTGATCAGTCGGATCGGCGTCGTCACACAGCAGGCGCAAAGCAACGCCACCGCGCAGCAGACGGTGAACCAGAACGCGACCACCGCGCTCAACAACGCATCGGGAGTGAATCTCGACCAGGAGGCGGCGAACATGCTGCGCTTCCAGCAGGCCTACCAGGCCATGGCGCAGGTGATCCAGGCCTCGAACCAGATGTTCACCTCCCTGATCTCCGCCGTCGCCCACGGGTGACCCTCATGAGCATCTCGACCCTCACCTTTCAGACGAACGCGCTCAATCAGCTCGAGGCGCTCGATGCCGCCCTGTCGAAGACTCAGCAGCAGCTCTCGACCGGCAAGAGCATCCAGAGCGCCGCGGACAATCCGATCGGAATGGCCGAAGTGAACCAGCTCAACATGGAGCTGTCCGCCTCGCAGCAGTACGTCGCCAACGGCAGCCTCGCGAGCGCGAATCTCAATCTGGAGACGCAAGCTCTCAGCGACGCCAGCAATCTCCTGCAGAGCGCGCGCGATCTCGCCGTGCAGGCCAACAACGCCTCGCTCTCGGCTACACAGCGCCAGGACATCGCTACGCAGCTCAACCAGCAGCTGCAGCAGCTCGTCTCGATCGGCAACCGCACCGACGGCAACGGCAATTATCTCTTCTCCGGCTACGCCTCGAGCACCCAGCCCTTCTCCCAGAGCGGCTCCTCGGTGAGCTATGCGGGGGCGGAGCAGACGAGCCAGGTTCAGGTGAGCGAGAATCTGCGCATCTCGGGCGGCGACACCGGCAGCTCGGTGTTCATGAACACCCCGACCGGCAATGGCACGTTCACGGTCGCGGCCGGCGCGGCGAATACCGGCGGCGCCTCGATCGGCCCGGGCACGGTGACCGATCCCTCGCAGTGGGTGCCGGACACCTACACGATCCGCTTTACGGACCCGACGGACTACACCGTCACCAACAGCAGCGGCACGCTCGTGACGCAGGGCACCTACGACAGCACGACAGGCGGCACCCTCTCCTTCAACGGCATTCAGGTCACAGTGAGCGGCAATCCGGCCAGTGGCGATCAGTTCACGCTCGCTCCGTCGGGCAAGGGAAGCGTGTTTGCCACGCTCTCCACCCTGATCAGCACGCTCAATTCCACCTCGCTCAACGCGGGACAGATCGCGACGCAGCTGAACCAGTCGCTCGAGCAGATCGACGGCGCGATGAACAACGTGAACGCCGTTCAGGCCTCGGTCGGCGGACGGATCGACGCCGTGACGGCCGCCCAGTCGGCCGCGCAGGCGCGGCAGACGAATCTCCAGACCTCGATCTCGAACCTTTCGGACACGGACTACGCCGCCGCCACCACCCGGTTGAGCAGCGAGGAGATCACCCTGCAGGCCGCCGAGGAGTCCTACGCCTCGCTGGCGAAGCTCTCGCTGTTCAATTATGTCGCATGAGCCATTTCGCGGCCATCCCGGGCAGGCCCGGAGCTTCGTTGTGATGCACTCGGCAATTCCCTCACCTGGACTCCGGCGCATTCAAGTTCCCAAACCGCCCACCGATAACCTGCCTGACCGGAGACTGCCGAGTGCCGTCTCCACCAGACAGCGCGACGGACGGGTGTCCGGCGCCTGAAACTTCAGGAGTCCCGACACATGTCACTCGTTCTAAATACCAACATCGACGCTCTCGTCGCTCAGAACAGCCTGACGACCTCGGGCAGCCAGCTGGCGATGGCGCTGCAGCAGCTCTCCTCGGGCCTGCGCATCAATACCGCCGCCGACGATGCGGCCGGCTATGCGATCGCCCAGGGCATGACCTCGCAGGTCAACGGCCTCAACCAGGCGGCCCAGAACGCCAACGGCGGCGTGTCGCTCGCCCAGACCGCCTCCGGCGCCATGCAGGAGGTCACCAACGACCTGCAGACCATGCGCGACCTCGCCGTCGAGTCTCTCAACGCGACGAACAGCTCCCAGGATCGCACCGACCTGAACGCGCAGTTCCAGCAGTTGATGAACGACATCAACAGCGTCGCTTCCCAGACCCAGTTCAACGGCGTCAACCTTCTCGACGGCTCCTTCCAGGGTGCGACCTTCCAGGTGGGCGCGAATGCCGGCCAGTCGATCACGATCGGCGCGATCTCGAGCGCGAGCGCGAGCAAGATCGGCAATTACTTCACCGGGGCGCTCTCGAGCGGCGGTACGGGCGGTGTGTACTCCGCCACCGACCTGGCGACTTCCGCCGGACTCGGCACGACGGTCGACGGCGCGTCGGTCACTCTGACAGTGACCGCGGATGGCACGGCCTACACCACCAGCGCTATCACGCTGAGCGGGGATGCGGCCACCGATCTCAAGAGCGTCGCCGCGGCCGTTAACCAGGCGCTCAGCCCGGTTGGCGGAATCGTCGCCACGGTGAACGGCACCACCGGAATCACCCTGAGCAGCACGGCCGCTCACACGGTGACCTTCGCCGTCGCGAGTGCCACGGATTCCTCCGGCAACGCCATTGCCTCACCCGGCGCGAACACGCTGAAGGACCTCGGTCTGGACACGTCGGACACCATCGCGACGACCGGCACCGCGAAATACCTGAGCGGGCTCGACGTCAAGACCGTCGACAACTCCAACCTCACGCTGATCTCGATCGACAACGCGCTACAGCAGATTGCAACCAGCAGCGCGAACCTCGGCGCGTATCAGAACCGGTTCCAGGCGGCCATCACGGGTTTGAACACGGACGCCACCAACTTGAGCGCTGCCAAGAGCTCGATCGTCGATGCGGACTACGCACAGGCGACATCGAACCTCTCCAAGGCTCAGATCCTGCAACAGGCCAGCACGGCGATGGTGGCGCAGGCCAACATGATTCCGCAGAACATCCTCTCGCTGCTGCAGAAGCTGCCGTAAGGGAGAATGCGCTGAGCGCAGGAATCATCAAGCACCGAAGAAGGTACGGAGGGCGGGCGCCGCGGGGCCCCGCCCTCTCTTCGCATCCGCCGGTTTCACGATCGGGAATCACACATGGCGACTAGCCCCGTCGTTTCGGTGGCGAGCAGCAGCAGCGCCGGCGCAGCAGGCGGCTCGGTCATCGACGTCGCCAGCCTGGTCTCGCAGCTGGTCGCGGCGACGAAGGCCCCGCAGGAATCGTTGATCTCCGGCCGCACCCAGGCAGTCACCTCGCAGATCTCCGCGGTCGGCACGCTCAAGAACGCCCTGGCGACGTTCCAGTCCTCGTTGAGCGCGATCAGCACGCCGAGCGCTTTCAATACGGTAGCGGCGAGCAGCAGTGACACTACGGCCTTCACGGCGACTGCGGATTCGAGCGCCGTGCTCGGCAGCTACGGCGTCGATATCAGCCAGCTTGCCCAGGCACAGCAGCTCGTCTCCAATCCCTTCGCCAACGGCAGCTCCACTGTCGTCGGCACCGGGACACTGAGGCTCACCCTCGGCGGCAGCAGCGTTTCCGTCGCCATTGCCAGCAGCGGCGATACGCTCGCGGGAATTGCCGCAGCCATCAACGGGGCGAGCGGCAATCCGGGCATCGCGGCGAGCGTCGTCACGGGCAGCGACGGCGCGCACCTGGTCTTGACCTCTTCCCTGCCCGGAGCCGCAAATACCATTCAGGTCGCCGAGACGGACGGCGGCAACGCGCTCGCCGCTCTTACTTACAGCAGCGGCAGCCCCGCTAACTACCGTGTTCAGTCTGCCGCCCAGGACGCCGATTTCAGCATTTCCGGGATTGCCTACACCAGCGCCAGCAATACGGTGACGGACGCCTTGAGCGGGGTCACCCTGAACCTGCTGGGGGCGACCACATCGACGGCGACCCTGAGCGTCTCGACGGATACCTCGACCGTCGAGAGCAACATCAGCGCCTTCGTGACGGCCTACAATACGCTTCAGAGCTCGTTTGCCTCCCTGGGCAGTTACGACGCCACGACGAATACGGCCGGCCCGATGATGGGGGACGCGCTGCTTTCGGGCGTGCAGAACCAGGTGCGCTCCACCCTGTACAGCCTGGTCGATACCGGCTCAGCAACCTACAATTCCCTGGCGAGCATCGGCATCACCACGAACCCCGACGGCACGCTCAGCGTCAACGCCGCAACGTTGTCCTCCGCGCTGACGTCCGATTTCGCGGCGGTGAGCCAACTCTTCAGCGGCACGGGTGGCATCGCCGGCGCTCTGAACAGCCAGATCTCGGCCAACCTCACCGCCGGCGGTCCGATCGACTCGCGCAGCAAGACCCTGATACAGCAGGAAAACGCGCTCACTCAGCAGAGCAGTCAGCTCGATCAGCAGATGAATGCGCTCACGGCGAGTCTCACCGAGCAATACTCCGCCCTGAATGCCTTGCTCTCCTCGCTGCAGTCGACCTCTTCGTACCTGACTCAGGCGTTCGCGAGCCTGCCGCAAGTGCAGGGAAAGCCCGCCGCCTAGGGGCGGCAGGCTCAAGTTCCTGACCGAAAGGCCGCTACTTGGGACATCGGGAATCGATGGAGTCAGACTTCGTGAGCCCCTATTCGCAGCAGTCGAGGCTCGCCGCCTATCGCAGCGTCAGTGCCCAGGGCGCCGTGGCCGATGCGGACCCGCACGCACTCGTCCTTACCGTCATGGATGCGACGCTGGCGCGGCTCGCCACGGCGCGGGCGTGTATCGAGCACAAGGAAATCCGGCGTAAGGCCGGCCTCCTCCACAGCTCCGTGATTCTGATCGCCGAGCTGCGCGGCAGCCTGGATCTGAAAAACGGCGGACAGCTCGCGCAGAATCTGAGCGACCTGTACGAATACATGACACGGCGGCTGATTCACGCGAATCTGAACGACGATGTGGCGGCCGTAGGGGAGGTAGCGAGTCTTCTCGGGGAAGTCCGGGAAGCCTGGGCCGCGATGCCGCCACAGGTCAGACAGGCTCCTCAGCGCCCAGCGACATCCGCCGCCTGAGCCGCTCCCCAAGAGCCGGTTGGGGGCCCGGCCGGACAGGTCTGGGCTCGTAGGGAAATGCGACATATTTCGCTGCCCCGGGAGCTGCGCCCTGCCAAGCTCGCCTCATGAGCAGACGTCAAGCGCGCAGGGCGCTGAGCCCCAAGCCGGCGAGGAGCAATCGGGCCGCCGCCCCCGCGCCTTCTGCGGCGCCGATCGCGCGCGCCTGGGAACTCTTCTCGAAGAGAGCGACAGCCGAGGCGGAATCGCTTTGCCGATCGGTCCTGGCCGCGCAGCCCGATCACACCGACGGTCTCACCCTCCTTGGCATCATTCTCGCGCAGACGCGCCGGAGCGAGGAAGCCGCCGCGCTCCTCGGACGCGCCGCCACCCTCCTCCCGAACGACCCGGCGGCCCACAATAACTACGGCAATGTGCTGCGCGATCTCGGACGGCAGCTGAGCGCGCTCGACTCCTACGACCGGGCGCTTGCAATCAAACCGGACTACGCCGAAGCGCATTTCAACCGCGGTGTCACGCTGCAGGACCTGAAGCGCCATGACGAGGCGCTCGCGAGCTACGAGCGCGCGCTCGCCCTCAAGCCCGACTATGGCGCGGCCTGGAACAACCAAGGCATCCTCTTGCGCGCGCAGGGGCGGCTCGAGGATGCCCTCGCGAGCCACGATCGCGCGATACGGGCGGGGCTGAACCACGCTGATGCGCACAACAATCGGGGTGTCGTGCTGCAGGAGTTGAAGCGCTACGAGGAGGCGCTCGCGAGCTACGAGCGAGCGCTCGCCGCCCGCCCGGACGATCCGGGAGCGCTCAACAACCGCGGTGGGGTCCTGCACGCTCTGGAACGCTTCGAGGAGGCGCTGGCGAGCTACGCCCGTGCCCTGATCGGAACACCGCAATATGCCGAAGCGCTGAACAATCGGGGTGTGACTCTGCATGCCCTCGAGCGCTTCGAGGAGGCGCTGGTGAGCTATGCGGGCGCGCTCGCTCTCAGGCGTGCTTACCCCGAAGCCCACATCAATCGCGGGATGACACTGAGGCAGCTCAGGCGATTCGACGAGGCCCTTGCCGCATACGCCGAGGCTCTGGCGATCGCACCCCACAGTACGCGCGCATGGACGAATCAGGGCACGCTGCTCCAGGAGCTCGGCCGTCACCGCGATGCGCTCGCCAGCTACGAGCGGGCCCTCACGCTGACGCCCGATGCGGACACCTACCGCAATGAGGCCGTTGCGCTGGAAGAGTCCGCGCGCTCGGCCGAAGCGGTCGCGAGCTACAAGCGAGCCCTCGCTCTCGAGCCGGAGGGCCGATTTCTCCTCGGTGCGTGCCGGCATGCTCGCATGCAGATCTGCGACTGGTCCGACTTCGAGGTCGATCTCGCACGGCTCAGCACGGGCATCGCGCAGGATCGGCCGGTGACAGCTCCTTTCGTCATGCTCTCGCTCCTCGACTCACCGGCGCTGCAGCGCCGGGCGGCGGAAATATGGGTCGGCGAGCAATGCTCGCCGAAGCGGAAGCTGCCGCCGCTGCTGCCTTACCCGCCGCATGAGCGCGTACGGATCGGCTATTTCTCCGCCGACTTTCGCAACCACGCGCTCGCCGCGCTCGCCGGCGAGCTTTTCGAAACCCACGATCGTTCGCGCTTCGAGATCACCGCCTTCTCGCTCGGAGCCGACGTTCGAGACGAGTTCCGCGCGCGCGCCGAAAGCGCGTTCGAGCGTTTCCTGCCGGTCGGCGCCCTGCCCGATCACGAGGTCGCCGCGCTCGCGCGACGCCTCGAGATAGATATCGCGATCGATCTCGGCGGCTACACGCGCCATGCCCGGCCGCGAATCATGGCGCTGCGCGCCGCGCCGCTGCAGGTGAGCTGGCTAGGTTATCTCGGCACCCTGGGCGGGGACTTCATGGATTATCTCATTGCCGACGCCGTCATCATTCCGCCGGAATGCCGACAGTACTACGCCGAGAAGATCGCCTACCTGCCGAGCTACCAGCCCAACGATTCCAAGCGAGTCATTGCGGAGAAGGCCTTTACGCGCGCGGAGCTCGGATTGCCGGCAAAGGGATTCGTGTTCTGCTGCTTCAACGCGAGCTACAAGATCACCCCCGAAACATTCTCCAGCTGGATGCGCATTCTCGCGGCCGCGCCGGATAGCGTGCTGCTGCTCCTCGCCGGCGACCGGAGCGCCGAGCAGAATCTGCGCCGGCACGCCGCGGAGCGTGGCATCCAACCCGATCGCTTGATCTTCGCCGCCAAGCTCCCCTTCGGCGAGTATCTGGCGCGCTATCGCGCCGCCGATCTCTTCCTCGACACCCTCCCCTACAATGCCGGCACGACCGCGAGCGATGCGCTCTGGTCCGGTCTGCCCGTGCTCACCTGTCCGGGTAGAGCCTTCGCGAGCCGTGTGGCCGCAAGCGTGCTCACGAGCGCCGGGCTGCCCGAGCTCATCGCCGCCGATCGCGAAGATTACGAGCGGCTCGCGATTGCGCTCGCCGCCGACCCCTCGCCACTCGAGCGCATACGGCGCAAGTTGGCGGCGGCGCGCTCGGCCGCGCCGCTTTTCGATACACCGGCATTCACGCGCAATCTCGAGGCGCTCTTCAGCCGCATGTATCAGCGCCACCGCGCCGGTCTGCCGCCGACGCACCTGCTGCCGGCGGACACCGATGCCGCTTGCGCCGCAGCCGACGGGCCGGCGGTGCGCTCGTGAGCTCTCGCTCCATCATTTTCGTGTTGGGGATGGGAAGGTCGGGAACCTCGGCACTCACCCGCGTGCTCGCCCTCTGCGGAGGCGATCTCCCGCGGGCGCTGCTCGGCGCCACCGATGGCAATGCGCTCGGGCATTTCGAGCCATCGGACGCGCTCGCGCTCAATGACGCTTTTCTCGCCCGCAGCGGCGCTACCTGGTACGACCCCACGCTGCGCCTGCAGGGCGAAATCACCTTCGACAGCGAGCAGGCGACGGCCTACGTAGGGCAGATCCAAGCGTTTCTTCGTTCTTTGCCGGCTGCGCCGTTTGTCGTCATCAAGGAACCGCGGATCACGGCGTTGTCGGATTTTTGGTTTCAGGCGGCGCGGGAGCTCGGCCTGGCCATCGGCGTCGTCATCGCCGTCCGCCAGCCGCAGGAGGTGGCAGCGTCGCTGGCAGCCCGCGATCAGGCGTCCGTGGAGCTGTCCCAGGCGCTCTGGCTGAAGAACAACCTGCTCGCGGAGCGGCAGTCGCGCGCGCTTCCGCGGGTGTTCGTCGAGTACGCGAATCTGTTGCGGGATTGGCGTCGCGAAGTCGGGCGCGTCGCCTCGGCGCTGTCGCTCGATCTGTCCGTGCGGGCCGAGAGCGCGATCGATGGGTTTCTGAGGCATGACCTGCGACGTCAACGTCATCAAGGCGCGATTGCCGAAGTCTTCGGCGCACCTTGGATTTCTCAGGTGTACGCCGCCCTCTCGGCGGCTGCCCGCGACGAGCCGCTCGACACCGCCATGTTGGATGTTGTGTTCAGCTCGTTTCGCGCCAACGAGCGCGCATTCCGAGTCGCCCTGGACGAGTACCGCGCGCGCTTCGCGCCCGCGGAGGCGAAGCGTCGACCCGACCTCGCAAGATTGATCTATGCGGTCGCCGGCGTCGATTCGCAGCTGCTGCGATCGGCGCTCGCCAGCCAGTGGTACATCGAGCGCAACCCGGACATTTTCGCCGCCCGTTGCGACCCGTACCAGCACTGGCTGACGCAAGGTGCGAACGAGGGGCGCATGCCCTGCGATGATCCGCTCGAGCTCCTCGAGAAACTCATGCGGGAGCGCATGAGCCGGCCGGCTCCCCAGGCGCAGCCGGCCGTCGCGGCATCGACTGCCACGCCCGGCGCAACCCGAGCCACGGCGCGAGCGGCGCCGGCAGAGCCGGAGAAAATACGGGTGATCTGCGCCACGCGCCAGGACCGTGAGGCCTTCTACTCGGCAACCGCACTCGGCAAATCGCTCTCGCTCTACCGCCCCCCGGCGGTGGAGCTGCGTCTTTTCGCCGGCAACAGCCTCGGATTGTCGGCCGTGTACAACACGGCGATTGCGGAATCGGCCGCCGAGCGGGAGATCCTGCTTTTCGTGCACGACGATGTGCATCTTTGCGACTTCCACTGGGCGGATAGGCTCCGCGAGGGTCTAGCCACGTTCGACGTCGTCGGACTCGCCGGAAACCGCCGTCGGCTTCCCGGGCAGCCCGGCTGGGGCATGCTGGACGAGAAGATGACCGGCGATGACCCCGGACATTACAGCGGCGTCGTGGCGCACGGTCGCGGCTTCCCCGCGGACAGCGTCGATGTGTTCGGCCCACCCGGCCAGAGGGTAGCGCTTCTGGATGGCCTTTTCATCGCGGTACGCAGCCAGGCGCTGCAATCCAAATCCCTGCGCTTCGACGAACGATTCGACTTCCATTTTTACGACCTCGATTTCTGCAGACAGGCCGAGAGTGCGGGCCTCACCATGGGCACATGGCCCATCGCGGTCGTACACGAGAGCAAGGGCAGTTATGTGAGCGCCGGCTGGCGCCGCGGATATCAGAGCTACCTGGAGAAGTGGGGCGATTGATGCAAGAGGCCGGCGGCTCAGCCCACGAACCGCCGCGCGTTGCGAAACAAGCGCATCCACCCGCTGTACTCGCCCGCCTCGCGCGGCCGCCAGGAGTTCTGCACGTAGCGAAATGACCGCTCCGGGTGCGGCATGGTGATGGTGACGCGCCCGTCGAGGTTGCTGAGCGCCGCGATCCCCAACGGCGAGCCGCTCGGGTTGAAGGGGTAGCGGCTGGCAACGCTGCGATCGTGATTGACGTAACGAAAGCCGACCAGAGCGCGCCTGAGACACTCCTCGGCCGCCGCGCGGGACTCGAACTCCGCGTGACCCTCGCCGTGCGCCACCGCGATCGGCAGAAACGACCCTTCCATGCCGGCGAGCAGCACCGAGGGGGAAGGCAACACCTCGATGAGCGAGAAGCGCGATTCGTACTGCTCGCTGCGGTTGCGGACGAAGCGCGGCCAGTGGTCGGTCCCGGGAATGATGCTCTTGAGCGCCGCGAACATCTGGCAGCCGTTGCACACGCCGAGCGCGAAGGTTTCCGGGCGCTCGAAGAACCGCTGGAATTCATCGCGCAGCGCGGCGTTGAACAGAATCGACTTCGCCCAACCCTCCCCCGCCCCGAGCACATCTCCATAGGAGAAGCCGCCGCAGGCGACGATGCCGGCAAACTCAGATAGCCGGTGGCGGCCGGCGACGATGTCCGTCATATGCACGTCGTAAGGCGCGAACCCCGCCTGATCGAACGCCGCGGCAGTCTCGGTATGGCTGTTGACACCCTGCTCCCTGAGCACCGCAAGCTTCGGCCGCGCCCCGGCCGATACGTACGGCGCCGTGATGTCCTCGGCGGGATCGAAGCTCAAGGCGACATCGAGCCCGCGGTCGAGCGCGGCGGTCTGGGCCGCATACTCCTCGTCGGCACACTGCGGATCATCGCGCAGCCTCCTCATCCTCCAGGAGGTCTCCGACCAGGCGGCGCGCAGATCCACCCAGGATTCATCGAGCAAGCGCTCGCTGCCCCGATGGATGCGCACGCGCAACTCCTGCAGCGGCGCGCCCACACGCGTCGCGAGATCGGCGAGCCCGCGGCGCGAGAGGATCTCCTGCACCCGCCGCTCATCGTCCACCGCGATCTGCAGGACGACTCCCAGCTCCTCGGCGAAAAGCTGCGCCGCCGGCGAGCCACCGCCCGCCGGCAGCCGAACGTCGAGGCCGCAATGGCCGGCGAAGGCCATTTCCAACAGGGTCGCGAGCAAGCCGCCGTCGGAGCGGTCGTGGTAAGCGAGGACGAGGCCGGCCTGCCGCAGCTCCCCGAGCGCCGCCGCGAGACGCACGAGGCGACTGCTGTCATCGAGGTCGGCCGGCTCGGCGCCCAACTCGCCGTAAACCTGCGCAAGTGCCGAGCCCCCGAGCCGGTTGCGCCCCGCTCCGAGGTCGATCAGCCACAGCGCCGTGGGCCGCTCCGTCGACAATGCCGGTGTCAGGGTGAGCCGGGCATCCTCCACGGGAGCGAAGGCCGAGACGATGAGTGAGACCGGTGCCACCACGCTGCGCTCCGTCCCGCCCTCCTGCCAGCTCGTGCGCATCGACAGCGAATCCTTGCCCACCGGGATGGCGATGCCGAGCGCGGGGCAAAGCTCCTTCGCCACCGCGCGGACGGTCTCGTAGAGCGCCGCGTCCTCGCCCGGCTCGCCGCAAGCGGCCATCCAGTTCGCCGACAGGCGGATTCGCTCGAGCGACGGCACGTCCGCCGCCAGGATGTTGGTGATGGCCTCGGCTACCGCGAGGCGCCCGGAAGCAGGCGCATCGAGCATCGCCACCGGCGTGCGCTCGCCCATCGACATCGCTTCGCCCGCATAGCCGCGATAGTCGGCGACCGTCACCGCGACATCGCTCACCGCGACCTGCCAGGGACCCACGAGCGGGTCGCGGCTCACGAGTCCGCCGACGGTTCGATCGCCGATGGTGATGAGAAATGTCTTGTCGGCCACCGCCGGCAGGCGCAGCACCCGGTACACCGCCTCTCGCAGCTCGATGCGGCTGAGATCGAGCGGCCGCGCCTCGATCGGCGCGCTGCGCACGTCGCGGACCATGCGGGGCGGCTTTCCGAGCAGCACCTCGAGCGGCATGTCCACCGGCTCGCCGCCGAGGAGCGGATCGGTGACGGTGAGGCGCCCCGTGCCGTCGATCTCACCGATCACGGCATAGGGGCAGCGCTCCCGCGCCGCAATGGCGGAGAAGGTGGCGAGCGCCTCGGGGCCGACGACGACGACATAGCGCTCCTGCGCCTCGTTGCACCAGAGCTCGAGCGGCGACATGCCGGGCTCCGCGCTCGGAATCGCACGCAAGTCGAGGCGCGCGCCGCGCTCACTGTGCGCGACCGCTTCCGGCACGGCGTTCGAGAGGCCGCCGGCGCCCACGTCGTGGATGAGGAGGATGGGATTGCCCTCGCCCAATGCCCAGCAGCCATCGATGGTCTCCTGAGCCCGGCGCTGGATCTCCGCATTGCCGCGCTGCACGGACGCGAAGTCGAGATCGGCGCTCGAGGAGCCGCTGCCCACCGAAGAGGCCGCCCCGCCGCCGAGTCCGATCAGCATGGCAGGCCCACCCAACACGATGAGCTTGGCGCCCACCGGCACGACGGCCTTCTCGATGTGCGAGCGGCGGATGTTGCCGAGGCCGCCCGCGATCATGATGGGCTTGTGGTAGCCGCGCACCAGGCCTTGCCGGTCACCCGGCGAGGAGAGCTCCAAGGTGCGGAAATAACCGCAGATGGCCGGCCGGCCGAACTCGTTGTTGAACGAGGCGGCTCCGATCGGACCCTCGAGCATGATCTCGAGCGCCGAGGCGATGCGCGCCGGGATGGCGGGCGGGCGTTCCCACGGCCGCTCATAGCCGGGAATGCGCAGGTTGGAGACGGAAAACCCGGTGAGTCCGGCCTTGGGACGCGCGCCGCGCCCGGTAGCCCCTTCATCCCGGATCTCCCCGCCCGAGCCGGTCGCCGCTCCCGGGAACGGCGAGATGGCGGTGGGATGATTGTGCGTCTCGACCTTCATCAGGATATCGATGGGCTCGCGGCTCTCGCCATAGGCTCCCGTGCGCGGGTCGGGAAAATAACGGATTCCCACCGAACCCTCGATGACCGCCGCGTTGTCACGATAGGCGGAGAGGACACCCTGTGGGTTGCGCGCGTGCGTGTGGCGGATCATCGCGAAGAGCGACTCCTCGCGCTCCCTGCCGTCGATGATCCAGCGCGCGTTGAAAATCTTGTGCCGGCAGTGCTCGGAGTTGGCCTGCGCGAACATCATGAGCTCGACGTCGGTGGGATCGCGACCGAGCTGGCGGAAGCTCGCGAGAAGGTAATCGATTTCATCGGCCGAGAGCGCGAGCCCCATCGTGCGATTCGCCTCCGCGAGCGCGGCACGACCGCCCGCCCGAGAATCGGCCAGAGAATCGTTGAGCGCGATGCGCCTCACCGGCCGCGGCGCCTCATGCCCGAAGAGCCGCTCCGCCTCTGCCGTATCGAGCAATGCCATCTCGGTCATGCGATCGAGCAGCAGGGGTGCGATCTGCGCCAGCCGCCCGGGCCCGAGCGGCTGGCGCGCTACGATCCGGTACTCGATCCCGCGCTCGATGCGCTCCAGCGCCGCAAGCCCGCAGACGTGCGCGATGTCGGTGGCCTTGCTCGACCAGGGCGAGATCGTCCCCGCCCGCGGCACGATGAGCAACCGCTCGCCTTCCGCCGCTTGGGATGCGGCACATGGGCGCGGACCGTACGTCAACAGCCGCTGCAGGGCTCGCTGCTCATCGTCCGTGAGTGGCCGCGCGAGGGCGGCAAAATGCACGAAGCGCGAGCCCATGGCGATGACCGCCGGCTCCGCCGCAGCGACACGGGCGAGGAGTTTCTCGATCCGAAAGCCCGAGAGCGCCGGGGCGCCGGGGAGGACGAGAAGCCGTCCCGCCATTATTTCTTCTCGCCCTGGGGCGGTGAATAAAGACCCATGGGGAATTGGGCTACGTTGGCCCCACCCTCGAGCGCGGTGATCTTGCTCACCCCCTGTTTCTTGACCTCATCGACCCGCAGCACCGAATGCAGCGGCAGGAAGCTGCGCTTGACCCCGGCGAACTCGCTCTTGATGCGCTCCTCGGAGGGGTCCAGAACCACCGAGGAGCGCTCGCCGAAGACCAGCTCCTCGACCTCGATGAACCCGAACAGCTCCCCGTGGCTCACCTTGCGAGCGTAAACCTCGTAAACCTTGCCCTGATTCACGAACATGATGCGGAAAATGTGACTGGCTGCCATGGCTCGGGTGAGGCCCGCTGCTACTTTGGGGGCGACATTATATTGCCGGGCGCGCCGGGGAAGCTGCCGCGTCCGTGCAATAGGCACCGGTTTTCGAACCAAAGACCACTTGATTTCGGGGCACCATGTCGCTTCGCCTGCGCGTCGTCAGCGATCATCGGCGGCAGCTCGCCGAGCGTCATACCATCGTTTTCGGCGTGAGCGGCGGCTCGATCGGACGCGCGACCGACAATGACTGGGTGCTGCCAGACGCGCTTCGCTACATCTCGGCGCATCACGCCCGGGTGCATTTCCGCGACGGCCACTACTTCCTCGAGGACCTGAGCACCAACGGGGTGTTCGTCAATGATCAGCCGGAGGCGCTCGCCAAGCTGGGATCGAGCGGCTATCGGCTGAGAAATGGCGATGTGCTGCGGCTCGGCGAATACCAGATCGTGGTCGCTCTCGAGGGTGAGAGCGTGCCCGAGATCCCCGAGCTCGATGCGGCAGTCGCCGTGCCGACCAGCATTCACGCGCTGCAGCCCATCGGGCCGGCGGGACAGACCGATATCGGCGCCCTGCTCGATCTGGAGGAGCTCCTGGTGAGCGATTCCACGGGGTCGGGCAGCTTCCAGCCGGTGAATGCGTACGGTCAAGCCGTGCCGGTGTTGCTCCCCACCGGGCGAGCCGAATCGGCAGGCGAGCGGCCGGAGAGGATGCCCGCTCCGGCAGCGGCCATTGGCGCGGCCGCATCGCGCCGAGAGGCGCCTGATCCGAGCGAAGAGTCCATTGCCCGACGCATCGCGCGACTCGCCAAGGCGGCCGGCCGGGACTCGCGTGCCAACGCCCCGGGGCTCTACGACGTGCACACCGGACTGCAGGCTTTCTGCCGGGGCGCAGGGGTCGATCCCGAGAAACTGCCGGCGGAGGCTCAGACGCGTCTCCTGCATCTTACCGGACAGCTCCTGCGAGAGGCGCTCGTGGGCCTCAAGGACCTCGAGCGCTCGCGCAGCGAGATCCGCGATCGCTTTCGCATCGAGCTGCCGCCGCCCGAGCCCGATGATCCGCGACCTTCGCTCGGCCGCGCGACGGTCGATGAGCTGCTGCTCGAGCTTCTGGTGCAGCACGAGAGCCGCAGCATCGATGCCGTTCAATGGCTGCGCGAGACGGTCGATGAAGCCAAGATTCACGAGCAGGCGGCGGCAAAGGCGATGCGCGCCGCCTTCGTCGAGTTCCTCGATCGGTTGGATCCGGCAGAGCTGGAAGCACGCTTCGAGAGAGCCGCGCGCCGCGGCAAGGCCCGCTCGGCGGACAAAGCGCAGTATTGGGAGCTCTTCACCACCTTTTATCGCAACCTCATCGAGATGCCGGCGGACCATCTGCCGCACACCTTCGTCGAAGCGTTTGCGGCGGCCTACCGCGAGGCCGTGAAAAAGAAGTAGCCGGCGCCGGCCGGCCGCGCGCGAGCGAGCGACTCAGAACGGATAGCCGATTCCCGAAAACACGGCCGCTCCCTCGCTGCCGTAGCCGACATCGACATAACCTACGACGAATGGCCGCGCGACGCCGCGGAAGCCGATTCCTGCGACCTTGTGCAGCGCCGAAACCGGCCACGACTCGAGATGCGAGAACACCCGGCCGACATCGAGGAACGGCGCCACCTCGAGCTCAAGACGAGTGGAAGCGATGCGTATCGAGCCGATCTTCTGGCGCAGCTCGAGGCTCGCCGAGAAAGCATTGCGATCGTAGAAGCGTCCCGCACCATAGCCACGCAGCGGCTGGGTGCCACCGATCTGGCTGATGCTGCCGCCGAGCGTGCTGAGCGCCCAGAAAGGGGCATGTCGCGCCTGCGGCATGTACCGCAGGGCCGTGTGTACCGCGAGGATGCTGTGACGCGCGACCGGCCAGAACACGCGGCCGTCGAGCCCGGTCTCGCTATAGAGCGAATCGTTGAGAATGCCGGCGCGGCTCGCGAGACCGCCATACACGACCCACTCCATGCCGCGCGTCGGCACCGTGACGTCGTCCCGGGTGTCATAGATGACGGCGAGGCGGTTCAACAGCTCCTTGGTCGTATGCAGGCCGCGGACATCGGGAAAGAGCGTGTCAATCGATGGGACGAGGGGCAGAGTTCCGGGCAGCACGTCGAGAGAGCGCGCGCGCAGCGTGTACTGCAGCTGCCACGCCCGGCTCAGATTCAGGCCGATCTGCGCCTGCAGGACCTCCTGCTCTTCGGTGAAGTCAGTCTGGGCGCTCGCCGCCGAATGATTGCCGATGCCGTAGAACCGCTGGGTGCCGTCGCGGTCGTAGAGCGCGCTCAGATTCACGGACCAGCGCCGATCGCGCAGCCTTCCTGTTTGATACTCCCCGTCGATGCTTCGCTCCACGCGCTGTTTGATGCCCCCTATGAGCGACCATTGCTCATCCGTGCTCGGATAGTCGTAGATTCGGCCATGCACGCCATAGCCGAAATACGGGTTGTGGATGATGTCCGGCGCGATGATCTGGCGGATATCGTGCTGCGCGTCGGTCTTCAGCCACGTCGGAATGAGCCCAACCGTCGTGCCATTGTCGGGATCGGCCGCGACTTCCGGGATTGGAATGAAGGGCGCGGTGGCGGGATTGAACCAGCGGGAAAACCCGGCGCTCCCGGCCGGGGGAGTCGGTTTCGGCACCGACTGCGGAGCCTTCGCCGGAGGTACGGGCAGCTGGGTCGGCGGCACCGCCGGCACCTGCGCTGCGGCTCTCGGGCTCGGTGTCAGTGCGCAGAGCGCGAGCGCCGCCATGGCGCCCGCGAGCGTGGCTCCAGTCGCGCCGCTGCGCCCCCGGCCCCGCGCGCCCCTCACCTCAGCAGCTCGCCGCAACTGACCAGGAGCCTCTCGATGTCGGCCGCCGACACTTCCCCCATGGTGGAGATCCGAAACAGCCTCTCGGCGAGATTCCCCTGGCCCGCATAGATCACGAAGCCCCGCGCCTTCAGGCCATCGTGCAGCGCCCCGTAGGAAGTGCTTGCGGGCACCCGGTACGAGCGCAGCACCACCGAGGACTCCGGCCCCGGCAAGACCGTACCGATTCCGAGCTCTGCGAGGCCGGCGCGCACCTGCTCGGCAAGAGCCGCATAGCGGCGATGGCGCGCCGTCCATCCGCCCTGCTCCGCGTGCTCCCGCAGCGCCTCGAGGAGCGCATAGTGCGCCTGCACGGCGGGTGTAAAGGCGGTATCACGGCGCTCCTGCGCGCGCGCGGCGCGCGCGAGGTCCAGATAGTAGGTGCGGCTCGCAGCTCCCTGCAGCGCCCGGCGGCGCGCGATCACGAACGAGACTCCCGGCACGCCGTGCAGACATTTGTTGGCGGTGGCCGCCGCCGCCGCAAGGCTCTCGTCGTCGAAGACGAGCGGCTCGGCGCCGAAGCTGCTGACGGCATCCACCAGCAGCTCGACCCCATGCTGCCGGCACACATCCCCGAGCAGCCGCAGATCATTCAGCCGGCCGGTCGTGGTTTCGTGATGCACCACGGCGATGTGCGTGAAGCGCGCAGCGCCATCACGAGGCGCGGCCTCGAGACGCCTGGCGATTCCGTCCCTGTCGAGCGCTTGCATCCAGTCGCCCGTCAGCCGCTCGTGCGCAATTGCGTAGCGCGCGCAGATCTGCGCGATCCGCTCTCCGTACACCCCGTTTTCCGCCACCAGCAGCCGGCCCTGCGGCGGCACAAGGCTCGAGACCATGCTCTCCACCGCCCCGGTGCCGGAAGCCGTGATCAGCACCGCGCACCACTGCGCCGGATCGAGTCCATACACGGCGAGCAAGCGCGCGCGCAGCTCGTCCTGCAGGTCGAAGAACTCGCTCTCGCGATGGCAGAGATCGGGCGCCAGCAGGCTGCGACGCACGCGCTCGCTCAGTGTCACCGGCCCCGGATTGAGCAGCAGCATCAGCGCGCTCCCAAGTGCTGCAGCAATCGTTGCTTCACCTCGAGGGGGCTCAGCGCGGGCCGCGGCAATCCATGCGCTGTGCCGGCGCGGATGAGCAGCCGCGCGAAGCTCGCGCCCGCAGCCGGCGGTGCCTGCAGCCAGGCGGCGATGTCGGCAACATCATCGGTCTCGAGCGAGTCGGCATAGCCGCATGCAGCCGCAACGCTCGCAAACGACACCGATGATGAGACCGTGGCCTGGCCGCCGGTCGAGTCATGCACACCGTTGTCGAGCAGCAGATGGCGCAGATTCGGCGGACCGTAGGCGCCGAGAGTGGCGAGGGCTCCGAGTCGCATCAGCGCCGCGCCGTCGCCATCGAGCGCGACCACCATCAGGTCCGGACGGGCGAGAGCCACACCCAACGCAAGAGGCGCTACGCACCCCATGGATCCGACCATGTAGAGCTGGTTGGGACGGTCGGCGATCGCATAGAGCTCGCGCCCGCAGAAACCCGTCGATGCGAGCACGATGCTCGATTCGATCGGCGTGTGAGCGACGACCACTTCCAGTGCCGCGCGGCGCGAGGGCCGCGCATCGGCCGCATGGCGGCGCGGCTTCAACACGGGAGGAGCCGAGCTGGCGCTCGCCGGCGGTCGCGCCTCAGCCGCGAGCGCATGGGGGGCGACGCAGCCCTTCGGCATCACCAGCGCATAGGGTCGGCCGCTCTCGATGAGGTGAGCCCGCGCGCGATCGAGCACGGAGCCGAGCGCCGAGCGCTCCGCCGGAAAGAGCTCCCAGGGAATGTCCATGGTGGTCAGCATCGCCGGCGTGATGGGGCCCATCAGCGCGTGCTGGGGCTCATCGGCGACACCCGGCTGTCCGCGCCAGGTTACGATCAGCAATTGCGGCAGGCGGAAGATCCAGGTGAGCGAGGTCAACGGACTTACGGCGTTGCCCAGGCCGGAATTCTGCATCATCGCGATGCCGCAGGGACTGCCCCCGCGACCGAGCGTAACCCCCGCGATCAGCGCGACGGCATCGCCCTCATTCGTCATGGAGAGATAGCGGAGCGAGGAGTCCTGCACCACGTAGTTGATGAAGGGCGTGAGGTATGAGCAGGGCACGCCGGCATACCAGTCGAATCCCCGCTCACGCGCCGCCTCGATGAAATCTCGAGCCGCGATCATGGATCCGACGGCACCGCCGCATCCGTTTCCTCCCCGTCATCGAAGCCTCGCTGAGCCTGCGCGAAGTCGGCGGCGCGGTGAAAGTCCTCGAGGTCGTTGACTCCGCGCCAGTGCCCGTGCACGTATTGCACTTCGATGGAAGCTCCCTGAGCTACGAGCGCATTCAGAAGATCGGGAATATCGAGCGAATCGAAATCGGCACGCCGGCGGAGCTCGCCGAGCGCCTCCTTCAGCCGCCCAAGGCCCGCGCGGCTCACCTTCATCATTCCGATCCAGCGTCCGTGCGCCGCGCCTGCCGATACGCCGGACTCGCCCTCATCCGTGCCGGCCGCCCCGTTCGCCGCGGGCACGGCGCTGAATACCCGGGTGAGGAGCACGGGGGAGCCGAATAGTCCGCGATCATCGCGTCGCGAGCAGTAGGCAAAGTCCCGCACCGTGCGGTTATTCTCGCCCGTCGGCGAGGAATCCACCACGACTGCAAACTCCGCCTCGGTCTCGATGAGATCGCGCAGCACGTAGCTGCGAAAGAGCAGATCGCCGTAGGAGATCACCGTGTCGGATTCGAGTGCGTCGGCGGCGCAGGCGAGCGAAGCCAGCTCGCCTGTCTGCTCGTAGCGCTCGTTCATGACCAGGCGGACGCCGGCGGTGTCGATGGCGTCGGCGCGGTAGCCGCCGACGACGGTGACATCGTTGACACCCTCCTTCTTGAAGGAGTCGACCAGCCAGCGCAGCAGCGGCTTGCCGGCAATCGGCAACATGACCTTCGGACGGTCGATCGTTACCGGCTCGAGCCCCTTGCCGCGGCTCGCGGCGAGCACGACTGCGGCGCGGGAGGAGCGCGCGGCGGCCAGATAGCGGCGCTCGGCCACCGAGTACTCATGGGCATCCTGCAGTCGGAAGATCTCCTCGACCGGCGCGATCCGATCCTCGACGTTCACCAGCGTCTCGCTCTCGAAAATCTCCCGCGCCGTGCTCTGCATCGCCGCGGCAGCGGAGCGCACCACATGATTGGCCCAGATCACCATGCTGATGCCGGCCTTGCGGAATACATCGGTCGGCGTGCTGTAGTAGCGGGTCGGAACGATCACCAGCGGCCCGCGCCCCGCCCACTCGCGCGCAAACGCGAGGATCTCGTCGGGCTTCGACAGCTTGCTGTGGATGAGGATCGCATCCGCACCGGCGCGCCGGTATGCCTCGGCGCGGCGCAGCGCCTCCTCCATTCCCCAACCGGCGATCAGGGCCTCGACCCGGGCCACGATCGAGAAGTCAGGATCGAGCTGGGTATTCTTGCCCGCGGCGATCTTGCCGCAGAATTCCCCGATGTCGGCGAGCGGCTGGCGATCGCCATTGAGGAAGCTGTTCGTCTTCGGGAACTGCTTGTCCTCGATGCACACGCCGGCGATGCCGCGCTGCTCGAGCTTGCGCACCAGGCGGCGTACGTTGTTGAAGTTGCCGTAGCCGGTATCGCCGTCGAGCAGGATCGGCAGATCGCTCGCATCGGCCATGAACTCCAGCATGTCGACGACCTGCGTCCAGCTCGCCTCGTTGTTGTCGCGCACGCCGAATTGCGCCGATATCGACAGACCCGATGCCCAGATGCCGCGAAACCCGGCCTCGCGCACGATGCGCGCTGAGAGGCCGTTGTGCGCCTCCATGAGAAACTCCAGCCGGTCGCTGAGCAGCATGCGCCGCAGGGCTGCGCTGCGCCCGAGGGGCCGATCCAATTTCCCGCGAGGATCGGCGCTCATGGCCGCGCCTCGAGCTGCGGCAGCACTTCCGTCATCGCCCGCGCGACATCGGCCGGGAAATCGATCTCGATCCAGGGCGCGCCGGTCACATCACAGACCTCGAACGACTGACCGTGCTCGCGCACGAGATCCCGCACCGCCTCCTCGTGCGGCAGGTGCGCGCCCGAGCCTGCAACGTAGCCCGCCACGATTTCGGCGAGCCGCCGCGCGGCGCGCTCGTCCAGGCGGAAAAAGCCGACTGACTCGCCTATCAGGTCGTATTGCAGGCCGGGGTCGGGCTTCTTGCGCAGCTCGATCGGCACCCCGGCGCAAACGCATACCTTCACGGGCTCCTCGCCCGCCTCGAAATCGCGGTCGATCAACAGTCGGTTGACGGGTCCGCGGCCGTGAGCGAGCGCCGTCATGATCCGCTCGTCATACAGCACATCGGCATCCATCAGCAGCACATCGCCGCCTCTCGTGAGCGGCTCGGCGACGGTGTGGACCGTCAGCATGCTGCCGAGCTCGTACTGCGGGTTCAGCACGATCTCGGGCCGCAAGCGGCGCTGGATGCGCGCGAGCTCGAGCTCGATGAGCTCGTGGCGAAAGCCCAGCGCGAGGACGATCTCCTCCACGCCCGCCGCCTCGAGCAGCCGCAGATGCCGCTCGAGCAGGCTGCGGCCGCCGAAGCTCAGCAGGCACTTGGGCAGCTGTCGATCCGAGCTCTGTTGCAGGCGTGATCCGCGTCCCGCCGCCAGAATGATGGCGCGCATGAACCCCCCCGTGGCTGGCTATTTTTTTGATATTACAAAAAACCGCGGTCGGAGTCCGTGCCGGCGGCCACGCTTTGCGCGCGGCGCGACAGCCGCTCGCAGTGGTGCAGGTAAACCAAGCCCGGCACGCCGAGCAGGATCTCGCGCGCGCGCTTCGCGAAGGAGAGGGCGAGCGCCGCATCGGGGGTCAACCCGACGAAGGGCGCGAGCAGGATATAGCCGCCTTCCTGCACCCCGAGGGCGCCCGGTATGGCGAACGCGGCGCCGCGGATCGCCTGCCCCAGGCTCTCGAGCAGCAGCGCATCGAGCCAGCCGACCGGTGAGCCCAACATCCGCAGCGCGAGATACACCTCGCCCGAGCCAATCACCCAGCCGGCAAGGCTCAGTGCGAAGCTCGCCGCCGCGCTCTTGCCCCGCCCGTAGGTCTCCTCGACCGCGAGGTCGATTGCCTCGGCGCGGCTCATCAGCCCCGACCACTCGCGGCGGTGTGCCAGACGCGCGAGCCAGCGCACACCCCCGGCGAACAGCCCTCGCCGCTGAACGAGGTAGAACGAGGCCAGTATGAGGGCCAGCACCAGCGTTACCGTGAGGGCAGCGATGATCACCGCTCCGTGCTCGTGGCGGGCGCTTGCCGGCCCGAGCCTCAGCGCCAGCAGCGCGACCCCCAGCAAAGCGAACGCAAACTGCGCCAGCGCCTGGAGCGTCGTCGAGACGGTGATGGCCGCCGCCGCACCCTGAGTCGCCATGCCCGCGCGGGAGAGATGCCGGCTCATCACGAGCGGCCCCGCCATCTGGCCGAGCGGCATCAGACTGTTGGCCGACTCCCCCACCCAGCGGGCGAGCAGCGCCTCGCGCCACATGCTGCGTGCCGTGCCGGCATCGAAGAGGACTGCGATCGCCTCCCCATCCAGCCAGAGAGGCAGTAGGTGAAAGAGCGCAAGAAGCAGCAGACCCCAGCCCGCGCTCGCGAGGGTCGCAAACACGGGCGTGAGCCCCTGCGAGGCGAGAACCGCGATGAGGAGCAGCAGCCCCGCGGAGAAGAGCCACGCGGCTGATGCTCTCACGACGATCCCGGCCCGCAGTCCCGCTCGGACTGGCGCGCGCGCTCGAGCGGCCTGAACACCTGCCGAAAGCCGAAGTATCCGAGCGCATCCTTCAGGTTCGAGATCAGTCGCCAGCCGCGGCGCATGCGCACATCGGTCACGTATTCGAAGGTGAGCGAGACGCGCCTCTCGCCCTGCTTGAGCGGAGTGATCCGGTGGCGCAATGCATCGCCATCGAAGAAGACGAGGCCGCCCGGCGGGATTTGAATCGAGCCCGGCACGACGGCGACATCCTTCTCGCGCGTGTGCAGCTCGTAGTCGAGGCGGCACGAGGACTCATCGATGACGCCAAAGAGCACCGTGTAGCGGCGGCCGGCATAGTACGAGGTGTCGTAATGCCAGCCGATGTGATCGCCCGCACGGGTGTAGAAATACAGTGCGTACGCGTGCGGGTCGTCCGCGGGAGAGAGCTGCAGGGGCTCGCCCGCGATGCTCTCGAGCGCCTCGATCAGCGCCCGCGAGCGATAGAGCTCCGCAATGAAGGGCACTCGCTCGTCGATGATCCGCCGGCCGACGCTGCCTCCCTGCTTGTGGCCCGGCAGGTAATTGCGGTTGACGGAGGATTCAACGGCAGCGACCGCGGCCGCGAGCCGGGCCGTCGCCTCGGGTGCGAGGAATTCAGGCAGGAAGAGGAACGAGCCCTGCTCCACGAATGCGCGTCGCAGCAGCTCGAGCGAGATGCTGCGCGGGAGAAGGTCGGTCAGACCAATCCCGTCCGCGACGTCGGGCTCGCCGCGATCGGCTGTGGGCGGCTCGCCGCCCGGCGATAGTCGAGGACCACCCAGGCGGCGAACATGGGAGCGCCGATCGAGGCTGCGATCAAAAAGGGCATGATGCCGTTGCATAGGGTCACCAGCGGCAGCATGTAGAGAATATCCTCGGTCTCAAAGCCGCCGAGGGAAGCCTGCTGGTTCGCGGCCTTGCCGGCCATGTCCTCGATACGCATGCGCAGATAGAAAATGAGCGCAATGGCGGTGCCCGCGATGCCGCCCAACACCGGCGGCGGCACCCCCAGCAGCCTGTCGGAGCGCGTCGCGATACCCACCCCCATCGTGACGAACAGCAGGACGGTGACGACCGCATCGCTCGCCAGATCGTAAAGATGCCCGGTACGGCTCGTCTTCCAGGTAAGCCGCGCGAGCTCACCGTCCGCATGATCGAGGAAATTCGAGAGGATCATGAGCAGAGCGGCGATGTTGGACCAGCCGTAGCTGCCCCGCGTAAAGGCGGCCGCGCCCGCAAGCCCAACCACGAGCCGGACGGTCGTCAGATGATTCGGTGTAACGCGCGTGGCGGCGAGCGGCCTCACGAGCCGGCGGGCAAGGAGCGCGTCCCAAGGTCGATGTGCCCGCGGTGCAGGCGCCAAGGTGTCGTCGGACATTAATTCTTCTCGGATATGGGCCCCCGCCGAGTGGGCAGCCATTGTACTCGCATTCGCCTCGTCGTCGAGGCGGGTCAGCGCCGGCCCGTGCAGCTCAGCCCCATCTCAGGTCTTCAGCCGATACCCGGTGCGGAAAATCCACCCGACGATGGCGAGTGCGACCGCGAGGAAGAGCGCAGTCATCCCGAGGCTCACGCCGACGTTGACGTCGGCTATCCCATAGAAGCTCCAGCGAAAGCCGCTGATCAGGTACACCACCGGATTGAATAGCGCCACGGTGCGCCAGGGCGGCGGCAGCATGTCGATGGAATAGAAACTGCCGCCGAGGAAGGTAAGCGGCGTGACGATGAGCAGCGGCACAATCTGCAGCTTCTCGAAGCCGTCGGCCCAGATGCCGATGATGAAGCCGAATAGGCTGAAAGTCGCGGCGGTGAGCACGAGGAACCCCGCCATCCACAACGGATGCTCGACGTGCAGCGGCACGAACAGGCCGGCGGTGGCGAGGATGATGACGCCGAGAATCACCGACTTGGTCGCCGCGGCGCCGGCATAGCCCAGCACGATCTCGACCGGCGAAACGGGCGCCGAGAGGATCTCGTAGATGGTTCCGGTGAAGCGCGGGAAGTAGATGCCGAAGGAGGCGTTGGAAATGCTCTGGCCGAGAAGCGAAAGCATCACCAGCCCCGGGACGATGAACGAGCCATAGCCGATGCCGCCCACGCTCTGGATGCGCGAGCCGATCGCGGCCCCGAAAACCACGAAATAGAGCGAGGTGGAGATGACCGGCGAGACGATGGTCTGCGTCACGGTGCGCCGGGCGCGGGCCATCTCGAACGTGTAGATCGCGCGAACCCCTTCGATGTTCATCGGGCTTGCCTCACAAGGGCAACGAAGATGTCCTCGAGCGAGCTCTCGGTCGTACCGAGGTCGGTGAATTCGATGCCCGCGTGCCGCACCGCCTCGAGGAAGGCGCCAACGCCGTCGTTCGCCTCTCGGGCATCGTAGATCAGGGTGAGCTCGCCGCCATCGGCCGAGAGCTCGAGGTGCCAGGGCGCGAGCGCCTCGGGCACCTGCGTGAGCGGATGACGCAGGCGTAGCGATAATCGCTTGGTGCCGAACTCGCGCATCAGATCGGTCTTGTCCTTCACCAGAACGAGCTCACCCTTGTTGATCACCCCGATGCGGTCGGCCATCTCCTCGGCTTCCTCGATGTAGTGAGTCGTGAGGATGACGGTGACGCCCTGGGCGCGCATGCGGCTCACGAGCTGCCACATCTCGTGCCGCAGATCGACGTCCACGCCCGCCGTCGGCTCATCGAGAAAGAGGATCCGCGGCTCGTGCGCGAGCGCCTTGGCGATGAGGAGCCGCCGCTTCATGCCACCGGAAAGGGTCATGATCCGGCTGTCTTTCTTGTCCCAGAGCGAGAGCGCCCGCAGTACGCTCTCGATATGAGCCGGCTTGGCTCGCAGTCCAAAGAGGCCGCGGGTGAAGGACACGGTGTTCCACACCGATTCGAAGGCATCGGTGGTGAGCTCCTGCGGCACGAGACCAATCAGTGAGCGCGCCTTGCGCCAGTCGCGGATGATGTCGTAGCCATCGACCAGGACTCTGCCCGAGCTCGCCCGCACGATGCCGCAGACGATGTTGATGAGGGTGGTCTTACCGGCACCGTTCGGCCCGAGCAGCGCGAAGATCTCGCCGCGGCGGATCGAAAGATCGATCTGCTTGAGCGCAACGAAGCCCGATGCGTACGTCTTGGATACGCCGGAAATCTCGATGGTGCCTTCCATCGGGCGAGCATAGCCGGTAGGTCGACCGTGCGCACGGCATACCCGCCGCGGCCGGTCGGCTCTCCTACGTGGCGCTCACCACCAGGGCGGCCCGGCCCAGCCCCACGGGCTCCAGCGCCAGCGGCCCCACCAGCCCGGCGGCTCGGAATACATCTGCGCGGTGAGCTGTTGCTCGTCTGCGATCTGACGCTCGAAGACCTCGTGCTTGTAGTTGCCGAATGCCTTCTGATCGCCCGTATAGAGGCAGTTACAAACGAGCGGGTCGGCATAGAGATACTCGACGTGATCGCCCTTGGTGCGGGTCACGAACTTGTTGGGCGGTAATGACTTCAGCTCCGCTTCCCGCTCCGGCGTCGTGGCCGGGTGCATGTCGAAGCCGGCCGCGGCGAGCAGGTTTTCCTTGTTGCGGACACGGCTCGGCATCGACGCACACGCGGCGAGGCCGGCGAGTGCACAGATCGAGATGGCGACGAGTCGCGCGGCAGCTTGGGTTTTCATGGCATGTCGTCCCGAGAGTTGACGTTGGCTGATGCCGCAAGCTGCGTGCCTTTTTTGCGGCTGCGATCTTGCAGCTGAAGCTCACGAGCGTCGAGCTCGCGAGCCCGGCAGCTCCCGTTACCGTCGGCTGCGCCGACGGGCTCTCATCAACAGGCACTCGACTCAGAGCTTTGTCGTACAAAGTTAAGGCTGCTAGAATGGGTCGCGCCTGAGTTCCGAGGTCAAGTCCCTATGACAGTGTTCGTCTCGCTGCGGATTTTCCGCGCCACTGTTGCCGCGCCGCTCCTACTGACACTGCTGCTGTTGCCCGCCATTGCCCAGGCGGGTGGCGGCCCGTTGGGAATCGATTATGAGCTGGGCAGGGGGGACACCGGGGTCTTCAACCGTGGCGCCCAGCTCGGACTCGAGTACGGCTCGGTCGCTTTCATTGCGGCCGGATCGCTCTTCCTCGGCAACGACAACGAGCTCGGCCACGAGTTCTGGCAGTCCGCCGATTCCGCGGTGCTCGCGGGCTTGAGCGTGCAGGTGCTGAAGTACGCCTTCCGGCGAGCGCGCCCCTCACAGGGCGGCAACCCCAACGTCTGGTTCCACGGCACCGATCAGAGCTTCCCGAGCGGCGAGGAGACGCTGCAGGCGGCCTGGGTGACGCCCTTCATTCTCGACAACTACCGGCAGCATCCCTGGATCTGGTCGCTCGAGCTGCTGCCGATCTGGGACGGCTACGCCAGGATGAAAAGTCAGGCCCACTGGCAGTCGGACATCATCGCCGGCTGGCTGCTCGGCTCGGGATTCGGCTATTGGGCGGCGCACCGGAACATTCCCCTGCTGGTCGAGATCCTCCCGGGCGGAGCGTCGGTGGGTTTCTACAAGCGGTTCTGAATGCGCTCGCTGTCGGCAGTTGCCCTAGGGGTGGCTCTGTCGCTCGCCGGGTGCGGGACGCTTCCCAACGGCGATCGGTGGGGCGGTGGCGTTACGGTCACCCCGGGCTGGGCCCGGGCCCGGGCCGCGGCCATCAACGCCGCCACGGATCCCTGGGTATGGGCGCCGGCAGCCGGGGCTGCGGCCCTTCAGATCGATGGCTTCGACCATCGGCTCTCGCGCTGGGGCCGCAGCCGCAATCCGATTTTCGGCTCAGAATCCAACGCCACTGTCTGGAGCGACCGCTTGCGCAGCGCTTCGGTGGGCGTGGATCTCGCGACCGTACTCTTCACTCCCAGCGGTGATGCGGGCGGGCAATGGCTCCTCGATAAGGCCAAGGGTTATGTCGTCGATCTCGCCGCGGCCACCACCGCCATCGAATCGACCACGCTGTTGCAGCATGGGGTACTCCGCGAGCGCCCAAACGGTGCCAACGACCACAGCTTTCCCTCGGATCATGCGGCGGCTGCTTCGGTCTATACGAGACTCGCGACTCTCAACCTGCAGGAGATTCCCATGAGCGGCGGCACCCGCGGTGCGCTCGATGCAGGCCTCCATGCCCTGAGCTTCGCCACCGCCTGGGCGCGCGTGGAAGGAGGTTGGCATTATCCGTCGGACACCCTGGCCGGCATGGCGATCGGCAATTTCTGCGCCGAGTTCTTCACCGAAACCTTCATGGGTCTCGAAGAGAGACGCGAGCGCTTCGGGTTCTCGGCCCTCCCCGGGGGCGGGGCGCTCACATTCGCCCTCGCGCTGGGCGGAGAACCTGATGATTGAGGCGAGCCTCACCCGCCGGGCGGCCCCGCGCGTAGAATCAGCCCCATCGGGGACGGTGTCTTGTGGCGCATGACGGCTGAGCGGAATGTTCCGAAGGCGGACCTCTGGTCGCAATGGCTGTTACGCCAAAGGTACGCGGACGATCCGCAGTTCCAGCAGGCCGTGCAGGCGATGGTCGCTCGCTATATCGAGCGTTTGCTCGATGGTGCGCAGCTTGCCGCCGGTCAAACGCTCGTGGATGTCGGCACCGGTGAGGGATTGGTGGCGTTTCGGGCCATCGAGCGGGTCGGCCCCACGCTTCGCGTCTGGCTGACCGACCTCTCCGAGCCGATGCTGCACCATGCCGAGACCCAGGCGGAGGAGCGCGGCGTGCGCGGCCAATGCAGATTTCTGCGCTGTGCCGCCGATCGCCTGCAAGGCATCGCCGATGCATCCGTCGATGTGGTCGTGACCCGCTCCGTCCTTGCGTACGTTGCCGACAAGACCGCGGCGCTGCGCGAATTCCACCGGGTGTTGAAGCCGGGCGGCCGCATCTCCCTCGCGGAGCCCGTCTATCAGGATGATGCGCTCGCCGCCTCGGCCCTGAGAGCGGCGCTCGAGTCGCAGCCGCCGGAGGGCGTAAGTCCGCTCACCGTGCTGCTGCACCGCTGGAAAGCGGCGCAATTTCCCGATACGGAGGAGAAGATCCTCGAAAGCCCGATCGCGAGCTACTCCGAGCGCGACATGATCCGATTCGCGCAGACCGCGGGCTTTGAGGAGTTGCACCTCGAGCTGCACATCGACATTCAGCCCTCGATCGTGCGCTCGTGGAAGGTCTTCATCAACACCTCGCCGCATCCGCTCGCGCCGCCCTTGAGCGCCATCATGGCCGGGCAGTTCACGGCCGAGGAGCGGCAATTCTTCGAGCGCAGCCTGCGACCGACGATCGAGGACCCCAAGGCCCTGACGACCGATCGCATGCTGTACCTCACCGCGAGGAAGCCTGCGGCCTGAGCGGAGTCAACGCTGCTTCAGCAACTGCTCGAGTTTCAGGTACACCGCATTGGTCCAGCCGAAGCCGATCACATTCTGCGTGTATCCCGCGGTGATCCTCACCTCCGCGCTGCCGGTCGCCATGTTGTATTTTTCGCGGATCGTACCATCGTGGGCCAGGCCGTGATCCACGGTGGCGATGAATTCGGCCGCGATCCGGCGCGCGTCCGCGTCGTAGCCGTAATTCTCCAATCCCGACACGGCCAGCCAGTTGGTCGGGGCCCAGCCGAAGGGCGCATCCCACTGCGCGCCGCTCTCGTAGTTGCTCGTCTGCAAGCCCCCTGCCCTCTCGAATAGCGGCAGGTTGTTGCGCACCGTCTGCGCCTGAAGCTTCGAAGCCGCGCCCGCCCACAGCGGCCAGAAGGCGGTGATGAAACTGTAATACGAGCGCCTGCCGGTCACGAAGTCGTAGTCGGTGTAAAGACCCAGCGCCGGATTCCACAGATAGGTGTCCATGGCTCGCTTGCGCGCCGCGGCCGCCTGTGCCCAGCGCGCCGCATCGGCAGGGATCCCGAGCCGTTGGGCGAAGCCCTGCAGATCGAGCGCATAGCGGTAGAGGAGGCTATTCAGGCCGACCGGTGCGTAATCGGTGGTCGAGCCGGCGAAGGGGCCGAAGCGGAAGGTGACGTCGAACCCCGACTCGCGCATGGCCCGATCGCCACGGTAAAACTTTGCCCTCAGCCGATAGCCTCCGTACCAGGCATCGGCGCAGGCTTTCGAAGGTCGCGGATCGCAGCTTTCCTTGGCCAGTGCCGCCGCTTCGGCGGCCGACGGGTGCAGTGGAGCCTTGATCAGGTAGCCGTCGTCCTCTCCCGGGTGCGCCAGCAGGAAGCGGATGACCTCGCGAAAGTACGCTCCGCTGCTGATGCCGGGTCGCGCTCCGCCGTAGTCGAAATATCGCGCCAGGCCCGTGTTGCCGGCTCGATGTGAGTTGCGCTCCCAGAGCGAGTAGTACTCGGTGGCAAGCGGATAGGCCTCATGCAGCCAGGCAGTGGCCGCCTGCGGATCAGGAAAAGCACCCCTGTCGGCGAGCAGCGCCCGGATCATCTCGGCGAGGAAAGGCGGTTGCGAGCGGGTCAGGAAATCGGTGGCATTGGCGTTGAGCACGCCGCCGTAATGGGCCACCTCGAACAACATGTTGTCCACCATGTCGCGGGCAAGCGCGTCGCGATGATCGGCGATGAGGCCTAGCTCGATGAAGTAGCTGTCCCAGCCGAACATCTCATTGAAAAAGCCACCCGGCACCACGTAAGGGTGCGGCAGATAGAGATAGCCGCGGCTCTTGAGCGTGTCGGGCTGGAACTCGCCGAGCCGGCGGATGCGCACCGGCAGACGCCGCACCTCGATGCCGCACTGCGTCAGCTGGCGCACGGCCGGCGGCATGGGCAGATCCTCAGGCAGATACAGCACTTGCCGGCCACGCACGTACGGCCCCCGATAGGAAGCGCAGTCGGTCGCCGAGCGAGTGAGCGTGCCCCAGGCCCGGTGGATGTAGGCCAGCGTGCCGGCGGAGGCGCCGGCCTGGGTCCCGGCAGGGGCCTTGGCGCGGGCGGGAACCTGGACCGGGGTGGCCGCGGCAGCCATGGGTGCCGCCAGCAGAACCAACATTACGAATCGCCCTGACGACGACACGGCGGCACTTTCCCTCGCCGTTGCGAGAGCTGCGATGGCGGCAAGTATTCTCAAGAGGGCTGCCCCGCAGGGCTCGTTGCTGCAAGGATCAGCGAAAATACCAGCGCCAGGGCCCCCAGAACGACGAAGACGCTCCAGAAGGCCTCTCTCATGTAGGCGAGCGACAAGACCCCGGTAAGCAGATAGAAAAGACCGATCAAACCCACGGCCGACAGGCCGCGCTTCTCACCGCGCCAGGCTCGCCAGGCGCCGGCGATCACCAGGAGGCCAAACACCAGCATGCAGCCGCCGGTGAAGTACCAGACGAGGTAAATCAGCTTCTCCGTGTGCGCATCGACTGCGACCCGGGCAAGGCCGATATCGAGCGCCCGGCGGCCCATGAAGCTGTGGCCGAAGGCGCCGAGACCCATGAGCAGGCCCGTCAGTGCGAGTGCCGAGGAGATGATTTTTCGCATCATGGGTCGCTCTCGAGAGTTGCAGATGCGAGCCGGCGGTTGGCTCGTGAGCGCGAGTGTAGCCGGCGCCGACGATTCCGGGTACACGGCGCGGCGCGAGCGGCGTCATAATGGCCTCATGAGCGAGATCACTCCTCGGCAACCGCTGAGCGCCGCGGCGGATGTGCCGAGAGCCCGCCTCACGGAGGAAGTGCCGACAACGGCTGCGAGGGCGCCGTGATGAACAACTCGAACGCCTCTAACGAGGGGCCGTCAGGCCGTCTCGATGCTGAGCTCGACCGGCTGCTGGATCTGCCGCTCGAGCAGCGCGAGCATGCCCTCCGTCACGATTATCCCGACGAGCCCGCATTGCGCGCAGAGCTCGAGAGCCTGCTGCGTTCGGCCGCAGAAATGGGGCAATTCCTGGCGCAGCCCGCGCAACCGACGACCGACGGAGAAGCACCGCGGATGTCGGCGGGCCCGCTACGGCTTGGCGCCTGGAGGCTCATCCGGCGCATCGGCAGCGGCGGCATGGGCGAGGTCTTCGAGGCGCGGCGCGCCGACGGCGGCTTCGAGCAGCGCGCGGCCGTCAAGCTGCTGCAGGTCGGGGCGGTCGGGCTGCACGAGCGCTTCCACGCCGAGCGGCGCATTCTCGCGCGGCTGGAGCACCCCGGCATCGCGCGCCTCCTCGATGGCGGGGTGGCCGAGGATGGCCGGCCGTGGATGGCGATGGAGTTCGTCGAGGGAACGGCGATCACTGCTCACTGTCGCGAGGTGCAGGCAAGCCTGGGCGAGCGGCTGCGTCTTTTTCAACAGATCTGCGAAGCGGTTGCCTACGCTCATCGCAACCTCATCGTCCATCGCGATCTCAAGCCCGCCAACATCCTGGTCGACGGCGAACGCCGCGTCCGGCTCCTCGATTTCGGCATCGCCAAGCTGTTGGATGACGAGGCGGCCGCGATCCGCACGGCCGCCGCACCCCTCACGCCCGCTTATGCCGCGCCCGAGCAGTTGCGCGGCGGCGCGGTGACCACCGCTACCGATGTCTATGCGCTCGGGCTGCTGCTGTTCGAGCTGCTGGCCGGCTGCAGGCCCTGGGCGCAGGATCACTCCCCCGTCGCCGACACCCTGCGCGCGATTCTCGAGAAGCCCGCGCCCGCAGCCAGCACGGTGGCCGCGGCCAACCCTGATGCGCCTCTGCCGGCTCGAGTGTTGCGTGGCGATCTCGATGCCATCCTCGCCAAGGCACTGCGCGAGGAGCCCGCTCAGCGCTATGCGACCGTCGATGCGCTCAAACTCGACATCGAGCGGGTGCAGCGTGGCGAGGCCGTCGCCGCGCGCGAGGGCGCGCGGCTGTATCGCCTCGCTCATTTCGTACGCCGCAACCGCTGGGCGTTGACCGCCGCCGCCGCGGTGTTCGTTTCGCTGGCCATCGGGCTTGGCGCCACCGCATGGCAGGCGCATCGCGCCTCGATACAACGCGACATCGCCCGGCGCGACCTCGCGCGCGAAGAGGCGCTTCGG
>DATFCZ010000091.1:0-34254 GCA_035252605.1 Steroidobacteraceae bacterium
CTTCCGATGCGGCAGGGCCGCAAGCAGCGCGCTTCTGAGGAGCCGCTCGCCTGCCCTCCGGGGCACGACTCGCTCGAGCTGCTGCCGGCCGATATCGAGCAGCCGTCCGTAGCGCACTCCCGAGGGGCACGCCGTCTCGCAGGCACGGCAGGTGAGACAACGGTCGAGATGAAGTTGCGTGGCGCTTGCAGCGGGGCTGCCTTCCAGCATCTCCTTGATGAGGTAGATACGGCCGCGTGGCCCGTCGAGCTCGTCCCCGAGCAGCCGATAGGTCGGGCAACTCGCGGTGCAGAACCCGCAGTGCACGCATGCGCGCAGGATCGCATCGGCCTCCCGGCCCGCGGGTGTCTCGCGAAACGCAGCGCTCAGTCGGGTCTGCATGGCTAGAGTTCGGGGTGGAGCCGGCCGCGATTGAAGATCCCGAGCGGGTCGAATGCGGCCTTCAGGCGCTGATGGAGCCGGAGCAAGGCGGGCGACAGCGACTGGAAAGCTCCTTCCGGCATCTTGAGCGGCGCACGATAGCGCATCGCGTGACCACCGAGGCCCCCGACGAGCGCCTGCAGGGCGCGCGGCTCCTGTGGGCCGGGCAGCCAGCGCAGCGACCCTCCCCATTCGATCAGCAGGGGTCCCGCAAAGGGAAGCGCCGGCGCGTGCGCCGGCAGCGACACCCGCCACAGCTCCGGCGCCGAGGTGAAAAATGGCAGCCGCTGCTCCCTCACCTCCTCCCAGTAGCGCTCCGCCTCGCTCACGCTCTCGCCGCCGAGGCTCTCGCGCGCCGCGCGCACCGCAGCCTCCGCCCCGGAGAGACGCACGCAAAGAAGATCGTCATGCCACGCAGTCGCGGAAAGCGGTAAGGGTCGAGCCGACCAGAGCGTCATCGACTCGAGCGCCCTCGCCTGATCCATTTCGAACTGCAGGGTGCATTCGGCGCGCGGCCGGGGCACGCTCTTCAGGGTGACCTCGCTGATCACGCCCAGCGTGCCGAGACTGCCGGTCATCAGGCGCGAAATGTCGAATCCGGCCACGTTCTTGATGACCTTGCCGCCAAAGCGCAGCCGCTCGGCCCGGCCATCGATCATCTCGAGGCCGAGCACGAAATCGCGCAGCGCGCCGGCATAGGCGCGGCGTGGCCCGGACAGCCCGGCCGCGACGGTACCGCCGAGGGTGGCCCGACCCGCGAACTGCGGCGACTCGCAGGCGAGCATCTGACCGTGCTCGGCGAGAGCGCCCTCGATCTCGATGAGCCGCGTGCCGGCCCTCGCCGTGATGACGAGCTCCGTCGGCTGGTAATCCGAGATGCCCGAGAAGCCGCTGAGATCCAACAGCTCGCCCTCGAGCGGGCCGCCGTAAAAATCCTTGCTGCCCCCGGCGCGGATGAGCAGCGGCCGGCGCGCGCCGGCGGCCGCACGAATCTGCTCCTGCAACGAGGCGAGGTCCGACATCGAACCCATGCGCGGCGGCTAGAAGCGCGGCAGCTCGGGATGCGGCAGCCGTCCGCCGCGCACGTGCAGCCGGCCGAGCTCCGCGCACCGATGCAGCGTGGGCACCGCCTTGCCGGGGTTGAGGAGGCCACGCTCATCGAAGGCGCGCTTGACCGCATGGAAGGTCTCGAGCTCCCCGCTCCCGAACTGCGCGCACATCTGGTCGATCTTCTCCACGCCGACGCCATGCTCGCCGGTGATGCTGCCGCCCTCCCTGACACAGAGCTCGAGAATCTCCCCGCCAAAAGCCTCCGAGCGCGCCACCTCCTCCGGCAGGTTGGAGTCGAAGAGAATGAGCGGATGCAGATTGCCGTCCCCGGCATGAAAGACGTTGCTGCACCGCAGCCCATACTTGCCCTCCATCTGCCGGATCGCCTGCAGCACCGCCGCCAGGCGTTGGCGCGGGATGGAGCCATCCATGCAGTAGTAGTCCGGCGAGAGCGCGCCCATCGCGGGAAACGCCGCCTTGCGCCCCGCCCAGAAGCGCAGCCGCTCGGCCTCATCGCGCGAGACGCGGCAGTCGCTCGCGCCTGCGCTGCGCATCACGGCTTCGATGCGCACGATCTCCTCCTCGACCTCGAGCGCCGTGCCATCTGACTCGCAGAGCAGGATCGCCTCCGCATCGAGCGGATAGCCCGCGCGAGCGACCGGTTCCACGGCTGCGATCGTCGGTCGGTCCATCATCTCGAGGCCGGCTGGAATGATGCCGGCCGCGATCACATCGGCCACCGCCTGACCGGCAGCGGCGAGACTGGCGAAAGCGGCTAGGACCACGCGCGCGCATGGAGGTCGCGCAATCAGGCGCACCGTGACCTCCGTGACCACACCGAGCAGCCCCTCGGAGCCTGTGAGCAAGGCGAGCAGGTCGTACCCGGGCGCATCGAGCGAGCGCGCGCCGATCTCGAGCACCTCGCCTTCGATGGTGGCCACTCTCAACGCCAATAGATTATGCAGCGTCAAGCCGTACTTGAGGCAATGCACGCCACCTGAATTCTCGGCGACGTTGCCGCCGATGGTGCAAGCGATCTGACTCGAGGGATCGGGCGCGTAGTAGAGCTCGTACGGAGCGGCGGCCTCGGAAATGGCCAGGTTGCGCACCCCCGGCTGCACGCGCGCCGTGCGCCCGAGCGGATCGAGATCGAGGATCCGGTTCAACCGCGCGAGCGACATCAGCACTGCATCCGACCGCGGCGTCGCGCCGCCGGAAAGCCCGGTGCCCGCGCCGCGCGCAATGAGCGGCACTCCCGCTTCATGACAAATCCTGAGCACGCGCACGACCTGCGTCTCATCGGCCGGAAGCGCTACCGCGAGCGGCGTCTGGCGATACAGCGTCAGCGCGTCGCACTCGTAGGGCTTGAGCTCCTCGGGGCTCGAGCGCACCGCTTCGGCGGGTAAGGCGCGGCGCAGCAGATCGGTCACGTGGGCCAACGATGCCATCGAGCCTGCATGATACACACCTGCAGCGGAGCGGGACGCGGCAGGCGGAACGCGCGCGCCGCTCGTGACATCCATTGACACAGGGGCCCGATCCCTGCGCGCGGCACAGCGGCCGGTTCATGCCTGGCGGGCGCCACCCAACCCCATCACGCGGGAGCATTGCTCATGAGATTAGCCGTTTACCTCGTCGGCGCCGTCCTTGGCGCCAGCAGCGCCCTCGCCTCGGCACAGGGCGGTGCACCCACGGATGCGCAGATCGCAGCCATCGTCGTCACCGCCAACCAGGTGGACATCGATGCCGGCAAGCTCGCCGAGCGCAAGGCGCACGCCGCCGACGTAAAGGCCTTTGCGAAGCGCATGGTGACCGACCACACCGGTGTCAATCAGGCCGCGATCGACCTCGCGCACCGCTTGCACCTCACGCCGAAGAGCAACCCCACGAGCGAGAGCCTGAAGGATGGTGGCGCGCAGAACCTCGCCACGTTGCGCAGGCTCCGGGGCAAGGCCTTCGACAAGGCCTACATCGACCACGAGGTTGCCTATCACCAAAGCGTGCTCGATGCGATGGACAAGGTCTTGATCCCGGACTCGAAGAATGCGCAGCTCAAGGCGCTCTTGGTCAAGGTGCGACCGGCGTTCGTGGATCACCTCGAGCACGCCCGGCAGATTCAGAGCACGCTCGCCGGGCAGTAACTTCCTTGTCGATGCCCAGACTTGCGGTGGCGCTCGTCCTCATGGCAGCCGTGCCGCTCACGGTCCGCGCGGCACGAGCTCCCCACACGGCCTCCGGCCGGGCGCACATCATCATCATCGAGGGGATGCGCTTCGAGCCCCCTCTGCTCGTGGTGCGCCGGGGTGATCGGATCACGTGGATCAACAAGGATCCCTTTCCGCACACGGTCACCGCAACCGATGGCAAATTCGATTCACATCCGATTGCGCCCGAGGGCTCGTGGACGTACGTGGCGCGAAAGAGGGGCGATTATGACTACATGTGCACCCTGCACATCAGCATGAAGGGTAAAATAGAGGTTCGCTGACGGACAGCGTATCCGCATGGCAAGCGCCGAGCTCACTCCCTCTGCTTCTCAGGCCGAAGATGACGACTCGCTCGTGCGCCGAATCGTGGGCGGCGATCCCGCGGCCTTTGCCCTGCTGATGCGGCGCTTCAATCGCAGGCTCTACCGCCTGGCGCGCGCCATTTTGGGCGACAGCGCGGAGGCGGAGGATGCCCTCCAGGATGCCTACATCAGCGCCCACCGCTGTCTCGGTGAGTTTCGCGGCGACTCATCCGTCGCGACCTGGTTGTCGCGCCTGGTCGTCAACGAGTGTCTCGGGAGGAAGCGCCGCAGCGCGCGCAGGCAAAACGTGATTCCGATGGTGCCCTCAGCCGATGAGCGGGAGCTCGAAGCGGTGCCCTCCGACGAGCTCGGCCTGCCGGATGCGGCAGCCGATCGCGCGCAGATGCGAGCCATCCTCGAGCGCAGGATCGACGCCCTGCCGGAAAGTTTTCGCGCGGTCTTCGTGCTGCGCTCGGTCGAAGAGCTGACCGTCGAGGAGACTGCGGAATCTCTCGGTATCCCGGCGGAAACCGTGCGCAGCCGTCACTTTCGCGCGAAGAGCCTGTTACGGGAAGCGCTGGCGCGCGAGCTCGATCTGGCGGAGCGGAGCCTGTGGGAATTCGCCGGTGAGCGCTGCGACCGGATCATCGCGCGAGTGCTCTCACGCCTTGGCTCGATGAGCGAGTTGGCGGAGAGGGTGGGATTCGAACCCACGAACACCCGTTGAGATGTTACTGGAATTCCAGTCCAGCGCCTTCGACCGCTCGGCCACCTCTCCGCTTCGATTCGGCTGAATGATACTACGCCCCTGGACCGCAAGACCCGGCGGGGGCGCTCAACGGCTCATGCCTCCGGGATCGTGTTCGGGTGCGGCACGCTAAAGGACGGCGGCGCCGCGAGGCAGGGATCGCCCGGCCGTCGCGGCGGCGGCGCCGGCTCGTTGAGCTTCGGGACATCGAGCGCGTGGCTCGTGTCGGGCGCATCGAGACCCTGGGGAACGTTGAGAGGCGGAATGCTCGCCGCCCTCTGGTAGGGCTGCGGCTTGCTGCAGCTGTCCTCGTTGACGATACGGTGGAATGTCTTGCAGCCGCCGAGCGCGAGCGGCACGACCGCGGTAAGAGCCAGCCAGGACATCCTGGTACGCCTCATATCAACCCCTGTTCAATGATTGCAGTTACTGGAGCGCGGCCGCTTCCCGCAGCGCGGCGAGCACGGTCGGCCTGTGGTCCGCCGACAGCCCGGTGAGCGGCAGCCGCAGACTCTCTTCGATTCTGCCGGCCTGCGCCAGCGCCCATTTGACCGGAATCGGATTCGCCTCGAGGAAAAGACTCCGATGCAGAGCGGCCAGCGGGCCATCCAGGCGCGCCGCCGACTGCCGGTCCCCGCGCAGGGCTGCGGCCACCATCGCCGCCATTGCCGCCGGTGCGACATTCGCGGTCACCGAGATCACCCCGCTCGCGCCGGCGAGAATCGCCTCCCGCGCGGTCGCATCGTCTCCACTCAGCACCGTGAACCCCTTGCGGCAGGCCTCGAGGAGCTCGCGCACCCGCTCAGCTCCCGCAACCGCCTCTTTGACCGCGGTGATCCGCTCAAGTTGCGACAGGCGCCCGACGGTCGCCGGCAGCATGTCGACGGCCGTGCGCGAGGGCACGTTATACAGGATGATCGGCTTGGCGGAGGCGGCCGCGACCGCCGCGAAGTGCCGGTAGAGGCCCTCCTGCGGGGGGCGGTTGTAGGCGGGCGTGACCGTAAGCAGGCCGTCGATGGGAAGCTCGCCAAAGCGGCGAACCCGCTCGATGCACACCGCCGTACTGCTCGAGCCCACGCCGACGATGACGGGCACCCGGCCTCGAGCACGAGCACAGGCTCTCTCCGCGAGCGCCGAGAGCTCCGCATCGGTCAGCGTCGCCGACTCCCCTGTGGTGCCTCCCACCACCAAGCCGCTGGTGCCGCTCTCGATATGCCAGTCGATGAGCCGCTCCCACGCCGCGAGGTCGAGGGAGCCATCCGCCCGCATGGGCGTGACCATCGCAACGAGACTGCCTGAGAACATCGAAACCCTGGGAATGCCGGTGCGCAGCGAGTGAGCCGGCAAGTATAAGCGGCATCACCCCCGAGACGAAGCGCTCCCCGGGGTGTTCCCGACCGGCCGCCGGCCAGGAGGGATGCATCAAGCAATCGCCAGCAGAGGGCTCACCCGGTACACTCGCTGCAGATCTTGGAACGCACCGAGCCCACTGACCCGATGAAGCAGCACCTGGCCGTCTCGGCGATCGGCAGCGACCGCACGGGAATGGTGCATGAGCTGACCCGGGTGGTCAGCGAGTGTGGCGGCAATATCACCGAAAGCCGGATGGCGGCCCTCGGCACGGAGTTCGCCATGCTGCTCCTCGTCTCGGGCAACTGGCATGCGCTCGCCAAGCTCGAAACCGAGCTCAAGCGCCTCGCCGAGACGATGGGCCTCAGCGTGCACCTGAAGCGCACCGAGCCGCGCGCCGCCCGCACCGACATGCTGCCCTACTCGATCGATGTCGTATGCATCGATCAGACCGGCATCGTCTCCGGACTCTCGGGCTTCTTCTCGAGCCGCAGCATCGATATCGCGGAGGTCTCGACGCGCAGCTATCCGGCCGCGCACACGGGCGCGCCGATGTTTTCCGTGCAGATGATCGTGAATGTGCCGAGCCGCATTCAGGTGGCGCATCTGCGCGAGGAATTCATGGAGTTTTGCGATTCCCTCAATCTCGATGCCATTCTGGAACCGGTGAAATCCTGACCGATGCCCAAAGTTGAGCCCGGGGCCAAAGTGCCCCCATTCTCCCTGCCTGCGACCGGCGGGGGCAGCTGGCGCCTCAAGGACGCGGCCGGTCGCGCCCTGGTGATCTATTTCTACCCGAAGGACCTGACTTCGGGCTGCACGCGCGAGTCACAGGACTTTCGCGATCTGTACGCCGCCTTTCGCAAGGCAGGAGCCGAGATCGTCGGCATCTCGCGCGACAGCATCACCTCCCACGAGAAATTCAAGGCCAAGGAGGCGCTGCCTTTCGCGCTGCTGTCGGACGAGGAGGAGGAGGTCTGCCAGCTCTTCGACGTCATCAGGGAGAAGAGCCTCTACGGCCGCAAGTTCCTGGGCATCGAGCGCAGCACTTTCCTCATCGACTCCAAAGGCGTGCTGCGGCGGGAGTGGCGCAAAGTGAAGGTTCCGGGGCATGCGGAGGAAGTACTTGAAGCAGCGAAGTCTCTCTGACCCGGGACCGGGTCACGCGCGCGCGCCCGGCTCGGCATCCGACTCGGCACCCGCAGCCGCCGCCCAAGCGGCATCTTCGGTACCCCGGCCGATGACCGTCGCCGCGACCGCGGAGCGGGCGGACAGCCGGCCAAGAACCCGCCGGGAAGCACGCCTGCCGAGCATCGGCCGGCGTCTTTTCGTGCTCGACACCAACGTGTTGATGCACGATCCGACCGCCATCTTCCGCTTCGAGGAGCACGACGTCTATCTTCCGATGGTCGTGCTCGAGGAGCTCGATGCGCACAAGAAGGGCCTGTCGGAAGCTTCCCGCAACGTGCGCCAGGTGAGCCGCTTCCTCGATGACATGATGCGCGATGCCACCAAGGAGGAGATCGATCGGGGTCTGAAGCTGCCGAGCGGCTACTCCGGCAACCACGGCAAGAAGCCCTCCTCCGGACGCCTCTTCTTCCAAACCCGTCAGCTATCGAGCGCGCTGCCGCCGAGCCTGCCCGGCCAGGGGAGCGACAACGCGATCCTGGCGCAGACGCTCGCCCTGCAGAACGAGCAGAGCGATGCGCGCGTCATTCTCGTTTCCAAGGACATCAACCTGCGCATCAAGGCCGCGGTGCTCGGCGTGCATGCGGAGGATTACTACAGCGACAAGACGCTGGAGGATTCCGACGTCCTCTACAGCGGCATGACCGCCCTGCCTCAGGATTTTTGGGAGCGCCACGGCCAGGGCATGCGCTCGTGGAAGGAAGGCGAGCGCACCTTCTATGAGATCACCGGTCCCGCGGTGCGCGGGTGGCAGCCGAACCAGGGCGTCTACGAAGACAGTGCCGAGGGGATCGAGGGCATCGTGCGGCGCTTGAGCGGCGAGACCGCGGTGATCGAGCTGATGCGCGATCACCGCAACGAGCGGCACAACGTCTGGGGCATCACGGCGCGCAACCGCGAGCAGAACTTCGCGCTGAATCTGCTCATGGACCCGGAGATCGATTTCGTCACGGTGTTGGGTCCTGCCGGAACCGGCAAGACGCTGCTGGCCCTCGCCGCGGGCCTCATGCAGACGCTCGAGAACAACCGTTTCGCCGAAATCATCATGACGCGGGTCACCATCCCGCTCGGCGAGGACATCGGCTTCCTGCCCGGCACCGAAGAAGAGAAGATGGAGCCTTGGATGGGCGCCCTGATGGACAATCTCGAGGTGCTGACCGGAGGTCAGGAAGGCGGCAACTGGGGCCGCGCCGCCACCAACGACCTGCTGCGCAACCGCATCAAGATCCGCTCCCTCAACTTCATGCGCGGGCGCACCTTCCTCAACCGCTTTCTCATCCTGGATGAGGCGCAAAACCTCACGCCCAAGCAGATGAAGGCGCTCATCACCCGCGCCGGACCCGGCACCAAGCTCGCCTGCCTCGGCAATGTCGCCCAGATCGATACGCCCTATCTCACGGAGACGACCTCGGGGCTCACGTACGCGGTCAATCGCTTCCGCGGATGGCCGCATTCCGGGCACATCACCCTGGTGCGGGGGGAGCGATCGCGGCTGGCGGACTTCGCCTCGGATATCCTGTAAGCTGTCCGCCGGCGAGCTGCCCGCTGGCAGCGCCGGAATTGTAAGTTTCTGTTACTGCAGGGAAACTGGCCTGCCCGGCCGCGGTCGAACACAAGATGCGCGCGTTCGTCCTGATCATCCTCGCCGCGTTCCTCAATGCCACGACTGTGGCGGCCGCGGCCGAGCCCGTGAATCCACTCCCCCCGAACATCGATCCGCTCACCACGGACCTGCCCTCGGCCGTCGTCTCGCAGCTGCCCGACCTGAGCAGCACGGCAAGCGGCATTCTCGATAAGCAGCAGCAGTACGAGCTCGGCTACTCCGTCATGATGCAGATGCGCCAGCAGGGGGCGCTCTTCAACGACCCGGAGACGGATGAGTACATCCAGCAGGTCGGCCAGCGCCTCGCCTCCCAGAGCACCGACGGCGGCGGCTACTTTCACTATGTCGTCCTGAGGAGCGACGAGATCAACTCGTTCGCGGTAACCGGCGGCTGGGTCTTCATCTTCACCAGTCTGATCGCGGATACCCATACCGAGTCCGAGCTCGCGGGCGTCATGGCCCACGAGACGGCGCACATCACGCAGAATCACGTCCTGCGCGGGGCCGAGAACTCCGAGCATGCCTCGCTCGCCTCCATGGCGGCGATGCTCGGGGCGCTCCTCATCGGAGCGTTGGGCGGCGGCGGTGGCGATGCGATGGTCGGCGGCATGGTCGCCGCCCAGGGGCTTGCTGCGCAGTCGCAGATCGACTTCAGCCGCAGCGAGGAAGAGGAAGCCGATCGGGTCGGCATCACGTACCTGGCGGCGGCGGGATTCGATGCGGAAGGCTTGGCCGACTATTTCTCGCGGACGATGCAAGAGAGAAGCCTGCAGGACAGCTGGGTGCCCGCGATCCTCATCGATCACCCCGCGGACGCGGAGCGAATCGCCGCGGCCCGGGAGCGCGCCGCGCTGTACCCGCCGGTCCCCGACACGAGCTCGCCGGATTACTACCTGATCCGCGAGCGCGTGCGCGTGCTTACCGAGCCGGCGGGTGAGGACATCCAGCGGGTGTACGCCCAAAAGATCGCGCAGGGCGATCATAGCCTGGGCACCATGTACGGGGACGCGGTGGCGCTCATCCAGGACGGCCACGCCTCGCGAGCCATACCCATCCTGAAGCAGCTCATCGCGCGGCACGGCGACCTTCACGATCTCTATGCCACCCTCGGCCAGGCGCAGGCGAAGGCCGGCGACATGCAGCAGGCGCTCGCGACCTTCCACCTGGCGGAAGAGCTCTTCCCGCGCAATCTGCCGGTGACGATCCGCTACGCGCAGACGCTCATGGCGGACGGCAAGAATGCGCAGGCGCACGACGTGCTCCTCGATCTGTTCAACAACGTCGAGCCGACGCCCGATCAGATCGAGCTCACCGCGCAAGCTGCGGGCGCCGCGGGCGATTTGGGCGATGCTTACTACTACATGGGTGAATATCAGATCGCCGACGGCAATCTGCCGCTCGCCGCCCGGCAGTACCAACTCGCGCTCGCCACTCCGCACCTGACCAACGTTCAGCGCCAGCGCATCAGCGCTCGTCTGAAGGAAGTCCGCGATTACCTCGCGAGCGAGCACCAGGAGCAGCGCGAGAACGAATGACGCGCGAGTCATGAGCGCCGTCGTGCCGCCGGGCACGAGGCGTGCAGCACTCTCTTCGAATCCGTCGCTGATTCGCTACAAATGCGGATCGGCCTCGCTCGAGGCCCGGCTTGTTACAATGCCGGTTTGGATGCTTACGGAATTCGCATGCCGACAACAATCGACTCGAAGAAGCTTCGAACCGCCGCCGTATCCCTGCTCGCCCTGACTCTCTTCGGCTGCGCCACCGTGCCGCCGTCGCAGCGCAGCCCGCGCGACCCCTGGCAGCGGGTCAACCGCGGAGTCTACAAGTTCAACGACTCGTTCGACCGCGCGATCGCTCAGCCGGCGGCAAGAGGCTACCTGCACCTCCCGGACCCCATCCGCACCGGCATCGCGAACTTCTTCGACAATGTGACCTACCCCGCCGTAATCGTGAATGCGCTGCTTCAGGGTCAGCTCAAGCCCTTCGCGCGCGATACCGGACGATTCGTGCTCAACAGCACGGTGGGCCTCGGCGGCTTCTTCGACCCGGCGACTCACTGGGGCCTGCCGTACGAGGATCGTGACTTCGGCCAGACCTTCGGCAAGTGGGGCGTCCCGTCCGGGCCGTTCGTGGTGTTGCCTTTCCTTGGACCCTCCGACGTCAGGGACGCGCTCGGGCGCATACCGGAATCGTACGCGGAGCCCTGGGTTTACATGCAAAACGTCTACTGGGAATACGGGACGCTGCTGCTCTCGGAGGTGAGGGCGCGCGCGGACCTGCTGCCGCTCACCGATCAGGCGGCCAAGACGTTCGACCCGTACGCCTTCGAGCGCAACGCCTACCTGCAGAACCGCGACTTCATGGTCAAAGGCCAGAAGGCCGAGACCGGGCCGGAGGAGGAGCTGAAGGAGCTGCAGCAGGAAGGTCCTTAGACACCCTTCTGCAGCATCTGCTCCACGCCGCTGATGCGCGCGACCGCGAGCAGGCCGGGCGGCAGGTTCGCGAAGCAAAGCGGCCGCCCCTCCCTCTTCATGACCGCCATCCACTCGAGCAGCACGGCGAGGCCGGCGCTGTCGGAATGGGCGATGCCGCTGCAGTCGACCTCGAGATCGCGCGCGCTCGAGGTGCGCAGCACGTGTAACCCCTCGCTGCGCGCGCTTCGCGCATTGGCGAAGGTCAACGCGCCGCGAGCCGCGAAGCGGCCCGGCGCGGTCACCACGATCTCAAACGAGGTGGCGGCGGCGCCCGCCGTGCCGCCGAGCGCGGGCTCGCTCACAGGCCGCTGCCGGTCGTCTTGCCGATCGCGGCCGGCTTCTCGCCGTGCTCGAGGCGGTTGATCACGGCATCGAGCCCCTGCTGCGCGATCTGCGATTGAAAGTCCTGGCGGTAGCTCATGACATAGCTGATGCCGTCGATGTGAACGTCCCACGCCTTCCAACCCTGCGGGGTCATGTGCAGGTAATAGATGACCGAGACCGGCGAGCCGTTGGTCCGCGTCACCTCGGTACGCACGATGGCATTCTCGGTGCCGGCCGCGTAGTGCGTCGGGTACACCTTCAGCATGTTGGATTTGAACTCGATCAGAGCGCTGCCGTAGTTGTTCAGCATCGAATGATAGAACGCGTCGATGAACCGCTGCCGCTGCTGCGGAGTAGCCTTGCGCCACTCGCGGCCGAGCACGAGCTGGGCGGCGAACTGGGTGTCGAAGTGCGGCAGCAGATACTGGTCGACGAGCGCCTGGACCTTCGCCGGATCCTTGCGATAGCTCTCCCGGTTGGAACCGAGCGCCTTCAGCATGTCGTCGGCGGCGCTCTCGATCACCTGGGAGGGTTGCTCCTGCGCGGCCTGCGGTGCTGCCGCGGCGGTCGCGGCGGCGGCAACCGGCACCGGCGCCTGGATCAGCCACGCTGCGGCGGCGAGAGCCGCGGCGAGAAGGGTGGAATGTCTCATGGATGGGGCTCCTGCGGTTTTCCCCCCGAGCTCGGGGTCTTGCCGTTGTTACCGCCAGAATTGCCGCTGCCGCTGCCGCCGCTGCTGGTGTTCGAGTAGTTGGCGAAGAACTTGTTGATGAGGCTCTCGAGCACGATGGCGGACTGGGTCTGCAGAATCTGGCTCCCGTTCTTCAGGTACGTGCTGAGACCGCCCGGGCTGATGCCGACATATTGGCTGCCGAGCAGGCCCTCGGTCTCGATGCTCGCATAGCTATCTTCCGGAATCTGGCTGAACTGGGGATAAATGTGCAGATGCACGTCCGCCCGATAGCTCTGGTTGTCGAAACCGACCGAGGTGACGTCTCCGATTCTCACTCCTGCCATCCTAACGGGCGCGCCCACCTTGAGGTCCCCGATGTTGTCGAATTCGGCCGTGACGTCATAGCCCGGGCTGGTGCCGAAGCTGAGCTTGAGGCCGTTGGAGGGCAGCTGGGTAGTGAGGAAAAAGAGCGCGGCCAAACCCAGAATCACGAACAGGCCGGTTCCGATCTCGAGGGAGCGAGTAGCGCGCATGGCGATGGCGATCCTCTTACAAGAAAACGGCGGTCAGGACATAGTCGAGGAACAGCGTGAGCACGGACGAGACGACGACGGTCCGGGTCGTGGCGAGCCCGACTCCCTCCGCCGTCGGCTCGGAGTGATAGCCCTCGTTGACGGCGATGAGGCTCAGAACGGCGCCGAACACCAGACTCTTGACGATCCCCTCGGTCACATCGCGCATGCCGAGAGCGCCCTGCATCTGCGACCAGAAAGTGCCGCGGTCGACGCCCAGAAACTGTACGCCCATGAGCTGCGCGCCGTAGAGGCCGATGACATCGAAGATCGCAACGAGCAGCGGCATGGCGATGATCCCGCCCAAGTAGCGCGGCGCGGCGACATAGCTCATCGGATCCACCGCCATCACCTCCATGGCGGTGAGCTGTTCCGTGGCCCGCATCAGGCCGATCTCGGAAGTGAGCGCAGTGCCCGCGCGGCCGGCGAAGAGCAGCGCCGTCAGCACCGGACCCAACTCCTTCACCAGAGCGAGCGCGGCGATGACTCCGAGGGCCGTCTCCGCCCCGAAGCGCTGCAGCACGTCCTGTCCGAGCAGGCCGAGGACCATCCCGGTGAAGAGGCCCGACAGCATGATGATGATGAGCGAGCGGCCGCCGGCATTGTAGATCTGCGCGACGATGAGCCGTGGCCGACGCAGCGCCGGCACGCAGGCGATGAGCAGGCGCACGAAGAAGATGCCGGTGACCCCGCTCTTGCGCACCAGCTCGGTCAGCGTCCCGCCTCGGGCCTGGTTGCTCATCCTTCGTCCGCTCCGAGAAGCTGGCTGGTGTAGTCGGGCGCCGGGTAGTGAAAGCGCACCGGCCCCTCTTCGCTCCCGGTCATGAACTGATGCACCGTCTCGGAATCGCTGCGGGCGAGCTCCTGCGGCGTGCCGGAGGCCACCACGGAACCGCCGGAAATGAGATAACTCTCATCGGCGATGCTGGCGAGCTCGCGCACATCATGGGACACCACGATGCTCGTGATACCGAGCGCCTGATTCATCTGCTTGATGAGGCGCAGAATCACCCCGAGGGAGATCGGATCGAGGCCAACGAAAGGCTCGTCGTAGAGAAGCACCTCCGGGTCCATGACGATGGCGCGCGCGAGCGCCACACGCCGGGCCATGCCGCCCGAGAGCTCCGCCGGCATCAGCTGCGCGGCGCCGCGCAGACCCACGGCCTCGAGCTTGGTGAGCACGAGCTTGCGGATCAGGGATTCCGGAAGATCGGTGTGCTCGCGCACCGGAAAGGCGACGTTTTCGAAGACGCTGATGTCCGTGAGCAGCGCGCCGTTCTGAAAGAGCATGCCCATGCGGCGGCGGGTGGCGTAGATCTGGGAGCCGGAGAGGGAGGCGACGTTCTTGCCGAACACCGACACCACGCCGCTGTCGGCGTAGAGCTGGCGCGTGATGAGGCGCAGCAGCGTCGTCTTGCCGGTGCCGCTCGGACCCATGACCGCCGTGATGAGCCCGCGGCGCGCGCGCACGTTGAGCCCGGCAAATATCGCCCGGCCGTCGATGGCGTAGTGCACATCGCGCACATCGACCACCGCATCATCCGCCGCAGCGGACGGCGCAGGTTGGGTCTTTGAGTCGGTCACGCGAGCGCTTCGATCCCGGGCTCCTCGTTGCGGCCGCTCAGGCGGCTCGGGTTTCCATCTCCGCGGTATAAATGCCCGCGGTCGCAAGGCCGTTGAGCTTTGCGCGGCGAGCGAACTCCTGCTGACCCGCGGCGAAGGTTGCGGCATTGCCGCCCCAGGCCTTGAGCGCGGTGTCCTGCAGCGCCCGCCCGTAGCTGAAAGTGAGCGCCCAGGGGAGCGGTCCCATGCGATTCATGAGCGACAGGTGCAGCGTCGCCTCGGTCGAGGACTGTCCGCCCGAGAGGAAGGCGATCCCCGGAACGGCGGGCGGCACGTGGCGCTTCAGCGTGCGCACCGTGGCCTCAGCCACCGCCTCGGGCGGCGCCCGGTCAGCAGCCTTCTTGCCCGAGATGACCATGTTGGGCTTGAGGACCATACCCTCGAGATAGATGCGGTGCTCGAAGAGCTGATCGAAGACGGCGTTCAGCGCCGCGTTGGTCACTTCCTCGCAACGCTCGATGGAGTGCCCGCCGTCCATGAGCACTTCCGGCTCGACGATCGGGACGATGTCGTTCTCCTGACAGAGCGCTGCATAGCGGGCGAGCGCGTGCGCGTTGGCGCGGATACCGAAGGCTGTGGGAACGCCGTCGGCGATGTCGATGACCGCCCGCCATTTGGCAAAGCGCGCCCCGAGCGAGCGGTATTCGATGAGGCGCTCGCGCAGGCCGTCGAGGCCCTCGGTGATGGTCTCGCCGGGAAAGCCGGCGAGCGGCTTCGCGCCGAGATCGACTTTGATGCCGGGAATCATCCCGTGCTGGCTCAGGTACTGCGGAAACGGAGTGCCGTCGCGCGTCTTCTGCCGGATGGTCTCATCGTAGAGGATCACACCGCTGATCGCCTCGCCCGCGCCCGGCGCGGTGAAGAGCAGCTCGCGATAATTCCGGCGATGCTCCTCGGTGGACTCGAGGCGGATGGCGTCGAAACGCTTGCGGATGGTGCCACTGCTCTCATCCGCGGCCAGAATTCCCTTGCCCTTGGCGACCATGGCCTGGGCCGTGCGGGCGAGCTCACTGCGGTTCATCAGTTCTTTACCTCCAGCAATGGCGGGGCCGGCCCGGGTGACCTCAACGGTCGCCGGCGTCCGCCCCCAAGTCGTTCGCATGAATGGAAGCGGCAAGGATACCAAATAGCGGCCGACCGGAAGCCTCGATGGACGCCCGCCCTGCGTCCGCGCTTGGTTCCGCGCCCAATCAGTACTAAAATAGTCCTACTTTGGTCGCCCTACGGGATGCTTCCATGGTCCGGATCAGCCGACTTACCGATTACGCCACTGTGCTCCTCGCGGCGCTCGCCGAGCAGCCGCAGCGCCTCCAGACCGCCACCTCGCTCGCGGAGCAGACCCGCATTGCCGCCCCGACCGTCAGCAAGCTTTTGAAGCAGCTGCAGCGCGCGGGCCTCGTAGCCTCGACCCGCGGACTGCACGGCGGCTACCAGCTGGCCCGGCCCGCGACCGAGATCAGTGCCGCGGCCATTCTCGATGCCCTGGAGGGACCCCTGGCGCTCACCGATTGCTCGGTCGGCGCCGGGCAGTGCGAGATCGAGGAGACCTGTCGGGTGGGGCGGGTGTGGCAGCGGCTCAATCTCGCCATCCGGCGCTCGTTGTATGACGTCAGTCTCGCGCAGCTCGCCGGCATCGACACCACCCAGGTGAGCCTGCCGGCGCTGGAGCGCGACATGAAGGCGGCTGCCTCCCGGACGCCCGTCCGCTCTTGAAACGAAGTCCTGAGCCAGTTATGAGCGAGAGCGCAAACCAGCTCGAAGCCCTGATCGCCCGCCGCTACAAGCACGGGTTCGTCACCGAGATCGACGCCGATACGGTTCCGCCGGGGCTCGATGAGGAGGTCGTGCGGCTCATTTCCCGCAAAAAGGGCGAGCCCTCGTTCCTCACGGAGTGGCGCCTGAAGGCGCTGCGGCACTGGCTCACCCAGCGCGAGCCGCACTGGTCGCATACCCATTATCCGCCGATCGACTATCAGGCGATTTCTTATTACTCGGCGCCGAAGGCGAAGAGCGACGGGCCGAAGAGTCTCGCCGAGGTCGACCCCAAGCTCCTCGAGACCTACGAGAAGATCGGGGTGCCGCTACATGAGCGCGCGCGCCTCGCGGGCGTGGCCGTGGATGCGGTGTTCGACAGCGTCTCCGTGGCGACGACCTTCAAGGAGCGCCTGATCGAGGCCGGTGTCATCTTCTGCCCCTTCTCGGAAGCCGTGCAGAAGCACCCGGAGCTCATCGAGCGCCATCTCGGCAGCGTCGTGCCCTACACCGACAACTTCTTCGCCTCGCTCAACTCCGCCGTTTTCTCCGACGGCTCGTTCGTCTACGTGCCGAAGGGCGTGCGCTGCCCGATGGAGCTGTCGACGTACTTTCGCATCAACGCGGCGAAGACCGGGCAGTTCGAGCGCACGCTCATCATCGCCGATGAAGGCTCGTACGTGTCCTACCTCGAGGGCTGCAGCGCACCGATGCGCGATGAGAATCAACTGCACGCGGCGGTCGTGGAGCTGGTGGCGCTCGACGATGCCTACATCAAGTACTCCACCGTGCAGAACTGGTACCCGGGCGATGCCGAGGGCAAAGGCGGCATCTACAACTTCGTCACCAAGCGCGGCGAGTGCCGGGGACGGAACTCTCATATTTCCTGGACTCAGGTGGAGACCGGGTCGGCGATCACCTGGAAATACCCGAGCTGCGTGCTGCGGGGCGAGGGCTCGAGCGGGGAGTTCTACTCGGTCGCTACCGTCAACAACCGCCAGCAGGCGGATACCGGCACGAAGATGATTCACATCGGCCGCGATACCCGCAGCACCATCATCTCCAAGGGCATCTCCGCCGGAGAGGGTCAGAACACGTACCGGGGCCTGGTGAAGATCCTGCCAAGCGCCCACGGGGCGCGCAATTTCACCCAGTGCGATTCACTTCTCATGGGCGGCAAGTGCGGTGCGCACACCTTCCCGTACGTCGAGGTGAAGAACCCCTCGGCGACGGTGGAGCACGAAGCCAGCACCTCCAAGATCAGCGACGATCAGCTCTTCTACTGCCTCTCGCGCGGCATCTCCGAGGAGGATGCGGTGAATCTGATCGTGAGCGGCTTCTGCAAATCGGTCTTCAAGGAGCTGCCGATGGAGTTCGCGGTCGAGGCGCAGAACCTCCTCGCCGTGAGCCTCGAAGGCGCGGTGGGCTAGAAAGCGCCGTGGGCTGGAAAGTATAGAGAGTGACATGCTGAAGATTGACAACCTCCACGTCAAAGTCGATGGCAAGGAGATCCTGAAGGGTCTCACCCTCACGGTCCCGACCGGTGAGGTCCATGCCGTCATGGGACCCAACGGCTCGGGCAAGAGCACGCTCGCCAACGTGCTCGCCGGTCGCCCGGGCTACGAGGTCACCGCCGGCTCGGTGACTTTCGAGGGCCGCGACCTCCTCACGCTCGCTCCCGAGGAGCGCTCGCGCGAGGGCGTATTCCTCGGCTTTCAGTACCCGGTCGAAATCCCGGGCGTCAACAACGTCTATCTCCTCAAGGCGGCGGTCAATGCCGCGCGCAAGCACCGCGGACTCGAGGAGGTCGATGCGTTCGAATTCCTGACGCTCGTCAAGGAAAAGATGCGCCTCATGCGCATGGAGGAGAGCATGCTCTCCCGCGGCGTCAACGAGGGCTTCTCCGGTGGCGAGAAGAAGCGCAACGAGATCCTGCAGATGCTGGTGCTCGAGCCGCGCCTCGCCATTCTCGATGAGACCGATTCCGGCCTCGACATCGATGCGCTCAAGGTGGTCGCGAACGGCGTCAACACGCTGCGCTCACCCGAGCGCTCGCTCGTGCTCGTGACGCATTATCAGCGGCTCCTCGACTACATCGTCCCGGATCACGTGCACGTTCTGGTCAGGGGTCGCATCGCGCGCAGCGGCGACAAATCGCTCGCGCTCGAGCTCGAGCGTCGGGGCTACGACTGGGTGAGCGGCGAGGCGGCATGACCTCGGCTCTCTCCAAGCGCGTGCTGGAGGAGTACGCGGCGATCCGCGAGTCGCTGCCATCCGGCGTCGTGAGCGCGGCGCGGCGGCAGGAAGCGGTCCAGGCGCTCGCCGCGCAAGGGCTGCCGGTGACGCGCGAGGAGAACTGGCGATATGCCAACCTGCGGCCGTTGGAGCGGGCGCGCTTCGTACCGGTTGCGGCCGCCGATCCAGCGCCGATGCAGGTGCTGCCCGCCGGTTCGGAACTGCCCGCAAGGCTGCACGGCTTCGCGCGCTACGTTTTCGTGGACGGAGTCTTCGCGCCCGAGCTGTCTTCACCCCTGGAGCTTGCGGGAGTCGCCTTCCGCACTCTGCGACCCCAGGATCACACCGCGAGCATCGCGCGCCTGCCGCGCGCCCTGCCCGCCATGGCGAGCCTTCCCGAGGCACGGCTGGCGCTGCTCAACGAGGCCTTCGCCACCGATACCGCCTCGATCCATGTCAGCTCCGCAGCCGGCGAGCGCTCAGGCGTTGAGCTCGCATTCGTTGCGGTCGCGGGCGCCGATGCCGGCGCCTCCTATCCGCGGGTGCAGGTCGCTCTCGAGCCGAGCGCCCGTCTCACCCTCCTCGAGCGGCATCTCGGCGCGGGCGGTGGCGCCAGTCTCGTCAACAGCTCGATCGAGGTGGAGCTCGCACGCGGCGCGCAGCTCACCCACTACCGCCTGCAGCAGGCCGGGGCACGCGCGACCTGGCTCGACACGTTGACCGCGGTGATCGCGGCGGATGCCCGCTACAGGCTCCTCGCCATCCACACCGGCGCCCTCTCGGCCCGGTCCACGAGCTACGTGCAGCTGGCCGGCGCTGGCGCGGAGCTCGCCTTCTCAGCGGCCGCTCTCGGCGAGCGCCAACAGGTTCAGGACAATTTCGCGCTGGTGGAGCATGTCGCGCCGCATGCCCGCACCGAGCAGACCTTTCGCGGCATTGCCTCCGGGCGCGCGCGGGTCGCATTCAACGGCAAGATCGCGGTGCGCGAGTCGGCCTCCGGGACCGATTCGCGCCAGTCGCTGCGCGGACTTCTCGCCGGCCCCGAGGCCGAGATCGATGTGCGCCCGCAGCTTGAGATCTACACCGATGAGGTGCGCTGCAGCCACGGGGCGACCGCGGGCAAGCTGGATGAGGGCATGCTCTTTTACCTGCTCTCGCGCGGCCTCGCGCCCGAGGTGGCGCAGCGCCTGCTCAAATGGGCGTTCCTCGAGGATGTGGTGTCGAAGATCGAGCTACCGGAGCTCAGGCGCCAGATCGAGCGCGACCTCGCCGGCCAGATGGCCGATGCTTCCCTGAAGGAGCTCCTTTGATGGTAGTCACAGCCTCCCGCGCCGCGCCCCTATCCACGCTCGATGTCGAGCGCGTGCGCGGCGATTTTCCCATTCTCGGGCGCACGATCAACGGCCGACGCCTCGTGTATCTCGACAGCGCGGCTTCCGCTCAGCGCCCGCGGCCGGTGCTGCGCGCCATCGAGCACTACGAGACGCATTGTCACGCCAACGTGCACCGAGGCGTTCACGCCCTGAGTCAGGCGGCCACCGAGGCGTACGAGGGCGCCCGCGAGCGGGTGCGCCGATTCATCAACGCGAAGTCCACGCGCGAGATCATCTTTGTGCGCGGCACCACCGAGGGGGTGAATCTCGTCGCCCAATCCTACGCTCGCCCGCGCTTCGGACCCGGTGATGAGATCCTGATCACCGGCCTCGAGCATCACGCCAACATAGTGCCCTGGCAGATGGTGCGCGAGCAGACCGGTTGCGCGCTCAAGGTCGCGCCCATCAACCGCCGGGGCGAGGTCGAGCTCGAACGCTTTCTCGCGATGCTCTCGCCGCGCACCCGCCTGGTTGCAATCGCCCACGTCTCGAACGCGCTCGGCACCGTCCTGCCGGTGAAGCGGATGGTCGAGGCGGCGCACGCCCACGGAGCGGTGGTCCTGGTCGATGGCGCTCAGGCCGTGCCCCATTCCACCGTGGACGTGGGTGCCTTGGGCTGTGACTTCTACGCCTTCTCCGGCCACAAGCTCTACGGCCCGACCGGGATCGGCGTGCTTTACGGCCGCGAGGAGCTGCTCGCCGCCATGCCGCCCTGGCAGGGCGGCGGCGACATGATCCTGACGGTCTCTTTCGAGAAGACGACCTACAACGAGCTACCCTGGAAGTTCGAGGCGGGCACACCGAACATTTCCGGAGCGGTCGGTCTCGCCGCCGCCATGGACTACGTGGAAGGCTTGGGCCTGGAAGCGATCGCCGCCCATGAGCAGCGGCTGCTCGAGCACTCGACGCGCGAGCTCGAGCGCATCCCTGGCGTCGAGATCATCGGTACCGCGCAGCACAAGGCGGCCGTGCTCTCTTTCACGATGCGCGGAGTCCATCCCCACGATCTCGGCACCATCCTCGATGCGGAGGGCGTGGCGGTGCGCACGGGGCATCACTGCGCCATGCCCGTGATGACTTTCTTCGACATCCCGGCGACGGCTCGCGCCTCTTTTGGTTGTTACAACACCGAAGAGGACGTGGCGAGCCTGGTCGCCGCCCTCGGCAAAGCGCGCGCGGTGTTCGGCTGATGGACCTCAAAGAGCTCTACCGGGACGTCATCCTCGATCACAACAGGCGCCCGCGCAATTTCGGCCGGATCGAGCCCTGCGACTCGCACGCCGAGGGACACAACCCGCTCTGCGGCGATCGGCTGACCGTGTGGCTGCGGCTGAACGGTCAACGCATCGAGGACATCCGTTTCGAGGGCAAGGGCTGCGCGATTTCCACCGCCTCCGCCTCGCTCATGACCGAGGCCGTGAAAGGCAAGGACAGGAGAGCGGTGAACGAGCTCTACGGCCGCATCCACTCTCTTCTGACTCAGCAGGACGCCGTTCCCGACGCCTCGCTCGGTAAGCTCGCCGCCCTCTCCGGCGTGCGGGAATTCCCCGCCCGCGTCAAATGCGCAAGCCTCTGCTGGCATACCCTGAACGCGGCGCTCGAGCGCAGCGCCGCCACCGTCTCCACGGAGTGAGACATGCGCAGCCACGAGAACGAGCCCTTCGTCGTCAGCCGCGAAGTCAAGGCGGTGATCGTGCCCGCCGGCGTCGAGGTCAACCTCAAACCCGGGCAGGCCGGCTACATCACTCAGGCCCTGGGCGGCAGCTTCACCGTGTACATGGAAGGCAATCTCTTCCGCATCTCCGGCGAGGACGCCGACGCCATCGGCAAGGAGCCGGTCAAGCCTCCGGAGCTGCCTCCCAACGCCACCGAGAACGACGTGCGGGAGCTCGCCTGGGCGCAGATGCGCACCTGCTACGACCCCGAGATCCCGATCAACATCGTCGACCTCGGCCTGGTCTACGACTGTACCGTGAAACCCAACGATGACGGCAGTCGCACCGTCGAGGTGCGACTCACCCTGACCGCTCCCGGTTGCGGCATGGGGGACATCCTGGTCGATGACGTCAAGGATAAGATCGAGCGCATTCCCACCGTGCGCCAGGCGCTCGTCGAGCTCACCTTCGATCCGCCCTGGAATCAGAGCATGATGTCCGAGGAGGCGCGCCTGCAGACCGGGATGTACTACTGACGTGCGCTGGTACTGACATGTCCTGGGTCGATGTCGGCAGCGCCGCGACGCTCTCCGAAGCCACTCCCCTTTCCGTCGAAGTCGATGGCATCGCGCTGGTCGTGGTGCGCTGCGGTAACGAGCTCTACGCCGTCGATGACCGCTGCACGCACGACGGCGAGTCCTTCGACGGCGCGGAAGTCGAGTCCTGCCAGCTCATCTGCCCCCGCCACGGCGCGCGCTTCTGCCTACGCACCGGCGAGGCGCTGACACCGCCCGCCTACGAGCCGCTGCGGACGTATGCGGTTCGAATCGACAACGACCGACTCCTGGTTGAGCACGCGGGTTGATCGGCGTTAGGTACAATCTACAAACATGTCTATGGATGGGGGTAAGGAGCCAATGTGTACCGCCGCGCGAAGTGTCTTGCCGGTTCTTCTTGGCATTGTGCTCGCCTCCTGTGGTGGTGGCGGGAGCACCCCGGTAGCCGGTGGTCCATCGGGGAGTAACACCTCAGGCGGCGGCAGCTCAGGCGGCGGCAGCTCAGGCGGCGGCACCTCGGGTGGCGGGTCGACAGCCTGCCTGACGGCGCCGCCGTCGCCAATGAGCCTCGTCCCCGCGGTCTACATCACGGACGCAAGTCCCAGCAACATTGCTGGTCTCACCATCGACGAAAGCTCGGGCGCTCTCGCTGTCATGGCAGGAAGTCCATTCCCTTCGGACGGAGAGGATTACGCGATCGCGGTTGATCCCAAGGCGCCGCTTGCCTATAGCGCCTCGTCGGCGGGCGGCTACATCCACGTCTACAGCATCAGCCCGACAACCGGAGCCCTCACCGAGCTCTCGTGCGGGCCGTATTTCACTCAAGAAACCTCGGTTTCGGTTGCCATTGATCCCAGTGGAACATTCCTGTTCACCGCGGGTGGCACCGCCAGCGTCACCGGATTCTCCATCAGCAGCGATGGCTCGCTCACGCCATTGTCCGGAAGCCCGTTTGCCACGGGATCGAATCCGTTGGCCGTCACTTTTGATCCGGTCGCTCCTTTTATGTATGTAGCGGATTCCGGTGACGACACTGTCACGGGCTACGCGTACAATCTCACCACAAAACAATTCACACCGGTGCCTGGAAGTCCGTTCACAACGGACGGTCCCGCAAGGCTGGGAGGGCATCCACAATCGCTCGCGATAGATCCGCAGGGCAAGTTCCTGTTCAGCGCGAACTTTTCGGACTCAAACCTTTCCGCATACAAGATCGATCCCGGCACCGGGGCTCTGTCGGCCGTAGCCGGCAGCCCGTTCTTCTCAGGATCGGGGGCGTGGGACCTCGCTGTCGATCATTCCGGCCATTACCTGTACGTTGCAAGCGGCGACAACAAAGTACACACGTTCGGAATCGACGCCAACAGCGGCGCTCTCACGGAGCTTTCCCTTAATCCCTACATACTCAACGCAAGTCTTACCGCCTTGACCATCGACAGCAGCGGCAAATACGTTTATGCCCTTGACAATGCGGCCGATGACGTCGTTGCCTATCTGATAGACCCTCAAACGGGCGCGCTCAGTCTCCTCGCTGGAGACCCATTTGAGCTGGAGCCCGGCGTGCAGGGTCTGGGACCGACGATGATCGCCGCTACTCCCTGACTGCGCCGCCATCCGCTAGCGGATAGCAGTTGACTCAGAGATTGCGTCACCCTTTCGGTTAAGGATCCGTCAGAGAGCCTGGATATAGCGAACCCGACCTGACGGGGCAACGGAAGCGGCGCCGACGAACCGCTCTGCCGAAATCCCTTAGCCTCAGCCATGACGGACCGACGTACATTGATGGCTCCCACTAGGTGCCATCGGTATAATCAAGCGTATGAATCCAGATTTCCTCGAGCGCCTGCGCTCGGACCTCGCAGAACTCAAGGAACAGGGTCTTTACAAGCGCGAGCGCGTGCTCGCAGGGCCACAGGGCGGCGTCGTGCGCACGGGCGAGCGCGAGGTCGTGAACCTCTGCGCCAACAACTATCTCGGCCTCGCCAACCATCCCGCCGTCCGCGAGGCTGCGCATCGCGCCATCGACCGCTTCGGGTTCGGGATGGCCTCGGTGCGCTTCATCTGCGGGACGCAGACCGTGCACAAGCAGCTCGAGGAGGCGCTGAGCCGCTTCCTCGGCACCGAGGACGCGATCCTCTACTCTTCCTGCTTCGATGCCAACGGGGGACTTTTCGAGACGCTCCTCGATGAGCGCGATGCGGTCATCTCCGATGCCTTGAATCACGCCAGCATCATCGATGGCATCAGGCTCTGCAAGGCGCAGCGTTTCCGCTATGCCAACAACAACATGGCGGAGCTCGAGGAATGCCTCAAGCAGGCGAGCGGCGCGCGCACTCGACTGATCGCCACCGATGGCGTCTTCTCCATGGATGGCATCGTGGCCAACCTGCGGGCGATCTGCGAGCTGGCGGATCGCTACGACGCGCTCGTCATGGTCGATGACTCGCACGCGACCGGCTTCATGGGACCGGGCGGGCGCGGCACGCCGGAGCACTGCGCCGTCGCCTCACGAGTCGACATCCTCACCGGCACTCTGGGCAAGGCGTTGGGCGGAGCGAGTGGCGGCTACATCGCTTCGCGCAAGGAGATCGTGGAATGGCTGCGGCAGCGCTCTCGGCCCTACCTCTTCTCCAACAGCATTCCGCCGGTCGTGGCGGCCGTGGGCTTGCGGGTCATCGATCTGCTCGAGCACTCGCCGGAGCTGCGCGCCCGCCTGCACGAGAACGCGCGCTACTTTCGCGCCGGCCTGACGCGACTCGGCTTCGACCTCAAGCCCGGCGAGCATCCCATCATTCCCGTGATGTTGGGTGATGCCGCTCTCGCCGGCCGGATGGCCGATCGGCTGCTCGAGCGCGGCATCTACGTGATCGGCTTTTCCTACCCCGTGGTGCCCAAGGGGCAGGCACGCATCCGCACCCAGATGTCGGCGGCGCTCGGCCGCGAGCAGCTCGATGCGGCCCTCGAGGCATTCGCCGCCGTGGGCAAAGAGCTCGGCATCGTGAAATGAACAGGGCCGCATGAAGAGGGTCATCCGTTGAAAGCTCTGGTGAAGAAAGAGGCTGCGCCCGGGATCTGGTTGGACGATGTGCCGGAGCCGAAGGTCGGCCACAACGATGTGCTGATCGAGATCGGCAAGACCGCGATCTGCGGCACCGACATGCACATCTACAACTGGGACGCCTGGGCGCGCAAGACCATTCCCGTTCCCATGGCGGTCGGCCACGAATACTACGGCCGCATCGTCGACATGGGCTCCGAGGTGCGAGGCTTCAAGACCGGCGATCGTGTCTCGGGCGAAGGACACATCACCTGCGGCTATTGCCGCAACTGCCGCGCCGGCCGCCGCCATCTCTGCCGCAACACGGTGGGAGTCGGCGTCAACCGCCCGGGCGCCTTCGCGCAGTACCTCGCGATCCCGGCCGACAACGCCTTCAAGCTGCCGGAGTCGATCAGCGACGATGTCGCCTCGATCCTCGACCCCTTCGGGAACGCCACCCATACCGCCCTCGCCTTCAACATGGTGGGCGAGGACGTGCTGATCACCGGCGCCGGTCCCATCGGCATCATGGCGGTCGCGATCGCGCGCTTCGTCGGGGCGCGCCACGTCGTGATCACCGACGTCAACGAGTACCGGTTGGAGCTCGCGCGAAACATGGGTGCCACGCGCGCGATCAACGTGCAGCGCGAATCGCTCGATCAGACCATGAAGGACCTCGGCATGCAGGAAGGCTTCGACGTCGGCCTCGAGATGTCGGGCAACGCCGCGGCTTTCCGCGATCTGCTGCGCACCATGCACCATGGCGGATCGGTCGCGATCCTCGGCATTCCGCCGGAGGACACGGCCATCGACTGGAATCAGGTGATCTTCAAGGGTCTGACGCTGAAGGGCATCTACGGCCGGGAGATGTTCGAGACCTGGTACAAAATGGCGAGCCTGCTGCAGAGCGGACTGAAGCTCGAGCCCGTCATCACCCATCACCTGCCGGTGCAGGAGTACGCCCAGGCCTTCAACATCATGGGCTCGGGCCGCTCGGGCAAGGTCATCATGGACTGGAAGACCCTCGGTTGAGGGGCTCCAAGTCGCCGGGGCGCCGGCCTATTGACTGGCTGTGGCCGTACAGAAGCAGTAGGCGTAGAGATGCCCTGGCGCGCTGACGCGGGCCAGCTCCCGCAGCTCCCGTGCCAGGGGATTGAGCCGGCTCGCGACTTGCGCGAGCCCAAAAGACTGCGCGTTCGCGTGGAAGAGTGATACCGCGACAGCGGCGGCGCGCACCTGCGTCTGCTCGACGAGCTCCTCCGCCCAGGACATGTGTGGCTGAATGAACTGTGCCTGATACCGGCTCACCTTGGCGAGCCGCGCCGCGGCCTTCACCGCATCCTCGAGCGTTCCCAAATGATCGACCAGGCCGAGCCGGCGGGCGTCGGCGCCGGCCCAGACCCGGCCCTGGCCGATCGCATCGATCTGTTGGGGCGTCTCCCGGCGACCCGCGGCGACCCGATCGACGAATTCCTGATATCCCCTGTCGACCTGCGACTGCAGCAGCTCGCTCACCTGCGGCCCGAGCGGGCGCACGATGGTGAGCGCACCGGCGAGCGGCGTCGTGCCGACGCCATCGACACTGACGCCGATCTTGCCGAGCGTCTGATCGATGGTCGGAATGATCGCAAAGATGCCGATGGAGCCGGTGAGCGTCGCCGGACTCGCCCAGATCTGGTTGGCGGGCGCTGAGATGTAGTAGCCGCCCGAAGCCGCGAGCTCCCCCATCGAGACGACGAGCGGCTTGCCTGCCGCGCGCAGCGCCTCGAGCTGCTGATAGATCTCCTCCGAAGCGGCGACGCTGCCGCCCGGACTATCCACGCGCAGCACCACGGCCTTCACGTCCTTGTCGAGGCGCGCCTCACGGATGAGCGCCGACAGCGAATCGCCCCCGATGGTACCAGGCGGCTGCTTGCCGTCGTCGATGTCACCGGAGGCGACGATGACCCCGATCCGCGCATTGCCATCGCCATGGCCCAGATCCTTCTGCGCATGCACGATCCGCGCGTAGTCTTCCGCGGAAATCGCGTTGAAGGAGCCGTCCGAGCGATCCTCACCGACCAGATGGATCAGATATCGCTCGACCTGCAACCGGTTGGCGAGCGCGGTAACGAGCCCGGCCTTGAGAGCGACCTTGGCCGCATCGCCGTTTGCCGCGCTCACGGTCTTTGGCAGCGAGTCGACGTAGCTCTCGATGGCATCGGGGGAGAGCTTGCGAACGCCGGTGAGCGCCTTCTGATAGGTCGACCAGAGGACATTCAGATACGCGAGGCTCTGCTGCTTGTCCGCCGCCGACATGTCGCTGCGGGTGAAGATCTCGACGGCGCTTTTGAATGTGCCGACGCGAAAGACATTCACGTCGACGCCGACTTTCTGCAACAGTCCCTTGAAGTAAAGCGAATAGCGGGCGAAGCCTTCGATCATCACGTACCCGGTCGGGTCGAGATAGACCTGCTGCGCCTGCGCAGCGAGGTAATACTGGTCCTGATCGTATGCCGTGCCGAAGGCGATGACCGGCTTGCCGCTTGCGCGAAACCTCTGGATGGCGCTCGCCAGCTCCTCGAGCTCCGGCTGACCGGCACCTCGCATGTCGTCGAGGTCGAGCACCAGCACCCGGATGCGCCGGTCCGTAGCCCCGGCGCGGATGGCATCGGTGAGATCCCAGAGCAGCGTCTGCGGTCGCTCCTGCCCCTGCGCGTTCTCGATCGCCCGCTGCACCGGATCGCCGCTCAGCTGCTCGACGAGCCGTCCCTCGGGCTTGACCATGAGGGCGGCGCGAGCGGGCACACTCGGCGCCGAGGAGCTCACCGCCCAGACGATCACACCGAAGATGACGATGAGCAGGATGAGGTGCAGGACCTTGCGCAAGCCGTCGAGGCCGCGCCAGATCCCGCTCAAGATCGCCCGCAGAGTGCTCATCGTGCGCGGCGCGCGCTCAGATCTTCTCTTCGATCCTCGCCGCCTTGCCCGAGAGGTCGCGCAGATAGTAGAGCTTGGCGCGGCGGACGTTCCCGCGACGCTTCACGGTGATGTCGCTGATCGCGGGGCTGTAGGTCTGGAATACCCGCTCCACCCCCTCGCCGTGCGAGACCTTGCGGACCGTGAAGGAGGAATTGAGACCGCGGTTGCTGCGCGCGATCACGACACCTTCGTAGGCCTGGATGCGCTCGCGGTCGCCCTCGACGACCTTCACCTGCACGACCACGGTGTCGCCCGGCTTGAAGTCCGGTACCTCGCGGGTCATGCGCTCTTTCTCGAGTTGTTGGACGATCTTGCTCATATGCTCATCCTCGATCTTTCGTCTCTCGCCGCACCGGCGGCGAGAAATTCGCTGAGTAACCGCTGCGCCTCGGGCGTGAGCCCGTGGCGAGCGATGAGATCCGGTCGTCGCAGCCAGGTGCGTGCCACTGCCTGCTGCAGCCGCCAGCGCTCGATGTCGGCATGATTGCCCGACAACAGCACCGCCGGCACTTCGCGACCCTCGAATACCTCCGGCCGGGTGTAGTGCGGCCAATCGAGCAGACCGCTCGAGAACGAATCGGTCCCGCTCGAGCGCTCATCCCCGAGCACTCCCGGCAAGAGACGCGCCACGGCATCGATCACCGTGAGCGCGGGCACCTCGCCGCCCGAGAGCACGTAGTCTCCGACCGAGAGCTCCCGGTCGATGCCGAGCTCGATCACCCGCTCATCGACTCCCTCGTACCGGCCGGCGACGAGCAGCAGACCGGGGCATCCCGACAGCTCCCGCGCCACAGCCTGGCTGAAGGGCTCGCCCTGCGCCGACAGGTACACCCGGGGGCTCCCCTCGGGCAACCGCGCCTGCGCCGCACGGATCGCGGCCAACAGCGGCTCGGGCTTCAATACCATGCCGGGACCACCGCCGTACGGCCGATCGTCCACCGTGCGATGCGCATCGCTCGTGTGCGCCCGCGGGTCCTGCGTGCCGACCGCGAGGAGTCCACGCTCGAGCGCCCGCCCGATCACTCCGTAGCGCAGCGCCCCGGCTATCATCTCCGGAAAGAGCGTGACCACTTCGATCTTCATGGAGCGCCTACTCGAGCTCCGCCGGCCAATCCACCAGGATTCGGCCGGCTGCAAGATCCACCTGCCGCAGATGCGCCGGATCCGCGAGGACCCAATGCTCCCTGCGACCGCTCGCCGCGCGCGCTCCGGAAGCAGCGCCCGCATCCTCCACCACCATGACCGTGCCCGCCGGCGCGTCCATGAAATACGATACCCTGCCGAGCGCCACCCCTTCGAGGTTCTCGACCTCGAGCCCGATCAGGTCCGCGCGGTAGTACTCGCGATCACCCGTCGGCGGCAGCTCCGAGCGCTGCACCTCGACCCATGCTCCGGTGAGGAGCGCAGCTCCGTCGCGGCTCTCGATCCCATCGAGGCGCACGATCAACCGCTCTCCCTGCGCCTGTCCCTCGACCAGCCGGTAGCTCTGCCGCTCTCCCGTCTCCCGCCGCAGCGCCCACTCGCGATACTCGAGCAGCGCCTCCGGCGGGTCAGTATAGGAGGACACGTGCACCCAGCCGGCGAGGCCGAACGGCGCCCCGATCCGGCCAAGCTCGACCCAGTGTACCGCCGGGGCCATTTAGGGACCCCCGTCGCCCCCTCAGCCGGTCGCCTGCTTCCGGTACGAAGCCACCAGCGTGCGCACGCGCTCGGAGGGCTGCGCGCCCTTGCCGACCCAGTAATCGATACGCGGCAGATCGAGCTTGAGCTTCGTCTCGCCGCGATGCGCGATGGGATTGAAGAAACCCACGTGCTCGAGGCTCGGTCCGCCCTGGCGCTTGCGGCTATCGGTCACGACGACGTGATAAAAGGGCTGATTTCGCGCCCCGCGCCGGGTCAGGCGAATGGTCACCATGTTTCGTTTCGCTCTCGATGGTTGCCGGGTGATCCCGCCGCGCGGCGCCAAGCGCCGCCCCCACGGAGCCACCCCAAAAAAGAGCGCGGATTCTACGCGGTTCCGGGCACGCTTTAAAGTCGAAGCGCCGCTTTACTGCACCGGGGGCAGCCCAGGGGGCAACCCTCCTTTGAACGCCCCGAGGAGTCGCTGCAGACGCCCGCCTTTCATGCTCTTCATCATCCGCTGCATCTGCAGGAACTGCTTCATCAGCCGATTGACGTCCTGAACCTGCACCCCTGCGCCGCGGGCAATCCGCCGGCGCCGGGAGCCATCGATGATGCCCGGCGCGCGCCGCTCGCGCGGCGTCATCGAATTGATGATCGCGATCTGGCGGCGCACCTCGCGGTCACCCTGGTCAGCGGATAGGCTGCCCTTGGCCGCAGCGACCGGGAGCTTCTCCATGAGAGCGCCCAAGCCGCCGAGCTTCTGCACCTGCTCGAGCTGACCTTTGAGGTCGGTGAGATCGAATCCTTTGCCCTTGGCCACTTTGCGGGCAAGGCGATCAGCCTCCTTCTGATCCACCTGCCGGTGGACCTGCTCGACCAAGCTCACGACATCGCCCATGCCGAGGATGCGCGAAGCCATGCGCTCGGGATCGAAGGGCTCCAGCGCCTCGCTCTTCTCGCCGACGCCGAGGAAGATGATCGGCTTGCCGGTCACCTGGCGAACGGAAAGCGCTGCGCCGCCGCGGGCATCGCCGTCCGCCTTGGTCAGAATGACGCCAGTGAGATCGAGCGCCACGCCGAAGGCCCGCGCCGCATTGACCGCATCCTGTCCGGCCATGGCATCGACGATGAAGAGTCGCTCGGCCGGATGGGCCGCCTCATCGATCTGCCGGACCTCGTCCATGAGCGCCTCATCGACATGCAGCCGACCTGCGGTATCGACGATGAGCACGTCGAACACGCCCCGTTTCGCCTGCTCGAGGGCCTCGCGGGCGATGGCGGCGGGCGAGGCCGCCGGGTCAGCGGCGAAGTAATCCGCATGCACCTGTGCCGCCAGCCGCTCGAGCTGCAGCATCGCCGCCGGCCGGCGCACATCGGTGCTGACCATCAGCACCCGCTTACGCTGCTCCTCGGTGAGCCAGCGGGCGAGCTTCGCCGCCGTCGTGGTCTTGCCGGCGCCCTGAAGACCGGCCAACAGCACCACGAGCGGGGGTTGCGCGCGCAGATTGAACCCCGCGCGGTGTCCGCCCATGAGCTCGACGAGCTCCCGGTGCAGGATGCCGATGAACGCCTGCCCGGGAGTCAGACTCTGGGCCACCTCGGCACCGAGAGCCTTCGACTTCACCGACTCGATGAAGCTCTTGATGACCGGCAGCGCGACGTCGGCCTCGAGGAGCGCGACCCGCACCTCGCGCAGGGCCTCGCCGATGTTTTCCTCCGTGATACGCCCCCGGCCCCGAAGGGTGTCGAGGGTGCGGGAGAGGCGTGCGCTCAGGGTATCGAACATGAGTGAAGTATATTGGACGCAGGCCCATGGATGGGCCCCGCCGCCCTAGGTGGCGGAGCCGCGGGCAAAAACCACGCCTTTTGTCCGCGGCGCGCTGGGCGGGGCAGGGTGCGACGCATGCGTCGCACGGGTGGCCCAGGGATGGACACCCCGGGCTTGCACGGAGCAGGGACTGCGCAGTGCAATGTGCCGATCCAGCGAGCTTAACAAGAGGAACTCAGATTGAACGACTCACCATCCTCTCCCGTGCTCCTCATCGTGCTCGTCGCGCTGCTTGCCATCATCGCGTTCTCATCGGGGACGGAGGTGGCGATGCTCTCGGTCAACCGCTACCGAATCCGTCACCGGGCCAAGGCGGGCCAGGGCACCGCCAAGCTCCTCGAGCGGCTGCTGCAAAAGCCCGAGGACTGGCTCGGTGCCAATCTCGTCATCCTCGCCGCCGCCAGTGTGTTTGCTTCCGCGACCGCGACCCTGCTCGCGCAGCGCACGGGCTATCACCACGCGGTGCCAGTCACCGGGTTTCTGCTGACGGTGGCAGTCATCGTTTTCTGCGAGCTCGCGCCCAAGATCTTCGCGGCCACCTACCCGGAGTCGGTGGCGCTCAACACCGCCCGCATCTATCGCACCCTGGTGCTTCTCGCGCGGCCCTTTCTCTGGGTGACCAACAAGATGGCGTACGGGCTGCTGCGCATCGTGGGCGTGGTCAGGGCCGAGCCCGCGAACCAGACACTTAGCACCGAGGAGCTGCGAACGGTGGTGGCGGAAGCAGGCCCCATGATCCCCGCGCGGCACCGCCAGATGCTCCTCTCGATCCTCGATCTCGGTCATATCACGGTGAACGACATCATGATCCCGCGGCAGGAGATCGCCGGCATCGACGTCGAGGAGCCGTGGGAGGACATTCTCGAGCAGCTGCGTCAGACCCCTCACACCCGGCTGCCGGTCTACCGCGGCGCGCTCGATAACCTGGTCGGTATCCTGCACATGAAGCGGGTGGCGCACGAGCTCGCCCGCGGCACCTTGACCCGGGAGCGGCTGATCGAGATCGCAAGCGGCCGAGAGCCCTACTTCGTGCCCGAAGGGACGGCGCTCAACATGCAGCTCGCCTTCTTCCAGCGCAACCGCAGGCGGCTCGCGTTCGTGGTCAACGAGTATGGCGACATCGAGGGGCTGGTAACGCTCGAGGACATCCTCGAGGAGATCGTCGGCGAGTTCACCACCGATCCGGCGACCGTGACCCACAAGGACATTCATCCACAGGGCGCGGGCGTCTTCATCATCAACGCAAGCGCGACGCTGCGCGCATTGAATCGGGCGCTGCAGTGGCAGTTGCCGACGGATGGGCCCAAGACCCTGAATGGGCTGCTGCTCGAGCAACTGGAGACCATCCCCTCCCCCGGCACGGCGGTGAAGCTGGGGCCCTATGAGTTCGAAGTCCTGCAGATCGCCGACAATGCGATCAGGACCGTGCGCGCGCGGGCGCCGGCCGAGGAGTTGACTTCGGCTCGCGCGAGCGGCTGAGCGCGGCCTCGAGCGCATCGCTCACGCGGGCAACGGGGATCACCTCGATGCCCTCCAGGGGCCTACGGGGCGCGTTCTCGCGCGGCACCACTGCCACCCGAAAGCCCTGCTTCTGCGCCTCCCGCAGGCGCTCCTCGCCGTAGGGGACCGGGCGCACTTCACCGGTGAGGCCGATCTCTCCGAAGGAGACGAGCGAGGCGGGCAGCGCGCGGTCGGCGAGGCTCGAGGCGAGCGCGATGACGACCGGCAGGTCCCACGCGGTCTCGTCGATCTCGATGCCGCCCACGACATTGACGAACACGTCGTGCTCCTGCAGCGTGAGCGCCGCATGACGACTCAACACGGCGAGCAGCATGGCCAGACGGTTCGCATCCAGGCCCTGGGCGATCCGCCGCGGCGCCCCGAAGCTCATGCGATCGACGAGCGCCTGCAACTCGATGAGGAGCGGGCGGCCGCCGTTGCGCATCACCGTCACGATGCTGCCCGCAGCCGGCTCGGGCGCGCGCGCGAGGAAGATCGCCGCGGGGTTGCGCACTTCCTTGAGCCCGCCCTCCGTCATGGCGAAGAAGCCGAGCTCGTTGACCGCGCCGAAGCGGTTCTTGGTTGCGCGCACGATCCGAAAGCGGCTGCCGGCTTCGCTCTCGAAATAAAGGACGGTATCGACGAGGTGCTCGAGCACGCGCGGGCCTGCGATCGCCCCTTCCTTGGTGACGTGGCCGATGAGAATCACGGCGGTCGTGGTGGCCTTGGCGAAGCGGACGAGCTCCGCGGTGCATTCCCTGAGCTGCGAGACCGCGCCGGCACTCGCCGCGACCGCCTCCGACTGCACCGTCTGGATCGAGTCCACGACCAAAAGCGCCGCGCGCCTGCCCTCGGTCTGCTCGAGGATGGACCGCAGATCGTTGTCGGCCAGCACCTCGAGAGCGGCGGCGGCGAGCCCGAGGCGCCGGGCCCGCAGCGCCACCTGCGAAACCGACTCCTCGCCGCTCGCGTAGACCACGGCGCGCGCACCGGCGATGTGCGCGGCGACCTGCAGCAGCAGGGTCGATTTGCCGATGCCGGGATCGCCACCCAAGAGTGTCACCGAGCCCGGCACGAGCCCCCCTCCGAGAACGCGGTCGAGCTCGCCCTGGCCACTCGCCAGGCGCTCGAGATGAAGGTCCTGCCCCGGGGCCAGCGGCACGGGGGCGGCGCCCATCGGGCGCGCGCCCGCGGCGCCT
>DATFCZ010000092.1:0-77953 GCA_035252605.1 Steroidobacteraceae bacterium
CGACGGCGCGGCGAGCGGCCCCTCCGTCTACGCGTGCGCTTTCTTGGCGCCCCCGCCCGCTCGCGCGTGCCGCCCCTCGGCGAACTCCTCGATCATCTTCTGGTTGAACGCCGGGATGTCGGCGGGCTTGCGGCTCGTGACGAGGCCATGATCGGTACAAACCTCCTGATCGACCCACATGGCCCCGGCGTTGACGAGATCGGTCTTGAGCGAAGGCCATGAGGTGAGCGTGCGGCCGCGCACGACGCCCGCTTCGATCAGAGTCCAGGGGCCGTGGCAGATCGCCGCCACGGGGTTGCCGGTTTCGAAGAAGGAGCGTACGAACTGCACCGCTTTCGGCAGGGTGCGCAGCTGATCCGGATTGGCCACTCCGCCCGGGAGCAGCAGCGCATCGTAGTCCGCGGCGTCCGCCTGCTCGAGCGGGACGTCGACTTTGATGCGCTCACCCTTGTCGAAATGCTTCCAGCCCTGCACCTCGCCCTTGGCGGGCGAGATCACCTGCGTCTCGGCTCCCGCATCCTGCAGAGCCTTCCTGGGCTCGGTAAGCTCGGATTGCTCGAAGCCCTCTGCGGCCAAAATGGCCACCTTCATACCGCTCAACGTTGCCATAGCCGTGTCTCCTCCTGCACGCTGCACCCATACCAGGAACCTGCACTGACCAGCAGGAGGCGTGCCGCCGGAGCCGCCTTCAGACGATTTGGTTGCGCGTAGCGGCAGCGCGCTCGACGAGCCGAGTCACCTCTTCGCGCCTCGCTCCGGTAAGCGGCAGACGCGGCGGCCGCACTCTTTCGCTGCCCCGCCCCATGATCTGCTCGGCAAGCTTGATCGACTGCACGAGGTCGTGCTCGGCATCGAGATGCAGCAGCGGCATGAACCAGCGGTAGATCTTGCGCGCCCGAGGCAGATCGCCGTCGCGAAGCGCCTGGTAAAGAGCCAGCGACTCGCGCGGAAAGGCGCTCGTGAGCCCGGAAACCCAGCCGCGTGCTCCGAGGGTGATTCCGTCGAACACGAGATCGTCGAGACCCGCGAACAGCGCGAAGCGCTCCCCGCACGCGTTGACCACATCCGTGAAGCGGCGCGGATCGAAGGAAGACTCCTTGATGGCGACGATGTTGGCGACATCCGACAGGCGGCCGAGCGTCTCAACGTCGATGTTCACCCGGTAAGCCGGCGGATTGTTGTACAACATGATGGGCAGCCGCGTGACTTCGGCCACCGCACGGAAATGAAACTCGAGCTCGCGTGGTGTCGGCACGTACACCATGGCCGGCAGCGCCATGAGGGCAGTGGCGCCGATCGCCTCGGCGTCCTTGGCAAAGCCCATCGCTGCGGCCGTCGTCAGCTCCGAAACGCCCGCAATGACCGGCACCCGGCCGCCGGCCGCCTCCACGATGGTGCGCAGCACTGAGCGCTTCTCCTCAGCGGTGAGAGAATTGTTCTCGCCGCAGGTTCCGAGCGCCACGAACCCATGCACGCCGTCCTCGATGAGGCGAGAGAGCACCGCGCGGGTGCCAGCCAGGTCGACCCCGAGGTCGGCGTCGAACTGAGTGGTCACCGCCGGCAGAACCCCGGACCACGTACAGCTTGGCGAAGCATGCTGGGACGGCATGGCGAACCCCTTGGAACTGACTGACACCATTGCGGGAATTATACTGGCTGGCATTTCCCGCATAATGCATTTGCGTCAACGAGAGCGGGAGAGTGGCAGTGCGGAGAGGGGAATGAGTAACGGGATGCGCGCGCTTCTCGGCGGCATGGGTGTCGCGATCGTCGGGATCACGATGTACCTCTCGCCGGCCATGGGCAGCATCACCCGCGCCGTGCTCGGGCTACTTGCAGCGGTGACGCTCTGGTTCGTCTGGCGCTGGCCGCAGCTCGAGCAGCGGCTGGCCCGCGGCGAGAGGGCATCCGATCCAGTGTCCGCCGGATCCGCGCGTCCGAGACCGTTCGATCTCGCGGTGGGGTTCGTCACCAACTTCTTCGATACGCTCGGAATCGGCAATTTCGCCCCTACGACCGCGGCTCTCAAGTTCACCCGGCGAATACCGGACGAGGACATGCCGGGCACGCTCAATGTCGGCCACGCGTTTCCGGTGCTCACCGAAGCGCTCATATTCATTGCAGTGATCGTTGTCGACCCGCGCTTGCTCGTGGCGATGATCGGCGCATCGATACTGGGAGCATGGCTCGGCGCAGGCGTAGTCGCGCGCATGCCGAGACGCGCGATACAGATAGCCATGGGTATCGCGCTCGCGATCGCGGCCGCGCTCTTCATCACCACCAGGCCGGCCGGAGGATCCGCGACCTCGCTCTCCGGCACGTTCTTCGCGGCGGCCGTGTTGGGGAATTTCGTGCTCGGTGCGCTCATGACCCTCGGGATCGGCCTCTACGCGCCCTGTCTGATCATGCTCAGCCTCATGGGCCTCAGTCCGCGGGCGGTGTTCCCGATCATGATGGGCTCGTGCGCGTTCCTCATGCCGATCGGCGGCATGCGCTTCGTGCGCAGCCGGCGCTACGATGCGCCGGTGGCGCTGGGACTTGCGATCGGAGGCCCGCCCGCCGTGCTGATCGCCGGCTATCTGGTGAAATCCATGCCGCTCAAGTGGCTCGACTGGCTGGTTGCCTGCGTGGTGCTGTACGCGGCTGCGATGATGTTGGTTTCAGCATTGCGGCGAGCGCCGGATTCGGAGACTGAGCCAGGGCGCCAGAGTCTGGAGATCGCGGCGCGCTCGACCAAGGTGATGGAGTAGCATGGCGGCGCGCAAGGAGATCCCTCCGGGTGTGGACGAGCTCTACGGCCTCGAGCCGGTCATCGAGCCCGGAGCCGGCGAAGAGGCGCGCGACGACCCCGAGGGACTGCGGTGGCGGAGCGTGCAGTGCCCCTACTGTGGCGAGGCCTTCGAGACGGTGGTCGACCTCAGCTGTGGCTCGATGAGCTACATCGAGGATTGCCAGGTCTGTTGCCAGCCGATCGAATTCAGCCTCGAAGTCGCGCACGATGGGACGCTCGCGAGACTTCGGACCGCCCGCAGTGACTGAAGGGCTAGAGCCGGCCGATCACCTTGGCTGGCAGGAAGAGGATCGCGCGCAACAGCGCGAAAACGCTCTCCACCGCGATGCCGAGCAGCCGCAAGGGCAGCGTCAATAGCCAGACGATGGGCCAGAGAACGAGCGCCGCCAGTGCCAAAGGCCAGCAGAGCACGAAGAGGATGAGCCAGAGGATCAGCGCCATGCCTGTACGGTAACGCCCAAGCTCACTCAACGGCAAGCGTCGCCGCAATAGGGGGCTCACCCTCCAAAATGGTCCTGTCCGAGAGAGGGCTGGTGCGGCAGAATCGCGCCGTCACCTCGAACTGCCTCGCTTCCGGAGCCTGCCATGTATCGCTCAATCGCCGCCGTCATCCTGCTGCTCGGATCGTGCGCCGCATGCGGGCAGGAGGCCCCGGCGAAGATGATCCCGCCGCCCATACAGGGCGATTCCCCCGCTTCGGGCTCCTCAGAGAAAGCGGTCCTCGCGGGCGGCTGCTACTGGGGGACGCAGGGGATCTTCGAGCATGTCAGGGGCATCAAGCGCGTCGTTGCCGGGTTCGCCGCGGGCCATAGCGACGAGGACGGCGGCGCCGAATCGGTGATGATCACCTTCGATCCCCGGGTGCTCAGCTACGGCCGATTGCTGCAGATTTTCTTCTCGGTGGTGCACGATCCGACGGAGCTCAACCGCCAGGGTCCTGATGTGGGCCCGGGATATCGCTCGGACATCTTCTACATGAACGCCGATCAGCAGCGCATCGCGCAGGCTTACGTCGCACAGCTCGATCGAGCGAGGGTCTTTGCCAAACCCCTCGTGACCCGTGTGGATGAGTTCTCGAGCTTCAATGCCGTGGATCTCAGCCAACAGGACTTCATGCTCAAGAACCCGCACCTCGAATACATCGAGGTGAACGACCTGCCGAAGCTCGCGAGCCTGAAGCAGCTGTTTCCAACATTCTTCCGGAGCTCGCCGCTCGAATACCACCCATGAGCTGCCGGGCGGCTTTCACCGCTCAGCGAGCATCCGTCTCGCCCGCCGCCTTGCGGCTCGGGGCGGCGAGCTGCGCCGCCACCCACTGGTCAATGGCGCGGTAGTAGAGCTCCCGGTGCACCGGGTCCTGCGGCGAGTGGTGGGCACCGGGGATGCCGATGAACTTCACCGGAATGCCGCGACTGCTCAATGCGTGATAGAGCGCGAATGACTCCGTGATCGGCACGGTGAAGTCGTCGGTCCCCGAAAGGATCAGGGTCGGCGTGCTGATATCGCCCGCGTAGGTGATCGGGGATCCGGTGCGGTAGAGCGCGGCGCTCTGCTTATCCCACGGGCTGCCACCGAGCGAGTCGCGCGTCCAGGCGAGGTTACCGGCCCCGGAGAGCTCGTACTCCTCGGTCCAGTCCAGGGCGCCATCGGCAACCACCGCGCAGCGCCAGAAGTGCTGGTGGGAGATCAGCCACGCCGTCATGTAGCCGCCGTACGAGTGGCCGACCGCGGCAATGCGCGCCGTATCGACGATGCCCTCCTTCTCCAACATTGTCAGCCCCGAAATCACATCGCTGTCCGGGCCGGCTCCGGGATCGCGATAGATGGCGTGCTCGTGCGCGTTGCCCAGGTTGTCGCTCCCGCGGTAATTGGGCTCGAACACGAGATATCCCCGAGCCGCGAACAGATCGCGCAGGGGCCCGATCTCATTGGTATCGAAGCCTGCGGTCGAGGCGGCCTGAGGACCGCCGTGGCTGAAGACGATCAGCGGATAGCGCCTGCCCGGTCGGTAGCCGATGGGATAGGTGAGTATTCCGTCGTCGGCTTCCCCGTCCGGGGCGCGCCACTTAACTTCCGCACTCTTCGGATACGAGTATGCGGCGAAGTCGCTGTTGAAATGCGTCAGCCGCTGCGGAGCGCTGCCCGGAGTGCGCATGAGATAGAGCTCGGGCGCCTGGGTGGCGTTGTCCGCAACCACGGCCAGCGCACCGCGGCTCGATGCCGTCACTTCCAGAGGCTCGAGAGGGCCGAGATCCAGAGGATGACCCTGACCGTGAAGTGGCTGATCATAGAGTCTGGCGCCGATGTGATCGTCAGCCATGACGACGACGCTGCCGTCCGGGAGCCAGGCAAAGTCGGGAAGCAGGTTTCGATCGAGTCCGCCACTCACATCCCGGGGGCTGGCCCCTTCGGGCGAGCCGACGAACAGGTCCACATCGCTCACGGCGCCGGGGCCGTGCAGGTAGAGGTAGGCGACCTCGTCACCTTGGGGCGCGAACCGTGGATCGTATTCGTAGGTGCGCTGAGCGCTGAGCGGGTGTTCTTCGCCGCTCGCAACATCCACCGCGACGGCGGCGGTCCGGTCCGAGTCGCTGTCGTTCGCGTCGGCTTGCCGCGTGTAGACGATCCAACGGCCATCCGCCGACCAGGAAGGCGCGGATGCGCTTCCGCCGAAGGGCGGCGCCGCTTCGAGCACGCTGGTCGAGCCATGCGTGAGCTGATGCGCCTTGCCGGTCTTGACGGTGAGCAGCCAGATGTGCGACGGGACGGCGGCCTTGTCGACGAGATAGTCATCGTCCTGGATCGTGAATAGATCGTGATGCGTGCGCCGATCCCTGGCGCTCAGCGGCGAGTCATCGGGAGTGACGTAGGCGATGGTGCTGCCATCGGGGCTCCACGCATACTGCTCGACGCCGTTCGCCGCATCGCTGAGCTCGGTCGGCGTGCCGCCCGTGGCCGATACGCTGTAGATCTGCGCCTTCTGCTTGCCGACCGTGGTGATGAAGGCGAGCGTCCGGCCATCCGGCGACCATCTCGGCATGTCGATCCTGCTCAGGTCCTCGACCAAGGCCCGCGGCTCGCCACCGCCCGTGGACACAACCCGCAGTGTCGCATCGTAGCGGTCATGAACGAAATCCGACCGGACCGTGAGAAAGGCGATCTGCTTCCCGTCGGGCGAGAATCGCGGCGATGCGATACGTACGAGCTGTCGGAAGTCGCTGAGATGGAGCGGCCGGGTGCTGGCCGAGGCGCCGAGAGAAGCCAGCGCCAGCGCGGCTGGCAGGCAGAGGAAGCCCAAACGACCCTTCATGAAAGTCTCCCCTACAAGAGTATCGACGGGAAAGTGGCGGATCATCGCGCCCATCATCGCGCCCATCATCGCGCCCATCATCGCGGCCATCATCGCGGCCATTATGGCGGGTAGTGCAGTTGCGGGAACTCCGCTATAGTCCGAGCGGACGTGCCTGAGCGTCGGGTGGGCGCATCATGGACCCTCCGCAGAGGTCGAAACCGAATTCCGCCCCGCCGAATCCATCGGCGGCCGGACCCGTCAAGACGCCTGATCCGGGCCCTTCCGGCCGGGTCCGCCACGACGAGCGCGGCAATGCCATATGGGACTGGCTCAAGGATACGGGGCGAAATGCCTTCGAAGCCACGTCCCGGCTCCTGAAGAAGCTCGAGGCGCCGCATCTCGATGTCGAGGACACCAAGGACCAGGAGCTTCGCCTCGAGTCCGATCGCGATCCGGGCGGCGGCTACGATCCCTACAACCAGTCGAGCAAGCCGCGCGGCGCTCCACCCAAGAAGGGCCGCTGATCGAGAGACGCGCGGCGCCTCATTGCGAACAACACCCCCTCATCCGAGCCCAGCGGCCCGCAAGCTCAGCAACAGCCCGCCCCCGAGCACCATCAGGCCGATCGCGCGCGCCACGCGCTCGCCGGCGGGCGCCAGCCGCTCGAGCGTAATGGCCGCCGTCACCGCAATCATGGCGGGCAGATCCATCATGCCGGTGACGAGGAGCGCTGTCGTCAGGCCGGCGCAGCACTGCGCGCAATGAAGTCCCAAGCGCAGGCCGCGGAGCCAGGCCCGCAAAAGGCTGGCCGCGAAATTGTGGCCCCGCTCGAGCACCTGGAGACTGCAGCTCTCGCGGCAGTGGGCGAGATGACGGGCTTTCCAGCGGCTGAGTTGCAGTGCGCCGGATGCGAGCACGAGCGCGGCGACCGTCGCCGGAACAGCACGCGTCATGTCCGGATGCCGCGCGATGATCGCCATGACCGTCGCGCCGAGCGGAAACACCACCACGCCGAGCAGCGCCCAGACCAGAAGGTACGCCCCGCCGGCGATCGCCGTCAGAATGGCGGCCCTTCTTTCGCCTGCGAGGCTGATGGCCCGCCGGTAGCGCCATAACCTGGGGAGGAGCGATGGCAGCATCATCGCTGCCATCATCACCGTCCACATACCGAGGAACGACGCCGCAGCTCCGATCCAACTCTGGCCGCACATCGGCATCCATGCCACGGTCATCGTCCCGCCGGTCGTCATCGTGTCCATGGACCCGACTCACCGCTCGCCGTACTCGTCGTGGCGGCGCCACCAGGGTCCTTGCTCATTTCGTCCCCGCGGAGCCCGGTCGAGCCACTGATAAGCGCCCCAGAGGACATCCAAGCCGCGCGCATAGGTCGAGTAAGTGTGGTAGACCACGCCGTCCTCCAGCACGAACGCGCTCATCCCCGGCCGGTCTCGCCTAAAGGTGTCTGCATCGGTGCCGCAGGCAGCCGCGAATTGCCTCACGGGCGGCGGCACCGAAGTCGCATCCAGCGGATGGGCGGCCCGCCGGTAGTTGTATTCGGCATCACCCGCCCGCTGCTGTTCCACGGTGATGGCGATATTGAAGTCGAAGTTGAAATCGCTGCCGAATGAGGATGCCCAGGGAAAGGTCCAGCCCATTCGCCGCTTGTACTGCTGCAGCTTCGGCAGTGGCGCGCGCGAGACGGCGCAGAGCGTGACATCGTGGTTCGCCAGGTGTACGACGAAGCCGTTGAATCCGTCCGCAATCATCGAACAGGACGGACATCCCGCGGCATAGTCGGGCCCGAACATGAAATGATAGACGAGAAGCTGCGAGCGCCCGCGGAAAAGGTCGGCGAGCGCGGCACGGCCCTCGTCGGTCTCGAACCGGTAATCCTTGTCGATCCGAACCCAGGGCAGCGCCTGGCGCTGCTGTGCGAGCTCGTCACCGAGCCGCGTCAGCTCCTTCTCCGCTTCGAGCAGCTCGAGGCGCTTCGCGAGCCATTCCTCGCGTGTTCCGGTCGGGTGTTTGATCGGCGTCGCGGCAATCGCTCCGGACAATTTCGTCATGGTCTTCTCCAGGGATGAAAGGTGATTGCGGGAGTCGTGAGATAATCTAGCCAGGGCTCGCGAGAGCCGAGAGTTACAAAGATGACGGGATTCCAGTGGACTCGCTGATCACGGCTGCGGCACGCGCGCTGGCAGTGGGGGATCCGCTGGGCGCGCTGAAGCGGGTTGCGCTGCGCGATGACGCACCGGCTCTGGCGCTTCGCGGCATCGCCATGGCGCAGCTCGGCGAACACGCGCGCGCAAGAGCTTTGCTGCGAAGCGCGGCCCGAAGGTTCGGTCCGAAGGAAGTGCTCGCCCGCGCCAGGTGCGCAGTCGCCGAGGCGGAGGTCGCGCTCGCCTCCCGGGACCTCGGCTTTGCGGCCAAAACGCTCGATGCGGCGCAGGCGACACTGCAAGCGCACGGCGATCGGGTGAATGCCGCGCATGCGCGGTATCTCATGGCGCGCCACCTGCTGCTCGCCGGGAGACTCGATGAAGCCGAGGCGGTGCTCGGTCGGATCGGCTCCACGCCACTTCCGCCCGCGCTGACGACCGCGCATGAGCTGTTACTCGCGGGCATCGCCGTACGGCGCGTGCAAACGAAGACCGCGCGCATCGCGCTCGCGCGAGCCGAGCATGCCGCGCGCCGGGCGGGCATCCCGGCTCTTATTGCCGAAGTCGAAAACGCGCTCGTCACGTTGAACGCGCCCGTGGCGCGTCTGCTCGCGCGAGGCGACGGGCGGCTCCTTCGACTGGAGGAAGTCGAAGCGCTGCTCTCCTCCGGAGCACTCATCGTGGATGCGTGCCGTCATGCGATACGCGATGAGCGCAGGACCATCTCACTCGCCACTCGACCGGTGCTGTTTGCTCTCGCCCGCGCGCTGGGCGAGGCCTCACCGCAGGACGTGCCACGCGACACGCTGGTCGCGCGAGTCTTTCGGCTGAGGCTCGCCGACGAGTCGCATCGCGCGAGGCTGCGCGTCGAAATGGCGCGCCTTCGGGCGCTGCTGCGGCCTCTGGCGCAGATCAACGCTACCCAGAGCGGCTTCGCGCTCTTGCCGCATGATGCCCGCGAAGTCCTCGTGCTGGCGCGGCCCATCGAAGAAAAGCATGCCGCGGTGCTCGCCTTGCTCGCGGATGGCGAGTCTTGGTCGACCTCGGCCCTGGCGGTGGGACTGCGAAAGAGCCAACGCACCGTGCAGCGGGCGCTCGACTCGCTCGCGGCGGCCGGTAAGGTGCAGTCCTTCGGGCGCGGACCAGCCCGCCGGTGGCTGCTCCCGCCGGTGCCGGGATTCGCGACGAGCTTGTTACTCCCGCCGCCGCTACCGATCGACTAACCTGCGCTCATCAGCCGATCAGCCACACTTCATCGAGAGTCGAGTCCCATGAGCCGATCCAAAGCCGAAATCGTCAAAGAGTACGGACCGTTCGCCGGTTCCGCCCGCGTCAACGGAGTGACCTACGACGGCCGCAGCGTCTGGCTCGCCGCCGGCGATAAGCTGAATGCCATCGATCCGGCGAGCGGCGAGATCCTGCGGTCGATCGATGTCGCCGCGCATGCCGGAACCGCTTTCGACGGCCGGCATCTGTTCCAGATTGCCGAGGACCGGATCCAGAAGATCGATCCGCAGAGCGGCCGAGTGCTCGCCACCATTCCGGCACCTGGCGGGGGCGCGGACTCCGGACTCGCGTGGGCGGAGGGGACGCTCTGGGTCGGGCAATACCGGAGCCGCAAGATCCACCAGATCGATCCTGACAGTGGCGCGATCCTGCGCACGATTGAATCCGACCGCTTCGTCACCGGCGTCTCCTGGGTGGAGGGCGAGCTCTGGCACGCCACCTGGGAGAACGACGAGAGCGAGTTGCGGCGCATCGATCCGCAAAGCGGAAGAGTCCTCGAGCAGATCGACATGCCTCCCGGCATGGGGGTGTCCGGGCTCGAAGCCGACGGCGACGGACAGTTCTTCTGCGGCGGAGGCGGGAGCGGCAAGGTGCGGATCGTGCGCCGTTCGCGGGCGCGCGCCAGGTGAGTGACCGAGCGCGCCGCTACAGCCTGATGCGTTGCCAGGCGCGCGAGCGCCAGCGCAGGAAGAGCGTCGTCCCGAGGAGCACGACGTAGATGATCACGGCCAGCCAGCCGCCCACGGCGCCATAGCCCAGCTGCGGCAGGAAGTGAAACCAACCCTGCGTGGGCGCGAAGATCAGGATGTGTGCCAGCGGCAGGAACACGAGCCAGCAGACCGGAAAGACGAGCGCGACCGGCACCCTGACATCGCCCGCGCCTCGCAGGCACATGCTGCTGCCGAGATTGAGGCCATCGAAGAACTGGTAGGCGGCGGCGAGCCACAGGAGCTCGATGCCGAGAGCGGCGGCCGCTGCGGCGCTGTGATCATGCGCGCCGGCAAAGAGCGGCAGCAGCCAGGGACCGCTCGCCGCGAGCGCGAGCCCGATGCCGCCCATCACCAGCGCCGTGAGCAGAGTGATTCGGGTACCCAGGCGCATGGCCCAGTGGCGATCGCCGGCGCCGATCGACTGACCGACCAGGGTGGTCGCTGCGGTAGCGATGCCGATCCCCGGCATGTAGGCGATGGAGGTGAGGACGGTCACCATCTGGGTAGCCGCCCCGGCGACCGTGCCATAGCGCACCTCCATCATCTGAAACACGGAGAAGCCGAGCACGTCGGCCGCGGGCATCATCCCCATCGGCAGCCCCAGGCGGATCTGCTCGCGGATGAGGCGCTTGCGGGGACGCCAGCCGAGATGCGACTTGTGGGATTCGCGGACCGGCACTCGCAGAAAGAGCGCGAATGCGATCGCAAAGCCCACGGCCTGCGCCACGTTGCTCGCCCACGCCGAGCCGGCGACACCCCATCCCAATCGGAAAATGAACACATCGTTGAAGATGGCGTTGACGATCGCGGTCGCCGCAGTGACCAAGAAACTCACGCGCGGCCGTCCGATGCCGTTGAAGAAACCGATCATCGCCCAGGCTGCGACGCCGAAGGAGGCGCCGCCGACTCGCGGATACCAGAAAGCCTGCGCCAGGTGCGCAACGCGGGGGGTAAAGCCGAACGGAGCGAGGATCGCCCCGCCGGCCGCGCCCAGCGCCACGAAGAGCGGCGCCGCGCACACCGTCAGCCAGAGCGCCGTCCAGGCGGCCTGTGCCGCCCGCCGGTAGCGGCGAGCGCCGTGGGCGTGAGCGGCCAGCGTCTGCACCGCCATGCCGGTGCCGCCGAGCAAAAAGACCACCGCCAGAATCATCCACTGCACCGCGCCCACCGCGGCCAGAGCGGCCGTCGAGATGTGTCCGACGAACCACATGTCGGTGAGATTGAGGACGATCTGCATGGCGCTGTTCGCCATGAGCGGCAGGGCGAGCGCGACCACCGCGCTCAAATCAACATGCGCGTGTCCGTCGGGATCGATGCGCTGGGCCGGCAGGCTCGCGGCCGGCGCGCGCCGGGATGAAAGCGGCAGATCCATGTCGACCTAAGCCAGATGCGAAGCGGAGTGTGCGGTCGTGGGCCGCGGGATACCTACCAGCGCCGCGAACATAGCTGCCAGCGCGCAGGCGGGCTTGCAGCCAATTTGACCGTAACCGGGGTATTGTGCACCGTAGCACGTATGGCAGCTCGCAAGAATACATCCATGAGGCGTACCCGAAGCGCTGCCGGGTCAAGGCGCGCGAAGGGAAAGCTCGCTCCGGGCGCGCAGGCGCGCGGCCTGGAGGCGTCGCAAGTCGCCTTGGGTATCGAGGACGCGGAAGTCGCGGAGCTGGCGGCGCTGGTGCGCGCCGCCGGCGGCGCGCCGATCGGGGCCTATCACGAGCCGATGGGCGGCCGAGCGCTGATGCTCGCCTGTCTGCCGCTCGCAGCGGTGCAGCCCACACCTTTTCAGCGGGATCTTTCCCCCACCCACACGAAGCGCCTGGCGCAGAAAATCGAAGAGACGGCAGCATTCCTCGATCCGCTGATCGTGGTGCGCGGCGAGGACGGCAAGCTCTGGACGCCGAACGGCCGTCATCGCCTCGCGGCCGCAAAGGTGCTGGGTCTCAGGCAAATCACCGCGCTCATCTCACCGGATGAGGCGCTGGCCTACCGCATCCTCGCCTTGAACACCGAGAAGGCGCACAACCTGCGCGACCGCAGCCTCGAGGTCATCCGCATGGCGCGCAATCTCGCGAAGCGTCAAAAGGGAGCGACCGAGTCCGCGCTGGCGGCGCAGTTCGAGTCCCCGGAGCTGCTGACGCTCGGGGTGGTGTACGAGCACTCCTCGCGCTTCGCGGGCGGTGCCTACAGCGCGTTTCTCAAGAAGGTGGACCGCTTCAGCGAGCGGCCGCTCGCCGCAAGTCTGCGCGAGCGGGAGGACTTCGCGGCGCGGCTGTTGGAGATCGATTCGCAGGTGAAGAAGATCATCACTGCTTTGCAGCAGCGCGGCTTCAAATCACCGTACCTGCGCAACTACGTGGTGGCGCGCATCAATCCGGTTCGCTTCCACAAGGTGAAGAAAGGCGACACCAAGCCGCCCATGCCGCTCGCGCAGGCGCTGACACGCATGGCGGCCGCGGCACGCACGTTCAAGCTGGAATCCGTTTCCAATGCGGATCTCGCCTGGGTTGCCGTGGGGGCGGGCGCGCAGGAGTAAGCCTATCCGAGAACAGGGCCCCTGAACCTAATGCCCGTACTCGTGCAGTGTCTGGACCGCGACGACAATCCCATCGACGAACCGGATCCGTACCAGGAACTGGCCAGGTCCACGGTTGTAAGTCCATGTTTCGACGGGAGCCCTGTTCACCGTGAAGCTGCGCTCGACCAAGGTCGGCGCGCCGCAGAGCAGCTTCACGGTCACGATGGAATCGCCCTTCTCGATGAGCCTGCTGCCGCAACGCATGCTGCTTCCCCACGCGCTGTGAGCGACGATTAGACAAAGCGCGGCGAAGCCGCAAGCTTTCGATTTCAGATGGTGCATGCTCGCAACCTCCCGGCATGGGTGCCGGGCGCCCGCATCAGGTAACGAGAATAACCTTGCCGGTGCTTTTCCGCGATTCGATGTAGGCTTGTGCGTCGCCCGCCTGTGCGAGGGGGAATGTCCGATCCACATGGGGACGCACCCATCCTGCATTCACGCCATCAACCAATGCCTTCATCCAGGTCTCGATCTTCGGTGCCTCATGCCATAGGTGCCCGAGATTGACGCCAAACACTGAGCGGTTCCGGTTCATCAACGAGACCGGGTTGAACCACGGCATCCCCAGCCCCACCTTGAGCAGTTTCAGCGGGCCAGGCAGCCTCGATTCAGTCATCGTAGACGCACCAAACACGCCCAACCTGCCCGTATGGCGCAGAGCGCGATAGCTCCTCTTCCAATCCGACCCACCCAGTGGGTCGGTAACGAGCTCCACGCCGCGGCCCTGGGTGAGCCTTGCCACCTCGCGCGTCCAGTCGAGCTCGGTGTAGTCGATCGCCTCATGGAGGCCGCGCTGCTTGAGAAAGCCATGCTTGCGAGCGCTCGCCGTGCCGTAGATCGTGGCGCCGATGTGCCGCGCGATGTCGATCGCTGCCAGACCAACGCCGCCGCCGGCGTTGTGGATGAGCACCGTCTCATCGGCCTTCAGCGCGCCCATCACGACCAGCAACTGCCAGGCCGTCAGATAGTTGACCGGGATCGCCGCCGCTTCCTCGAAGCTCAAAACGGTGGGCTTCTCGAAGGTCTGAGTCGCGGACACCACCACGGTGTCGGCATAGCCGCCAAAGCGCGTGAGCGCGAAGACCTCCTTGCCGAGCCAGGTGGTATCCGCCTGCGGGCCGACGGCGTCGACCGTACCCGAGACTTCGTAGCCAACCACGGCTGGAAGCTTTGGCGCATCGGGATAGAGGCCCTTGCGCGCGAGGATGTCCGCAAAGTTGATGCCACTGGCTCTGACCCTGATGCGTAGTTTGTCAGTTTGCGGTTGCAAGTCGGGAGCCTCGCGGAGCTGCAGCTTCTCGGGGCCCCCGGTGCCGGTGATCCAGACTTGCTTCATGGCGGGTATGGTGCCGCAATGACACGCTGGGATGCGATCGCCATCGGCAGCACGAGAGCGAGCGCGCGTGTGCCGTATCCACGCCGCCCTCGCCAGGGAACGAGGGCGTAACCGATGTGTGACTTTAGCGAAATATGACCACCACGGCCGCTGTGACGATGAGCAGACTCGCGGCCTGCACCCGGTAGCTGCGCCACGGCGCCAGCGAGCGCAGCCGCTCGGTCTCCGCGCGATAGTAGGCGGGCGTCCACATGAGCGCGCGGGTTTTCGCCGAGGCGGGCGCGGGATTGCACAGGCTCACCGCCACCAGGATCGCCGTATCGACCGCGAGCAGCAGCGGCGCGACGTAGAGGAAGTGCAGATGCAGCAGATGCAGCGGCACGTTGGCGAGGAAGAGCGCGACTGCGCAGGCCGTACCGAGCACGAGAGTGGCTGCAGCGCCGGCGGCGTTGGCGCCGCGCCAGAAAAGCCCGGTCAGCACCAAGGCGACGATCGGCGGCACGGCATACGCCAGCATGGCCTGCAGGTATTGCCAGAGGGTGCCGAAGCGCTCGAGCTGCGGTGCCCAGAGGACCGCGACCACGAGCACGCCCGCGGCGCTCACTCGTCCGATGCGCACGATCTGCCGCTCCGAGAGCCCGGAGGTGATGCGCTTCACCATGTCCATGGTGATGAGCGTCGAGGCGGAGTTGAGCGTCGAGGCGACCGAAGCCATGGTGGCGCCCACGAAGCCAGCCGCGACCAGACCGAGGAGTCCCGCGGGCAGGAGCCGCAGCATGAGCGCCGGGTAGACCAGGTCCGATCTCGCAAGATGCGGAAAGAGGAGAATGGCGCAGGTACCCGGCAGGATCATGAGAAGAAGGACGGTCAGCTTCAGCGCCCCCGCCAGCAGCGCGCCGCGGCGCCCGTCATCGAGGCTGCGCGCCGACAGCACACGTTGCACGATGTATTGATTCGTGCACCAGTAATAGATGCCGAGCACGGGTATCCCGAGCACGAGGCCGGGCCAGGGGACGCCCGAATCGCCGGCCGGCCTGATCAACGACAGCATGGCAGGATTCACCTGCTGCACGACGGCGTGCCAGCCGCCGACTCGCGTCAGCGCCGCCGCCGCAATGATGCCCGCCCCCGAGAGCAGCAGCACGGCCTGTACCGCTTCGGTGTAGATCACCGCGCGCAAGCCGCCCGATAGCGTGTACAGCCCGGCGGCGCCCGCGAGCGCGGCGACGATCGCCCACAGGGGAAAGCCGGGCAGCACCAGCCGGCACACCAGCGCTCCGCAGTAGAGCGCCGATGCCGAGTCGACGAAGATGTTGAGAAAAAGCGTGAGCGCGGCGAAGTAGAGGCGTACCCGGCCGTCGTAGCGGCGCTCGAGAAACTCCGGCATCGTGTAGACACGGCTCGCGAGCACGAGCGGCAGGAGGAAGAGGCAAAAGAAAACGAGGACCACGGCCGCCGACCACTCGTAGTCGTAGACCGCGATTCCCATCACGTAGGCTGCACCGGCGAGCCCTACGATCGCCGTGGAGGAGATGTTGGAAGCAAAGAGCGCGAGGCCGATCGCCGGCCAGCTCGAGGCGCGTGAGGCGAGAAAGTATTCCTCCGCACGCGCCGCACGGCGCGAGACGGCGAGACCCAAAGCGACGATACCGCCGGCGCACGTCAGCACGATGAACAGATCGAGAGCGGAGGCGCCGGTTGACAGCGCTGACATTTGGTTTATCGTACCACGATGCGCAAAGTGGCGAGCGCGAGTCGGGAGCCCGCGACGATTCAGATGGTCGCGGACCGCGCGCGAGTATCACCGAAGACAGTCTCCCGCGTCATCAACAACGAGCGCGGCGTGCGCGAGGAGACACGCCACCGCATCCTCGATGCCATCCGCCAGCTCGATTACCAGCCCAATCTCAACGCGCGCGGGCTGGCCGGCGCGCGCTCCTTCCTCATGGGGCTCTTCTACGACAAGCCCGGCGACTACCTGAGCGAGTTTCAGACCGGCGCCGTGCAGCGCTGCCGGGAATCGGACCTGCATCTGATGGTGCAGCCGCTCGATGTCGCGAGGAAGGAGATGGCGCAGGATGTGAGCACGCTCGTTCGCCAGTTGCGCCTCGAAGGGGTCATTCTTTTGCCGCCGCTCAGCGATCACCCGGCGGTGCGCGCGGCCCTGGCGCAGGCGGGCGTGCCGGTGGTGCATATCGCGCCCATGCGCGAGCCGAGCGATTCTCCATCCGTCGACACCGACGATCGAGCGGCGGCGAGGCAAATGACGGTGGCGCTGCTCGACCGCGGCCACAAGCGCATCGGCTTCATGTTGGGACCCTCCGGGCACCGCGCGACCGAGCAGCGCTATCTCGGCTTCGCCGATGCCATGCACGCGCGGGGCGTTGGTATCGACCCCGAGCTGGTGCAGACCGGCAACTTCGAGTTCGCCGACGGCCTGGAGTGCGCGCGCCGCATTCTGGCCGCGCGCTCCCGGCCAACTGCGATCTTCGCGAGCAACGATGACATGGCGGCCGCCGCGGCCTGCGTTGCGCGCCAGCAGGGGCTCGAGCTACCGGGCGCGCTCTCGATCGCCGGCTTCGACGATGCGCCGGTCGCCAGCATGATCTGGCCGCAGCTCGCCACGGTGCGCCAGCCGGTGCGGGAAATCGCACGGATCGCCGCCGATCTCATCATCCAACACCGCCCTCACCGCCATGGCTGGCCGCATCCCATTCCCCGGCCGCGGCTCGACCTCGAGCTGGTGATGCGCGGCTCGGTCGCCCCACCCGCGCACAGCTAGCGGCGAAAGACCGAGAGCTCCGTACGCTCCGCGCCCCTGCGGGCCGAGGAGCGAGCCGGCGCCGCCTGCAGATCCTCGATGAAGCGGGTGTGCCAGCGGTGGATGTCGTTCGCCCGCAAAGTGGCGAGGGAGCGGGCGTGGCGCTCGCGCCGCTCGGCAAGCGGCATGGTGAGCGCGCGCTGGATGGCGCGGGCGATCCCCTTGATGTCGTACGGGTTTATCAGCAACTCCTCCGTCAGCTCACAGGCCGCGCCGGCGCGATTGGAGAGCACCAGCACGCCCGGATCGTCCGGGTCCTGCGCGGCGATGAACTCCTTGGCGACGAGATTCATGCCGTCGCGCAGCGCCGTCACGAGACACACCTGGGCGCTGCGCAGAAATCCCATGAGGGTGGCGTGCGGAAAGTTGCGGTTGAGATAACGGATGGGCGTCCAGTCGGCATCCGCGAAGCGTCCATTGGTGCGCCCCGAGCTTTGCTCGAGGGAGTCGCGGATCTGGGCGTAGGCCTGCACCTTCTGCCGCCCAAGCGGCGCGATCTGCAGAAAGGTGACCTGCCCGATCTGCTCCGGATAACTCTCGAGGAAATGCCGGTACGCCTGGAAGCGCTCGAGCAGCCCCTTGCTGTAATCGAGCCGATCGACGCCGACGATGAGCCGCCGGCCGACCAGGCTTTCCATCATCCGCTGCACCGGCGCCGAGCCGGCCGCCTTGGCAGCGCTCTGCGCGATGGCTTCGACGTCGACGCCGATGGGGTACACGCCGGTGCGGGTCGAGCGGCCGTTCACGCTCACCGCGCCGTCCTCTGCCACCGACTTGGCGCCCCAGAGGACGCGCACCGCATCGAGAAAGCTCTCGCGATCGGTCTCCGTCTGGAAGCCGACGAGGTCGTACGCCGACAGCGCGCGCACCATCTCGGCGAAGGTCGGCAGCGCCCGCAGCACCTCGAAATGCGGAAAAGGAATGTGCAGAAAGAATCCAATCGGCTGGTGCACGCCGAGCGCACGCAGCTTCTCCGCGAGCGGAATCAGGTGATAGTCGTGCACCCAGATGAGATCGCCCGTCTCGAGCAGCGGCTCGAGATGCGACGCGAAAAGCGCGTTCGCCTGCTGGTAGGCCTCGTATTCCTGGTCCTCGTAGCGAAATCCGGCGAGAAAGTAATGAAAAAGCGGCCACAGCGTGCCGTTGGCGAAACCGCTGTAATAGCGCTCGTAGAGCGTCTGCGGCAGCGGGATGGTGGCGTAGGTGAGCGAGTCGCGGAGGGTGATCTCGGGCTCCGCGGGCTCCTGGCCGCTGGTCTCGCCGTTCCACCCGAACCAGAGCCCGCCGCGGGCCCGCATGGCCGCGAGCACACCGACCGCGAGTCCTCCGGGAGCCGCGGTCTTGGCGAGCGGCACGCGATTGGAGACATTGATCAACCGGCCCATCAACCCTGGCTCCGTCGTCGGCGGCCAGAGGGATTGCTGTCCGAGAGTCGATCGAGCGCCGCCGCGGGCTGCTCCTGCAGCTCCCCGAGCCAGCTGCGCACTGCCGGGACATCCTCGAGGCGCGCCCGCGCCGCAGACGGTCGCGTCGCGCTCACGATCACGGAAAGGCCGCCGAGCCGGTTGACGAGCTCGAACGCCGGCTCGTCCGTCAGGTCATCGCCGATGAAGACCGGCAGCCGCCCGGCAAACGGCGCCTCGTCCAGAAACGCCGCGACCGCGTGGGCCTTCGTTGCGCCGGCAGGCCGCAGCTCCACCACCATCTTGCCGCGTTGCAGCTCGAGGTCGCCGCGGATGCTCGCCGCCACTTCCTCCATCGCACGAATGACCGTGGCCTCGAGCCGGGGAACGCCGCGGTAATGCAGCGCGAGCGCAAATCCCTTGTCCTCGAGGAGAAGGCCGGCATGCCGCTGCGTCAGTTGCGACATGGCCCGGCGAGCCGCCTCGAGCGCAGCCGCGGACGGAGCGGGACGCCTGCGGTAAGCGCCCGAGGCGCCACGGCGCTCGAAGCCGTGCAGGCCCGCCGACGGCAGCGTCAGCGGCGCAAACAGCACATCGAGATCCGCGATCGCCCGTCCGCTCACGAGCGCAACGGCACCGCCGCTGGCGACATACAAGGTCCGCAGCCGCGATCGCAGCTCATCGGGGACCGACACGGCCTGCGGCCGTGCCGCGATCTCGAGCAGCGTCCCATCGACGTCCAGAAAGAGAGAGATCGCCGAAAGAGCCAGGTTGTCGGTGCGCGGAATTGCGGCCACCGCCTTACTGTATGGAATATGAACGGAAATGTGAAATATGTAGGGAAAATGTGCAAACCGCGGCTCGGTTCCGCTGACGCTCCCAGAGAGCCACACGTCATGTTATGTCAGCCGCTTCGCTCGGGCCGAGCCTGACCCAGGTGGGCGCGTGATCGCTCGGTTTCTCCCCGCCGCGCACCCACCTGTCGACGTCGGCATCGACAAGGCGCGGCGCGAGATCGGGGCTGAGCAGCAAGTGATCGATGCGCAGTCCCGCGTTGCGCTTCCAGTGATCGCGGAAAAAGTCCCAGAAGGTGTAAATCCGCTCCTCGGGATGTCGCGCGCGCACCGCGTCAGTCCAGCCTTGCTCGAGCAGACGCTGATAGGCCGCGCGGCTTTCGGGCTGCAACAGCGCGTCCTTGCGCCAGTACTTCGGATCATAAATGTCGACGTCGGTGGGCACGACGTTGTAATCGCCGGCCAGCACCGCCGGCCGGCCTAGAGTGAGCAGTGTCCCGGCATGTCGGATGAGCCGCTCGAACCAGGCGAGCTTGTAATCGAACTTCGGGCCGGGCTGCGGATTGCCGTTCGGGAGGTAGAGACACCCGATCACCAGCTCACCGACCTCGGCCTCGATGTAGCGGCTGTGCGTGTCGTCGGGATCGCCGGGAAGTCCGCGACGGATCTCGAGCGGCGTGACCCCCCGCGCGAGGATGGCGACGCCGTTGAAGGATCTTTGGCCGTGCCAGACCGCCTCGTAGCCGGCGAGGCGGATCGCGGCCACCGGAAAGGCGGCATCGGGGGCCTTGAGCTCCTGCAGACAGGCGATATCGGGCGATTCCCGGGCGAGCCATTCGAGGAGCGCGGGCAGCCGGCTGCCGATCCCATTGACGTTGAAGGTTGCGATTTTCATAAAGGTCCCGAAAAAATCCCGCACCGCCATTGACCCGGTGCCACGGGCGGCTATTATCGGGCCATACGGCGGCTCAGACGGGCACGCGCGGCCTGGACTCCTCTCTCAAGCGTCCGGTGCAGCGCCGCGATCCGCCTCCAGTCTTTGACAATTGTGCGGGCGTGGCCGGCGAGATTCACCCCAGCGTGGGGCTCGGACCGGTGCAGGGAAAGTGCGCCCGCTCTCCCAAGCAACGAGAGGCCCGATCCAGCATGCGATATCAGCGCCGAAGCGCCGCGGCGCGCACCTCCGGGATGGTCCCGGGACTGCGGCGTGCCGCGCATCTTGCCCCGGGAAAGCAGGGGCTCTATGACCCGTGGTTCGAGCACGAGGCCTGCGGCGTGGGCTTCGTGGTCGATGTGAAGGGCCGCAAGTCCCACCGCATCCTCGAGCAGGCCATCCAGGTGCTGCGCAACCTCGATCACCGGGGCGCCTGCGGCTGCGAGGCCAATACGGGCGACGGCGCGGGCGTGCTCATCCAGATGCCGCACGCTTACTTCCAGCACGTGGCGAAGAAGGACCGCACCTTTCCGCTCCCCGGGCCCGGTGAGTACGCGAGTGGTCTCGTATTCCTGCCACGAAATCCGACCCGGCGGCGGCGGCTGGTCGAGATCTTCGAGCACATCATTCAATCCGAGGGACAGACGCTCATCGGCTGGCGCACCGTGCCGGTGAACAACAGCTCCCTCGGGGAGACGGCGCGGGCGAGCGAGCCCTTCATCCGCCAGGTGTTCATCGGCCGCGGACCGGGCGTGCGCGATGAGGCGGAGTTCGAGCGCAAGCTCTACATCATCAGGAAGCGCGCCTACAGCGAGCTGCGCGCCTCGACCATCGACGGGGCGGAATACTGGTACCTCTGCAGCCTCTCGCACAAGACGTTCGTCTACAAAGGCATGCTGCTCACCGAGCAGCTGACCCAGTACTTCACGGATCTGCAGCATCCGGCCATGGAGACGGCGCTGGCGCTGGTGCACTCCCGCTTCAGTACCAACACCTTCCCGAGCTGGGACCGCGCCCACCCGTACCGCTATCTCGCCCACAACGGCGAGATCAACACCCTGCGGGGCAATTTCAACTGGATGAAGGCGCGCGAGGCGCTGTTCGCCTCCGACCTCTTCGGCGAGGACACGCCGAAGATCCTGCCGGTCGTCAATCCGAATGGCAGCGACTCGGCGATGCTCGACAACACGCTGGAGCTGCTGGTGCTGGCGGGACGCTCGCTCCCGCACGCCATGATGATGCTGATCCCGGAACCCTGGTCGAATCACGAGAGCATGGACCCGGACCTGCGCGCCTTCTACCAGTATCACTCGAGCCTCATGGAGCCCTGGGATGGGCCGGCCTCGATCGCCTTCACCGACGGCAAGAGGATCGGGGCGGTACTCGATCGCAACGGTCTTCGGCCCTCGCGCTACTACATCACCCGGGACGACCTCGTCATCATGGCCTCCGAGGCCGGCGTGCTCGAGGTGCCGCCGCAGGATGTGGTGCGCAAGGGGCGGCTGCAGCCCGGACGCATGTTCCTCGTCGACACCGAGCAGGGCCGCATCATCGGCGACGAGGAGATCAAGCGCACCGTCGCGACCGAGCATCCGTACCAGCTGTGGCTGGATGAGCACCTCGTGCACTTGCAGGATCTGCCCGCGGCCGCCGAGCTGCCGCCGACCGATCCGGATACGCTGCGCGCCCGTCAGATCGCTTTCGGCTATACCTTCGAGGACGAGCGGACTCTGCTCGAGCCGATGGCCAAAAGCGGCGTCGAGGCGGTGGGCTCGATGGGTAATGACACGCCGCTCGCGGCGCTCTCGAGCCGGCCGCGCCTGCTCTACGATTATTTCAAACAGCTTTTCGCCCAGGTCACCAATCCGCCGATCGACTGCATCCGCGAGGAGCTCATCACCTCATCGGAGGTGCGGCTCGGCTCCGAAGGCAATCTGCTGCGGCCGCAGCCGGCGGACTGCCGCCGGCTCGAGGTCGACGGCCCGATCCTCACCAACGAGGAATTCGCCAAGGTGCGGCGCCTCGCGCTCCCGGGACTGAAGGTCGGCACGCTCTCGATCCTCTTTCGCGCGACGCGCGGCGAGAAGGGACTCACGAAGTCGGTGGAGGAGCTGTGCCTCGCTGCGCGACGCCTCATCGAGGACGAGGAAGTCAACATCCTCGTCCTGAGCGACCGCGGCGTCAGCCGCGAATTCGCCGCGGTGCCCTCGCTCCTCGCGGTGAGCGCGGTGCACCACTACCTGATCCGTGAGGGGCTGCGCACCCGCATCAGCCTCGCGCTCGAGACCGGCGAGGCGCGCGAGGTGCATCACTTCGCGCTCCTCATCGGCTTCGGCTGCTCGGTCGTCAACCCCTACCTTGCGTTCGAGACGCTCGAGAGCATGATCCGCGAGGGACTGGTGGCGAACGTCGACACGAAGCTCGCGTGCAAGAACTACGTCAAGGCCGCGACCAAGGGCGTCGTCAAGGTGATGTCGAAGATGGGCATCTCCGCCATCCAGAGCTATCGCGGCGCGCAGGTGTTCGAGGCCGTGGGCCTGCGTCAGGACGTCATCGATCAGTACTTCACCTGGACGGCCTCGCGCATCGGCGGCATCGGCATGGAGACCATCGCCCAGGAGGTGCTGATGCGCCACCGCGCGGCATTCCCGGGACGGCGCACCAACGGGCACGCGCTCGAGGCCGGCGGCATGTACCAGTGGCGAGCCGGCGGTGAGCATCACCTCTTCAATCCCGAGTCCATTCATCGCCTGCAGAAGGCCGTGCGTACCGGCAGCTATGGCACCTACAAGTCGTACGCGAAGCTGATCGATGAGCAGTCGAAGACGCTCGCGACACTGCGGGGGCTGCTCGAATTCGCCCCCTCGGAGCCGGTGCCGCTGCACGAGGTCGAGCCCATCGAGAGCATCGTGAAGCGCTTCAAGTCGGGCGCCATGTCCTACGGCTCGATCAGCCAGGAAGCGCACGAGACGCTCGCCATTGCCATGAACCGCATCGGCGGCAAGAGCAACACCGGCGAAGGCGGCGAGGATCCCGAACGCTATCGGCCGCTGCCGAACGGCGACTCGAAGAACAGCGCCATCAAACAGGTGGCCTCGGGGCGCTTCGGTGTGACGAGTCAGTACCTGGTCAACGCGCGGGAGCTGCAGATCAAGATGGCGCAGGGGGCGAAACCCGGCGAAGGGGGCCAGCTGCCCGGCACCAAGGTCTATCCCTGGATCGCGAAGACCCGGCACACCACGGCCGGAGTGGGCCTCATCTCACCCCCGCCGCACCACGACATCTACTCCATCGAGGATCTCGCGGAGCTCATCCACGACCTGAAGAACGCCAACCGCGAAGCTCGCATCAGCGTGAAGCTGGTCTCGGAAGTCGGCGTGGGCACGATCGCCGCCGGCGTCGCCAAGGCGCACGCCGACGTCGTGCTGATCAGCGGCCATGACGGCGGCACGGGCGCATCGCCACAGACCTCCATCGCCCATGCGGGCTTGCCTTGGGAGCTCGGCGTGGCGGAAGCGCATCAGACGCTGGTGCTCAACAATCTGCGCAGCCGCATCGCGGTGGAAGCCGACGGACAGCTCAAGACCGGCCGCGACGTGGTCATCGCGGCGCTCCTCGGAGCCGAGGAGTTCGGCTTCGCGACGGCGCCGCTCGTGGCGCTCGGCTGCATCATGATGCGCGTCTGTCATCTCAACACCTGCCCGGCGGGCGTGGCCACGCAGGATCCGCGGCTGCGCGAGAAGTTCACCGGCCAGCCGGAGCATGTGGTCAACTTCATGCGCTTCATCGCGCAGGACATGCGCGAGATCATGGCGCAGCTCGGCTTCCGGACCGTGGAGGAGATGATCGGGCGGGTGGATCGCTTGAGCCCGAGGAAGGCGATCGATCACTGGAAGGCCAAGGGCTTCGATTTCAGCAACATCCTCTATCAGCCGGATGTCGGCGCCGAAGTCGGCCGCTTCCGTCAGATCGAACAGGATCATGGCCTGGAGAAATCCCTGGACGTGACCCGCCTGCTCGAGATCTGCCGGCCGGCCATCGAGCGCGGCGAGCCGGTTCGCGCCGAGCTGCCCATCCGCAACGTCAACCGGGTGGTCGGCACCATCACCGGCAGCGAGATCACGCGTCGGTACGGACCGGAGGGCCTGCCGGATGACACCATCCGCATCGCCTTCAGAGGATCGGCGGGGCAGAGCTTCGGCGCATTCATGCCTCGCGGCATGACTTTCGTGCTCGAGGGCGATGCCAACGACCACCTGGGCAAGGGGCTCTGCGGCGGCCGGATCGTGATCTACCCGCCGGCCGGCTCACCCTTTCCGCCGCAGGAGAACATCATCATCGGCAACGTCGGGCTCTACGGGGCGACGAGCGGCGAAGCGTACATCTGCGGCATGGCGGGCGAGCGCTTCGCGGTGCGCAACAGCGGCGCCGATGCAGTCGCCGAGGCGGTCGGCGATCACGGCTGCGAATACATGACGGGCGGCCGCGTGGTGGTCCTCGGTTCCGCGGGGCGCAATTTCGGCGCCGGCATGTCGGGCGGCATCGCCTATGTGCTGGACGAGGCGGGTGATTTTCCGGCGCAGGTCAACACGCAGATGGTGCAAATCGAGCAGTTGCAGGACGCGGAGGAAATCGCGCGCGTGCGCGGCATGATCGAGCGGCATCGGGAGCTCACCGGGAGCGAGCGAGCGCGCTACGTGCTCGATAACTGGGAGCGCCTCCTGCCCAGGTTCGTCGCGGTCGTGCCCAAGGACTTCAAGCGCGCGCTGGCGTCGCTCAAGCGCGCGCACGAGCAGGGTCTGACCGGGGACGAGGCCATCATGGTGGCGTTCGAGGAGAATGCGCGCGACCTCGCGCGCGTCGGCGGAAACTGACGAGAGCACCCGATGGGCAAGCCGACTGGTTTCATCGAGTATCTGCGCGAGCTCCCCGTGGACCGCACGCCCATCGAGCGCGTGCGCGATTTCAGGGAGTTCCATCATCACATGGACGAGCGGCGCCTGCGCAACCAGGCCGCACGCTGCATGGATTGCGGCGTGCCGTTCTGCCATACGGGAAAGCTCATCTCGGGCATGGCGTCCGGCTGTCCGGTGAACAATCTCATTCCCGAGTGGAACGATCTGGTCTACCGCGGCCTCTGGCGGGATGCGCTCGAGAGGCTGCACAAGACCAACAACTTTCCCGAGTTTACCGGCCGGGTGTGTCCGGCGCCCTGCGAGGGCTCGTGCGTGCTCGGTATCAACGCTCCGCCCGTGACCATCAAGAGCGTCGAGAACGCCATCGTCGACAAGGGCTGGGAGCAGGGCTGGATCGCGCCCGAGCCGCCGGCGGCGCGCACGGACAAGCGGGTGGCGGTGATCGGTTCCGGACCTGCGGGTCTCGCCGCGGCCGCGCAGTTGAATCGCGCCGGTCACGCCGTGACGGTGCTCGAGCGCGAGGATCGGCCTGGAGGCCTCTTGATGTACGGCATCCCCAACATGAAGCTCGACAAGAAGGAAGTCGTGCTGCGGCGCATCGAGCTCATGCAGCAGGAAGGCGTCAAATTCGTGTGCAACGCCAACGTCGGCGAGAACGTCGAGCCGATGCTGCTCCTCAAGGACTTCGATGCCATCGTGGTGTGCACCGGGGCCACCCAGGCCCGGGACCTGCCGGTGGAGAATCGCAGGCTTGACGGCGTGCATTTCGCCATGGAGTACCTCACGGCAAGCACCAAGGCGTTGCTCAACGGCGGTCCGGATCACAGCCCCATCCACGCGCGGGGCAAGCACGTCATCGTCGTGGGCGGCGGCGACACGGGAACGGACTGCGTCGCCACCGCCATGCGCCAGGGCTGCAAGAGCCTGACGCAGATCGAGATCCTGCCCCGTCCGCCCACGGAGCGCGCGGCCGACAATCCCTGGCCGGAGTGGCCGAAGGTCTACAAGCTCGATTACGGCCAGGAGGAGGCGGCGGCGAAGTTCGGCTCCGATCCGCGCATCTACATCACCACCGTCAAGCGTCTGAACGGGGATGCCGGCCGAGTCCGCTCACTCAGCACGGTCGAGGTGGCCTGGCGGCAGGAGGCCGACGGACGGTTCGCCCCGAGGGATGTCGCCGGCAGCGAGCGCGAGATTCCGGCGGATCTCGTGCTCCTCGCCATGGGATTTACCGGCCCGGAACAGCCGCTGCTCGCCGAGCTCGGCGTACGGACCGACTCGCGCAGCAACATCGAAGCCGAGCACGGCGTGTTCGCCACCAGCGTGAAGGGCGTGTTTGCGGCGGGTGATTGCCGGCGCGGCCAGAGCCTCGTGGTATGGGCGATCAACGAGGGGCGCGGCGCGGCGCGCGAGTGCGACCGGTACCTGATGGGCAGCACGGACCTGCCTTAAGTTCATTGGCGAAAATCGCCGAGGCGATTTTCGCGAGACCCTACAAGGTTAACCGCGGACAGAGGGAACGGCCCTCTGCCCGCTACGCCGCAGAGAGCGAGACCCTACACGATTACCACGGGCCCCTGAGACCCGCCGACGCGAGATGAAGTGTCCCAGGAAACGGAGCGGCCCTGGCCCGTCGTGCCGCAGAAGAGCCAGGTGAATGAGCGCCATACCGTCCCAGGAGCAGCTGCCTCTCGAGCCCGCCGGTGAGCCCGGGCCCGCGGCGCGGCTGCGGGAGATTCCCTACAACTACACCTCGTTCTCGGACCGCGAGATCGTGATCCGTCTGCTCGGGGCGCGGCAGTGGGCGTTGATCGAGGAGCTGCGTCACGAGCGGCGCACCGGCCGCTCGGCGCGCATGCTGTATGAGGTGCTGGGCGATATCTGGGTGGTGCGTCGCAATCCCTACCTGCAGGACGACCTCATCGAGAACAAGCGCCGGCGGAACCTGCTCATCGAGGCGCTGCAGCACCGCCTGGCCGAGGTCGACCGCCGCCGCGATCCGGGCGACACCGCGCGCTATGATCGCGTCGGCGAGCTGCTCGCGGCGGCGCGCTCGGCGGTGCGCAGCTTCGAGTCCGATTTCGACGCCTGGGCGAGGCTGCGCCGCAGAGCGGCGCGCGTCCTGGGGCGCCGCACGCACACGGACAACATCCGCTTCGATGCCTACGCGCGGGTGTCGCACGTGACGGACGCGACCGACTGGCGAGTGGAATATCCCTTCCTCGTGCTGATGCCGGACAGCGAGGCGGAGATTCCGGATCTGGTGCGCGGCTGCATCGAGCTCGGGCTCACGATCATTCCAAGAGGTGGCGGCACCGGGTACACCGGAGGCGCCATTCCCCTGACTTCGCTTTCGGCCGTCATCAACACCGAGAAGCTCGAGCATCTCGGCGGGATCGAGCTCCTCCGGCTCCCCGGCTGCGCGGAGCCGGTCCCGACGATCTTCTCCGAGGCCGGCGTGGTCACTCGCCGCGTTGCGGCCGCCGCCGACACCGGCGGTCTGGTATTCGCGGTCGATCCCACCTCGGCCGATGCGTCCTGCATCGGCGGCAACATCGCCATGAATGCCGGCGGCAAGAAAGCCGTGCTCTGGGGCACCGCCGTCGACAACCTGGCGTGGTGGCGCATGGTCGACTGCGACGGTCACTGGCTCGAGGTGAGCCGACTCGCTCATAACCGCGGCAAGATCCACGAGACGGAGGCGGCCGAGTTCGAGCTCGTGTGGAAAGACGGCCGGCAGCCGCCCGAGCGCGCGGCGGTGCTCCGAACGCAGCGGCTGCGCATTGCGGGGCGCAGGTTCCGCAAGGCGGGGCTGGGGAAGGACGTCACCGACAAGTTCCTCGGCGGGCTGCCGGGCGTACAGAAGGAAGGCTGCGACGGCATCATCACTTGCGCGCGCTGGGTGTTGCACCGGACTCCCGCCCACACCCGCACCGTGTGCCTCGAGTTCTTCGGTCAGGCGCGGCATGCGGTACCGGCGATCGTAGAGATAAAGGAGTATCTCGACGGCTTGGCGGCTCGCGGCTGTGACCGTGTGCAGCTGGCGGGCCTCGAGCACCTGGACGAGCGGTATCTGCGCGCCGTCGGCTACACCACCAAGTCCAAGCGTGGTTCGCTGCCGAAGATGGCCCTGTTCGGCGACATCGTGGGCGAGCAAGAGACCGCCGTGGCCGCCGCCACCTCGCATATCGTGCGGATCGCCAATGCCCGCAGCGGCGAGGGATTCGTCGCGGTGAGCGCCGAGGCACGGCGCAAGTTCTGGCTGGATCGCGCCCGCACGGCAGCCATTGCGCGTCACACCAACGCCTTCAAGATCAACGAGGACGTGGTGCTGCCGCTCGCGCGCATGGGCGAGTACACGGACGCCATCGAGCGGATCAACATAGAACTGTCCATAGCTAACAAGCTCGCGCTCATCGGCGAGCTCGAGCGGGTGTTCGCTGCGCCACCGCCGCTCGCGCGGACGGAGGATGCGGAGCTCGGGAGCCTCCCCGACGAGGAGGTCATCGGCGAGCGCGCCATCCAGGTGCGCCAACTCCTGGTGGAGACCCGTTCCCGCTGGGACTGGCTGGCGCGACACCTCGACACGCCGCTCGCGGCGGCGCTGCCGCAGCTCGAGAGGCTGGGCGTTGCGGGCCTCTCGCCGGAGCTGCGCGCCAGGTCGGAGGCGCAAGCGCAGTTACGCGTCTTCGACGTGGTGCAGGACCGCACGATCCGCATCTCGTGGAAGCGCGAGCTGCGATCTCCCTTGCGACAGATCTTCGGCGGACGGGTATTCGCGCCGATCCTCGCCGCGTGCGAGGACGCGCACCGCCGGATCCTTCGAGGACGAGTTTTCGTCGCGCTGCACATGCATGCCGGAGACGGCAACGTACACACCAACATCCCGGTCAACTCGGATGACTACGAGATGCTGCGGACGGCATCGGCCGTCGTGGCGCGCATCATGCGCATCGCCCGCGACCTCGATGGGGTCATCTCCGGCGAGCACGGCATCGGCATCACCAAGCTCGAGTTCCTGCAGGAGGACGAGATCGCGGAATTTCGCGCTTACAAGCAGGCGGTCGACCCTGATGGGCGCTTCAACCGGGGCAAGCTGCAGCCGGGCGGGGATCTCTCCGACGCCTACACGCCGAGCTTCAACCTGCTCGGGCACGAGTCGCTCATCATGCAGCAGTCGGATATCGGCACGATTTCCGATTCCATCAAGGACTGCCTGCGCTGCGGCAAGTGCAAGCCGGTTTGTGCCACCCACGTGCCCCGCGCCAACCTGCTCTACAGCCCACGCAACAAGGTGCTCGCGACCTCGCTCCTCATCGAGGCGTTCCTCTACGAGGAGCAGACCCGCCGGGGGATCAGCCTGCGCCATTGGGATGAGTTCGCCGACGTGGGCGACCATTGCACCGTCTGCCACAAGTGCGCCAGCCCCTGCCCGGTCGACATCGACTTCGGCGACGTGTCGATGGCCATGCGCGATCTGCTGCGGCGGATGGGCAGGAAGCGCTTCAACCTCGGCAGCGCCGCATCGCTGTTCTTCCTCAATGCCACGCGCGCGCAGACCATCCGACTCGCCCGCAAGCTGATGATCGAGTGGGGCTACCGCGTACAGCGGGCAGCGCATGGAGTGCTCAGGCGCGTGGCGCGCGCGCAGACCCGCCGCCCACCCGCGACCACGGGCAGGCCCGCGTTGCGCGAGCAGGTGGTGCATTTCGTGAACAAGCGCATGCCCGGCGGGTTGCCCAAGAAGACCGCGCGCGCGCTGCTCGACATCGAGAATCCGGCGTACGTGCCCATCATCCGCGATCCGGCCGCGACGAGCGGCGATACCGAGGCGGTGTTCTACTTCCCCGGCTGCGGCTCGGAGCGGCTTTTCTCGCAGGTCGGGATCGCCACTCAGGCGATGCTCTGGCACGTCGGCGTACAGACCGTATTGCCCCCTGGGTATCTCTGTTGCGGATACCCGCAGCGCGGCGCGGGTCAGTTCGAGCGCGCGGAGAAGATCAGCACCGACAACAGGGTGCTGTTTCACCGCCTGGCGAACACCCTGAATTACCTCGACATCCGCACCGTGGTCGTGAGCTGCGGCACGTGCTACGACCAGCTTCAGGGGTACAAGTTCGAGGATATCTTTCCGGGCTCACGCATCATCGACATACACGAGTACCTGATGGAGAAGGGCGTGCGGCTCGGGCAAGTCACGGGCGAGCGCTACATGTATCACGATCCCTGTCACTCGCCGATGAAGAGTTACGATGCGCTCAAGGTGGTCAACACGCTGATGAACGACTCGCGCAACGGCCGGATCGAGAAGAACGAGCGCTGCTGCGGCGAATCGGGCACGCTCGCCCTCACCCGCCCTGATATCTCGACCCAGGTCCGCTTCCGCAAGGAGGAGGAGGTCCGCGCCGGCGCGAATAAGCTGCGCGCCGCGGGCGCGGCGCAGGTGAAGATCCTGACCTCCTGCCCGTCGTGTCTGCAGGGCCTTAAGCGTTACAACGACGATGCCGAGCTCGACGCCGACTACATCGTGGTCGAGATCGCCCGACACGTGCTGGGCGAGAATTGGATGGCCGACTACGTGGCGCGGGCGAACAACGGCGGCATCGAGCGGGTACTGCTCTAGCGGCAGCAGCCGAAGCGTACGGTTCTACGAGCGCATCCGGGGAGCTGGACGTCTACAGACCGAAGCCGTGGGCGCATGCCGGCATCGCAGACTCCGGGGCAATCTCGACGTCGAACCCCGCGTCCTTCCAGGCGAAGATGCCGCCGGTGAGCAGCCGCACGCGAATGCAGCCCATGCGGATCAGCTGTTGCGCGATGCGCGCGGCGGAGGCCTCGTTGGAGCACGCGCAATAGACGATCACCTCGGCTTTCGGAGGCAGTTTCGCGGAACCGCAGTCGAGCCGCAGTGCCTCCACCGGGATTGCCCCCGGGATCATGCCTTCGCGCCGCCGGCTCGTTGGCGCGAGGGCATCGATGACGACGGGCGCGCGCCCGCGGTCGATCAAGTCCTTGAGCTCCGGGACGGAGATCCGCGCCAGCCGCAGCTCGCGGATGAGCGCGTGCCGCTGCCGGAGCTTCACGCCGATGAAGGCCGCGAGCGCCGCGGCAAGCAGCGCGATGCCCCAGTAGCCGAGCTCCGCCAACACACGCAGAACGTCGCCCACCGCATCGTGGAACAGGACTCCCGCGCACACCGCCGCGCTCACCCACAGTGTGTTGCCGAGCAGATCGTAAAGAAAGAAGTCATCCAGGCTGGCGCGAGCGACGCCGGCCATCGCAGTGGAGATGAGACCGAGCCCGGGCACGAACTTGGCGATGATGAGAACGCGCGTGCCGAAGCGTCCGAACCAACGCTCCGTATCCGTCACGCAGGCGTCTGGCGAGAGTGAGAGCGCGCAGAGAGCTTTGAGAGCCCGACCGCCGAGTCGAAATCCGGCCGTGTACCAGCCGAGATCGGCAATGAGAGCGGCGGCCACGGCGAGGCCGATCACCGCCACGGCCGACAGATGCCCGTTGACCGAGACGGCGCCCGCAAGGATGAGCACGGGGGTGATGGGATAGGGCACGCCTGCCTGCTGCAGCAGCACGAGCAGGAAGATGACCAGTGGCCCGAGGCCTGCGACTGTTTGCTGGAACATGTCGTTGCGCGCCGGCGAGCTCAGGGCAGGGGCCCTAAGTCAACTCATGTGAATAGACGATGAAGCCGTGATGCTCGGCGACCTTGTCGTAGAGCGCGCGGCCGGCTTGGTTCGTCGCCTGAGTCTGCCAGTACACGCGGCTGCAGCCGGCGGCGCGGGCGGCCGCGTAGACACCCTGGATCAAGAGCCGACCGATGCCGACACCGCGGAGCTCGGCCGCCGTGAACAGGTCCTGGAGGTAACAGATGTCCCGCAGGCGCGTGGTACTGCGGTGATAGAGATAATGCGCGAGGCCCACGAGCTCGCCCTCGCGCTCCGCCACCAGCGCGTGAACAGGCTCTGCCGCATCGAAGAAGCGCTCCCAGGTCGAGCGGGTGATCGGCTCCGGGAGCGCGGTCGGGCCGCAACGACCGTAGAAGGCGTTGTACCCATCCCAAAGAGGACGCCATCCCTCGTAGTCTGTGCGGCAGATGGCCCTGATCTGCAACCGGTCGTCCGTCATCATTTGAGGAGCTTGAAGGCGTGCGTCCACTGATTGCGCCGCAGGCCGGGAATGCACCAGAGCATGCACAGGGGCTCGATGGCGCGAGCGGCTTCGACCTCGCCCATGTCCTCAGCCTCCCAACCGAGCTGATCGAGCAGGCCGGTCACGAGCGCCTTGGCCGGTTGATCGTTGCCGCAGATGAACATGCTGGGTCTGCCCTCGGCGTACACCGGATTGACCATCCGCGCGGCGCCCACCGAGTTGAACGCCTTGACGAACCGGATCTTGGGGAACTCGTTCTGCAGCCGCTCCATGAGCGAGTCATCGAGAGAGGTGAAGAACCTCAATACCCCCTTCGCCGGTGGCGCATCAGCGAGCGGATTGGTGGCATCGATCACCGGCTTGCCGGCGAGGTTGGCGGTGCCGGCCGCGCGCACCATCGCTGCGGCAACGCTACCTTTCACGGCGAGCACGCCTACCTCGGCAAAGTTCGCGGTCTCCTGCGGAGTGCCGGCCCGGACGCCGCGGCTCTGCCGGACAAAATCGGCGAGCTTCGCCGGCTCGCGCGAGCCGATCATCACCTCGTGCCCGTGGGTGCGGAATCCGCCGGCGAGCGTCGTGCCAACGATGCCTGAGCCGAGTACGCCGATTCTCATGACCGGTTCTCCTCTTGGGGTGCTCCGGTGCGCGGGTCCGAAGCTCGTGCCAAACTATATCAGGCACCTCCCCGGGGGCGAATCGCCCGAAAGGGGCAGCTCGGGTCCGCCGCTTGCATCCCCCGGGGCTCGCCCACTGTGAGGAGACACAACATGGCACTCAGCGTCGCGAGTCCGGCCTTCCCGAACGGCCAGCGCATACCCAACCGCTACAGCAGGGACGGTGGCAACGTCTCACCGCCGCTTCAATGGAGCGATGCGCCGCGGAATACCCGAAGCTTCGCTCTGATCGTCGAGGACCCGGACGCCCCCCGAGGCACCTTTCGGCATTGGGCAGTCTACAACGTGCCGCCGGCCTATCAGGGGCTCGACGAAGACAGCGGCTCGGCGAAATCAGGAACCTCACTCGAAATGGCGGTTAACGACTTCGGTAATCGCACTTACGACGGCCCGCAGCCACCCCACGGCCATGGGACGCACCACTATCACTTCCGACTGCTCGCTCTCGATGTCCCCGAGCTCAGCCTGCCGGCCCGGGCCAGTGTCAAGGACGTGCTGGACGCGGCTGAGCCGCACGTCATCGCGGAAGCCGAGACGATCGGGACTTTCCAAAGCTGAGCCGCCTCAAGCCCCAAGCCGCGCCGAGCGTGGAGGAAGCGTTGCCGCCCTGGCAAGATCGGTGGCAATGACCCTCCTTTCCGAGCTCGTCAGCACCTCCGCCCGAGTCGCGGCGACCTCTTCCCGCCTCACCAAGGTGCGCGAGCTGGCCGGGCTGCTCGGCAGATTGGCGCGGCAAGAGATCAGGATCGGCGTGAGTTATCTCTCGGGCGAGCTGCCGCAGGGCCGGATCGGTATCGGATACACGGCCCTGCAGGCGGGGGCTAGGGAGGCCGTGCCGGCGCCGGAAGAAGCGAGCCTCACCGTCGAGCAGACGGACCGCCATCTGGCGGACCTGGCCGCCATCCGCGGCAGCGGCTCCGCGGTGCGACGCGGCGCGGCGCTCAGCGAGCTCTTCTCGAGCGCTACGGCCGCAGAGCGCGCCTTTCTCATCCGACTCATCGGCGGCGAGCTGCGCCAGGGGGCGCTCGCCGGGGTGATGATCGATGCGATTGCGGCCGCCTCGGGTATTGCGGTGACGGAGGTGCGGCGCGCGGCCATGTACGCGGGCAGTCTCGGCGAGGTGGCTCTCGTTGCGCTGAGCGCGGGTGCCGCGGGACTCGATCGGTTCCAGCTCGAGCTCTTCTCGCCGGTGGCTCCCATGCTGGCCCAGACCGCGGTGGACGTGCAGGACGCGCTGCAGGAATTGGGAGGAGGTGAGATTGCGCTCGAATGGAAGCTCGACGGAGCGCGAGTGCAGGCGCACAAGAGCGGCGAGCAGGTGCGTCTCTACACCCGAACCTTGAACGAGGTCACCGCGGCGCTCCCCGAGATCGTCGCCGCCGTGCGCGCGCTGCCGAAGCAGGCGCTGGTGTTGGATGGTGAGGCGATCGCCTACGACACCTCGGGCAGGCCGCACCCCTTTCAGGTCACGATGCGCCGCTTCGGTCGCCGGCTGCAGGTCGAGAAGCTGTCGACGGAGCTCCCCGTACGCGCCTTCTTCTTCGATTGTCTGCGGGTCGAGGAGCGGAGCCTCGCGGACCGACCGCTGCGCGAGCGGAGCGCAGTGCTCGCCGCCGTGCTTCCCGAATCCCTCCGTGTGCCGCGGATCGTTACCGCCTCGGCCTCCGAGGCGCGGGCGTTCTACCAATCCGCGCTCGCCGCGGGCCACGAGGGCGTGATGGCGAAATCGCTCGATTCCCCCTATGAGGCCGGCAACCGCGGCGCGAGCTGGCTCAAGATCAAGCGCGCCCATACCCTCGACCTCGTCGTGCTGGCCGCCGAGTGGGGACACGGGCGGCGCACCGGAAAACTCTCGAACCTGCACCTCGGCGCGCTCGATCGGATGACGGGCGAGTACGTGATGTTGGGAAAGACCTTCAAGGGACTGACGGACGCGATGCTCGCCTGGCAGACCGGTGAGCTGCTCGCGCGCGAGACCCATCGCGACCGATGGACGGTGTACGTGCGGCCGGAGCTCGTCGTCGAGATCGCCTTCAGCGATCTGCAGGCGAGCAGCCGTTATCCCGGCGGGCTCGCTCTGCGCCTCGCCCGCGTGAAACGCTATCGCGAGGACAAGCGCGCCGAGGAGGCGGATGACCTGGAGTCGGTGCGGCGGATCTACTCGGCGCAGGGAGGTCGGCTTTCGGCAGAACACAGCCGGGGCCCCGCAGCGTGAAGTCGCCGCGCCTCAGAGCTCGATCGTCTCCTGCCGCCGCCGCTCCCTGGCCCGGGCAACCGCTTCGGTGCGCGTGCGCGCACCCAGCTTGCGAAATACCGATTCGACGTGAAACTTCACCGTGTGCAGCGAGATGCCGAGGCGGCGGGCGATCGCCTTGTTGGTGAGGCCATCGGCGATCGCATCGAGGACCTGAGCTTCCCGCGCGGTCAGGAGGGACCGGGGCGCGCTCTCCTGCGCGGCTCCGAAACCGGCAGTACGCGCCGCCGGGGATCTGACGATGAGTCCGTGCGCGACGGCCCGCAGCGCCGCGTCGATCTCCGCAGGTGAAGCAGTTTCGGGCAACAAACCCTGCGCGTCGGCCTCGCTCCCACCCAGCACGACGCTCGGGTCATCGGCGCCCCCTGGGCGCTCCTGATCGGCGAGCACCACGTCAGCGGCCTCGCCGTCCATCGCGACGCGATAGCCCAAGCCCTCGAGCAAGCTCGCGAGCGCAGCAATGCGCTCGGCGCCGCGGGCAGCGATTCGCACGCGCAGGTTTCGCGTAAGCGAACGGGCAACGGTCTTCGTCGTCATGAGGGCGGCCGTTCGGTGATGGCAGCCTCGAGGACGATGATGCCGCCGCCGCGAATGAGTCGCAGCGAAACCGGTGTGCCGATGCGCTCACTGCCCAAATGGGCGAGCACGCGCCGCAGGTGACGCGCCGAGGCGCCATCGATCGAGACGATGATGTCGCCGGCGACGACGCCGGCCTTGGCCGCGGGACCCTCGGGGCTGAGCGACATGACCATCAAGCCACTCGCCTCGCCGGCCGACTCCCGCAGCTCGTCCGGAACAGCCACCGGACGCACCGCGAGCCCGAGCCATCCTCCCGGCACGCGCCCGCTCGCCAACAGCACGGGTACGATGCGCGCCACCGTCGCAGCGGGAATCACCAGAACCTGACCCCGAGGGCCGAACGTGGTCATTCCGAGCCAGCCGCCGGCCGCATCGAACGCCGGACCACCCTCTTCGCTCGCTGCGAGCCGGATGTCGAGTTGAATGCGCGCTTCGATCCGTCCGCCCCGCAGGCTGTGCCACTCGGGACCGACTGCGTTCACCATGCCCAATCTGGCGCTGGCCCTCCCCGCGCCATCCGCGCCCGCCGCGATCACCAGCGCCCCGACCCGCGGCTGCGATGCCGAGAGGGCGGGCGCGCGGACCGGGCCGGCAAGCCGGATGACGGCAATATTGGTCGACGGATCCCGTCCGGCGAGTTTCCCGGCGATGCATGAGCCGTCGGGGAGGATCGCCTCGAGCGCCTCCCGCGCGCGAAGTGACTGCTCGGAAGTCACCAGTACGTCGCCCTGCCACAGAATCGCTCCCAGATGGGCCCCGTGTGGCAGTTTCAACGAAGCGAGACTCTCCCTCGCGGTGGCGAATCTCGCCACCCACTGATCTGACAGCGCTCCCAGCAGGTTGGGTTCATGAGCCATGTGGAGTCTCCCAGAAAGAATAACGGGAAGTGTGCGGAGCGCCAGTCCGCGAAGGTACCGGCCGAAGGGCCGGGACAGACCCGGCCTTGTGGCCGGGTGCAAAACGCGCCTCCGGTGCCGATGCTGCGGGGATGGAAGCCAATGCGATCGGGGTCGAGCTCGACCCCTATTCCCGACTCGTCTCGCAAAGCGCCGAGCGCGTCGGACCCGCCGTCGCCGGTATCGAAGCCCGCTCCGCGAGCGGCCGCGTGCGCGGCACAGGTTCGGGCGTCATCTACACCCCGGACGGGTATCTGCTCACGAACAGCCATGTCGTCGCGCGGGCGGATACGGTCGTGGTGTCGCTCGCGGATGGCCGCGTGTGCGATGCCCTGCGGGTGGGAGACGATCCGGCAACCGACATTGCGGTCCTGCGGCTGGCCGGCAGCGGATTTCCCCACGCCACCTTCGGCAGCTCGACCCGGGTACGGGTCGGTCAGTTGGTGATTGCGGTCGGCAATCCGCTTGGTTATCAGGCGACCGTGACCGCCGGAATCGTGAGTGCTCTCGGACGCACGCTGCGCTCGGCATCCGGACGCCTGATCGAGAGCGTGATTCAGACCGATGCGCCGCTCAATCCAGGAAACTCCGGCGGCCCGCTCGCGGATTCGGCGGGCCGCGTGATCGGCATCAACACCGCAGCGGCAGGCGGCGCGCAAGGAATCTGCTTCGCGATCGGTATCGACACCGCCGTCGGAGTAGCAACCCAACTGATGCGCCACGGACGCGTGCGGCGCAGCCGCCTGAAGCTCGCCGGTCAGACGATCGTGCTCGATCGGAGAATGCTGCACGCGCTCGAGCGCACGGCGGCGGGCGCCGTCATGGTCTCCGAAGTCCTGCCCGGAGGTCCCGCGCAGCAGGCGGGACTCGAGCGCGGAGATCTCCTGCTCGAGCTCGACGGCGAGCTCGTCACCGGCATCGAGAGCCTCCACCGGCTGCTCACCGCCGAGCGCGCCGGGCGCGCGATCGGGATTCGCCTCGTGCGCCGCGGACAGGCGCGCTCGGTCACGGTGGTCCCGGAAACCGACTGAGTGCGCTGTAGGCCCCGAGGGTCGAGAAAATCGCGAGCGCGTCTCGAGAAAATCTCTAGGGTCCCGCAGAGCTGTCGCGCGCCCGGCACGGCGGCAATCGGCGTCCGCCGCGCCGATGGAATCCGCGGACCGTCCGCGCAATAATCCGTCATCCCACTACGAAGCACCCTGTGAAGAAGAACCAACATCGATCTGCGGCGGGATTTGCAGTCCCCGCGCCCGCGCTCCTCCTGGGCGCCCTCGCCCTCGGCGCATGTCCGGCGCGCGCGGCGGAGGTGCCCCCGCTCAGCGACATCGTCGTCACTGCCACCCGCCTCGAGATGCCGGCATATGACGTCGCCGCCTCGATCAGCGACGTTCCGGCCGCGGAGCTGCGCCAGGACGCGCTCGGCATCAATCTCTCCGACGATATTGGCTTCGTCCCGGGTCTGCTCGCGCGCAACCGCAACAACTACGCTCAGGATCAGCAGATCTCCATCCGCGGCATCGGAGCCAACTCGACATTCGGCGTCAGGGGCGTTCGGATCTATCAGGACGGCATACCGCAGACCGGACCCGACGGGCAGGGGCAGGTCTCGCAGTTCAATCTGGATTCCGCGCAGCGCATCGAGGTGCTGCGTGGACCCTTCTCGGCGCTCTACGGCAATTCCTCGGGAGGGGTCATTCAGATATTCACGGCCGACGGCACAGCCCCCGGCGAGATCCGCACGGACCTCGGCTACGGGAGCTTCGGCACATTCCGCGCCGGCGTCGACGCGAGCGACGCCGTGGGCCCCATTGCCTACAACGTGGACTTTACGCACTTTTTCTTCGAGGGCTATCGGCCGCACCAGAGTGCCCGCAGCGAGTCCTTCAACGGCAAGGTCGATTACACCCTGGGGCCACGGGACAAGTTGACGTTCATCGCGAACGTCCTCTCCCGTCCGGATGCGAACGATCCACAGGGCCTCACCGCGGCGGAGTTCGCCGCCGGCACCGACCAGACCGATCCGGCATCCATTCTATTCAACACACGCAAGAGCCTGCAGCAGCAGGAAGGCGGGCTGGTTTGGCACCTCGGCCTCACCGACAGGCAATCGGTCCGTCTCATGGGCTATTTCGGGCATCGCTCCGTGCTGCAGTTTCTCTCCATACCCGCCGGGGCGCAGAAGGCCCCGACCAGCTCGGGCGGAGTCATCGACCTCGACCGGCAATTCGGCGGCGCGGATGCGCGCTGGAGCTGGCAGGGACCGCTCGCGGGGCGGCCGCTCTCGTGGATGGCCGGCCTGAGCTACGACACGCAGAACGAGCTGCGCCGGGGGTATGACAACTTCGTGGGCAGCACACTCGGTGTGTTGGGCGCGCTGCGGCGGAACGAGAACGACATCGCCCGCAACATGGATGAGTACACGCAGGCGAGCTGGGAGCTCGTGCCCCGGTGGACTCTGACCGCTGGCATCCGCCACAGCGAAGTCCGATTCCTCTCCGAGGATCACTTCATCACCGCGACCAACGGCGACGACAGCGGCGCAGTGACCTACTCGGCCACATCGCCGGTCGCCGGGCTTCTCTTTGCGGCCCGTCCGTGGGTGCACCTTTATGCCTCCTACGGTCAGGGCTTTCAGACACCAATCGCAGCCGAGCTCGCCTATCGGTCCAATGGCGCGCCGGGTCTCGATTTCGGGCTGCGTCCAGCACGCAGCGTCAATAGCGAGATCGGCGCCAAGTTTCGCCTGAGCCGCAGCCTCGAGGCCGGACTCGCCGCTTTCGATACGCTCACGCGCAACGAGATCGTCGTTGCCACGAACTCCGGCGGCCGCTCGACCTATCAGAACGCCGGACGAACGCGCCGCAGCGGCGCGGAAGCCTCGCTCGATTACAGTTTCGCCGGCCGCTGGCGCGCCCAGCTCGCCTACACCTACGTCGATGCGATCTACGTCGATGCCTATCTGACCTGCGCCGGCACACCGTGCAAAGCTTCGAACCAGGTCATTGCATCGGGCAATCGCCTGCCGGGGGTGCCGCACAGCGACGGCTACGCGCGGATCGGGTGGGGCGAACCGCTCGGCTGGCGGGCGAACCTCACGGGACAATACGTGAGCGCGATCGCCGTGAACGATGCCAACACCCAATTCGCGGCCGCGTATCCGGTGTTCGGTGCGAGCGGCGGATATGCCGCCGAGCTCGGTTCGACACGGCTCGAGGTGTTCCTGCGCCTGAACAACATCCTCGATCGGCGCTATGCCGGATCGATCATCGTCGATGACGGTAACGGCCGCTACTTCGAGCCGGCCCCGGGATTCAACGTGTTCGCGGGGTTTACCGCAACCTTCCGATAGCACACCGTCGATGGCGCGCGATTGCCGCTCAGCACTTCAGCTTCGATTCGAAGAGCTCGAGCAAGGTCTGCCAGTGACGCTCCGAGGCGCCGGCGTCGTACACCGGAAAATCATCAAACACCCAGCCGTGCCTCGCCGGATAGGTCTCGATCTTATGGTCGACGCCGGCTTCCGTAAGGGCTTGCTCCAGGCGGGCCTTCATGTCATCGGGAAAGGATTGATCCTCGATGGCGCCCGCGACGTAAACCCGTGCTCTCATCTTCGGAGCCAGCCGGTGCGGACTGTCGGGAGCGTCATTCGCAAGCCCGCCGCCGTGATAAGAGGCGGCCGCCACGATCTCGTCAGGGTAGGTGCCGGCCGCGATCAGCGACATTCGGCCACCCATGCAATAACCGGTAATGCCGATCCCCCCGGGCTTGACGTCGCGCTGCGCCGCAAGGTATTCGAGGAACGCCCGCGTGTCGGACATGATCTGGGCCGATGTCGCCACCGCGAAGAATTTCTCCATCAGGACCTTGCGCTTGCCGGGATCCGAGAACACGGCTTTCGGATCCATCGGCTCATAGGGACCGGCCCGGTAGAAGAGGTCCGGCAGCAGCACGAAATAGCCGTGAGTCGCGAGTCTCTCGCCAAGCTGCAGCATGGCTGGACGGATGGCGAGGCCGTCCATGAAGACGAGCACCGCCGGCCAGGGCCCGGCGCCTCTTGGGCGATAGACGTAGCTCGGACAGCGGCCGTCTCGGGTCTCGATCTCGATCTGGCTCATGGCGCTTGTGTAGCACATCTGGCACAGGGCCGCCCGGTACAGCACGGCGGGAACGGAGAGCTGGGCCGGGCAGTTATCGAATGGTGACCGCTCGGCCAGGCCCTGAGTTTCAGCCCCTCTACGGGGCGCGCGCACTCGCGCAGTGGATCCGCCAGGGCGGCCGGCCGGCGCGCGCGCCGCTTGGGCTTGGCCTGCGCTTGCGCTGGCAGGCCTACTGGTTCGAGCTCAACTGGCGGACGCAGCTCGAGCGTATGCCGCTGCGGGAGCTGCCGGCCGATCCGGTCTTCATCCTCGGGCTCTGGCGCTCGGGCACGACGGTCGTGCACGAGCTGGTCAACGCCTGCGGCGGGTGGACGAGTCCGCAAACCTGGCAATGCTTCAACCCTTCGACCTGCTTTCTCACCGGAGCGCCGGCGCGGGCCCTGGCAGTGAAGCGACCGATGGACCAGGGCTTCATTGCGACGCAGGGACCGCAGGAAGACGAGTTCGCCCTCCTCCTGCTCGGAGAGCCCTCGATCTATCGGGGGCTGATCGACCCGAGACGTCTGCTCGAATGCGGCGGCGCGTCCTGGTCGGGGAGCGACGGCGCGCTCGAGCGATGGCAGCAGTTCGTGCGCGGCATCGCCGCTTCAGGCAACGGACGGCTACTGCTGAAATCGCCCGGTCACACGTTCCGCATCCCGCTGCTGCGCAAGCTCTTTCCTCGAAGCCGATTCATCTGGATCGGCCGCCATCCCGGAGAAGTGCTGGCATCGAACGCGAGGATGTGGAGCGCTATGATGCGCGTGTACGCGCTCTGGGACTGTCCTTCCGACATGCTCGAGCGCTTTCTGCGTGAGGCCGTGCGGGCCTGCACGGGCGTGCTCGAGCGCTGCATCGAGGACATAACACGCGAGCAGATGCTATGGGTGGACTTCGAGGCATTGCAGACCGACCCGGAGCGCGTGCTCCGGCAGATCCTGCAGTTCACCGGCCCATGCGCGGGCCAATGCATCGGCCAGAGCCCGGACGCGAGCGAGCACTCGCGCGCCGCGGACATCGAGCGGGCACTCTCCTCGGTCCCGATTCATCGCGGGGAGCGCGCCGCAATGCCCGACGACGAGTCCGTGCTGCAGCTCGATCGGGTCATGCGCGCGGCCCGGCAGCGCTTCGGCGAGGCCGAGGGCTGACAGGTACAGGCCTTGCTCAACGGGCCGTTATGAAGCGCACGAACCTCATCGGCATGGTTGCCGGCATCGTTCTGCTCGCATGCGTACCGCTGAGGGCCGCGTATGCGTACATCGACCCGAACTCGGCGGGCGCTCTCTACCAGATCCTGTTCCCGCTCCTCATCGCGATCGGCTCCGCCTTCGCTTTTCTGCGGCGCGTGATCGTGCGCGCATGCACGAAGCTGGCGAGCGCGGTGGTGGCGGTCGTGCGCCGCGACCGCCGCCCGAAGCAATCGCAACGCACCGAGCACCCGAGCAGACATGCCGAATGACTTTAGGGCGTGGCGCATCGTCGCCCTGCCCTGCTTCGTGGTCCTCGGGATCGCGCTGCCGCTGACATTTGCCAGTCACTGCGACCAGTTCCTCTACGACTTCCGTGCCATAGACCTGCTGCCGCTCTACGCGACGGCATGGCTGATCCTCGCGGCGGTCGCCGTGCCCTTCTGGATCCTCGCAACGCTCGCGTTGCGCGGGCTCGAGAGCGTGCAGCGTCGGCCCGGCCCGCTGCTCGCGCGCGCCCTGCGTTGGATCTTCCTTGCGGTGGCGGGAGCCGTCCTCGTCGCGACGCTCATCAGCTGCCTGCGCGCCTGGCTGGGGACGTTCGGCAGCGGCATCCCGCTTTCGGCGAATGGCGCGCTGGCGCTTGCGATTCTGATCGGAGTGTTGGCGGCAGTCACCGCTCGCGGGCGATCCGCCCTGCGGGCACTCGCTCCGGTCGCAACCGTCTGCACCGTGGCCGGCTTGCTGTCGCTCGTAACACTGCCGATATTCGGCTGGCCGAAGGGCGGCCTCGAGCAGCAGCCGTTGCCCGCGATCAAGTCCGGCGGCCAGCCGGCACCCGCGGACTCCGATCAAGCGCGGCAGATTCAGACATCGGCCACGCTCCCGGATCCCGGCGCAGCCCGGCCCAACATCGTTCTCCTCTCGGTCGACGCGCTTTCGGCGCCGCACATGTCGCTCTACGGTTACGCGCGGCCGACGACGCCGAAACTCGCTGGCTTCGCCCGCGGCGCCACGACATTCGATCGCGCCTATGCGAACGGCAACTACACGACTCCAGGTGTCGCCACCATCCTCACGGGCACCCTTCCCTGGACTCATCGCGCCTTGCAGCTGCCGGTCTGGCCGCTCACCCGCACCCGCGTCACTTCCCTTCCCGCGGTCCTCGAGCGCGCGGGCTATCGGACCGGTTACGTCTCGACCAACGCCATCGCGGGCGCGTCCAAGCAGGGCTTCGGCCGGTACTTCCAGTTCGCCCGCACCGACCGTACGGGCCGCGTGACACTTTGCTCCGACGGGCTCTCGAGATATCTGCGGTACGTGTGCGCCGCTTCCGAATTGTCACCGCTGCAGGAGCTCGATGGTTTCGCAGCGTACTTCCACCGTCCTGACGACAACCTCGAGCACGACCCCCGCCTTGCCATCCAGCCGGCGCTTCACTGGCTGGCGACCGTCGATCGCAGCCGGCCGATATTTCTCTGGGTGCACCTCTTCCCGCCGCACTCGCCGTACGCCGCGCCACCTCCGTGGCTCGGGCGATTCGATCCGTCCGATCTCGATCGCACCGCCGCGAGCACGCAGCCGCACTGGGCGTGGATTCAGTCGCAGCTGCCCGCCGCGCAGGTGCGCGCGCTCGCGGCGCGCTATGACGAGGCGGTCGCCTACGCGGATTCCTATGCGGGAGAATTCCTCACGCGCGCCCTCGAGCTCCTCGGACCCAACACCGCCGTCATCGTGACGGCGGACCACGGCGAGAGCTTCGCTCACGGCTACGGCGCGCACACCGGACCGGGTCTTTACGATGAGATCATCCACATCCCCCTCATCTTGAAGCTTCCGCATGAGACCACGGCCAAGCGCTGCGACACGCCGGTGCAGCAGGCCGATATCGCCCCGACCCTCGCCGCCCTCGCCGGGGTGAGCGCACCCGCGGACTGGCAGGGCGAGTCCCTGCTCGATGCCTGCGCCGGCACCGAAACGCAGCTCGCGCCGGCGCCCCGTCCGATCTTCAGCATGAATTTCGAGCAGAATCCGCGCTTTGCGAGACTGAAGACCGGATCGGTAGCCGTTATCCGCGGCCGATGGAAGCTCATCCACTACATGGGCGCGCTGCACTATCCGTACATGCCGCCGTTGCGTGACGAGCTCTATGACCTGGTCGCCGATCCGGGCGAGCGGCACGATCTCGCCGCAGCGCAGCCCGCGGTGGTGCAACAGCTTCGCGCCCTCATCGATGCAGCGCTCGCGCAATATGGCGGAAGGGTGCTGCCGGGCAAACCCGCACCGCCTGCCGGGGAGAGTGCCGCGCTGCCGCAGACGGCCGCGAACGACGCTCGCTAGCGCCGCGCGAGCGCTGCGCGGCAAAATCCGGGCATCGAGGGGAGTCAACGAGCATGCGCCTGCTGTATATCGACATCGACACGCTGCGGCCCGACCACCTCGGTTGCTACGGCTATCACCGCCGCACGAGTCCCAACATCGATGCCGTCGCGGGCAACGCCCTGTTGTTTGAGAACGTCTACGCCTCCGACGTTCCCTGTCTGCCGAGCCGCACGGCCCTCCTCACCGGCCGCTTCGGCATCCACAACGGCGTGGTCAACCACGGCGGCACCGATGCCGATCCGGCGATCGACGGGCCGGCGAGAGGATTCTTCTCCCGCCTGCACCTCGACTCCTTCCCCAACCGGCTGAAGGAAGCCGGCCTGAGGACGGTGACGATCAGCTCCTTCGCACATCGTCATTCCGCCTTCCACTGGCACGCGGGGTTCGATGAGACCTACAACGTCGGCAAGTGGGGCATGGAGAGCGCGGAAGAGGTGTATCCCATCGCCGCCGACTGGCTGCGGCGGCGGGGCCGGGAGGAGGACTGGTTCCTTCACGTGCACCTGTGGGACCCGCACGCGCCCTATCGCGCAGCGGCTTCGTATGGAGAGCCGTTCCGGGACACAGCGGCTCCCGCCTGGCTCACCGAGGAAGTGCGTGCCCGGCACTGGCAGGGGTGTGGACCGCACAGCGCGCGGGAGGGCCGCGGCTTCCGTCCGAACGAATACGACCGCGCGCATTACCCGCGACAACCGCAGGAGATGATCGACATGGCGGCGGTGCGCGCCATGTTCGACGGCTACGACGTCGGCGTGCTCGCCGCGGACCGCTGTGTGGGGAGGTTGCTGGAGCTGCTCGCGGAGATCGGGGTGGAAAGCGGGACGGCGATCATGGTGTCCGCCGACCACGGCGAGACACTGGGTGAGCTCAACATCTACTGCGATCACCAGACCGCGGATGAGCACACGACCCACGTTCCGCTCATCCTCAGGTGGCCGGGGCTCGGGACGGGCCGGCGCCGCGCCATGCACTATCAGATCGACGTGGCCGCGACCCTGCTCGAGCTTCTCGGCCAGCCTGTCCCGGAGCGCTGGGATGGGCAGTCATTTGCCGCGAGCCTGCGCGCGGGCGCGGATGCCGGCCGCGACCACCTCATCGTCTCCCAAGGCGCATGGACCTGTCAGCGGGGCGTGCGGTTCGATCGTTGGATGTTGCTCAGTACACTCCATGGAGGCTATCACCTCTTCGATGAGGTCATGCTGTTCGATCTGAAGAACGATCCCTTCGAGCAGCGAAACCTCGCTTCTGAACGCGCCGATATTGCCGCCCGCGGTCTTACCCTGCTCTCCCAATGGCACGCCGCGGCGATTCGCGATGCGGCGCGCGGGCGCGACCCGCTGGAGAACGTCGTGCGGGAGGGAGGGCCCTTTCACGTGCGCGGTGAGTTGCCGGCGTACCTCGAGCGGCTGCGGGCTACGGGAAGAGGCGAGCTGGCGGAGGCGCTGGCGGAAAAATACCGGTGAGCGAAGCGCGCGGCCGCCATCCCCGGGCCGCTCAGGGCGAGCGCTGCCAGTCGCGGACGAATTCCTCGAGCGCCGCGGGCTCGGCATCGGAAACCGCGGAGAGCGACATCCCGGCCGACGTCCAGCGAACGACGTGATATCCGTGACGATCGGCGCGCGCAGGCTCACCGACTGCGCCGGAGGCCGGCCAGACGAACAGTTCCACGACGTGCTTGCCATGTGAGTAGACGAGCACGGCGACGGCTCGCCCGCGCAGGTAATCGAGGCGGCCGCCGAGGAGCGGAAATCCCTCACTGTCGAGATTCTTGACCGGTGGCGAGAAGTCGAGCTTGCCGTCGAACCACGGTTTCACGGTGTGCTGATTGGTCGATGGAACATCCAACAGATGTCCCGGCTGCAGCGCCCTCACGTGATCATCGACGAGCGCCGCGATGAGGTTCTGATGATTTACGGGCAGCACCGTAAGGACGATCGCCGCCGCCAGCGCCGCGCCGGCACCGAAACCCGCAAGCTCACGCCAGAGAAACCTCCGCCGGCGGGCGGGCGAGGCCGGTTGCGCGGCCATGCGGCTCGCGACCGAGTTCATGAGCTGTGGACTTGCGCGATGGTAGCTCGCGCGGCGCAGGGCCTGGCGCGCCCCCAGGATCACCGACTGGTTGCGCCGGCAGACCGGGCAGGCGGCGCGGTGCTCGGCAAGAGCGGCCACCGCGACCGCATCCAGCTCGCCGTCGAGCTCCGCCTGCAGCAGAAGAAGCTTGCCGCAATGCCCTGCGCTCATCTTCGCTCTCCTTCCGCCGCGGCCTTCACCAACATCCTCCTTGCGCGCCAGAGGCGCGACATGACCGTGCCGATCGGCACCGCGGTCACCTGTGCGATCTCCCGGTACGAAAGCTCTTCGAGCTCACGCAGCACCAACGTCTCGCGCAGCTCCGTCGGCAGCGCCTCGATCAGCGCATCGATCCGGGTGAGGTCGTCGGCCAGAATCAGCGACCTCTCGGGATCGTCCGCGAGGTCCGGGATGTCCTCGATCCCACCGGTCTCATCGAGACTGGTGTGCCCGGCCAGGCGCTCGCCGCGACGCGCCTTGAGAGCGCCGTAGGCGGTGTTGCGCACGATCTGCAGTATCCAGGCCCGGGGGCTCCCGCCGCGGAAGCTCGGGAAATAGGTCAGCGCTCGCACCATGGCCTCCTGAACGACGTCCTCGGCGTCCGCGGCGCTTCCCGTGAGCCAACGCGCAAGATTGAAGGCCGCATCGAGATGCGGCAGCGCAACGGCGGCAAAGACGTTTTCAGTGCCCATCAGATCAATCTAGATCGCGCCGAGCCCTCTTTTATTCCCGATCGAAATTCCCTGCCGGGCGGGAATATCCGCGCCCGGGCGCGGGTCTCCTTGCACATCTGCGGCAACCCTCCGAGCGCGGAGCCGGAGCGAGCCGCCCACTTGGAGGTCAGCAGCGTGAGCAAGGTTGTCGGGTCGAGCGGAGCCGGCCGCCGGCAGGCGGTGAAGTGCCTGCTGTGGGGTGGCGCGGGCGTCTTGTGGAGCTTTGCGGGCGGAGTGCCCCGCCCTCTGCGTCTGGGCGCGGAGGCGCAAGCCGGCGAGATCCGCGGCTTCACCTTCGGTCAGATCAGCGATTCTCACATCGGCTTCAAGGCGGGTGTGCACCCATCCGCCGAGGACACCTTGCAGGAGGCGGTCGCCCGCATGGCCGCCGTCGAGCCGGAATTCGTGATCCATACGGGCGATGTGAGCCACCTCGCCACGGCCGAGCAGTTCGCCAGCGCCGCGCAGCTCATGCAGGGTGTGAAGCGGGAGGTGTTCTATGTGCCGGGAGAGCATGACACCATCGGTGACGACGGGAAGCTTTTCTTCGAGCGCTTCGGCCGCGGGCGCGGCGGCTCTGAGCTCCGCAACCCGGGCGCACTCGCTCAGGGAAGCGGCGGCTGGTACAGCTTCGATGCCCACGGAGTGCATTTCGTGGGCCTCATCAACGTGCTGAACCTGACATCGACCGGCCTCGGCACGATCGGCGCCCCGCAGCTCAAGTGGCTGCAGAAGGACTTGGCGAGCCGCGGTGTCAGCACGCCCATCGTGCTCTTCGCGCACATGCCCCTCTGGTCCATCTATCCGCAATGGGGCTGGGGAACGCAGGACGCGGCACCGGTCCTCGCCGCTGTGCGTCGATTCGGCTCGGTGACCATTCTCAACGGACACATTCACCAGGTCATCCAGAAAGTCGAGGGCAACGTAACCTATCACACGGCCTATTCCACCGCCTTCCCGCAGCCGGCGCCCGGAGTGGGGCCGGGACCCGGTCCGCTGAAGGTGCCCGCCGACAAGCTGCGGATGCTGCTCGGCATCCGCCGGGTCGAGGTCGTATCGGACCGGGCGATGCTGACCGATGCAACATTGGCGTCATGAAAGGAGCATCCATGAGCCACTCCTCCCGAAGTCCCGGCACTCTTCCCGTGCTCCTCGCACTGCTGTCGGCGATCTTGTGCGCAACGACGCTCGTATCCACGAGCCATCCGGCCTCGGCAGCCGCGGCGCCGGCCGCAGGTCGATCCATCGTCACGATCCGCGGCTTTTCATTCGAGCCCCGCGTCCTGACGGTCGCCAGCGGCACGACCGTGCTGTGGATCAACGAGGACGACGACGTGCACACCATAAAGAGCAAGGACGGGCCCGCGATGTTCCAATCACCGGCGCTGGACAGCGGCGGCAAGTACGGATTCACGTTCGATCATCCGGGCACATACCACTACATCTGCTCGGTGCACCCGTACATGCACGGCGAGATCGTAGTGCGTTAGCACGACACACCCTTTACCGGCTCCGTTCGTTGACGCATCATCGCGGGCTCGTACGCGGCCTGCGCACGCATCGGCAATGAGCGGGCGCTGCGGCGCTCGGGGTGGTGGGTCGTGTTCTCAACGCGTGCAGTAACCTTCGCCGTAATTTCATTGAGCATCTGCGGCGTGGATCATGCGCTTGCGCGGACCTATGCGGCTGCGCCGCCCTCGAGCACTGTGACAAGGACCCCGCCTGCCGTGGCAGCCCGAGCGAGGTTCGCCATGTACGGACAGGCCACCTACACCGAGCAGGAGACCGACGGCTTCCATGCTCCGTATTTCGGGCCCAACAGCCTCTCGCCGAGCATGGGCCGCGAGACTGCGGATGCGACGCTCTATCTCGGCGCACGCCTCTGGCACGGCGCCGAGCTCTGGGTGAATCCGGAAGCCGACCAGGGGTTCGGCCTCGACAACACGCTCGGCCTCGCCGGCTTCTCGAGCGGTGAGGCGTACAAGGTCGGACGCAACACGCCTTATCTTCGCCTGCAGCGGGCATTCCTTCGCCAAACCATCGGTCTGGGCGGAGCGGTGGGCGCCGCGGATGCCGGACCCAACCAGTTTGCGATCCCACAGTCCGCCGATCGCCTGGTGGTTACGATCGGCAAGCTGAGTGTGGTCGACATCTTCGATACCAACCGCTTCGCGCATGATCCGCGCGCGGATTTCCTCAATTGGTCCGTGATCGATGCGGGCACCTTCGACTACGCCGCCGATGCCTGGGGATACTCGGTGGGCGGGGCTGCGGAGTGGTACACGGGCTCGTGGGCCTGGCGCGCGGGGGCGTTCGATCTTTCGGACGTACCGAATAGCGCCCGGCTGGAGCCGGGCTTCGGCGAGTACCAGGTCGATCTCGAGGCCGAGCATCGTCACGAGATCTTCGGACGACCGGGGAAGCTCGATGTCACGGTTTTCGAGAGTCGCGGCCGGATGGCGCTGCTGCGCGACGCGCTCGCTTATGGAGCGGCCACCGGATTGCCGCCCGATTCCATGCCGGTGCGGCGCTACCGCAAGCGAGATGGGGTGTCGCTCAACCTGGAGCAGCAGCTCACGGCCAACCTTGGATTGTTCGCGCGTTTGGGCGATGCCGGCGGCAACGTGGAAACCTATGAGTTCACCGACATCGACCGCACCGCATCGGCGGGCGTGTCCCTCAGCGGTGGTCCGTGGCATCGCCCAGGGGATACCGTGGGAGTGGCCGTGGCCGTCAACGGGCTGTCGAGCGATCGCCGGCAGTACCTGGCGGCGGGAGGACTCGGAATCCTGATCGGCGATGGGAAGCTGCCCCACGCCGGACACGAGGACATCCTCGAGACCTACTACGAGCTCGCCGCCGTCTGGGCCGTTCACGTGACGCTCGATTATCAGTGGGTCGGGAATCCGGCGTACAACCGCGACCGGGGACCGGTCTCGATCTTTGCGGTACGGGTTCACGCCGGGCGATGACTTCGCCGCGGTGCTCGCAGCCGGTCGCCTGGAATGGCAGTTTCGCAACGTCCTGTAATAGAATAAGAATTACAGCACCGGGCCACGCACGCGGAACACGACCATGGCGGAACCGATCGGCGGCCGATCGCTCGACCTGCTCACGGTCGGCCGCTCCTCCGTGGATCTTTACGGCGAGCAGGTCGGCGGGCGGCTGGAAGACATGGGCTCGTTCGCCAAGTACGTGGGCGGCAGTCCTACGAACACTGCGATCGGAGCCGCCCGTCTCGGACTGCGCGCGGCGGTACTGACTCGCGTTGGCGACGATCACTTCGGCCGCTTCATCCGCGAGGAGCTCGTCCGCTGCGGCGTGGACGTCTCCGGGGTCATCACGGATCCGAAGCGACTGACCGCGCTCGCCGTGCTCGGCATCCGCGACGAGCGCCGCTTTCCACTCCTCTTCTATCGCGAGAACTGCGCCGACATGGCGCTTTGTGATGCGGACGTCGATCCCGAATTGATCGGCCGAGCAGCCGCCGTGCTCGTCAATGGCACGCACTGGTCGCAAGCCGGCGTGCGCGCCGCCAGCCGTAGGGCGGTGGAGCTCGCGCGCGCAGCCGGCGGTCGGATCGTGTTCGACATCGACTATCGGCCGGTCCTCTGGGGACTGACCGCGCCCGAGGCCGGGGAGAATCGCTACGTCATGAGCGCTGCGGTCACGGCGGCGCTGCAGGAGCTCGCGCCGCTTTGCGACCTCATCGTCGGCACGGAGGAGGAGTTTCACATTCTCGGCGGCTCGGACGACACCGTGGCGGCGCTTCGTGCCGTACGCGCGCTGACCCCCGCGCTGCTGGTGTGCAAGCGGGGCGCGGCCGGCTGCGTCGCCTTCGAAGGAGAGATCGACACGGAGCTCGACAGCGGCGTGAAGGCAGCGGGCTTCGATGTCGAGGTATTCAACATCCTGGGCGCCGGCGATGCCTTCATGAGCGGCTTCCTGCTCGGCTGGTTGAAGGGATTGCCGATCGAGGCCTGCTGTCGGTACGGCAACGCCTGCGGCGCCATCGTCGTCTCGCGTCACGGCTGCGCGCCGGCCATGCCGACTCGCGCGGAGCTCGCCGCGTTTCTCGGACGCAAGTGGCCGCGCCGGCTGCGGGAAGCCGATGAGCTCGAGCACCTGCATTGGGCCACCACGCGCGTGCCCAGGCCTGCGGAGCTGCTCGTGCTCGCGATGGATCACCGCGGCCCGCTCGAGGCGCTGGCTGCGGAGCTCAATGCGAGCGAGTCGGCGCTCGAGAGATTGAAGACCCTGGCGGTCGAGGCAGTCGACGGCGTCGCGCGCGGCGATTCCCGCTTCGGCATTCTGCTCGACGGACGATTCGGCCGTCAGGGGCTCGAGCGCGCCGCCGACCTTCCCTACTGGATCGGCCGGCCGATCGAGCGCAGCGGCTCGCGCCCGCTGACATTCGATGGCTTGCCGGATGTAGGCTCCACATTGCGGAGCTGGCCGCAGAGCCACGTCGTCAAGTGTCTGCTGCGCTATCACCCCGAGGACCCGCAATCGCTGCGGGGTCAACAGGAGGAGCAGATCCTGCGCCTCTACAGCGCCTGTCGCGAAACACGCCACGAGCTGCTGCTCGAGATCATCGCATCGCCGTATGGAAATCTCGTGCAGGATACGACCGCGCGCGTTCTCGAGCGACTGTACGATCTCGGGGTGCGACCCGACTGGTGGAAACTCGAGCCGGCGGGCGAGCCCCGGGCCTGGGCCGCGATCCAGGACACGATCGGCCGGCGCGATCCGCTGTGCCGCGGTGTCCTCGTTCTCGGGCTCGCCGCGGATGCCGAGAGTCTCGCGGCCGCGTTCCAGGCCGCGGCGCCGTTCGAGCTGGTTCGCGGCTTCGCCGTCGGGCGTACCATATTCGGCGAGCCCGCCCGACGCTGGCTTGCCGGCGAGAGCGGGGAGGCCGAGACGGTGGCCGCGCTCGCCGCGAATCTGCAGACTGTCGCGGCCGCCTGGCGCCGGGCGCGGCCAGGCCCGCCGGCGTAAACGCTTCGGAGCCCATCATGACGCGGATCCGTCTCACCGCCGCACAGGCCACCGTCCGGTATCTGGCCAACCAGCTCATCGACGAGGATGGCAGGGCGGCGCGTTACTTTGCCGGCGCTTGGGCCATATTCGGCCACGGCAATGTCGCCGGGCTCGGCGAGGCGTTGCACGCCGCGGGCGAGGCGCTGCCGACCTTTCGCGCGCACAACGAGCAGGCGATGGCCCACGCGGCGATCGCATTCACCAAGGCGGCGCGCCGGCGACGCGCCATGATCTGCACCAGCTCCATCGGACCCGGCGCCCTCAACATGATCACGGCCGCAGCGGTGGCGCACGTCAATCGGCTGCCCGTCCTCTTCCTGCCGGGCGATGTGTTCGCGAGCCGCGGCCCCGATCCGGTGTTGCAGCAGGTCGAGGATTTTGCCGACGGAACGGTGAGCGCGAACGATTGTTTCCGGCCGGTGTCGCGCTACTTCGACCGCATACAACGCCCCGAGCAGCTGCTCGATGCGCTGCCGCGGGCCATGGCCACCTTGCTCGATCCCGCCGCCTGCGGCCCCGTCACCCTGGCGTTCTGTCAGGACAGCCAGACCGAGGCCTGGGACTTTCCTTCCAGCCTGCTCGAGCCCGTCACCTGGAGCATCCGCCGTGCGCCGCCGGCTACCGAGGAGTTGCGACTGGCCGCGGAGTCTCTGCGCGGCGCGCACGCGCCGCTCATCATCGCAGGCGGCGGGGTGCTTTACTCCGGCGCGGAAGCCGCCCTCGATCAACTGGCGCGCGCCACCGGTATCCCGGTGGCGGAAACCCAGGCGGGCCGCGGCGCGCTCGGTTGGGATCATCCGCAGTCGCTCGGCGCGATCGGCGTGACCGGCACCAGCGCGGCCAATGCGGCAGCGGCTGCCGCCGATGTCATCGTAGCGATCGGCACGCGCCTGCAGGATTTCACGACCGCCTCGCGAACACTTTTTTCCGGATGCACGCGTTTCATACAGGTCAATGTCAACTCCCACGACGCACACAAGCACGGCGCGGTCGCCGTGATCGGCGATGCCCGCGAAGTGTTGGCGGGCCTGCGGCAGGCGCTGGCGGACCATCGGGTGCCACGGGCGTGGAGTGACTCGGTGGCCGCCGAGCGCATGGCCTGGGACGAGGCGTGGAGCTGCGCCGTGCGCGCTCCGGTCAACGGCGGCTTGCCCACCGATGCCCAGGTCATCGGTGCGGTCGGCCGCTGGGCGCGGCAGGAAACGGTCGTGGTCTGCGCGGCCGGCGGGCTCCCGGGGGAGCTCCACAAGCTGTGGCGGCCTTCGCGCGCGGGCGGCTATCACGTCGAATACGGCTTCTCGTGCATGGGATACGAGATCGCCGGTGGTCTCGGCGTCAAGCTCGCCGCGCCCGAGAGCGAGGTCGTGGTCATGGTCGGTGATGGCAGCTACCTCATGTTGAATTCCGAGATCGCGAGCTCCGTCATGCTGGGACTCAAGCTCGTGATCCTCGTGCTCGACAACGGCGGCTTTGGCTGCATTCACCGGCTCCAGAAAGCCACTGGCGGCGCGCCTTTCAACAACCTGCTGGCCGACAGCCGCCACCAGCGACTCGCGCGGATCGATTTCGCAGCGCACGCCGCCGCGCTCGGGGCGGTGAGTGAGAAGGTGGCTGACATCGGCGCCCTGCCCGCGGCCCTCGAGCGCGCGCGCGCGGCAGCGCGCACTTACGTCATCGTCATCGACACCGACCCGCAGGCTTCGACGAGCGCCGGCGGCGCCTGGTGGAACGTAGCCGTGCCCGAAGTGTCGGCACGGGATTCGGTGCGGGCCGCGCGCGCCGAATACGAGACACGGCGCAAGGCGCGCCGGGAGGACGAATGAGCATTCGTTTCGGGGTGAGCCCGATCGCCTGGATCAACGACGATCTGCCGGAGCTCGGCGGGAAGACGCCGGTCGAGACCGTGCTGCGCGATGCGCAGGCGCTCGGCTTCGAGGGCATCGAGCTCGGCGGAAAGTTCGCGCGTGATCCGCAGACGCTCGGCGCACAGCTCGACGCCCATGGACTTGCCCTCATCGGCGGCTGGTGGTCGGCGGCGCTTCTCGCCCGCTCGCTGGAGGATGAGATCGCCGCGCTGCAGAAGCATTTACGGCTGCTCGAGGCGCTCGGCAGCCGCGTGTTCATCATCGCCGAGTGCAGCAACGCCATTCATACGGACCGCAGGCGCCCGCTCGCGGCCTCACCTCGATTGTCGGCCGAGGAGTGGCCGCGGTTCGGCGAGCGGCTGAGCGCGCTCGCGAGTTATCTCGAGAAGCGCGGCCTGCGCCTCGCGTATCACTTCCATCTCGGCACCGTGGTCGAGCGGGAGGAGGACATCGAGCAGCTCGTGAGCCACACCGAGCGGCGGGTGGGTTTCGTGGTCGATACCGGCCACGCCGCCCTGGGCGGGATCGACGTCGAGCGGCTGATCCGCGCTCAGCCCGAGCGCATCGTGCACGTGCACGCGAAGGATGTGCGCCGGCGGATAGTCGAGGACATTCGGCGGCGCAACGGCAGCTTTCTCGACGGGGTGTTGGCGGGCATGTTCACCGCGCCGGGGGACGGCGATCTCGACTTCCGCGCCGTTGCGACGGCACTCGAGGCGATTCGCTATGACGGCTGGGTCGTGGTCGAGGCGGAGCAGGACCCCGCGCTCGCCGACCCACGTGCCTACAGCCGCGTGGGCCTCGAGACCGTGCGCCACCTGCTCGGTGCGGGACATCGGCTCGCGGGAGCGGGCCGATGAGCCTGCGGCTGCGTCCGGGTGCCGCGGATGCGGAGGGCCGCGTGCTTGCCGTTACGCCCGAGAGCGCCGGCTGGAAGTATGTCGGATTCGAGCTGCGGCGGCTGGCGGCAGGTGAGAAAGCATCGCTCGCCGCCGCGGGCAACGAGCTCTGCGTGCTGGTATTGACCGGCAGGGCGAGCATCGAGGTGGGCGAGCTTAGGTTCGCCGACCTCGGCGGCCGCAAGAGCGTGTTCGAGGATGCTCCACCGGGCGCGGTGTACGTGCCGCCCGGCTTAGCGATCGGCATCGAGGCGATCACCGCGGCAGAGATCGCCCTATGCAGCGCCCCGGCGCAGGGTGCGGGCGTGCCGCGCGCCATCCCGGGGGCATGCATGCCGCAGGAGGTGCGAGGCGATGGCACCAACCGACGCTTCGTGCGCAACGTGCTGCCCGAGACCGAGGCCGCCGAGCGGCTGCTGGTGGTCGAAGTGATCACCCCGGGAGGACACTGGTCGAGCTATCCGCCGCACAAGCACGACAGCAACGCTCCGCCGGCGGAGACACAGCTCGAGGAGATCTACTACCACCGGCTGAATCCGTCGCAGGGATTTGCCTTCCAGAGGGTCTATACCGATGACCGCAGCCTCGATGAGACCGTCTGCGTGGAGGACGGCGACCTCGTCCTGGTGCCGCGCGGCTATCATCCCGTCGGCGCGCCGCACGGATACGACCTTTACTATCTGAACGTGATGGCGGGCCCGGTGCGGCGTTGGATCGTACGTGACGATCCGGCCCACGCGTGGATCAAACAGCGCCGTTGAGCGCCACCGGCCGGCCGGTGGCATGGGAGCGGCCCGCGGCCTCCGCAAGCTCCAGCGCGCGCACGCCGTCTGCATAGCCGACCGCCGGCTCTGCGCCGCGCAGCACGGCAGCGAAGTGATCCATCTCCAGCCGGTAGGCCTCGGCATAGCGGTCGAGAAAGAAATTCTGCAACGGCGCCTGCGTCGCGCCCTGCTCGCCCCAGAGCGCCACCGTGGTCGTCAGCCGGTTGTTCACGTGCACCGAGCCGCCGGAGCCGAACGCCTCGATCCGCTGATCGTACCCATAGGCGCTGCGGCGACTGTTGCTGATGAGCGCGATCCGTCCGGAAGCGGTGCGCAACAGCACCTTGGCGGTGTCGATGTCATCCGCGGCTCCGATCGCGGGGTCCACCAGGCACGCCGCCATCGTGTAAACCTCCACGATCGCCTCGGCGAGCAGCCATCTCGCCATGTCGAAATCGTGGATGGTCATGTCCTTGAAGAGCCCGCCGCTCACCTTGATGTAGCTCACCGGCGGCGGCGCCGGATCGTGGCTGATGATGTGCAGCGTCTCGAGCCTGCCGATCTCGCCCGCCTGGAGCTTCTGACGCAGGGCGCGGAAATCGGGATCGAAGCGCCGGTTGAATCCGAGGAAGAGGCGCGCCGTCGCGAGCGCCGCCGCCGATCGCGCCCGCTCGAGGCTCAAATCGAGCGGCTTCTCGCAGAAGATCGCCTTGCCCGCAGCCATGGCCTGCAGGCACTGCGCGAGATGCCGGTCCGTCGGGCTCGCGACGATGACACCGTCGACGGCCGGATCGGCCAGCGCGCGCTCCAGAGTCGCCGCCTCGGCGCCGTAGCGCGAGGCGAGCGCCGCGGCGCTGTCGGCGAGCGGATCGATCACGTACTTCAACGACAGCGCCGGATGCGCCGCGGCGTTGGCCGCGTGGATTTTGCCGATGCGTCCGGCGCCGATCAGCGCGACCGCGGCTCGGGGCTCGTCTCTGGATGGCGCGCTCACGTGCGCTCCCGCGTCCCTTGCGGCCGACGGCTGCCGCCGCGGCCTTCCGCGCGCGGGCGGCGGGTGCTGCGGAAGGCATGGCCGATCACCAGCGTCTGGGCGAGACACATCGAGGCCGACAACGAGCGGAAACCGCGGATTTCCGCCTCCTGCACTCGCAGCACCGTGTCCGCCTCCTTGGCAATCTGGCTGACCTCGCTGTCGGTGATCGCGAGAATGGCCGCGCGCTGAGCGCGCGCGGCGCTCACGACCTGCACGGTCTCCTCCGCGTACGGCCGATAGCTGACGCCGATGAGCAGATCCCCCGATGAGATCGCGGCCGCCTGTTGGCGCCAGAGTCCGGCCACTCCGTCGACGAACACGGTGCGCTTGGCGCTTTGCTGCAGAGAGTACGCGAGATAGGCGGCGACCGGAAAGGCGCGCCGCACACCCACCACGTACACGGTGTTGGCCTGATCGAGGAGACGGAAGGCCGATGCGAGCTCCGCCGATCCCACGGTATGGGTGAGCTGGCGCAGCGCGAGATCCGTCCCCTCGGCGAATTCGCGCAGGAGGCTCGCCGGATCGTCGGACCGGTTCTCCAGCCGCTCCAGCGTCTGGCGGACCCGCTCGCCGTAGGCGGCGACCGGGTTGGCGGCGACCAGGTCGGCGCGAAACACGCGCTGCATGGGGCTCGCGCCATCGAAGCCGAATTGCTTGGCGAAGCGCACGATGGCCGAGGGCTGCACGCCGCTGCGCTCGGCGATCACGGCCAGCGTCTCGAGCGCGACGTCGTTCGGCGCATCGAGCACGTAGTGTGCGAACTGCCGCAGCCGCCCGCTCAAGGAGTCATAACGCGCGAGAATCGCCTCGCGCAGCTCCGCGGCCGTTGTTGGCGCCGTGACCTGTTGCGGGACGCGGCTCATCGGAGGTCGGATTTTTTCACGTTGACTTAAATTAAAATAATCATACCATCGGTCGCGGGGAGGTAATAGCCATGCTCCGCGGAGCCCTCGAGTCGCCAGGCGTCCCGCCCACGATCCCGACGGCCATGAGCCGCCGGCTGCGGCGGCGCCTGATCCTCATCAGCCTGATTGCGAGCATCGGCGGGCTCCTCTTCGGTTACGACACCGGCGTAGTGAACGGCGCGCTTCTTTACATGGGGCGCGATCTGCATCTGACGCCGGCCGACGAGGGCCTGATCACGGCCGCTCTGCTGTTGGGAGCGGCGCTGGGCTCGCTTCTCGCCGGGCGGCTCGCCGACCGGGTCGGCCGCAGGCGCACGATGTGGCTGCTGGCGGCAACCTTCGTCGCGGGCGCGCTCGCCTGCGCCGCCGCCCCCGACCGGACGGCGCTCGCCGGATTCCGCTTCCTGCTCGGGCTCGCCGTCGGCGGCGCCTCCGTGGTCGTTCCAACCTATCTCGCGGAGCTGGCGCCGCCGCAGATTCGCGGGCGGCTGGTCACCCAGAACGAGCTGATGATCGTCTCCGGGCAGCTGCTCGCCTTCGCCATCAATGCGGTGATCGCTCACATCTGGGGCGAATCGCACACGATCTGGCGCTGGATGTTGGGGGTGGCGGCCGTGCCCGGCATCGTGCTCGGCGGGTGCGCCATCTTCCTGCCCGAGAGTCCACGCTGGCTGATTGCGCGCGCCCGGCCCGATGAGGCCGCAGCGGTGCTCGAGCGGCTGCGCCCGCCCGGAACCGCGGCCGTCGAGGCGCGGGCGATCGCCGATCTCGCCGCGGCGGAAGCCGCCTCCGATCTTCGAGGCTGGTCGGCGCTGCGCATTCCGTGGGTGCGCGCGGTGCTGCTGGTCGGCATCGGCATCGGCATCGTGCAGCAGGTCACCGGCGTCAACTCCATCATGTACTACGGGACGCAGATCCTGTCGCGGTCCGGGCTCGGCATCCAGGGAGCGCTCGTCGCCAACGTGCTGAATGGCGTCGTCTCGGTGCTCGCGACCTTCATCGGCATCGCGCTCGTCGGCCGCTGGGGACGACGGCCGATGCTGGTGACGGGGCTCATCGGCACGACCTCGTCGCTCCTGCTGCTCGGGGTGGTCTCGCTCCTCTTTCGACCCTCGCCCTCGCTCGCGTATCTGGTGCTCGCCGCCATGGCGCTCTTTCTCTGCTTTCAGCAGGGCTTCGTTTCACCCGTGACGTGGCTGCTGCTGTCGGAGATCTTCCCGCTCAAGGTGCGCGGCCTCGGCATGGGCGCTGCCACACTGGTGCTTTGGGGCGCGAACTTCGTGGTCGCGTTCTCCTTCCCGCAACTGGTGGCGGGATTCGGTGTGTCCTCGACGTTCTTCGGTTTCGTGTTGGTCGGAATCGTGGCGGTCGCGTTCTCCTTCCGCTACGTGCCGGAAACCGGTGGACGGACGCTGGAGGCCATCGAGGAGCTCCTGCACGGCCGCTATGCGCGGGCTGGCACCCCGCAATAGGTTTCCCCGGAGGATTTCGCATTGAAACGGCTGAAGATGGGTCTCGTCGGTCCCGGCTTCATCGCGGCCCAGCACATCGAGGCCGTGCGGCGCCTGGGCGATGTCGAGATCGTGGCCATCGCCGGCTCGACTCTCGAGAAGGCGAAGCGGCGCGCCGCCGAGTGGTGCATCGAGCGGGCATACGGCGATTACCGCGAGCTGATCGCGGACCGCCAGATCGACGTCGTTCACAACACGACGCCGAATCATCTGCACCTCGAGGTCTCGCTCGCGGCGCTCGCAGCCCGCAAGCACCTGATTTCTGACAAGCCGCTCTCGGACAGCGCCGAGCACAGCCGCACGCTGTGGCAGACCGCCCGGCGCGCGGGCGTTGCCAACGTGGTGACCTTCAACTATCGCGGCAACCCGCTGGTGCAGGAGGCGCGGGTGATGGTCGGCCGCGGCGAGCTGGGCCCGCTCTGTTACGTGCACGGGCAGTATCTTCAGGACTGGCTGGTGGATGAGCGGATCTATTCCTGGCGACTCGATCCGACGCGCGGCGGCGCGAGCTCCGCGCTGCGCGACATCGGCTCGCACTGGTGCGATCTTGCCGAGCACGTGACGGGATTGCGCATCGAGGCGGTGCTCGCCGATCTCGGCACGGTCGTGAGGCAACGGGAGGTTTCCCGCTCCGCGGGCGGCACCTTCTCGCGCGCCGGACGGCGCGGCCGAGGCAGCCAGCGGCTGCGGCCGCGCCGGGTGCGCATCCGCAGCGAGGATCTCGCGACCGTGCTGCTGCGCTTTCGCGGCGGGGCGAAGGGCTGCATGGCCATCGGTCAGGTGCTGCCCGGACACAAGAACGATCTGCAGCTCGAAGTCTGCGGCCGCGAGGCATCGGTTCGTTGGCTGCAGGAGCGACAGAACGAGCTCTGGATCGGGCGATTCGGCCAACCGAGCACCGTGCTCGGCAAAGATCCTGCCATCCTGGCGGCGGAGGCCGCGCCGTACGCGCGCCTGCCGGCCGGGCATCAGGAGGCGTGGGCGGACGCTTTTCGCAACGTGATCGCCGATGCGTACCGCTGGATCCGGGATGGAGCGCGACCACAGGCTCGACCGGCCGCGCTCGCCACCTTCGCAGACGGCTATCGCAGCGACCTTCTCGTCGAGGCGATGCTCGCGAGTCACGCCGCGGGAGGAGTCTGGCGGAAGGTGCCGCCGCCGGCGTGAATCGCGCGCGAGCGCTGTCGGAATGAATATTCCATTCTTTTTGACAGCGAAAATGCATTGCAATAACCTGCCCGCCATGCGACTGCGGCCGACAAGCCGGCGCCCGCTGCGGCGCGCCGGGCGCGCGCGTTGCGACTGAGGCGCCCTCTCGTGCTCAAGAATACCATGAAGCTGCGGTTGAACGCGATGATGTTCATGGAGTTCTTCACCTGGGGCGGGTGGTTCGTCACCATGGGGGAATTCCTCGCCCGAAACCTGCACGCCAGCGGCGTGCAGAGCGGTCTCGCTTATTCGACGCAGGCCTGGGGTGCGATCATCGCGCCCTTCATCGTCGGGCTCATCGCCGATCGGTACTTTCACGCGGAGCGACTGCTCGGTGTGATTCACCTGATCGGCGGCGCGCTGATGCTGATGCTCGCGCGGGCGCACGACTTCGCGCAGTTCTATCCCTACCTGCTCGCTTACATGATCCTCTACATGCCGACGTTGGCGCTCGTCAATGCGGTGTCGTTCCGGCAGATGGAGGTGCCGGCGCAGGACTTCCCCAAGGTGCGCGTGTGGGGCACGATCGGCTGGATCGTCGCGGGGCTCGCGATCAGCTACGTGTTCCGCTGGGACGCCTCGGCGGCGCTTGCGCGAGGCGCGCTCAAAAACACCTTCACGATGTGCGCGGTCAGCTCGTTCCTCCTCGGTGCATACAGCTTCACGCTGCCGCCAACGCCGCCGCTCGGCGCAAGCCAAGGCAAGCGGAGCCTCGGGAGCCTGCTCGGCTTCGATGCGCTCGAGATGCTGCGCGAGCGCAACTTCGCGGTGTTCTTCTTCGCCTCCATCCTCATCTGCATACCGCTCGCCTTCTATTATCAGGACGCCAACCAGTTCCTGACCGAGATCCACGTCGCGCACGCTGCCGGCAAGCAGACGCTGGGACAGGCCTCGGAGTTCTGCTTCATGCTGCTGCTGCCGTTGTTCCTGAAGCGTTACGGGATGAAGGCGACGCTGCTCATCGGCATGGTCGCCTGGGCCTGCCGGTACGCGCTTTTCTCCTTCGGCGATGCCTCGCAGCTCGAGTGGCTGCTGCTCATCGGAATCGCCCTGCATGGCCCCTGTTACGACTTCTTCTTCGTCTCCGGCCAGATCTACACCGACACGCGCGCCGGTCAGGAGCGCCAGGCCGCCGCGCAAGGTCTCATCACACTCGCCACCTACGGCGTCGGAATGCTGATCGGCTTTTCCGCCGCCGGACTGATCACCGACCGCTACGCGGTCGCGGGCGGCCACGACTGGGTGACGGTCTGGGTCTATCCCGCGGTGTTCGCGCTCGCAGTCGCGGCGCTCTTCGTGCTCTCGTTCCGCAACGAGCGGCTGACGCATGCCATCGCCCACCAGTAGGACCGGCGTGACCGCGGCGGCGGCGGCGGCAGGGAGCGGCGCGGCAGCGGGCGCATTCAGGCCGCGGCCGATGAAGCTCAGCATCCTCACCGCGGCACTGCAGGAGCTGACCCCCCGAGAGCGCCGCGAGGCCGATCCCGATGTCGCCATCGAGGAGTGGCTGGCGTTCGCCGCCGAGATCGGCTCGCCCAACATCGAGCTCTCGTGCGCTCTGCACCCGTCGCAGAGCGACGTGCCCGCGGCGGCGCTGCTCGATCCCGTAGCCAACACGCTCGATCTGCGCGAGCGCTTCACGGCGGCTCGCGCGTCGCGCGTGCAAGCCGCGATGCGCGCGACCGGCGTCGGGCTCTCCGAGCTCGGCTACTTCGACAACATGCTGGTGCCCGATGACAACGCGCGCCGCATCAAGCACGATCTCATGCTGCGCGTGTTCGACGCCGCGGTGCTGCTCAACTGCGATGCGGTCGTGGGGTTCGTCGGCCGAAATCCGCGGATCGGAATGGATGCCAACCTCGACATGTTCGAGCAAGTCTTCATCCCGCTGTTGCGCGAGGCCAAGGCGCGGGGGCTCACGTACCTCGTCGAGCAGTGTCCCATGCCCGGATGGAACGTCACCGACACCTGGCACAACAACATCGCCTACGCCCCCGGCCCCTGGATCGCGCTGCACCGGATCTGCGAGCGGCACGGCGTCGGCGATCAGTTCCGCATCCACTACGATCCCTCGCATGCCATCCTCATGGGACAGGACTCGCGCTCGGTGTTCCAGTACCTCAGGGACTGCGGGTATGCGTTCCTCATCCAGCGTTTTCACGTCAAGGGTCAGGTCATCGACTCGCGGGGCATTGCCGCCTGGGGCTACGGCGGACAGACGATGCAGCGCGGCGACCGCGACGGCGACACGCCGCGCGCCAATCCCGCCGAGCAGCAGAACGCCTGGAAAAAGCAGACGGTCTTCTGCGAGCACGAGCTGCCGGGCACCGCCCGCCACGACCCGCTCGCGTACCTGCAGAACCGGTCGGTCGACTGGCTGGATCATCAACTCGCGGCGCGCGAGCTGCTCGAGCTCGACCCCGAGCGTGCCTACCTCGTGATCGAGCATGAATACCCGAAGGCGCGGGTGCAGGACAAGGCGCTCCTCGGACCGATCCTCGCCGGCTCGCTTGCGTTCGCCCGCGCCATCGATGAGGCGGCGGCGGCGATGTATGCGCTGCAGCACGAGGTGCTGGCGCAACGCGGCATTCCGGTGCAGGGGTTCGGCAGGAAAGCCTACCGATCTTGAGACAACATCTACGACGGAGCACCGATCGATGGCATTCGTGACGGCAAGCACTCAGCGCGGTCCCTACGATGTCATCATCGTCGGATCCGGCGCCGGTGGCGGACAGGCGGCTTACACCTTATGCATGGAGGGCGTGCGCGTGCTCATGCTCGAGGCCGGCCGCCGCTACGCGCCGGAGCACGAGACTCCGATGTTTCAGACTCCGGATCTGGCGCCGCTCGGCGGCACCTCCACTCCGGACAAAGAGTTTGGCTTCTACGATGCGACCGTGGATGGCGGCTGGACCGTCCCCGGCCAGCCGTATGTCACCATCCCCGACAAGTGGGGCGGCCGCTTTACCTGGTGGCGGGCGAGAATGCTGGGCGGGCGCACCAATCACTGGGGCCGTATCTCCCTGCGCAACGGCCCCTATGACTTCAAGCCCCGCAGTCGCGACGGGCTCGGGCTCGATTGGCCGATCAGCTATGACGATGTCGCGCCTTACTACGACAAGGTGGAAATGCTGGTCGGGGTCTACGGCGGCGACGTATCGCTGGAGAACACACCGGCGGGACCCGGCGATACTCTGTTGCCGCCGCCGCCACCACTCGTCAGCGATCACCTGCTCATGAAGCGAGCGCCGCGCCTGGGAATACCGGTACTGCCGGGCCGGCGCGCGGTTCTGACGCGCGCTCAGGACTATCGCAGGATCCCGGGAAAGCTCCACCCGGGCAATCCGCGGGCGCAGAAAATCCTCGCCGAAGCGATGCGCAAGCGCTCGCCTTGTCTCTGGGCGACGGCTTGCGGGCGCGGTTGCGCGGTGTCGGCAAACTACCAGTCCACCACCGTGCATCTGCCACCGGCGCTCGCCACCGGCAATCTCGACATCATCACCCATGCGATGGTGTACGAGGTGACCACGGACAAATACGGGCGCGCCAATGGGGTGCGCTTCGTCGATGCCACCAATGGCCGGCACGAGCACGCCAGCGCGCGCATCGTCGTGCTCGGCGCGAGCGCGTGCGAGACGGCGCGGATCCTGCTCAACTCCAAGAGCGGCCGCCATCCGAATGGATTGGCCAACTCGAGCGGCTTGGTGGGCCGTTACATCCTCGACACGGTCGGCAGCTCCGTCAGCGGCCAGATTCCGCTCCTCGAGAGCCTGCCGCCCCTCAGCGAGAACGCGGCCGGCGGCCTGCAGGTCTACGTCCCCTGGTGGCTGTACAGGGAGCAGCTCGCACACAAGCTGCCGTTCCCGCGCGGCTACCACATCGAATACGGCGGCGGGCAGCAGATGCCCGGCGCGTATACCTTTCAGGACCTCGAGTGGCTGACCGGCGGCAGCTACGGCAAGAAGTTCAAGGAAGACGCCCGGCGGTACTACGGCTCCTTCGTCGGGTTCGACGGCCGCGGCGCCATGGTGCCTAACGATAACTGCTACGCGGAAATCGACCCCAAGGTCAAGGACAAATTCGGCATCCCGGTGCTGCGCTTCCACTGGCAATGGGGAGAGTACGAACAGCGCCAGGCGGTGCACATGCAGGAGACCTTCGGGGAGATCGTGCAGGCGATGGGAGGGCGGCTCCAAACGCCCATCGTCACCGACCCGGTACAGGCAATCTCATCCGGCGGCCAGATGATTCACGAGGTCGGCGGCACCGTCATGGGAGCGGATGCGCGCTCGTCGGTGACCAACAAATGGTCGCAGACCTGGGACGTGCCCAACCTGTTCGTGGCCGACGGCGGGGTCTTTCCCTATAACGCCGACAAGAACCCGACGCTCACCATCATGGCGCTTTCGTGGCGCATGTCCGATCACATCCTCGAGCGGATGCGGAGGCGCGAGATATGACCGACCGGCGTACGACCATCAAGCTGATCATGGCCGCAGCCGCCCTGCCGGCGTTGCGGGCCGGAGCGACCGACCATACCGACTTTCAGCCGGACCCGAGGGCGACGGGCGACGGGCGAGAGTACGTGCCCTTCATGGACGGCTACGGGCCCGATCCGAACCTGATCGAGGCCTATGAGAGAGGGGAGCTCTGGCCGCTGACCTTGAATGCGGAGCAGCGCCAACTCGCAGCGGCGCTCTCCGATCTCATCATTCCGGCGGATGAGCATTCGCCATCCGCATCGGCGGTCGGCGTGGTGGACTTCATCGACGAGTGGATCAGCGCTCCCTACCCGCAGCAACGCAGCGACCGCGAGACGGTACTGAACGGCTTCGTCTGGCTCGATGGCGAGGCGCGGCATCGCTCCGAGCGGCCTTTCGCGGGGCTGCACGAGGCGCAGCAGCGCGCCATCTGCGACAGGATCTGCGATGTGGGCCGAGCTCCGGCAGATCTGCAGAAACCGGCGCGATTCTTCGCCACCTATCGCAACCTGACGGCGGCGGGCTTCTACACGAGCGCCGCTGGCCGCAAGGACCTGCAGTATGTCGGCAACACGCCGCTTACCCATTTCGATGGACCGCCGATCGAGCTTCTCCGAAAGTTGGGTCTGGCTTAGGAGGGCACGAATGAGAGCGTTGGGTGCGCGCACGCCGCGCAAACTGTGGCCGCTCGGTTTCGTATCGACTCTGGCGCTGTCATTGGGCGGCGCGGCGCTCGCGGCCAGTCCTCCCGCGGCTCACCCTGCCATGGTGACCGGGCAGGACTTGCAGCAGGGCCGCGGCGGCTGGCAGTACCTCATCAAGGACAACTCCGCCCCGGGCCTTCGCGGCTGGAAGCATCCGGGACTGCCCGCGGGCTGGAGCGTGCGCAATGGCGTGCTCTCCAAGGACGGCCACGTGGATGACCTCGAGTCCGCGCGGACGTACAAGGACTTCGAGCTCGAGCTGCAATGGAAGGTCGGCAAGGGAAGCAACAGCGGCATCTTCTATCGTGCGACCCACGAATACGATGAGATCTACTGGACCGGTCCCGAGTACCAACTCGTCGACGACGCGAATACACCGGACGGCAAGAACCGCATGACGGCGGCCGGGTCGGTGTACGCCATGTATCCCTCACCGGCCGGAGTCATACGCCCTTACGGACACTGGAACAGCGCGCGGATCGTCGCGCGAGGCCGTCACGTCGAGTATTGGGCGAACGGGCGCAAGATCGCCGACTACACCCTGGAGAGCCCGGATTGGAAGAAGCGGGTAGCCGCCTCGAAATTCAAGAACTATCCGGGCTATGGCCTTGCGCCGCAGGGCCTGATCGGGATACAGGGCGATCATCCGGGCAGCGTCGCCATCCGCGACATGCGCATTCGAGCGCTGCCTTAGCTCTCAGGCTCTGCGGTAGCCTTGGGCGATCGCGTACGCGGCGACGGCCGCCGCCGACCGCAATCCCAGCTTGCGCATGAGATTGCTGCGGTGCTTCTCCACGGTCTTGTGGCTCAGCGAGAGCCTCTGGGCAATCTCCCGCGTGCGCAGGCCCGAAGCCACGCATTGCATGATTTCCCGCTCGCGCTCGGTGAGCAGCGACAGGCCTCCCGGCGTGGCGGGCTGCGTGCGTCCGCTGACTTCGAAACCGGTGACTCGATCGCGAATGGCGCGGCTCACGTAGGGATAGCCTTGCGACACCCGGTGAAGTGCCGTCATGAGCTCAGCGCGGGTGTCGCTCCTCAGCAGATACCCGCCGGCGCCCGCGCGTAACGCGGCACCGAGGAGCCGGTCGTCCTCTGCAGAAGTCAGCAGCAGAACGTTTGACGACGGCCAGCGCCGATGAAGCGCAGCAACCGTTTCCGCATCATCCGGAGAGGCGAAGTCGACGATGGCCACGTCCGGCTGCGCCACCGTCATGAGCCCGATGGCATGGACGCTGTTGGCGACGGCCCCAATTACATCCACGCCGGGCTCGGTGCCGAGCAGGGCGGCCAGGCTGTCACGCGTCAAGCTGGCGTCCTCGATCAGGAGGACCCGGATACGGTCAAGTACAAGAGGAAGCATGGGAACGAGCATAGGCGAACGCGCGCAGCCTGGCGCTAAGGGAAATCCCTACTGTGCCGAGCGCACCAGCGCGGCGAGATAGGCTCGCTCATCGTCCCAGAGCTCGAAGCGCGCCTCTTCGGCACCCTCGCCGCGGACCAAAGTAAGGTAGCGAGCCTCGGTCAGGTAGCGGAGGGTGGCAAGGTCCGAGTGGTAAATCCCGGCCACGAAGTGGCGAGTGGGCGGGCGATCGACGGGTGGGGGGGTCTGCGCCGAATACGCGATTGGCTGGAGCTGCGTGCGCCGATCGTCGGCCACCAGCGCCAGGTCGGGTGCCGGACCCCAGGCACCCAGCCCATTGCGCGGATCGACGGTCGACCACAGATAAATGAGGAGGACATATTCGATCCGGCCGTCACGGTCCATGGAAGCGGCTGCCACCGTGGCGTAATCCCGGACGCGCGCCGCCGTCTGAGGCCGAACGTGCGCGAAGATCAGCGGCTTGGCCACTATCAGGAAGTGCACCGCGGTGTTGGGGTCCAAATACTGAACCGGACCGGGCCGGTCCGGCGCCGAGGCACAGGCGCACAGTCCCGCGGTCAGCAAGGAAAGCATCCAGGCCCGAACGCTGTGACGGCTCAAGGCTGAAATCCGAGTCGGTAGGAGAGCCCCACGTAGTACCGCTGCGTTCTCTGGGAGGCGGCAGTGCTCGATTGTCGTCCGAGGGCGCCGCCGAGCTCGAGCTGAACGAGCGCCAACCCGTGCTCATAATCGACGAGGATCGCGGGGTCGATGGTGGTTTCCGTGCTGGCATCCCCCACGATCCGGCTGCGATCCAGCCCTAACTGCGGTCCAAATCGCCACGGGCCGAAAAGCGGCAGCCGGGCGCTGGCGTTCACGGCCTCCACCTTGCCGACCTGGGTGTTGGAATAGGTGAGCGTCAGGACGTTGAAGTCTCCTGCCGACCAGAGACTCGAGCCGTAGAGCTGCGCCTGGTAGCTCGTTTCCAATCCCGTGGCCGGCAGCGCCTGGACGCCTCCCGAGGCAATCGTCGCCGCCGTGCGGTCCGCCCCGGCCGTTACCGCGAGCTCGAAGCGCTCCCCAAGCGGCCGGGTCGCGGTCAGATTGAAGATGTCGGTCGCCGGTGTCCGGTCCCTCGCGAGCTGATAGATCTGCGCCAGCGTGAAAGAGTGCTCAAGCTGCAGGAAGCTGGTGAAGGACTGCCCGATCAGCGCGTTCTCGGTGGTGAGCACCGGGGAATTCCGCCGCTCGGCGTCGAAGTTGAGACTCCAGCGCGCCGGCAGCTGCACGGTGCCGAGCAGCATCGCCGCATTCAAGGAGTGAAAGGCGACATCGTAATCGGCGAGCGCCACGAGCGAGCCGCGCGAGGCCAAATAGCGGCCCTGAAGCCCGACGGCCCGGCGGTCGCGCACTCCATCGAGGGTCTGCACGGTCGCGAACAGACTCCCGTCCCAGTGCGCCCCGGGCGGCGTCAGATCGAGAGCCAGCGACTCGAAGCGGCGGCGCGTTTGCGGAGAGGCGCTGAGGAGGTCGACCGGGTAGCCCGCCGCCACATCGATCGTCCACGACGGTCGCCAGTGATAGGAGGCAAAAAGGCCATCGAAGGTGCCGAGAATGCCGTCATCGTTGCGCACCTGGCGCCCGAGCTGCGCGAGTAGTCCGTGAGCGCGGTCGCTCCACTCGACCGATGCCAAACTGACGATGGGACTGTTGCCAAGACCGCCGCTACTGAAGGCGGAGCTGCCGAAAGTGCGGTCGTAGCCGGCGCTCAAGCGAGTGATCCAGTCGGAAGTGTCCCCGTGACGTCGGGCAAAGAAGTCGACGTCAGTATATAGCCCGTCCGTATTCTCGGTTTGCGTGGGCGTCGGGGTGGTGGGCGTTGTGACACCGGGCTGCGCGCTGGTCGAGGTGCGGCTGCTGTCGTAGCGAAACTGCTGCCCGACATCGCCCGACACCTGCCACTTGCGCTGCGCCTCGATAGCCCCGAGCACGCCGGCGCCGGGGAGCGTGGCGGCGCGAAGGATACGCAGCCGCGTCGCGACCCGCCCGGCCGCCTCGCCCTCCGGGTAGCGGCGCAGATACTCCTCATATTCCGCCTGCGCCTGGGCGAGCTGGCCGGCGCGCTCGCGCGCCAGACCGAGCATCTCCTGCGCCTGTGCGCGTCCCCGGAACTCCGGCTGCCGCTGCAGCCGTGTCAGGATGCGAATCGCGGTGGGGTAGTCCCGAGCGCGAAGCGCCACGGAGGCCTGCGCCAGCAATTGGCTCAGAGTGCCGGGATCGAGCGGCGGGTCCGTGCCCGCCTGCTCCACCGGAGGGAGGGTGGAGCCAGCCGCGGGCGGCGCAGCGCTGGCCACCTCGCCCGCGGTCGCGGGTTCATGACCGACGGCGAGCCACGCTCGCGGATAAGTCGCGACCGCCCGATTCAAGAGTTGCTCCGCGTCCGCTCGCCGCTCGAAGGGACCTGCCCGCAGCCGGTACCACTTGCGGCCCTCGACCAGCGTCTCGGACACGAACACCGGCGCTTGGAGCTGCGCTTTGGCAGAGGCCACCGTGGCCGCAGGTATGGGCTCGAGTTGCGAATCGAGGTTCACTTCGAAATAGCTGACCTCGTCGGTCGGACCTCCGACCATGACCCGCGCACCCGCGCGCTCCGGCCGAATGAGCTGGATCCGCAGCCCATGAGGGTCGACGCCCTGGCCGAGCACGAACTGCTCCTCGGCCGCCAGCTCGACCATCAGAGTCACCAGACCCGGAGCGTTGGAATCCAGGCGCACGGAGGCAAGGACGTGCCTGGCGCCGGAAATCGGCGGGACCTCCGCCAAGATGCGCGATAAGGGCCCAAGTCCGCAGTCGGCGAGCGGCTGCAGAGTCACGATGATTTGTCGTCCGCGGCTCGCAGGCAGGTGCGTCAGGTAGCGCATCGAGCAATTGAAGCTCACGGTGATGTCGACCTGGCTCTCGTGCTGGTCGACCTCCACCACATCGACGAGGCGCCCGCTCGGCTGAGCCGAGAGCTGCGCGAGCGCCGGGCGGCCCATGAGAGCGCCCCACGAGACGATCGCCAGCGCCGCCACCCGGCGCCAGGCGTCAGAACGGCGCATTGCCGGCCGGGTGCCGAGTCGGCGCGGGCGGGCCCGTCAAGATGCCCGGCAGCCTTGGCGCGCCAGCCGGCTTTGCGTTCCCGGGATTGGGGGAGGTGACCTGCTCCGTGTTGGTGGTGTGACACGTGGTGCAAGCGAGGCCGCGAGTGCGCGCAGCCGGAGTGCCGGCGGAGGCATGTCGAAAGATGATGATGCCCCAGTCCGGATACCGGTGACACGCGCTGCAATCGAGCTGAGTCCTGAAGTGGGTGATAGTCAGGCCCACAGCGGCCACGTTGTTGTGACACTTCGCGCAGCCATTGACGATGCCCGAGTGGTTGACCCGGACCGGCTGCCACGCGAGCGTACCGTGGCAGGCGCTGCAGGGTTGGATCGTCGGCACGTGATTGCCGGGCATGCCCATCGCGCGCACACCGTTGTGACAGCTCCTGCAGCTGCGAGATGCCATCGCCAGGTGATCGACGCGCGCGGGCAGCCAGGCGTTGGTCGTGTGGCAACTGTCGCAGCGGGTCGAGAAGCCGAGATGTCCGCTCGGCGCGCCGATGGCGATACGCCCGTCGTGGCAGGTGGTGCAGGCGCCCGTGAGCTGGCTGTGATCGACGAGCCGAGAGGTCGGAACGGACGGGATGACCGCGGCGGCGCTCCCTTGCAGCATGGCCAGACTCGCTCCGAGCGCCGATTTCGGCGCGGAGGCTCGAGCCGGAAGCGGCCCGGTCGCGGTGCGCGCACCCGCCGCGGGTGAGTTCGGGCCCCTCGCGGAAGGCGGCGAAGGCGGCCGCAGTTGCCGCTTGTTGCCCGAGTCCCAGTTCGAGGTCGTATGGCAGTTGGAGCACTCGCCGGTGGCCGGATGAGGCGGCGGCGGGCGCGTTGTCACCACCGGCGTGCCCGCGAAACTCTTGCCCGCCTCGTGACAGGTGGTGCACGCGATCGAGGTCACGACGGCGTGATCCATCGTCGCGCCGTTGAAGGTTGTGAACTGGGTCGGCGAGTGGCAGTCCTCGCAGGGAGCGCCGTTATAAGGAATGTGATTCGCCGGAGGCTCCTGAAGTGTCGGTGGCGCCATGTTCGCGAACGCGAGCCCCGGTCCGTGGCACTGCGCGCAGTTACCTGCGATGTTCACGTGGTTCATCGTGTACACGGAGTAATCGCTCGGGTTCGTATGGCAGAGCGCGCAGTTGCCGTTATCCGCCGTCGGCAATGGAATGTGATTGGCCGGCAAGGTGCTCGCGTTCCAGTTCGCGGTCGAGTGGCAGTTGGAGCATTCCCCGGTAGCGGGGTGCGGCGCCGCCGGACGCGTCTGCACCACCGGAGTGCCGGCGAAGCTCTTGCCGGCCTCGTGACAGGTCGAGCATGGCGTCGCGGCGACCACGGCGTGATCCATGGTCGAGCCGTCGAAATTCGTGAACTGCGACGCCGAATGACAGTCCTCGCAGGGGGTGTTCGCGGGGATCGGGATGTGATTGGTCGGCGGCTCCTTCAAGGTGGGCGGCGCCATGTTCGCGAACGCGAGCCCCGGGCGGTGACACTGCGCGCAGTTGCCCGTGATGTTCACGTGGCTCATCACGTAGACGGAGAAGTCGCTCTCGTTGCTGTGACAGAGCCCGCAATTGGCGCCATCGGCCGCCGGAATCGGAATGTGGTTGGCCGGCAGGTCCGTCGGATTCCAGTTGGCGGTCGTATGACAGCTCGAGCACTCGCCGGTGGCGGGGTGCGGCGCCGCCGGACGCGTCTGCACCACCGGAGTGCCGGCGAAGCTCCTGCCGGCCTCGTGACAGGTCGAGCACGGCGTCGCGGCGACCACGGCGTGATCCATGGTCGAGCCGTCGAAGCTCGTGAACTGCGACGCCGAGTGACAGTCCTCGCAGGCAGTGTTCGCGGGGATCGGGATGTGATTGGTCGGCGGCTCCTTCAAGGTGGGCGGCGCCATGTTGGCGAACGCAAGTCCCGGCCCGTGGCACTCGGCGCAGTTGCCCGTGATGTTGAGGTGGTTCATGGCGTAGAGAGCGAAATTGCTCTCGTCGCTGTGACAGAGGGAGCACTTGTTGCCATCCGCCGCCGGAATCGGAATGTGGTTGGGCGGCAGGTCCGTGGCGTTCCAGTTCGCCGTCGTATGGCAGCTCGAGCACTCGCCGCTCGCCGGGTGCGGCGGCGGCGGGCGCGTCATCACCGGAGGTGTCCCGGCGAAGCTCCTGCCCGCCTCGTGGCAGGTCGAGCACGGGATCGAGGCAACGACGGGGTGATCCATCACGGCGCCGAGGAAGGTCGTAAACTCCGTCGGCAGGTGGCAGTCCTCGCAGGGCGCGCCGTTCGTGGGGATGTGGTTCGCCGGCAGGCCGGTCGCGGTCGCGCCGTCGTGGCACTTTGCGCAGCCGCTCGTGATCCCGGCATGATCGAATAGCGCACCGGCCCAGCCGAGCGGGGTGTGGCAGGCGTTGCATTGCTGCGTGGTCGCAATGTGCTGCGCGCCCATGCCTTGCGCCTGCACGTTGTTGTGACAGCTCGAGCAGCTCCCCAGTGTCTGGGTGTGATCGAAATTGACCGCGGGCAGCCACGCGGCCGGCGTGTGGCAGGCATCGCAGCGGTCCGTCGTCATGATGTGGTTCGTGGGCTTGGCCGTGGCCCGCACCGCGGTGCCGGCTCCGTGACAGGACACGCAGTCGCGCGGCGTGCCCTTGAACACCGCATTCACGTGACACGCCTCGCAGGGCAGCTCCCGGTGCCGGCCCAGGAGCTCGAATCCGGTCGTCAGGTGATCGAAATGCGAGCGCTGCTGGGCGGCGTTGACCGGTTGGACGAGTCCCAGGAGGCCAAGGAGCACCGCGGCGCAGGCGAGCAACGTGCGCATGAGTTATCTGGCCTCGGCGTCCTTGAACGTCCGTGTGTTGTGGCAGCGGGCGCAGTTGGATCCAAACCGCCCGGTGTGAACGTCATCCTGCGCGTGACAGCCGACGCAATCGGTGCGCAGCTTCTGCTGATCCGGAGGGCGCCGGTGGCAGGCCGCGCAGGCGATGGTGGCGTGAGCGCCGGTCAGCGGGAAGTGCGTCGCCTTCGCGTGATCGAACTGCCACACGGCCCACCCCACGGGTGAATGACAGCGTGCACAGTCGTGCCCGAAGGCGCCCTTGTGGACGTCGTCCGCCGCGTGGCAGTCGCCGCAGCGCCGCGGCGCGTCGCGAAACTCGCGAGTGAGGTGGCATTGCTCGCAGGGCACGGCCACATGAAGACCTGCCAGCGGAAAGCCCGTGCGGCCATGATCGAAGCGCAAGTCGGTGCGCCAGCTCGAGGTGCTGTGGCAGGCAGCGCAGTCCTCGCCGAGCTTGCCACGGTGCACGTCATCGACCCGGTGGCAGCTCACACACCGGGTCTCGAGCTTCTGGGTCGCAACCGAGGCGGTGTGACAGTCGAAGCATCCGAGCTTGGCGTGGGCGCCGGTCAGCGCCCAGCGACCGTCGCGGGCGTGATCGAACTTCGGGGACTTCCACTCGGTGTTGTCGTGGCAGCGGCCGCAATCACCGCCCAGCCGGCCCGCATGAGGGTCTTGCCCGCGATGGCAGCCGATGCAGGTTGTCGGCAGCTTCGCCTTGAGATTTCCCGAACGATGACAGTCCTGACAGTCGAGGCGCGCGTGCTCGCCCAGGAGCGCGAATCCGGTCGACTTCAGGTGATCGAACTTCGAGGTCTTCCAGCCGCTCACCGAATGACACGAGCCGCAGTTCGTGCCGCGATTACCGTGATGAACGTCGTCGGTCGCATGGCAGGACACGCAGTCCTTGGGCGTGCCCTTGTAGCGATTGGCGATGTGACATTGGGCGCAGGCGAGCGCAGCGTGCGCTCCGCGGAGCGGAAATCCGCTCTTGTCGTGATCGTAATGCGCGTGCCACCAGGAATCCGTGCCGTGGCAGGTCGCGCACTCGTGCCCCAGCCTGCCGCCGTGCGGATCGTCGCGGGCGTGACAGCCCGCGCACTCGCGCGGAGCGTCCCGATAGTGCTTGCCCGGCGCGTGACAGCCGGCGCAGGCGAGCGCAGCGTGCGCGCCGCGCAGCGGGAAATCGGTGAGATCGTGGTCGAAACGCGCCCGGTCGAGCTCCGCAATATCGGCGTCGCGCCCCAGGTGATCCACATGGCAGGCGCTGCACCGGGAAGTCACGATCGCCGGCGTGTGCCCGTGCAGCCCGTGGCGATTGCGGATGTCCGCTGCGATCTCCTTGTGGCAGTCCAGGCACAGGGCGGTCTGACGGCTTCGGTCACGGACATCGTGACAGAGGGAGCAATGCTCCTCGAACTTGCGGTGCGCTTGGGTCAGCTTGCCTGGCATGAGCAGCGTCTCGGGGTTGACGGCTTCAACACGGCCCACGTGCAATGCCAGGACGAGGAGCAGTAGGAGCGTGAGGGGATGACATCGCCGGCTGCCCATGCAGTTCGCTTATGGCTCAGAACATGTTGACTGCGATGACGTGCACGATTGCGGCGGCAATCAACAGGAAGATGAGTGGCAGATGCAGCGCATGCCAGAGCGAAAAGAGCCGCTCGTACGCCTGAAAGCCCGCGAGGCGCCGGGTGGCACCGATCCGCCGGTCGACGTACGCGCAGGCGGCGCGACCGAGGCGCCTGCGCTCGGCGGCGACGGTCGGGGAGGCGCGCGCCGCGAGCCGCAACTGCCGACGGATGTAGTGATGGGTCCGCCAGCTGGCCGTGATCGACAGGATGGCGATGAGCGGCAGTTTCAGCACCGCGAGCGCCCGCAGACTCGAGCCCACGGTAAGAAGACGCTGCTCGACCTCATCCAGACGTCCGACCAGCTCCGGCAGGAAACCGACCGTGCCGGAGAGCTCCCGCAGGCCCGCGGCGCGCTCGCGCAGCTCCGTCAGCGTGAGCCGCTGTCCGTAAACGCCGCGGTGGATGTGCGCATAGATGTAGCGCCCGATCAGACCGCTGCCAGCGACCGTGAGCATGCTGAAGAGGGCGACGTTGCTGTTGGTGGCACCGAGGCCGAAGTCGGCGTGGTAGAGGATGCAGATCGGACCCAGGATGCCGAGCGCCATGTGAAAGCGAAACCAGCGCGAGGTCGTGCCGAGAAAGCCGAGCCAGCGGAATCGCTTGCGCGCCGAGTAGAGAAAGAGGAGCAGCATCATCGACCCGCCCACGATGCCGAGCGCGTAACCCAGGCCGCGGTTGGGCGTGATATAGCGCCCGATCGGAAAGGTGAAGCCGAAGATGAGGAGCGCCGCGGCAGCGAGAAAGCCCAGCCCTCCCGCGCTCACTCGCCGGCGCCGCGGCGGGGCGGACTCGCGAGCCTCTGGCCGATTGTCGCCTGCTCGCTCCTTGCCGAGCGCCGACCTTTGCGCTGCGGCCGGCTTCGCATCTGGCGCCACCTTGGCATCCAGCGCCCGCGTCCCCGGCGGCAGCGGCGAGGCGCCCTGCGCTCCCTCGAGCTCCCTGGCGGGCGTGCTCATGACGCTCTCAGCGAGCCGCTGGAGCGGCGCCGGCCTTCGCGGCGCGCGCGCGGGCGCGCTGCGCATCCGCGGGCCGACCGAGGAAGTCGTACGCTTGGGCGAGCAAATTCCAATCCGCCGCCGTCCCTCCCTTGCGCTCGAGTCGCGCGGCAAGATCGGCCGCCGCCTGATCCATGGGTTGCGCCATGCCGGGACGCGCGCTTCCCGGAGTTGACAGAATCTGCGCCATCACGGAGGCGGGGGGCATCGATGAGGTCGATGCCATTGCCGCCGGTGCCGATGTCGCGGAAGGTGCCGGCGTTGGCGCGGGCTGCGAGCCGGCCGCGGCGAGGTCGTCGGAGGCGACAGCCGGTCCCGGGCCGGAGCTGATCGCGAGCGACAGGCCGGAAGCCATCGCCGCGATGGCGACGGCGGTGAGGCCCCCGGCGAGCAGGACCTTGCGGCTGCGCAGCGTCGTCTCGCGCGAGAGACGCCAGAGAAGCATGCCGCCCAGCATGGCGGCCGCTCCGGCGAGCAGACCGGCGATGAACCACGATGGCGCGCTCATGGAATTGCGCTTGGCCTCACACTGATCCGCCGCGCGTCCACGGCGGCACGCATCGCGTGTCGCCATCGGCCGACAGAAGTCTCCCGTTGGCAACACCCAACACGCATAACCTCACCACTCAGGAACCATGTCAGGGTGCGCGGATCGCACAACGAACACAAGTAGGGTAATCACCCATTCATGGGATGGAGATCACGGCGTTAGTCTGAAGTTGTGTTGGATCCACTCACCAGTCTCATCTACGGCCTGCCGGCCGCGTTGCTCTTTGTCGTCTATCTGCGACGGCGATCACGGCTCGAAGCGCGCAGCGCCGAGGCGCACGAGCTGGCACAGTCGTCAGGTCTCAAGGAGCCGCCGTCGTTGCATCCGGTGGTGGATCCGGCGCGATGCATCGGTTGCGGCACCTGCGTGAAAGTATGTCCGGAGCAGCCCGAGCATCACGTGCTCGGCATCATCGGCGGACGCGCCGAGCTCGTGAGTCCCGCCGACTGTATCGGCCACGGCGCCTGCCGCGCCGCCTGCCCGGTGGATGCGATCACTCTGGTGTTCGGCACCGAGCGGCGCGGCGTCGAGATTCCTCTGCTGTCCCCGCGCTTTGAGACCAACGTGCCGGGGATCTTCGTCGCGGGCGAGCTCGGCGGAATGGGACTCATCCGTAACGCGCTCGAGCAGGGGCGCCAGGCCGTGGAGGCGATTCACGAGACCCGGACGCGCGGTGCCGAGAAGCTCGACCTGGTGATCGTCGGCGCAGGACCTGCCGGTTTCGCCGCCTCGCTCACCGCCATGTCCAAACGGATGCGCTTCATCACTCTCGAGCAGGAATCGCTCGGCGGCTGTGTGTTCCAGTACCCGCGCGGCAAGATGGTGATGACGGCGCCCGCCACCGTGCCGCTCATCGGCAAGGTCAATCTGAAGCAGACGAGCAAGGAGGCATTGCTCGAGTTCTGGCGGGAGGTCGAGCGCAGGACCGGACTCGAGATCCGCTACGGCGAGCGCGTCGAGGACATCGCGCGCAGCGCACAAGGCTTTATCGTGAGGACGCCGCGCGGCGAATACGCGACCCGAAGTGTCCTGCTCGCGATCGGACGGCGCGGAAGCCCACGCAAGCTCGAGGTTCCGGGTGAAGGATTACCGAAGGTGGTGTATCGCCTCATCGATCCGGAGCAGTACGCCAGCCGCCATGTGTTGGTGGTCGGTGGCGGCGACAGCGCGCTCGAGGCGGCCGCGAGCCTGACGGAGGCGGGCAGCTCCAGCGTGGCGATCTCCCATCGCGGCGAAGGGTTCGATCGCGCCAAGCCGGCGAACCGGCAGCGGGTGCAGGCGGCCGAGCGGACGGGAGGGTTGCGGGTGTTGCTACGCTCCAAAGTAAAGCGGATCGAAGCAGGCTCCGTGGTCGTGGAACAGGATGGCAAAGCGTTCGAGCTGCACAACGACGCGGTGATCGTCAACGCCGGTGGCGTGTTGCCTTCGGATTTCCTGCGGCGCATCGGCATCCAGGTGGAGACCAAGTATGGGACGACCTAGCGGCGCACTGCGCGGGATGCTGGCCGGTGTAACGGCGCTACTTCTCGCCTGCGCGATGGAGCGAGCCGCAAGCGCCGCGCCGTCCGTATCGCTCGCAGCCATCAAGGCTGAGATCAGTCTGCATGATTTCGATGCCGCGGCCGCGGCGCTCGAGCGCGCCGCCCGCGAGGGTGATCCCGAGGCCGAGTACCTGCTGGGCGTCTTCTACCTGGAGGGACTCGACGGGCCGGCAAACTCCGCTCTCGCGCGAGAGTGGCTCGAGAAAGCTGCCACGCAAGGCAACGCGCGTGCGGCGTTCAGCCTCTCTGTGCTGCTGCGGCAGATGGCGCCCGCCGATGGCAGGGACGCGCAGCACTGGCTCACGCGGGCTCGCGAGCTCGGCTACCACCCGACGCAGACGGCGGCGAGCCGCGCGGACGGCGCGCGAGCGCTCGAAGATGCCAACCTGGCGGCGCAGGCGCTCTGGCGCGCGGCCGAG
>DATFCZ010000093.1:0-3850 GCA_035252605.1 Steroidobacteraceae bacterium
TCTACAGGTGCGTGGCCGTTCCGGCTCGATCGATATCTTCTGCGTTCCGGTCGCGGAGCGGTTGCACGTCACGGAAGTGCCCGTCGCGATTTGAGAGTCCTGAATCCGCCCGTTCCGAGCGCCGCCCGGCGACATCTGCGCTGGCAGCAGCTTCATGGCAGCGCCCCGGCTCTCGCGCTGGCGGAAGCCACGCACTCGGACCAACGGCTGTATGTCGTCGTAGCCGCTGCGGCGCGCGAGCTCGACCGGCTGGCGGCGGAGCTGCGCTTCTTCGCCGGCGAGCGTTTGACGCTGCTCGCTCTTCCTGACTGGGAAGTGCTGCCGTACGACCTCTTCTCGCCCCATCCGGACATCATCTCCGAGCGGCTGCGGACCCTGTTCGAGCTGCCCCAGACCCGACACGGCTGCCTCATCGTCGCGGCGGACACGCTCATGCAACGCCTGCCGCCGAGGCAGTACGTGCAGAGCCGCGCCTTCGAGCTCGCGCGCGGTCAGGCACTTGCCCTTGAGCCGTTCCGTCAGCGCCTGACGGATGCGGGCTACGCGGCTGTCAGCCAGGTCAGGAGCCCCGGAGAATTCGCGGTGCGCGGCTCGCTCCTCGATGTCTTTCCGATGGGGGCGGCGGCGCCGCTGCGCATCGATCTGTTCGATGAGGAAATCGAGGTGATCCGCCGCTTCGATCCGGAGACGCAGCGCTCGCTCGATGCGCTCGAGAGCGTGCGGCTGCTGCCGGCGCGCGAGATGCCGCTCGATCCGGAGTCGGTGAGAGAATTCAGACGCCGCTTCCGTACGCGCTTCGAGGGTGATCCGAATCGAACCACGATCTATCGCGGGGTGAGCGAGGGCCTGGCTCCCGCGGGCATCGAATTCTACCTGCCGCTTTTCTTCGAGCAGACAGCGACGCTGCTCGATTATCTGCCAGCCAACGCGGTCGTGGTGCGCGATGCCGCCCTGCCCGCCGCGCTCGCCAGAGCCTGGAGCGGGATTACCTCTCGCTATGAGGACCGCCGGCACGATATCGAGCGACCGGTGCTCGCCCCCGCGGAGCTTTTCCTCGAGCCGGGAGAGCTCGAGGTGAAGCTCGAGGGCTTCGCCTCCATCACGCTCGAAACCTTCAAGGCCGACACCACCCTCGGCGCGGCCGAGGATGTACGCAATTTTCCGACGCTCGTGCCGCGCGAGCTGCGCGTCGATGCGCGCGCCGAGGAGCCCCTCGGGGCCCTGGACGGATTTCTCGCGCAGTTCGACGGCCGCGTGCTGATTGCCGCCGACTCCCCGGGACGGCGCGAGGTGCTGGGTGATCTGCTGCGCGGTCACGGACACAGCGTCGCGACGGTGCCGGGATGGGAGGCGTTCTCCGGCGGCTCCGCGGCACTCGCGCTCACCGTGGCGGCGGACCTCGAGGGCCTGACGCTCGAGCAGCCGCGCATCGCGGTCATCTCCGAAGCGCAGCTCTTCGGTGCCCGGGCGCGCCAGGAGCGCCGACGCAAGCGCGCCGCGGTGGACCCCGAAGCCATCCTTCGCGACCTGCAGGACCTCAACCCCGGGGCTCCCGTGGTGCACGAGGAGTACGGGGTCGGCCGCTACGTGGGCCTGCAGTCGATGGAGGTCGCGGGACAGCCCGGGGAATTTCTCGTGCTCGAGTACCTCGACGGCGACCGCGTGTACGTTCCGGTGCAGGCGCTTCACCTGGTGACGCGCTACACGGGCGCCGCGCCCGAAAGCGCGCCGCTGCACAAGCTCGGCACGGATCAATGGGCGAAGGCGCGCAAGCGCGCAGCCGACCAGATCCGCGACGTCGCCGCCGAGCTCCTGGATCTGTACGCGCGCCGCAAGGCGCAGAAGGGGCTGAAGCTCACGCTGAATGAGAGCGAGTACCAGAGCTTCGCGGATGCGTTCCCGTTCGAGGAGACCGAGGATCAGGCCGAGGCCATCCGCAAGGTGCTCGCGGATCTTTCGAGCGAGCGCCCCATGGACCGGATCGTGTGCGGTGATGTCGGCTTCGGCAAGACGGAAGTGGCCATGCGCGCGGCCTTCGTGGCGACCCAGGCGGGCAAGCAGGTCGCGGTGCTCGCGCCCACCACGCTGTTGGTTCAGCAGCATCTCGCCAACTTCCGCGACCGCTTCGCGGACTGGCCGGTGCGCATCGAAGGCTTGTCGCGGTTCGGCAATGCGAAGGAGACCCAGGCGACCATCGAAGGGATCGAGCGCGGTGCCGTCGATATCGTGATCGCGACCCACCGGCTGCTGCACGCGCACGCGCGGTTCAGGGATCTGGGACTGCTCATCGTGGACGAGGAGCACCGCTTCGGCGTGCGCGACAAGGAAAGACTGCAGGCGCTGCGCGCGAACGTGCACGTGCTGACCCTGACCGCGACGCCGATCCCGCGCACGCTCAACATGGCGCTCGGCGGCCTGCGCGACCTGTCGCTCATCACGACACCGCCCGCGGAGCGACTCGCCATCAAGACCTTCGTCATCGAGTGGCATGGCCCGACGGTGCGCGAGGCGGTGCTGCGCGAGCTGCGCCGCGGCGGCCAGATCTACTTCGTGCACAACGAGATCCGCACCATCGACAAGATGGCCGCGGAGGTGCAGCGTCTCGTGCCGGAGGCCAGCGTGCGCGTCGGCCACGGACAGATGCGCGAGCGTGATCTCGAGCAGCTCATGGTCGACTTCTATCACCGCCGCTTCGACCTGCTGCTCTGCACGACCATCATCGAAAGCGGCATCGACGTTCCTACTGCCAACACCATCGTCATCAACCGCGCCGATCACATGGGGCTCGCGCAGCTTCACCAGCTGCGCGGTCGGGTCGGCCGCTCGCACCACCGTGCTTACGCCTACCTCATTGCCCCGCCGCGCAAGGCGCTCACCGGCGATGCGGCCAAACGGCTCGAGGCGATCGAGTCGATGGAGGAGCTCGGCGCGGGTTTCGTGCTCGCCACCCACGATCTCGAGATCCGCGGCGCCGGCGAGCTCCTCGGCGAGCAGCAGAGCGGTCAGATGATCGAAATCGGGCTCGCCATGTATCTCGATCTGCTCGAACAGGCGGTCAAGGCGCTGAAGGAGGGGCGCGAGCCCGCGCTCGACAAGCCGCTCGCCGCCGCGACGGAGGTCGAGCTGCGCCTGCCGGCGTTCCTGCCGGAGGCGTTCATTGCCGACGTGCACGTGCGTCTCGGGCTCTACAAGCGCATTGCCGCCGCGGAAAGCAGCGAGTCGCTCGATGATCTCACGGCCGAGATTCACGATCGGTTCGGTGCCCTGCCCGCGCCCGCACAGAATCTCATTCGCATCGCGAAACTCAAGCTCACCGCCCGGACGATCGGCATCCGCCGACTCGATCTTGGACCCCAGGGCGGCTCGGTGACCTTCGAGGAGCGCAACTCCATCGATCCCGCAACGCTGGTACGCCTCATCCAGCAGGGCTCGCGCGAGTATCGTCTGGAAGGACCGCTGCGGCTGCGCATCACGCGCGCCATGCCGAGCGAGGAGTCGCGCTTCGATTTCGGGGCGAGCCTGATGAAGCGCCTGACGGCGCGCTCGCGTTAGCAAGCGGTCGCGCCCTGAGGCGTGTCGGAGTGATCGGGCGAAAAGCAGCCGCAGGCCGGCTTTGCCGATGTCTAGGGTAGACTGGGCGGCATGAGAGTCCGAAGCGCCCTGCTGATGAGTATCCCGGCCGTGCTCGCCTTCACGCTCCTTGCGCAGCCCTCGGGCGCGGTCGCTCAGGCGGCGCCGCCCGAAGCGGCACCGGCTCAGGCCACGTCCGGCGCGATGACCCAAGCCGCTCCTTCCTCATCCACTCCATCCGCTGCGTCCCGGGCGACCTCGTCTGCGCCGCCCGCAGCCG